>NZ_MRCD01000028.1:0-69853 GCF_001904745.1 Calothrix sp. HK-06
ACAAAAACTTTGCTATAAAACGTTGATTTTTCGTACAGAAGCCCGGTTTCTTTATGCTTATTGAGAATGCTGCAAGATGTGAGTTAATCACGCCTGTAATCCTTAATTTTAAAGGAAAGTTATCGACTTTAATCATAAAATCAGCACGCTAATGTACGAAAGAACCCAATTTAGTTGTATCTAGCAGGTGCCTATTTGAACAGACCCTAGCACGACAAGATTAAAGGTTTTAATAAAGCCTTAACCTTGGTCACGGTGCGTGCTGCTCTACATCGATTAACTTACCACACTATCGGCGCCTCGGTTAAAGTCTAAGTAGCAAGCTATACATTCTGATAAAATTTAATTTCCAGTCCAGGATTTAAGGATAGGTAACACAAATTCGATAGGCTTTTTCTTTTCTATTGTTATTCTGACTGATGTTGTGGTACCAGGCGCCACTTTAAATTGTGGTCCAGAGGACGATGACCATTTGTAACCACTTGGTGTTATGTCAATTTGAGGTTCTGTGTAAACCGCGATTTGAGGTCCTTTGTCTAATACACCTGGTAAAATATCTGGGTTGCCTATAATATTGGCAACACCTTGTTGGGTTACTGGGAACGACGATACTTTTGTGACTTTAGCTTCAATACCACCAAATTCTTCACGCTTTACCGTAGAAGGGGTAATTTGTAAAGGTGTACCAACCTTAATTTTTTTGTTTTCGCTCTCCGGTAAAAAGACGATATTAACTAATTTGGCGCCAGATTGTTGTGTGGATACTGTTCCTATTCCTAAACCTGGTTCTAATTGTTGACCTGGTTTGGCTGTTAATTCTAGCACTGTACCTGTATAATCACTAACGACTTGACTGTTTTTTTGTAACTGCAATTCTAATTGCACGATTAAACGTTCGGTTTCTTGAATTTCTTTTTTCCGACTCGTTGCAGTTGTAAAGTCTTGCTCTTTTTGAGTTTCTTGACGACTATCTAATGCTTTGAGTTGTGTTTTTATTTCGTTAACTTGATTCAAATTTTGCAAATATTGACGTTGAGCATCTGTTTCTTTAACTTCAAGTTGGTTTAATTGTGATTCTGCTTCGTCGATTTGGGCTTGAGAATTGATATACTCTTGCTTTGCGCTTAATACTGTGTCTTTATTTACTGCTCCTTGTTCCAAGAGTTTTTCTCGTATTTCCCATCGCTGTTGTAATGTTGGTTGTAGTTCACGCACTGTTGCTAATCTTGAACGTAAATTAGAACGTTCTTTTTTGATAACTTCTAATCCTTTTTCTCGCAATACTGGGGTTAATGATTCTACAGTTTGTAAACTTTGTAATAATGTTTGACGCTGTTGAGCTATTGCAGTTTCTTCTACAGTAGTACGCTGTACTTGGACTGTGTTTGCTGTTTGGTCTTGAATTCTTAACTGGGTTAACTTTTCTTTGCTTAATTGTAATTGTTTACGTAGTTCGGTTTGATCAATTGTGGCAATAACTTCACCTTTCTTAACTGTATCTCCTGCTCGCAGTTTTAATTCCGAAATACGTCCTGAGCTAGATGTTTGTAGTGTTGCTACTTGGCTAGGATATACCATAATACCTTTACCTGTAACTACAATTGGTATTTCTCCTAGTACGCTCCATGCTCCTCCACTAATGACTAAGGCGCCGAGTGCAAATAAAGAAAACCAACGTTTAGGACTTGTGACTTTAATTAATTGGTCTAGTTGTTCTGGAGAAGCTACTTTGTCTAGTGCTTCTTTACGAAATAAGTTGTTTTGATTTTTTTCGGTGTTTTGTTGCGTTACCATTTTTTTCTCCTATATATATAAGAAACCGGGTTTCTATGCATTCATTGTCGCAGACAAATCTTTATTTTTATTACAAATTTCAACAAAGAAACCCCGGTTTCTATTCAATGCGAATTCTTTTGAGCATCCAATCAAAACGGGCGCCAGCGAGTCCCATTTGTGTTAAAGAATAGTTATTAAGCTCGTTTGCGAAAGATTCTTCCAAAGATTGACCGCTACTATAAGTTAATCGACCGTAGCCTAAACGTTGGACGAGTGATGTTTGTTTATCTGCTAGAATTATTGCCAAAACGCGGTAAAATCTTACTGCAAAGCCAACATCGTGTAGTAACTTGGCAGACAGGCGCCATTTTGGTATTGATAATACACGTGAGTCTTTAACTGCTTTTACAGTTACTGTTTCAGGTTGCACCTCAATGAATGGTGTTTCTCCAATCATGTCACCCCGCGATAATCTGCCAAACTCGCGTTCCAACGGTTGATTTTTGCTGTCTTCTAAATTAGAAAATGCATGTGCAAGTACATTGCTATCATCATTGCTCGCATTTAAGGCAACGGCGCCATCAAGTAAAATATATAATGCTTCGCTTGGTCTACCGCTACGAATTAAAACAGACCCAGTAGGAAACATTTGAATTTGTCCTGCTGCAATTAACCAGTCAATATCACTATCGTGCAACTCACCAAATATAATTAAAGCTTCGCGTAACTGTGGTTTACTTAAAACATTTGTACTGTTACCTAACTCTTTCATCATTTGTTGAAGACGGTTAGCGAGCATAACAGCAAACGCACGATATAAATGTGCGGCAAACTCTAAATCTTGATGTAGCTTCTGAATAAGTTTAGCATTCGGAACCATCAAAACCACAGATTTTTTTCTCGCACAAACAGTAGTAGAAGATAAATTATTTTCAAAAAGAGGAACTCCTATTATCTCTCCCTTCTCAAGGTGCGCTACTTCTCTGCCTGGTATTCCACCTTCTAACATCGCAAACGCACGTCCCAAAGGGTCAGCATTTTCTTGGTTTAACGTTACCGTTAAGGCGCCTTCGAGTAATATATATAGTGCGTCGTCATATTGACCCTGTTCAACTAAAACCGTACCAGGTGCAATTTCAACTCTCTCCCCGGTTGCTAACATCCAATCAATATCTTGATTGCTAAGTTCCTTCAGAATAACGGATGACATAGTAAGTTCCTTGTCGCGTAATTATCTTCTACCGAAAAATCCAAAAATCCCTTTAAAAAAGGTCATAATATCCTCCGCTCCATTTAAACCAATGCCCATAATTTGAAATGCCGATGAAGATATCTGCGAAGACCCGAAACTAGAACTTCTACTTCCACGACGCGAACGTCTCCGTGACTGTGCGAACACATCACTCCTTTGGAAAGTCGAACCCGAAACAAAAATACTAATACCTCCAGAAATTCCATCAAGTTCTTCTTGAGATAATTCAACAGGAGAATTATTACTAGTATCAATATCTTTATCGTCTGGCATTATTTGACCTCAATATTCCTAAATTGTTGATATAAGCGGATTTGTAGTACTATTCGACTCTAAAAGTGAACTATTTCTGGGGATAGGGGACTTATGCAGTTAAGCTAACTAAGGAGAAAATGGCAACGGATACAACGGATGTAACGGATGGGCTATTTTTAGACCAATAACTTATCCGTTCATCATCCTTTGCTAAGAAACCCTCGAAATGTAATAGATATTCTTCGACCTTGATAACGCTTAGACGAAATAACCTCATGCGTCCAAGCTTTATTCGTTTGATAAGGAATAACAAACACACTGCCCTGCGTTGTTGTAAAATCTTTATAACCTGTACCTTTCCAAGGTCTTAACCTAAATATGCGCTCCTCTCCAAATGAAATAATCACTATAGAGGCGCCTAGTACCATATTTACAGTAGAATCACGGTGCTTACCCATATAGTGACCCAACTGCCCATCGTACCAATTTATCACCATGCCATTGAGACAACTATCTATATTATCTTGACTCCATTGATGAAGCGGTTTAAGTAACGGTGGTATAGGTAAAGCTTTGTTTACTACCCCAGTATAATGATAATTAACACCATAAACCTCTTGCCAACGTGGTGTTTTTACTAGGCGCCCGTGTATTTTAAGTTCTTTAAAGTCACAAGGATGCATATCCCAAAGTTCATCAAACTGTGATTGGTTAAAATTTATTTCATTAGGTAAATATGCCGTCCAAAACTCATGCCTCTCATCAAGTTGATGTAATGTAAATATCTGAGTATTAAGCATATTGATGTAAAAAATCGTAAATAAGAGAGAAAAATTTTAATTTCAGCTATGTAAAAAATTTAACTTTATATATGTTGCCAATAATATATATTAATGAAATTTAATGCTGTAAAAATAAATGCTTAAATATAGACACTAAACGTAGTTCACTCAGATATATTTCTATTTTTAAGGACAAAGGGCAATGACTGAAGCACAGTTGACAGCAATAAAAATTTCTGTATTAGACTTAATTGATATGATTACGGCCGTAAGAAACGATGATTATACCAGTTTCCAAGACCTGGAAAGCAGTTTTGTGTCTCAACATGGCGAAGATGTTTGGCAAGAAGTATTTAATTTTCGCATTATGCCTGTGCTAGATCAAGATACTAGTGGTCTGTGTCATTAATTTTGGAAAGTAGAAATATTGGCAACGGATGATGAACGGATGTAACGGATAAGTAATAAAAAAAACTAGGCTTTATTTGTTACAAACAAGATTTTCAAACTTTCGGCGCCTAAACTTTGTGCTTGTTTTATCATACGGTCATATGCTTCTTGCCGTGCTTGTTCACAAGCTACTGCATATGCTTCAATGTTTCCACCAACTAATTGCTTCAACCCACCCATTATTCCTTGTCCAATCGTTGGTGAGCGTACAACAATACCTCGTACTATACCAACGTAATTTTTGATTGCGCGTTCTGCAACATCGTTCCCTGTTGTAACAATCATAATATAGTAATATTATTTTTCTTCTTTATCTTACATAATGAATGTGGCACCCTATTGTCAATCCCTTTCAGGGATTATTTAATATTGCAATTTTAGTGGTTATTATTTTGCTCAAAGCAGATTTAAAATGTTTCAATCCCTTTCAGGGATTATTTAATATTGCAATTTTTTATATTTAACTAAAGAAATTGTGCTACCTCCAAATGTGTTTCAATCCCTTTCAGGGATTATTTAATATTGCAATTTGGCACAATTCCCCAAACCGAATGGTTGAAATTATTTGTTTCAATCCCTTTCAGGGATTATTTAATATTGCAATTCGTTCTCATTTTGGCTGAAATAAAGTTTACTCACTTCCGGTTTCAATCCCTTTCAGGGATTATTTAATATTGCAATTCCCAGCACAGGGCTTCCAGAAGTAGCTGCTAATGTTTCAATCCCTTTCAGGGATTATTTAATATTGCAATCCAACCGAGCCATTAGAAGCCCCTAAAATAGAGCCGTTTCAATCCCTTTCAGGGATTATTTAATATTGCAATAATCAAAAAAAGCGTCACTGGTACAGGTGATGCTGTTTCAATCCCTTTCAGGGATTATTTAATATTGCAATTTAGTGAAGGTTTGCCAAAATTTGATTATCAATCTAAAATGTTTCAATCCCTTTCAGGGATTATTTAATATTGCAATTGCCGGGAACAACACCGACTGTCACAAATACTGGGTTTCAATCCCTTTCAGGGATTATTTAATATTGCAATTTTATTCCTACCACAAAATACACAGTTCGTTCACAATACGTTTCAATCCCTTTCAGGGATTATTTAATATTGCAATTTTTGGTAAAACTAGTTAAATCTCGATTATTGAGGGTTTCAATCCCTTTCAGGGATTATTTAATATTGCAATTCAATTGGGTGATTACTTTGCAAGATAAAGAAATGTTTCAATCCCTTTCAGGGATTATTTAATATTGCAATATAATCAGAACTAGAACAACGGCGCCCGTATCTCCGGTTTCAATCCCTTTCAGGGATTATTTAATATTGCAATGATTTAAACAATTTCCTATCGTTAGCTGGCGATTGTTTCAATCCCTTTCAGGGATTATTTAATATTGCAATAGACAACAGTGAGCGAACCTTAATGAATTCGGGTTTCAATCCCTTTCAGGGATTATTTAATATTGCAATTCTTCCTTCTTGCTTCTTTCTTCTTCCTTCTTTTAGGTTTCAATCCCTTTCAGGGATTATTTAATATTGCAATTTGTACCCAAGGAGCGAGATGGTTTTAGCCACCCGTCGATGTTTCAATCCCTTTCAGGGATTATTTAATATTGCAATTCGTAAAATAGTCGCTTTACTGCCTTTCGCGTTTCAATCCCTTTCAGGGATTATTTAATATTGCAATTTAGTACACCGCCAAGGTCACTACATGGCGCCTGTTCTCCAGTTTCAATCCCTTTCAGGGATTATTTAATATTGCAATGAATTAAGTTATCTTTAATCATCATTTGGCGACTGTTTCAATCCCTTTCAGGGATTATTTAATATTGCAATAAGCAGCTCGTTTATCAGACCGTAAACCGTTTTCGTTTCAATCCCTTTCAGGGATTATTTAATATTGCAATAAAACTCTATATCATCAAGGAAAATCTTGAATCTAAAGTTGTTTCAATCCCTTTCAGGGATTATTTAATATTGCAATGAAATTACGCATGTTTCCCGTTTCAGAATGAATCTAAGGTTTCAATCCCTTTCAGGGATTATTTAATATTGCAATCTAAGCTTGAGATTAAAAATACCCGGTTGTTCTAGAACGTTTCAATCCCTTTCAGGGATTATTTAATATTGCAATAAGTTTGCGTTGTAAAAGTTTTGTATACAGATTGTTTCAATCCCTTTCAGGGATTATTTAATATTGCAATGGCTTGGCATAGAAGCTTTGCTGTATTTAGTTTTCAAGGTGCTGTTCCGCGAACCTAGGCTAAGAATAGCGTTTCAAAGGCTAATGTGTCAAGACAGGCGCCGTTCAAAATGACTAAAACGTTTTTATGGTAAGGGTTTCAGAGTTACCGCGAACCTTGTAAATAGGTGGAATGCTTCAAAGCTATACTGGACAAGCGCTTATACAAGAAATTTGGACTCTACCAAAAAAACACCCTATGGTTCGCGGCGCCTGACCAAAAAAATTTGCATCACTATCTATATATTATTGCTTGTGCGAGCTTGGTTGTGAAAACTGAGTCATGGCACTCGCAATAATCGATTCATCATATTTTTTTATCAAGGTAACCTTTTTCCTCTAGCTTGCCACTATATAGATAGAGTTGTTTAGCGAGGGAGACATGTCCGAACACAGTGATCTGGAGTTAGTTTTTCTATCGCGACAGGGAAATAAAGTTGCATTCGGTTTGCTTGTGTCGCGTTATCAACAAATGGCGCAACGCCTAGCTACACGAGTGGTGGGCAATGGAGATTTGGCGCAAGAGCTTGTACAAGATGCCATGCTGCAAGCTTATCTCTCGCTAGATAAACTCAATGACCCAACACGCTTTAAGGGTTGGCTGTACGGCATTGTACTCAATGTTTGCCGGAACGATTTGCGGCGCCGTAAGTTAATCTGTTTTTCCCTGGAAGCAATGATAGGGAATTTTATAGATAAACCGCTACCAACGTTCTTGAGTTCTCCTGACCCTCAGCTTGTGGCAGAACAGGAAGAATTACAGACAGTAATACAAGATGCAGTTGACACTCTATCTCCCAAAAATCGCTCAGTAGTTTTACTGTTTTACAACGAGCAGTTTAGTTTAGAAGAAGTAGCAAATCGCTTAAATATTTCAGTCAATGCTGTAAAAGGGCGCCTACACAAATCTCGTCATCAACTGAGAGAACGATTATCTCCTCTTCAAGAACAAATTCAACCGACTTTACTTAAGGAAACAAAAACTATGACTAGTAGTACTGCCGAAACTAAGATAGAATTGTGCTGCTCATTTTGTCACAAAAGCCGAGAACAAGTTAATATTCTTATTGCAGGCCCAGGTGTATTTATTTGCGATACGTGTGTGGATATCTGTAACAAAATTATCAGCAAAGAAATTCCGCCATCTCCATTGGTGCAGGAGGAAATTGATAAATTAATTGATTCTGGTAAGTTAAGCGAGTAAATCTATATGAATTAAATTACAAGATTAGGCAATTTTAACGAGAATATAATTTATTTTGACAATGCACAGGCTTTCCGACCTGTGCTACAATTTACGGTGCCTGTACTACATTAGCTCACATCTTGCAGCATTCTCAATAAGCTTAAAGAAACCGGGCTTCTGTACGAAAAATCAACGTTTTATAGCAAAGTTTTTGTCAAGAAGCCCGGTTTCTAGGCAGGCGTGCAAGATGTGAGTTAGGNCGCCCATTAATTCGAGTAATACTTCTGTGGACATTTTACCGCTAATGTCGGCGCCTTCGAGTAAACTATCTGCTAGGTCACGTTTGTGATGGTGTAATTCAACGATTTTGTCTTCGATGGTGTCTTTTGCCACTAATCTATATATAGTAACTGGTCGTTGTTGTCCTATGCGGTGCGCGCGGTCAGATGCTTGGTCTTCGACTGCTGGGTTCCACCACGGGTCCATATGAATTACATAGTCAGCAGCAGTAAGATTTAAGCCTGTTCCTCCTGCTTTCAAACTAATTAAAAATACGTCTCCTTCTCCTGCTTGGAATGCATCAACTGCTTTTTTCCGGTTTGTTACAGGTGTGCTACCGTCTAAATATTGATAGCTGATGTTTTGTGTGTTTAGATAATCGCGGATAATATGTAAGTGGTCTACAAATTGACTAAATACCAGTACTTTATGACGGTTTTCTAGTAAGTCTCCTAGCACTTCGCCAAAAAGTTGTAATTTCGCACTTGGTAATTTAGTGTCCTTTGCCACCAACCGAGCGTTACAACAAGAACGACGTAGTTTCATTATTTCTGCTAATACTTGTAGATGTTTTTGACCTGAGAAAGGCGCCTCTTCGTCCGTAAGTTTTGCTACTGCTTCACGACGTAATGCTTCGTAAAACGCCATTTCTTCTCGACTTAGTTCTACATGTAATAAAATTTCGGTACGAGATGGTAATGATTCTAATACTTGGTTCTTTGTACGGCGCAGTATAAATGGTTGAATGAGTTTTTTCAGCTTGGTACGGGCGCCTTTATCTTGGAATTTTTCGATGGGGTTAGCAAAGCGCTCGTTAAAGCTTTCAAATGAACCAAGTAAACCAGGATTGATAAACCTGAATAAATTCCACAGTTCACCTAGATGATTTTCTATTGGTGTTCCGGTTGTAATTAGCTTAAAACCTGCTTTTAAATTCATTGCTGCTTGCGAGCGTTTGGTTGACATGTTTTTTATCGCTTGCGCTTCGTCTAATACTATGGTTTGCCATTCAACTTGCGATAGCATTTGCGAAACTTCTTCTTGCTGTAATAACCCGTAGCTACAAATAAACATGTCAAACGGTTTTAAATTATCCACGACTTTTTGCCGTTTATTATTACCAAATTGAATAATATTTAAAGTCGGTGCGAATTTTTGAGCTTCGCTAATCCAATTCATGCATACAGATGTTGGTGCAATAATTAAAGTTGCCCCAGCACTAGCACGGTTTAAAATTACTGCTAATGCTTGTATTGTTTTTCCTAATCCCATTTGGTCTGCTAAACAGGCGCCTACTCCCCAGTGTGCTAAACGTGACATCCAATTAAAACCTTCAACTTGATAGTCGCGTAACTCTGCTTGAAAGGTACTTGGTAATTTAGGCTGTAAGTTTTGACTTTCTTTTAAACGCTGTACATGCGCTTTCCAATGTTTATCTGCTTTGAGTGTACCTACTTCATCAACAAAGTCTTCTAAACCCAATGTTGCTAACGGATGAAACCTTATACCTTTATTAGATATTTCTGAAAATGTCTTTAATTCATCTAGGTGCCTACGAAACGCTTGTGTCAACGCTAAAAATTGACCATCACCAAGGGGAATAAATCTACCAGGTGTATTATCGAGCAGTTCTAACAACCGCTGCATATCTAACACCAAATTATCATCTAATTTTAACTCACCTGTGGCGCCGAACCAATCAGAAGAACGTTGAATCGACATTTGCAAATCTTTCAGGTCAGCACGATGACTTACCCGCAACTTTTCTCCTTCGGGCCACTCAATTACAACACTATCTCCTAACGCTTGCAGTTCTAATAACAGTTCTAAACAATCTTCTGGGTTATTTATTTGCCATTCCCCATCTTCTGTTTCGATACCTGCTAAAGTCGCACAAGCTGCAATGGCATTATCTGTCAGCAACTTCTCTTCTTTTAGATTACGTCGTGTTTGTTGGCGCCTATTTTTAATTTCAGCAATAACCGTTTCGCCACCTGTACCCGGACGATAATAAGGACCACCACTGCCAAACGGACAAGATAATAAACTTACTTTCAACCCTTCTTTATCTGGTAATAATATAATATATGGTATTGTTTGTGCGGGTACCTCCTCGGCGCCTCCAACCCCACCACCAATATCTGAATGTACTGTTACAATTTCTGAAACTCCATTAATTGCCTCTAATACTTGCTTTTCGGCAGTAATAGGTACAACTAATCGATTATCATTCCCAATTATTTCAGCAATACGTCGATGTTCGCTCTTTATTTCTATTACTTTAATACGTGTAGGAGTTTCTTTGATAGCTAAAACATTTTGGCTATGGGATAGTTTTGGCGAAAACTCAATTGTTAATTTACTTTTCCGACCTTTCTTAACTATTAACTCTGGTTCTCCCTTTACAACCTCTACCCGTGTGGAAGCTGCATCGTCCCAAAATACTAAAGGATGACCAACCAAAGCTGTTATCGCTCTATCGGGAAACGAATATTCGGTTTTCCCATAATAATTACCATCATAATAAGCTTCAATACAAGCACAAGCTTTTATATCCTGCGTTGTTAAATAATCAAATTCATCCAAATCATTTTTTAAACGCTTCAAAGCTATCGGGCGCCCTTTACCCCATTCTCCCTTATTATTCACCTTTTGTTCGCGTGGTTGTAGCGTACATTTGTATGCATAATGAGTAATAAACCAAGCTAAACGTGTGCTACCCTCTTTAATAATAGGCGCCTGTTTCTTTAAATTAGCAAGAGCATTCAAACAGCGTTGCCACGAAGATTGCGGTGCAATAGTATTAATAATACTAGTTATCCCTAATTCTTCGTTGAGATTTTCTGCCTGAGTTTCCAAACTATCATCTGACCTGAGTCGCGATAATAATTCTACACTTTCCATCGCCAGCCAAGTATAATCGTTTGTCATAGCTTGCGAATAACACCGCTCTACCAAACCAGGTAAATGTCTTTTCGCACTATTAGCATCTGTCCAATAATGACAAAGCATAAAAAATAATGCTTCGATAATATTGTGTTCTCCAGGAAAGATGATGCGGTTAGTGAGAATAAGATGTTTCTGTGAAATATCACCTAACTGAACTTCAAGTAAAATTTTTAACTGAGAGTAAACCATTCGCAGCCAATGATTACCGTGGCACATCAAGCTACAATAATCTAAAGCTTTCTCTAAATTCTTTTTTGAACCTTCTTTAATCAAAGCGAGTATAAAAAACAACCCAGCCAAATTATTAAAATAGCTTTGACGTTTACCTCGACCTGGATTTATAGCTTTAAGGGCATTATTATAATATACAATCGCTTCATCAACATCATCGCGTAAAAAATTCAACCATCCCCAATAAACAAGACTAATATCTTGATATGATTCAGATATAGACTCTAAACACTGCTGTGCTTCTTGTTGACGACCTCGCAATAACAACTGTTCAGTTAAAATTATCCGTAAATAACCAGAAGAATGCTCACCTTGAGAAAAACATTCTTCTTTAAGCAAATTAAATGCTTCGTCAGCAGCCGATAACTTGAGAGCAGAATCTAATAAAATGATTTGTAAGCAATTTTCGTATAATTCTTGAGGTAAAGCTTGAATCCACTTAGCATCAAAAGGATTGTTACATATTTTATAAATAACTTCCTGCCGTGATATTTTATTTTTAATTTGTCTACATTGTTCGTAGTCAATAAACTGTTTATCTACAAAATTTAAATTACCACGGTAAATACCGATACGAACCTCGCGTATTAACTGCGTATCATTCGAGAAATATCGAGACCCATTTATTTCATAATTCCTTATTGGTATACCAACTTGAACCGAGTCAGCAAAAACTTCAAATTTTCCACTCGATACCGCATCTCGTGTAACAATTTCTACCAATAAATCATGACATTGAATCAACTCATTCTTTTTGACAAGTAGTTCTGCTTTCACTAACCCATCTATATATACATCTAAAGTGTTACTATCTACGGCGCCTACTTTACTAAAACAGCTAGAAAACTGCTTTTTGCTCACAGGCTCATAAATTATTGAGAACAATTGAACTATCTGTTTTTCAACAGGTGGTAACTCTTCGTATACAACTCTGAGTTGCACTCGTTTTCTTTTAATATCGGTAACTTTATGATTTACTGTAAACATATATTAAGTAGGCACCTGTGAATGAAAAACAGATTTGTATATATTTTGCTAATATTCCACTAGGTCAAATATTAGTAATTTGATTTGATAGGTTTGGACACTGAGTTTAGGTAAATCACGAAAAAAGTTCGGTATATTTCTGTTATTACAGCTAAATATAGTTGGCGCTGTGGTTGCTTTATTTGTAGTACTGCTTTATAGTTGAGAAATTGTCCCAACGCTAAATGAAAATCTGTAATTGCGGATGTTCCAATAAAGCTTTTTACTTCTACTGCAATTTTATCATGCGCGCGTTCCGCTGCTATTAAACGTTCAGTAGTCAAATGTATTCGTAACTGGTCATCTCCCCACCTGAGATACAATGGCTCTGTACCTGTCCAGCCATCATTCTGTAAAGCTGCTTTCGCAGCATTGTAAAATATATCTTTAGCCGACACGAGAAATAATAGTAAATTTTATAGTCTTTAAGTTTGCTTACCAACAGAAATTATAACATTGCTCATCCGTTTTATCCGTTGCCAATTTTTTCAGCATAAAGTGTAATAACGGTAATTTCAGGGCGACAATTAAATCTGACATGAAGTCCTGTCATACCTATACCTCTGTTTGTGTATAATTTCATTCCACCTAGTTGATATAGTCCTGCGTAATATTTTTTGCCTAAACTGGGCAATACAGGTGGTTTTAAAAACGGTAAGCGTATTTGTCCAGCATGAGAATGTCCAGATAATTGTAAATCAAACCTGTTGGTTGCAGCGCTGGTGTCGCCAAAGTCTGGTTCGTGTGCTAGTAATATTGCGGCGCCATCTAATGGTAGGTTTTGTAGCACTAAGTCTAAACGCGCTTTTTGGAACCAAACATCATCAACTCCAGCGATATACAATTTTGCTGTTCCACGTTGTAATATAGAATAGGTATTATTAAGATTGATGACACCAGTTTCTGACATTGTTTTTGCAATAGCTTTAGGATTGGCGCCATAGTCATGATTCCCTAACACGCCAAATTTACCGTCTTTTGCGGTAAGTATACCCAGTGTCTGTCGTAATTTAGGAATAAAGCGCTGTTGTTCATGTGTAACCAAGTCACCTGTAATTACTATTGAATCAGGGTTTTGCTGATTGACTAATCGAAAAATACGCTTTAAACGTGCTGAAGTCATCCATCGATTGACATGGATATCACTAATTTGTACAATTCTATATTCATTAAATTCTTGTGGAAGGTGTGGAAGAGTCAATTGTAGCGATTTAATCTCAATCCAGTTTGGTTCTATAAAGTAAGCGTATAGTAAGGTACATATTCCTAGTATAAATAAGCCTGACTTGATAAATCGAAATACCCTTCGGCGTGTATGACGGCATTGCTTATAGTATATCAAGGTTCAATCTCCAGTCTTTTAGACTTATTTTTATATTCCCTGTACTGTTTTAAGTTTGAATCATTTAACTGTCAAATCTCGTTGCTAAAATCAATATTCCGGACGGAGTTAACAAAACTATTATGAGTTTACCTGTTGTTGCTATTATCGGGCGCCCCAATGTGGGCAAGTCAACTTTTGTAAATCGTCTCGCTGGTGAACAAACTGCCATAGTTCACGATGAACCAGGTGTGACACGTGACCGTACTTACTTGAAAGCGTTTTGGCGTGATAGAGAGTTTACAGTCGTTGATACAGGTGGTTTGATATTCAACGATGATACCGAATTTTTACCCTTTATTCGCCAGCAAGCGATGACAGCACTTTCCGAAGCAAGTGCTGCTATTTTTCTAGTAGATGGGCAAGCAGGCCCAAATTCTTCTGATGAAGAAATTGCCTCTTGGTTGCGAGTTCAAAAAGTTCCTGTCTTGCTTGCAGTTAATAAATGCGAATCTCCCGAACAAGGTTTAATGCAAGCTGCTGAGTTTTGGTCACTGGGACTCGGTGAACCATATCCTATTTCTGCTATCCACGGTAGTGGTACAGGTGATTTACTCGACGAGTTAATCAACCATTTACCGATGGTGCAAGATATACCAGAAAACGAAGAAATCAAAATTGCTATTGTCGGGCGCCCAAATGTCGGTAAATCAAGTCTATTGAACGCATTTGTTGGTGAAGAACGCGCTATCGTTAGCCCGATTTCGGGTACAACTCGCGATGCAATTGATACATTCATTGAACGTAACGGACACAAATATCGTCTTATCGATACCGCAGGAATTCGCAGAAAGAAAAGTATTGAATACGGTACAGAATTCTTTAGTATTAACCGTGCATTCAAAGCTATTCGACGTTCGGATGTAGTGTTATTAGTAATAGACGCACTGGATGGAGTCACCGACCAAGACCAAAAACTAGCGGGACGAATCGTTGACGAAGGACGCGCGTGTATTATTGTTGTAAATAAATGGGACGCAATTGAAAAAGACTCCCATACAATTTACGACTATCAGAAAGCGCTTGAAGAACGATTACATTTTACCGAGTGGGCAGACACAATTTTTGTCAGCGCTCAAACCGGACAGCGTGTTGAAAAAATCTTAGAACTAGTAGTCAGCAGCGTTGAGTCACATCGGCGCCGTGTTAGTACATCTGTAATTAACGAAGTTCTCGAAGACGCAGTACACTGGCATTCACCCCCAGTTAGTCGTAGTGGTAAGCAAGGTAAAATCTACTATGGCACCCAAGTTACAACGGCGCCGCCAACAATTGCCTTATTCGTCAACGAGTCCAAACGTTTCAACGATAACTATCGTCGTTACATTGAACGTCAATTCCGTCAACAACTAGGTTTCAAAGGTACACCTATCCGCATATTATGGCGTAGCAAGAAAGTCCGCGACGCAGAAGGTAGCGTTATCAACACAAACCGCGCAACGCGAGTTTAATTATAGTTATGAGTTATGAGTTATAAATTGATGAGTAGTTAGCAACGGATTATAACGGATGTAACGGATAGTTTATTCGTAACAAACAAATCATTGTTGCTAACTCCTAACTCGTACAGACGCGATTATTAAGAGCGGGACACTACGTGAACGCGTCTCTACTCATAACTCACAACTCCTAACTCATAAATGGATTTACTTCGTTCTTTACCGCTTGGTCTTTATCTCGAACAACCACAAACCTGGTTACATAAGATTGACCCCCGTGTCAAGATTTTTTGGTTGATGAGTTTTTTGACTACCTATACTTTCGCCAATAATGAATGGCGCCTATTATTGGTAGTACTTTTAGTATTAACAACTTTACTATCTGGTATTCCTCGACGCATTTGGCAACAACCTCAACAAATGGCAGGGTTGTTGTTTTTAACGTTTTTGGTGTTTGTTATTGGATGTTTTACTCCCGATGGACTCGGTTTACATTATCAACCCCGTTTACCTGAATATCAGGTTGTTACACAATCTCAACCTACACCTCAACCTACACCTACACAAACTCCTTCTATATCTACTCCTACTACATCTAATCAAATTGGTAGTAAAAAATATACATATGTTTTATTTGAACGCGGTGCTTTTAAAGTTACTCGTCGTTCACTTGATTTAGCTCTCAGAATTAGCACTATTCTATTTACTGTTTTATATAGTAGTAATCTATACTTAATTACAACGGCGCCGGAAGAAATCACTGCTGCTCTGGAAGATTTAATGCAGCCGTTAAAGATGTTGAAATTACCAATTACAGAAGTGACGTTAACGTTAACCTTGTCGTTGCGATTTATACCTTTAGTGCTAGAAGAAATACAGAATTTAATCCGAGCGATAATGACACGCGCTATCAATTGGAAGAAAATAGGATTCAAAGGTGCTGCTAAAATTTGGCTGACAGTTACAGAACGATTATTTGATAATTTGTTTTTGCGTGCAGAACAAATGGCAAGTGCTATTACAGTGCGTGGTTTCACAAGTCCCGACCAGCACCGTGTTCAATGGCACGATTTTAAACTCAAACCACGCGACTGGTTGGCAATTTTGTTACTTATACTATTTTGGGGCGCCAGAATTGTTTACGGTAATGATGTTAGCTAAGTTACGGCGAATCTAATTCCATATCTCTTAAGTCTTCTTCGCGCAAATCGGCAGTTCTGTATCTACAATCAAAACATTGATACGCTTTTTTGAAGTGTTTTGGTAAGTGTGGTTTTTTACCTGGTTTAATTAGTTGCTTGGTCGGAACTTGTAATGGTAGGGGTTGCGGTTGAACTGTATGTAATGAAAATGCACTCAGTAACCCTATACTAAATGCACTCACACTAAGTGCAACTGCTAATGGATATCTATGATTTACTTTCTTAGTACAAATAGAACTACTTGTATTAATTGCCAATAATGCTTTCAAAGCGGTTGCAGCATCGATAAATCTTTGTTCTTGGTTAGGGGCAACCATTTTTTCTAACCAGTCAACCCAGTACAAGTTCAGTTCTGGCAATATTTGATGAATTTTGAATCGAAACGAGTCGTCTATTAAATTTCCGATTTGGTTTGATGGTGTTTGTGTCAACAAGCATATTAATGTTGCACCCAAACTATATAGGTCTGAAGCTGTTGTTAATGACCTACCTAATATTTGCTCTGGTGGCATAAACCCTAGTGTACCTTTCACCGTTGTACTGGCGCCCATTTCTTCCCCACTCATCCGTGCCAATCCAAAATCAACTAGATATACACTCGATTCATCTATTAATATATTCTCAGGTTTAATATCGCGATGAATTACTGACGGCGCCTGCTCTTGTAAGTATATTAATATCTCTAACACACCTGAAGCTACTCTAAAAGCATTATCTAGAATTGAGAATGACTGTTGGGGAGATAACATCCATACAGCCAAACTAGAAGCATGAATATACTCTTGGACTAAGCAAAAACCTTTTTCTGTCTCAAAGCAGTCGAGATATTTGGGTATTTGCTGATGGTCTAGGTGTTGCAGTAAATTAATTTCTTGTTCAAATGCAGCAAAACCTGACCAACTGGCGCCAACTGTGGCAAATTGAAATTGTTTAATAACTACATACTGCGAATCTGTTTTGGCTTTGTAGGTAACTCTGCCACCACTCAGGTTTTGTCCTAATACACATTCAACAGCATAACCGAACTCACTAAAGTCAGGTAATTTGTTAGAAAATTTAGAAGTGTGATTAAAAATACTGTTAGCGTTGTTGTTAGGACGACTCATACCCATTCACCAATTGGAGAGAATTACACAAAGCAGACGAGGAACTCTAATTGTTGTACTATCTATATTCCATCTTTCGGTGATTGGTTACTAAAAATGCAACAAACCTTTCTCCTTTCCCCCTTAACACAAGCATGACAACTCGGTACTGGCACTCACAACCACTCAAAAATCGCACTGGTTCAAATATTTTTGCCGCTTTGTTCTCTAATGATACTTTTGCGACCCTACTTGAAAGCCCTTATCTTAATGATAATAATAATGATAATCAAAAATTGACGCGGTATTCTATTTGTGCAGGCGCCCCACGAGTTGTAAACGGACAGTTACAAATGTGGACACCGCAGTTAGGGGAAATTTTACCTTTTTTGCGACAATTACAACAACAAGTAGATTTTATACCAACGTCCGCTCCATCCCTTCCTTTTACAGGTGGTTGGTTAGGTTGGTTAGGTTATGACGTAGCATGGGAAATTGAAAAGTTACCTCATAATAAAGATGACTCTTTGCCGTTTCCGGTTGCGTATTGGTATGAACCTAAAAGCTTTGCCGTATTAGACCATATTGAGCAAGTACTCTGGCTGTTCTCAACTAAGCTTAGTCATATACATCATATGGAAGCACAACTAGAACAGGAAATACATCAAGTAAATAATAAAAATTCTGTAACAACAAAGCTTTATACTTTATCTTCCCAAGAAGAATATGAAGCTGCGGTACGACAAGCTAAAAAGTATATTCAAGCAGGTGATATTTTCCAAGCGAATTTGTCACTGCGTTTTACTACAGAAATTAGTGCTTCTGGGTGGGATGTTTACCAAACGCTACAAAAAATTAATCCTTCCCCTTTTGCTTGCTACTATAAAACACCTTGGGGAGAAGTTGTTAGCTGCTCTCCTGAAAGACTCGTTGAATCTACAACATATAGTCATGTATCCACACGTCCTATTGCTGGAACACGTAGACGTGGTACTACTCCAGAACATGACGAACTACTTGCCCATGAATTACTAAATAATACAAAAGAGCTTGCAGAGCATATCATGCTAGTTGACTTGGAGCGTAATGACTTGGGGAGAGTTTGCAAGTGGGGAAGCGTAAAAGTTGATGAAATATTAACTATTGAGCGGTATAGTCATGTTATGCACTTGGTGAGTAACGTGGTGGGAATTTTAAAACCAGAATTAAATGCTGTCGATTTAATCGGCGCCATGTTTCCAGGTGGTACGATTACGGGGTGTCCTAAAATTCGCTGCATGGAAATTATCGAAGAACTCGAACCAGTACGTCGCAGTTTATTTTATGGTTCCTGTGGTTACATTGACTGGCGAGGTTATTTAGATTTGAATATTTTAATCCGAACTTTACTCGTGGCACCCAACGGTAAGAATAATACTGTCTGGGGACAAGTTGGCGCCGGAATTGTCGCAGATAGTGACCCCGAACGCGAATGGTATGAATCACTACAAAAAGCCGAAGCTCAACTAGCTGCCCTACGTATATTGTAAGGGCGGGTTTACTATATGCTTCACACAGCACTACCATATTGTAAACCCGCCCCAACTACATCCAAATGAACATCCGAGTAGGAACAGATATAGTTTACATACCCAGAATACAAGCACTAATAACACGCTTCGGGGATCGCTTCTTGCAACGTGTATACACACCCAACGAACAGCAACACTGTGGAGTAAGTAACGAACTTACTCGCATGGCAATAAATAAACTTGCTGGACGCTGGGCAGCGAAAGAAGCGGTTGTTAAAGCTTTGGGCACAGGATGGCGAGGAATTGGATATACTGATGTAGAAATTTGCCGCCATTCTTCTGGTGTCCCATTTGTTGTATTCCACAACAAAGCAGAAGCTATTGTCACTGCTTCAGGAAACCTAGATAACAATTGCCAACTCAGTTTAAGCCATGATGGAGATTATGCTACCGCTACCGCCATTTTTGTGGCGCCAGGAACATAAACAATTCTCTATTTGCAGTTAGCAGTTCGCAATTATATGATTTTAAGCAAATCTTCCAGCGAAATATGGTAATAATTAGGCTGAATTTTCGTTGAAGATAGAGAAAAGGTTATATGTACAAAAAAGAAGTAACGGCACTAGATGAACTCAGATAGCCCAGAAACTTATATAAATCATCCAACTTGGGGTTTACTCTACCGAATAAGCTTGGTGGATGATAACCAAGAGCTTTTCACAACGCTTTACGCACAGCGTCTATTCTTTATAGTCACCGTCGAAGCCAAAAATATGAAGTTCCAGTCTATAGGACGCACGGAAGCGCGGATGATGCTCGAAAATCGCCTGCGTTCTCTACGCCGTTCTGGCTCCTCAGAAGAATACAATCAGCTTCAAAGTGTTTTCCAGCGCACTTTTAATTAACACCTACTAATTAAAATAAACGCGCTTCCCACCCAAACCGCGCGCATATGAGCAACCCATACCACGACCGCATCAACCAAATTCGTTCTCAATTACCCGCTCAGGTTCGATTAATCGCTGTTACAAAGACAGTTCCTGCGGAGGTAGTTCGCATCGCTTACACCGCAGGAATTCGCGATTTTGGCGAAAGCCGTATCCAAGAAGCTGCGGCAAAACAAGCTTTACTCCACGATTTACCAGATATCACCTGGCACTTCATTGGTCGCTTGCAAAGCAATAAAGCCAAAAAAGCTCTGGAGCTATTTCAGTGGATTCATTCTGTTGATAACCTGACGACTGCTCAACGTCTCAATCAACTCGCCTCTACAATGAATCTCAATCCCCACATTTGTTTCCAAGTCAAAATTCTTCCTGACCCCAACAAATCTGGGTGGCACATCCCCCAGTTGCTCGAAGATTTGCCTTCATTAAACGAATGCAAAAGTTTACAATGTCAAGGTTTAATGACAATCCCACCTTTAGGTTTGGACGAAATACAAACTTTAAAGGTGTTTAACCAAACTCGTGAATTAGCGGAAAAAATCAATGCCCAAAATTGGTCAAACATATGTATAGAGCAGCTTTCAATGGGAATGTCGGGTGATTATGAGCTTGGGATCAAAGCTGGTGCCACAATGGTCAGATTGGGAACTATTCTTTTCGGCACCCGTTGAAGAAAGCAATATATACACACGCTGAGAGTCAGTCAAGACAAATGCTATAGGCATTAAAACAATATTAAATAAGGCATAGCATGGTATTAAGTATCGAAGATTCACTTCGGTACTGACAATATTTGATACTAAAAAAAACTATTGCATCCTGATTCACGAAGGTATAGGAAATATAGTATTTACAAATGTGTACCTATTTAAAATATGGGTCAAAAGAAACTTTCCTCAGCGGACTACTTAGGATATGATCTTGACTCATTGTTACGTATAAAAATATGTTCTAACGTTAAGGCGTAAGATTCATAGATTTTATTTGTGCGTGATAAATGCTACAAATGGCGGTAGAATTCTTAAATTGTCCGTGCGAAAAAATATGGTGAAGACAGCGAGAAGCTATTTTTACCTAAATTAAGTCAAGGTATTGAGTACCAGGAGCGTGTCAAAATGAACAACATATTTACCAAATTAAAAGACTTTGTTGGTTTAAATGAACCAGTAGAAGAGTATGAGTACTACGAAGAAGTCGATAACGATAATTATCAGAACATCTACCAAGAGCAAAACCCACCACAACAACCAGCACCTCAACCAGCAGAAGCACCAGCGAACAATGGACGTTGGCGTGAACCCATGACTACAATGAATACTGGTGTAGCAGGTGCAAAAACAATGAATAATGTAATAGGTATGCCCGGAGCTTTAAATGGAATTTCGGAAGTGTTAGTGCTTGAACCACGCACGTTTGAAGAAATGCCTCAAGCGATTCAGGCACTACGTGAGCGCAAATCGGTGGTATTGAATTTAACAATTATGGATCCAGATCAAGCGCAGCGAGCGGTTGATTTTGTCGCAGGTGGAACATACGCACTTGATGGACATCAAGAACGTATTGGTGAAAGTATCTTCTTGTTTACGCCAAGTTGTGTACAAGTAAGCACTCAAGGTGGCGTTTTACACGAAGTGCCACAGCATCCAGCACGTCCAAATCGTCCTCCTGCCACAAATCAAACTCAAACATGGGGTTCTGACCCAGTTCGTATGGCGCAGTAATTAGTAGCTTTATTCGCAGCAATTTAAGTGATATCAGGACAAATTTGGGCATAGGGATTTAATAGGGGAAAAATAGATTAAAAATCCTTGCGATATGAATCTTTCTTAGGCTGGAAAGCGTATCATTTATCCAAATTTAGTGTTTAGTATATTAGGGTGAATTCGACTTGTCAGTAAAATTTGGCTTAATCGGTGGCGGGGTAATGGGTGAAGCGCTGTTATCCCGTCTCATCAATCAAAATATTTATAGATCTTCGGAAATTATTGTTAGTGAACCTTCTTCTGTACGGAGGGAATTTTTAGCTAAAAAATATGCAGTGAATGTGGTCAGGGAAAACACTGAAGTGTTTAATACGGGTGGAGAGGTAGTGTTTTTAGCCATCAAGCCCCAGGTATTCACTAGTGTAACTCAGGAAATTTCTAGTGTCATTAGTCAAAGTCATTTTCCTTTGATTGTATCAATTTTGGCAGGGGTGACTTTAGGACAGTTGGAAGCAGCTTTTGTGGGTTTACCTGTGGTACGCGCGATGCCTAATACTCCTGCAACTGTTGGTGTCGGTATTACAGCAATTTGTGCAGGTAAGAATACACAACCTCATCATATAGAGAAAGCGCGTCAATTATTTTCAGCAGTAGGGGAAGTAGTAGAAGTTTCTGAAAGTTTGATGGATGCTGTGACGGGGTTATCAGGAAGTGGACCTGCGTATGTAGCATTAATGGTGGAAGCACTTGCTGATGGTGGTGTTGCATCTGGTTTACCGCGCCCTATTGCCCAGCAATTAGCATTACAAACAGTATTAGGTACAGCTACATTATTACAAGAAACCAAAATTCATCCGGCTGAATTAAAAGACCGGGTGACAAGTCCAGGTGGTACTACTATCGCTGGAATAGCTGAATTAGAGAAAGCAGCATTTCGTTCAGCTTTAATTCAAGCTGTCAAAGCAGCTACTAACCGTTCGCAAGAGTTAGGTAAGTAATTCTTTTTTTGCACGTTGCCAAAGTTCTTCTAATTGAGCCAAGGTATACTCGCTAAGTGGACGGTCGGCAAACGCTTCCATTTTTTTGAGTCTTTGAATAAATCTTTGATTTGTTCCTTGTAGTGCTTCTGCTGGATCGATATTATTCCAACGTGCGAGCTGTACAAGTGAAAATAGCACATCTCCAAATTCAGAAGATTGCTGTTG
This sequence comes from Calothrix sp. HK-06, assembly GCF_001904745.1. Lineage (GTDB taxonomy): Bacteria > Cyanobacteriota > Cyanobacteriia > Cyanobacteriales > Nostocaceae > Dulcicalothrix. The sequence goes on from NZ_MRCD01000028.1 coordinate 22,907, forward strand.
AGGTGTTTCGTGCGCTAAAGCTTGTTTAAATTCTTCTAGTTCTTCCGCAAACTTATCCCATACTCCATCAATATTTTCCCATTCAAACCCGGCGCCTGCCGCTTTTTTAGAAATTTTCATTGCTGCTGTTAAAGGTGGCAGTTTTTTGTTGTATTGACTAAGTTTGTTACTGAGTAATGCTTGTTCTTGGGCAGATTGTCCTTTTTCTTGTGCTTTAATTTGTTCCCAATTTTGCCGCACTTCGTCAACGCTTTGTACTGATGTATCGCCAAATACATGAGGATGGCGCCTAATTAGTTTTTGTGAAATGCCTTCCGCAACTTCTTTTAAAGAAAAATCTCCATGTTCACTAGCTATTTGTGCTTGTAGTACTACTTGTAAAAGTAAATCCCCGAGTTCTTCGGCAATAGCGTTTTTATCACCGTTTTTAATTGCGTCTACAGTTTCGTATGCTTCTTCTATAATATAGGGTGTTAAAGTTTGCGGTGTTTGCTCCAAGTCCCACGGACAACCCCCATCGGGGTTACGTAGTTTTGCTACTACGTCGATGAGTTCTTGTAATGCTTGAAGATTTTCGTTCATAATTATTTGCTTTTGACTTTGCGCTTTCTGACAACTCGTTTGCGTTTCTTAATTTTGCCATTATTTGCTAATCCCTTTAAATATTGACGGATTCCTTGTTTTTTAATGCGTTTGTAAGTGGAACCCGTCCAATCGCTGAGATAATGACTCATGGCGCCGAATTCTAAACCGACAAATAAAGCGATAAATTCAGCCTTATGAATAACTACTATATTGGCGATGCTATTACCCAAACTATGCCAATTCAGCGTTAAATTACCGCTTTTTTCAGCTATCAACAAAACACTAACTGTAACTACACTAATAAAACTTGTAAAATAAAGTACTCGTAAAGCAGTGCCAATAACGGGGCCATGCGATAAAAACGAACGATGACGTAAACTCTTTTGATACGGCAACCAAATCCACTTGAACCATCCCCAACGCTGATACTGCACCGAGTATATATCCAAGTCAGGCCCAAACATTAACCCACCCAACATAAAGCCCGTAGCAATAAGCAACGTAATATTCCCATTGCGCGTTTGCCAAAAAGTGGCACCAACGAGAACAGGCAAAACCCAAATAGTAATACGGTCATGAGTCCGACCAGAAGGCATAAATGAAAGTTAGGAGTTAGGAGTTAGGTGTTAAGAGTAGGTTGGGTGCAGGCTTTGCGTTTACGTAGTATGCCGTAGGCGCAACCCAACATACTTTTTGAACGCTCAAGTAAGTAGCACTCAAGTAAGTAACATTCAGGAGTAGCATCGGCGCCTGTTGAGGTTATATTTCGATAAGTATATTACCCAAACTGGCTGCAAAAAAACATAATTAACCACTATTGGCCACATTGTCAAAAAAACTTTTAAAAAACACTTGCTTTCTTAAAACAGCTTTGCTATATTTAATTCTGGCGAGAAAAACACGGGTGGTTAGCTCAGTTGGTAGAGCGCCTGCCTTACAAGCAGGATGTCACAGGTTCGAGTCCTGTACTACCCATATTTTAAAATCCTCTTAAGTAGAGGGTTTTCCTATTTTTAGAGACATTTCTTCTTTTAGCAAGCAGCAAACTTTAGACAATATTGATAATTGCTGATTATTACTGAGTTAATTTAGCTCAAATATAGCTCACGCTATGCCATCAAAGTCCACCAAGGAACAGTAAATCGGCGCCTTCAAACAGCAAAAATTGGTGTAAAAATTGAACAGCGTAGCAATTGCAACATATTCTCGCTACTTCCGACGCTTTGATCCAAACCAAGTACCTTGCAGTAAAACTGGCGCCTCTAATTACTTTACTTTTAATTTATTTTTGATGCGCTTTTTCTAGAGCTTGTAGAGTTTGCTGGATTTGACCTTCTCTAATCAAACCACGTGACCTTCTACCAGCTTCAACAGCTTGGCGCATTAAAGAGTGACCCTCAGCATATTTCCCTTGTCGAATCAATTCAATTCCCTTGGTGCTGAAGTTTTTAACTTCTGCGGCAATGCTTAGTAACCGTTCTCTATCCATTTGTTTGCTCTCGAATAACTACGATGATTGCTTCTGCTTCTTCAAAAAGCCTTTCGGCTCTTGCCTCTAAAAGGCTAGCATCCGCATACTTTTCATTTTGCATTGCTTTTTCATATTCGGCATACAAATCAAAGACTATTTCTTGTAGCCTGTTGTAAGCGTCAAGTAATGCTGTAACTGTTGTCTGTTCCATGCTAGTAGATTTATTCCCAACTTATTTTATTTTTATGGTTTGGGTTAATTTGTGATTCTAGAGGCTTTAACGTAACTGGGTTCTTGAATAGGAATAATCTTGCAAAAAAGATAGAGAGGCACGGATGTTGGTAGCATGAATGCGATATTTTAAGCGTTTAATTGATACTCCTTCGGCTAACATTCCAACTCCAATAATCCAAGACCTTGCACCTTGTCCTGTTTCCCCAGAAAATTGCTCAATAAGCTCGCTGGGGTCTTTCCCTGATTGAAAAATACTGTTCGAGTTAGGCTCTTCATCTCTGGAAACCACAACTAATGCATCTTCGCCAGTAAGACGACGAATACGTTCTTTCATCTGACGTGCCGCAATGATTGTGGGAACTCTCACATAAGTCGCGCATTCAGGCAACCCTTTAGCTGGGTCTCGCTGCATTCTTTTATGCGCCCATAAAATAGATTCTTCAACCCAATCACCTTCTACAAAAATTGCTGTGTTAAGAGCATCGGTTAATTCTTGCTCGTTTGTTGCGTTAGTAAAAGTTCTGCCATTGTATACAGCACGACCTCTTTGATAAGTAAATTTTCCTTCCATCGTTACAAACGAGAAAGGAGGAATGATTCTGTCGTTGAGAGCGTCTGCTAATGTATACCGAAAATCAGGGACGCATCGATAAGAATTGTCTTCCACAGGAACATAGGTAAGCCAATTTCCCAATATTCGATTGTTATCGGAACGAAATGGCGTACCAGAAGTCATCAGTCGATGAGAAATAATTCTATCTGGGAAAGCGGTTTCACAAGCTTGACCAAAAGCTAGTTTTGAACTGACATGATGAACTTCATCAAGAACTAACCACACAGTCAAGGATTACTATGCTACAAGATGTAAAAAATAATCTATCCGTTACATCCATTCATCATCCGTTGCCGAAAGACCGATAATATAAATAGCGCTTAATGATTCTTAATTATCGGAATATTAGTAGAATGGCACGCGATTTACGTGGATTTATTAAAATATTGGAAGAACGGGGACAATTACGGCGAATTACGGCGCCCGTTGACCCCAATTTAGAAATTGCTGAGATTTCCAACCGAATGCTCGCAAAAGGTGGTCCAGGTTTAATATTTGAGAACGTCAAAGGCGCCGCGTTCCCTGTTGCGGTAAATTTAATGGGGACGGTAGAGCGTATATGTTGGGCAATGAATATGGAGCATCCCCTAGAGTTAGAAGACTTGGGGAAAAAGCTTGCGATGTTGCAACAACCAAAACCACCAAAGAAAATTTCTCAAGCAATCGATTTTGGTAAAGTATTATTCGATGTCGTTAAAGCAAAACCTGGACGTGATTTTTTCCCTGCATGTCAGCAAGTAGTTATTCAAGGTGATGATTTAGATTTAAATCAGATACCAATGATACGTCCATATCCAGGTGATGCAGGTAAGATAATTACCCTTGGGCTAGTAATTACAAGGGATTGTGAAACTGGTGTACCCAATGTAGGTGTGTATCGTTTACAGCTACAATCTAAGAATACGATGACTGTACATTGGTTGTCGGTAAGAGGAGGCGCCCGTCATTTACGCAAAGCAGCCGAACGTGGTAAAAAGTTAGAGGTTGCAATTGCACTTGGTGTAGACCCGTTAATTATTATGGCAGCAGCAACACCGATACCTGTAGATTTATCAGAGTGGTTATTTGCTGGTTTGTACGGTGGTAGTGGTGTAAGTTTAGCCAAATGTAAAACGGTAGATTTAGAAGTTCCTGCGGATTCTGAGATAGTACTTGAAGGTACAATTACACCAGGTGAAGTATTACCCGATGGGCCATTTGGCGACCATATGGGATATTACGGTGTAGTTGAAGATTCGCCATTAGTACGCTTTCAATGCATGACGCACCGCAAAGATCCTATTTATTTAACTACATTTAGCGGGCGCCCACCAAAAGAAGAAGCGATGATGGCTATTGCGCTCAACCGTATATATACCCCAATTCTGCGCCAGCAAGTTTCAGAAATTGTAGATTTCTTCCTACCAATGGAAGCATTAAGTTACAAAGCGGCAGTTATATCTATAGATAAAGCATATCCAGGACAAGCGCGTCGTGCTGCGTTAGCTTTTTGGAGCGCGTTACCACAATTTACATATACTAAATTTGTAATTGTGGTAGACAAAGACATAAATATACGTGACCCACGTCAAGTTGTATGGGCAATAAGTTCCAAAGTAGACCCCACACGCGATGTCTTTATTTTACCTAACACTCCATTTGACACCTTAGACTTCGCTAGCGAAAAATTAGGTTTAGGTGGACGCATGGGTATTGATGCTACTACGAAAATACCACCAGAAACAGAACACGAATGGGGGGCGCCTTTAGAGTCCGACCCAGATACTGCCACAATGGTAGAAAGACGTTGGGTTGAATATGGTTTAGCTGACTTACAATTAGGAGAAGTTAACCCCAATTTATTTGGTTACGACATGTAACCTAGAAACCGGGTTTCTTATGATAAACTGCATTAAAAACGCTAATCTCCAACAGAAACCCGGTTTCTTAATTATCATGGCAAAAAAAGCAAATTCATCGGACGGTTTAGCTTGGCGTGAATTTGGTGATGGTGTAAAATCACAATCAGCAGCATTCGAGCGACCTGTTGAGGAATTACCACCTGAAAAGCAAAATTTGCGCGTACAAGCAACACGCGCAGGACGCAAAGGAAAAACCGTCACCGTCATAACTGGTTTTCAAGCCAAACCAGAAACTCTACAAGCCTTATTAAAACAGTTAAAAACACAGTGTGGTACAGGTGGTGCCTTAAAAGACTCGGAAATAGAAATACAAGGCGAACACAAACAGAAACTTTTAGAAATTCTCACCAAAATGGGTTACAAAGCCAAAATTAGCGGTGGTTAAACGATTGTACGAAACTTTGGTACGGTTTCCCGAATCTTATACGGAATCATCTTATCTCGTGTTGTTATTAAACTTGTAGATATAAAAAAGTTAGATGGTTTGCTATTTCTTGCACCATCATTCTTAAGGAGGATGTAAATGGATTTAGTTCGGATTATCTGTGCTATTTTCTTGCCACCATTGGGTGTATTTTTACAAGTTGGTTTAGGTATCGATTTTTGGATTAATATACTGCTAACTATGTTTGGATATATACCCGGTATAATTCACGCAGTTTGGATTATAGCTAAGAAATAACTGGCAACGGATGCAACGGATGTAACGGATGTGTTATTAATTACATCCGTTTTTTAGTTATTTATAGCTTCATATTCTTCTACCGCAGAACAGGCGCCTGCCTCTATAATTAAATCTAAGTCACATGCATATTCACCTGCACAACTATAAGAACCTAGTTCAAGTACGTACAGTTCTCCTTGAGATTCACAAATGTCTACGGTGTATAATGCTTCTGGGTACCAATTTATAGAAGCTAAAACTTGGTGTACATAATTTTCAAGATATCCACCTTTGATGGTTTCATTAATGCGTTCTTCTCCAACTAAGTATAGTGAACCTGTAATAACTTGGTTTTTGTAGACAAAAATCTCCATTCTTTGGTAATGGGTTGTTTTTTACTGACTAACACTAAAATTGTGTCATTGGTATTTAATTCAGATTTTAATGCGTTAATTGTATTAAGTCTATTTAAATTGAAGGCGCCAGCGTTGAATGGTTTCATATTACTATCCGGTCGGATAAATACTTCACCGTCTGAGTTCAAATATTGAATAATTTCATCTTTCCTTCTAATTAGTTCGCCTAGAGACAGAAAAAAGTATTTATTGTTGAGTAAAAATTTACCAAAATAATTATAATATGTAGAGCAACGTAAATTTTTTTCATCCAAATAGGCACCGGGTATCCAAGAAGTCTTTAAAACGTTGCGACCTAAATTGAGAGTACCTTTAAATATTACACAATCGTCATCTGAATAAAATGCATTTGCAACAAGATGAAAAATAATTTGTTCAAATACATATAGCACGAAAGCTTAATAATAAAGACTACAAGAAATACCTTGTCTGAATATAAAATTCAAACAAGGTCAAGTACATGTATGGCGTTGAGAATCATTTAGTTAATTGTGACTGCATAGGAAACTATAGTTGCTTATAGTTAACATTCATTATTTGCTTTTTACAGTTACTTGTCATTAGTAATTATATTGAAGTTAAGCATTTGTCATAAATATCACATCAGTGTAATTACGTATGTGACTGAATGTGAATTTATATGTAGAAACGTGATGTAGTTAGTCTTTACAGGCGCCAATATGAATAGGAATATCCAAAAGATAGAGATACAAAAATTAGTATCAGACGTTATACAAAAGATTTAAGGAGGTGCTATATTGAAAATTGTATCGTTGCTGAATAAAGTATTGATATTAATAAGCGCGGGGCTGGCTGAAAAAGTACGCTTTTAAGTAGATGTTACAAGCTTGTTATTGTCAATAAGATATAGACGTATAGTTCACAAATTCCTCTTTCCGTTAATAGGAGGCCTACCGATGGTTGCCATTTTTGCCTTTTTGGGTGGATATGTATTATTCTCGGCTTTGTTTGTTTCAAAAATGGAATAATAATAACGATGTAGAGACGCGATTAATCGCGTCTCTACATTGTGTCGGTTTCGGTTTCTGACCATCCGAGTGCTTGTTCGTATAAGGTTTCGTATACAGAACTGATGTTGTTACCAGTCAGGCGCCGTGAATAGCGAATAACTTGTATAGGATATGCTATAGAGTCACTTAGCTTTGCCGAAAAATCGATACCTAAAATGCCAATGAAGTCAAATTGTGATGCTGTGTCTCGAAGTGTATCTAATAACTCGGTGTTATCAAGTGGACTGGCAAAACAAAGATAATTACAGTATTCTGAATAATTTTCCCAATTTGCGAAGTATTCTAAATCATCGGTGCAACTGATAATTTTGACGGCAAATAAGTCTTTTGGCTGTTTAAAATTCCACCGAACTACACCAACTAAATCTAAACGCAGTGCTTGAGATTTTATAATAGGTACTTCTTGGTGCGTTGCCCAATGTTTTGGAGCGTGTCTAATATTTGTATAGTTTTGCATCCAAGTACAATCTTCTTTAAGTGCGCGTTTGATTGTGGATGCAATTTGACGACTTGTAAAGCGACTACTTGCTGCTGGTATTGCTTTAATTTCAAGTTCTCCTTGTGTTTGCTCAATAAATGTATTAAATGCCGTTCCTCTCCAATGCCCTAAATGTTCTATTTTCCCTTCTTGTCCTTTGTGCGGGCGCCCACGATTTGTACGTGCTTCTGTAATCGGTGGTCTATAATCTTTTTCTAGGCGCCGACACTCTGCAACCGTTGCATCTCCAGAAAAAACTCGCTTTTTTAAAGTCTCAAATACCGGAGTTGGCGCCTGACGTTGGAGTTTTTCAAGTTTTTCTAAAGCTTCGGGTGGTATACGCGCAGCTTTGTGAACTTCCTCTAAATCGTCGTTTCCTGTTAATTTAAGGAAATACTTCGCAGCTTTGATAAATCGCCAAAGCAATGACGGTTCACGGTCGTTGGTAACAGCTAACTGTCGCACCCAAGCCGAAAACGAAGAAAAACCACCTTGTCTATAAAGCTTTTCTTGCTGTACATTCAAAGTCAGTTTCGCCATCTCCGTCCAATCTGCCCGACTTTTAGTCAGTAATTGCGATAGACGATTTTCAATATCTGTTAATTTTGCTTCTTCTGGTTCTGTCGTTAACTTTTTGCTTGTTGCCATTTAAATCTTAGCCGCAATAATAACCAGAATTGTTATAATTCTTACATTCTTGGTATAGCATATTTAGCAAATATATTCAACAATTGTTAGAAAAAATTTACGTAAATTTAACACCGACATTATCAATTTTATTATTTAGGCATATCATTAATTATTTTGATGCCATCTGGGAGTGTCACTAGCTTATACTTTTTGTCCGCAGTCGGGCGCCATTGAGTTGTTTCAATTTCACTTGCAGGAATGTATATTAAGATACCATCTTGGTTCGATGCGACAATTTCAGCGTATTTATTGACGTTTGTATTCGATTGTTCAACTACGGTTGTTTCTACTTCAGGAATAAGAGCATAATTAGAAATATAAATTTTATCATTTTCTCTATATCCTTGACAAAGGTATATTAGATTACTGGTCATTTTAAATTTATTATTTGTTTGCACAGGAATTGTTACATTCTTACTACCTGCAACATTCATTAAAAGCTCTACAGCACCAGTGCGGATTGTTTGCTTGACCCTTGCTTGAATAATAAACACTTCTGATTTAGCTTTTTTATTTAGCTCAATGATATGATAAAAAATAATTTTTCCACCACTATCACAAATTGGAATTATAGAAAAGTATCCTAATTTATCTATAATATCAGTGTCTTGCGAGCGATAATTACCTTTGGTTTTAATCGGGAAAACTAATCCATCCGATTCGCACTTAAAATATTTGTGATTATCAACTAAAATAATTTTACCTATTTGTGTAAAATTGAGGTAAAATTTATTATTCCGGTTGCTTAAGTCATTGTTATTATCGTGCATATGCCATTTACTGCAAGCGCCATCCAATTATCTAGCATACAACAAGAATTGTTAGAAAAAATTGAAAATCACTACCGCTCAGGTAAAAAATCATGCTTATTGTTTTTGCCTACTGGTGGTGGAAAGACTGTGGTAGCAGCAGATTTAATCGCGCGATGGGTACAAAACGGTAAACGTATTTTGTTTTGCTGTCACCGTACCAAGCTAGTTGGGCAAACAGTAGATAAGCTACAACGATTTTATGGCATTACCTCAAGTGTTATCCACGGTGCCAACCCTGTTAACTATAAGGCGCCTGTGCAAGTAGCAATGCTACAGACCCTTAGTAACCGTGAGTTACCACCCGATATAAACTTAGTAATTTTCGATGAGGCACACACCACAAGTTACTGGGGCACTACATATAATATTATGCTGCACTACAGCGGTGGTGTATTTGCTCTGTCGAAATGTAAATTTTTGGGATTAACTGGTTCACCTTGGCGCACAAAACAACAGCAAGGTTTTTGTCAATTTTATGATTCTTTAGTAGTTGGCCCATACCTCGACGAACTAGCAGCGTTGGGTGAAGTTACACCAGTACGCCATTTTGGCTGGGGTGGTTTAATTGACTACTCAAAGTTAACGATGGGCATTGATGATTATACTGCCGAATCATTAGAATTAGTATGTGATGCCACATTTAACGAAAAAGTCGTGCTTGAATACAAACGTCATTACGGGCACTTAAATTCAGTAGTATTTTGTGGCACTGTTAAACAAGCAACAGATGTGTACACACAACTTAATAATGCTGGTTTACGTGCGGGTTTAATTCTAGGAACGACATCAAGTAAAGAGCGTGATGACCTGTACGAACAATATAATGCGGGTATTATTAAAGCATTAGTGGGTGTTTCAGTATTTACCGAAGGGTTCGATGCGCCTATATGTAACGCCGCTGTACTGGCTTACCCTACAGCCAGCTTATCTAAACTGTACCAGATGAGCGGGCGCCCAACACGAAAGTATGCAGGTAAAACCTACGCTTATTTGCTTGACTTTTGTGATAATTTTTCAAGACTAGGATTTGTAACTGAGCATCATCCAATCTCATTATGTCCAATTGAAAAAGAACCACAAACATTTGAGCCAAAACTAAAATCGTGCCCACAGTGTAATGCTTTAATTAATCGTTACGCGCGCGTTTGTGAATGCGGCTATATATATAGTAAGTGTAGTAACCTTGCCGCTGAACTTAAATCGAGAAGTCGTAAACCTGATTTTAGCCAATACGGTGAGCTTTTAACTCTCTCTGAAAGGCACCAAGTCGCTTACTTACGCAGGAAGTTACATAATATCATTAATAAAGGTAGTGACCCTAGCTTAGTAGTACGAATATTCTTTGAACATTACCGAAAAGTGGCGCCTGTTGAATGGTTCTTAGGTGTGGTGTTCGATGGTGATAAATCACGGACGAAAATGCAAGTTTGGTATGATTATTTAAAAAGGGTACGACCGTTCGGTGATGAATGGTGGTATCAATATTGGATGGAAGCGGAGTTTGGAAACAAAGCTGTAAATTTTAATAATAATAGTAATTGGTGTGAATACTTTGGGTGTGGTGCCGATGCGACGTGGGAAGAAGTATTTGAATCATATCGTATGCGAGTAGTGAGCGCGAGTGAAAATGACGTAGTAAATGCGAACGTCATGTTGACATACGCAGCTGTTGCATTAAAACAATGGGATTATGTAAATACCTTTACAGCCAACCGTGCGCGCGTATCTGGGATACAAATGAAGATGCTACAACTAGCATCAGATGTAATTGCGGCAATAAAAGAGTGTAACGTAGTAAAATTAAAAACACTAATTAATCAAGACCTGCATCTGTGGCAAAGCGCAATTAAATATTTAACACACGAAGAGCGCATTCAACTAACGAACTTGCTTAAATCTTATAATAATGAAGCAGAAGAAATTTTTAGCCTAAACTCGAATAGCGTACAACCAACAGATTATATTGGTAGTTGGTGTTTATTGAATGATAACAGAACATGCTTAATAATTAAATTTGATAATAGTAGCGGTCACTTTGTTGGCATGTTAGGAGAAAAATATATCAACTTTGGATTTAATAGCATTGAGTTGATAGTAACTCTTGGTTTAAACATGAACGACGAAAAATTACCAAAAGAAACACCTCCATTATGGTCGGAAATAATAGCAAAACAGGCGCCGCCATTTTATAAATTATTAGATAAACTGTATATTTTTGCAAACCATAATCAAACTCGTTCCGAATTGGAATTATTCGCATCTAGCATAATTTACAAACGACTTGTAGATGACTTATTTAATGGACTACTGGCGCCGATAGCATCTATATTAAAACCAGAAGAATTTGCGAACCCTCCTAGATTGCTAGTACGACAATTCCCACACAAATCCCTGGCAACGGATGAGAGCGGATGTAACGGATGAGCGAAAGTGACATTTTGCGCCGTAATCTTAATATTAAGCGAGCATGTAATGTATAAAATAACTTTATAAAGTATATAATTATAAATATTTAAAAAAATAGTAATAAAAGTTTAAATATATTAGACAATCGGAATGTGCCATTAATTAATAGCTAGCACACCATAGTAGTTATGACTCAAGCATCCCAACCGCTTTGGATACAAGATAGAGATACAGTTATTGCAGAAAGCCAAAATGATGAGTGGCGTTATGGTGACGCTCCTGATTATACGCGCACCAATGCTTTTCTTGATAAAGAGAGGAAGCACAATCATACAAATGGTTCTTTGGAAGCTATCGTTCAGAATTTAGTCCGTGCGTTTGAGATGGAAGCAAGCTTTAAAACGAATCCGACTCAATGGGTTTCGGTGGTAGCAGATAAATTTCGTATGACCACCAACGGTGGACAAGCTTATACCGCTTCAGATATTGTTGACCAAGGAACTTATAATCTTTTTATTACAGAGACAGAACACTACAATCCCAAGGTTGAAGATTTTGAGTCTAGCGCGCATTTATTCCATAACGCTTTTCCTGCGGGGTTCGTTTGGGAAGTGGTTGAAGTATTTTCTGGACCACCCAATGTAAGCTTTAAATGGCGCCATTGGGGAACTTTTACAGGACATTATAAAGATTTTGAACCAACTGGAGAAACTATTGAAGTTGTTGGCATGAGTGTTGCGCGCGTTTCGGATGATTTAAAAATAGAATCTGTGGAGCATTATTTTGATACAAATGCATTTTTAGAAAAATTAACATCTGGGCAAAAAGGTAGTTCTGGTGACAAGTTGGAATCTGGTTGTCCTTTTCACTCGTAGTTGATAGTTTGATTAAGAGTAGGTGTATGATGTGTCATACACCTACTCAATAATTCCGATTAAAATTTGCATCAATATATTTAAGTCGTCAGGTACACGGTACAATGCTATATCTTGGGTAATGTGCTTTTGCTGTGCTTCTAATTTACCAAAACTCCATGCATCACCAACCGTAACCGCACCGTATAGAATATCCAAATCTTCCGCTATTGATAATGCAATTAATTCTGCTGATAATTGTGTAAATCCTCTTGATAAGTCATCATTTTTTGCTTCTACTACAAGAAAGTTTTTCTTTGCTTCTTCAATAGTATTTATTTTACGCACTAGATAATCTAAATTTCCGCGCAGTTGAGAACTGACTTGTAGTGGATATTCTAAACGCAGTTGGCACTTACAGAAACGCGCTAACTCAAATAATACAGGCGCCACTAAAGTTTCGCGTCGTGCCGTTTCGCTGGATAATGTTACCAAAGGTAATAACTCTTCTATTTGCTCAAGTAAAGAAGGTAATCGTTCTGGGATACGTTGGGAGAAAGGTAACGTTAGACGTATACGCGAAAAGCTATAACCTAACTCAGCGAGTATATCTTCGGTTTCATAAGGTAACTCGAAGTAGGAGCGGAATGTATAAGTTTGCCCTTCTTGAAGTATTTTAGGTTTAGACATATAAATTCCGTCTGGCAAGCGAACATTTTGATTATATCAGCTTGGCGTTCAGGGCAAGACACATCATTGCCAACCCCAGTTAAGAAGTAATTGTTTATTTCATTCATTCTTCCATAGTGACTTATCAACAGTTTTAGGGACTAACACCCATAAACTTTCGGGTACTACTTGAAAGTTCATTGGTGTTTTTCCTAAATAATCTCCGTCTACTTGTACAGGTAATAATTTCTTGCCTTTAATTTCAATTTGCTGTGCGCGGTAATATACTACTTTTGGGTCACGATTATAACAACGTGTAAATACCGATAATAGACGCAACGGCGCCACTAACATACTATGTCCTTTAATTACACAAACATCTAAAAAACCATCATTGACAATTGCATGGGCAGTTAATTTGACAATACCACCATAAAGTTGACTGTTGCCTATTATGATTAATAGTATACGTCCACGTACTCGTTTCCCATCAATGCGGATGAATGAACGCACTCCTTGATAATTCCATGCAAGCTGTAATGTTTGTTTGACATAAGCGAATATACCCAATCGCTTCTTTTCTCCAGGGTTAATTTGTGCTGTAACTGCACCGTCAAACCCAATACCTGCCATTAACAGAAAAAATCTTTCTCCTGCTTTACCGACATCTATCTGTTCTAATTGTGCTGTTAAAAAAGCATTAGCAACACGGTGCAAGTCCATTGGTAAACCTAATTCACGGGCCCAAATATTAACTGTGCCAATTGGTAGTACCGCTAAAGCCGTTCGTGTCCCTACCAATCCGTTTACAACTTCGTTGACTGTACCATCACCACCAGCGGCTACTACTATATCATACCCTTGTTCTGCGGCTAGACGTGCTTGTAATATTGCATCACCAGGTGCCTTAGTTGGACGTACTTCAACATCCCATCCTTTGCTTCGCCATATATTCGCAGCGTTTTCCAAGGTTTGTTTAAGATTATACGCTTGACCTGCAAAAGGATTAAACAGTATGAGGACACGAGGTTCAGGAGGAAGCAGTACAGCCATGATTTAAACGATTCCTGGAGGTATGCATCCAATTTAATCGATATTTACAGTAAGGTATATAATTTAGAAAGTAAAAAGCTTTATAGCCTAGATTTACAACCCGAAGGTAACGGATGATGAACAGATGTAACGGATAGATAATTTACCATCCGTTACATCCGTTGTATCCGTTGCCAAATTTTACTTGTTTGGTTCAGGCAATTCGCCAAATTGTTCTCGATAACGAGATAGCAACGCTTCTAACTGTTCAGCATACTGATATTCTCGTTTCGCTTCGCAGTGCGAAAATAAATGGTAGGTCTATTGTATTTTCAAAATAGACACGGATAATGTTAGGTTCTAGCTAACAAAGGCGCCGCAGATAAAAGGGTTTGGGTATAAGGGTGTTGGGGGTTGGCGAAGATTTCTTTGGTGGCGCCAAGTTCAACAATTTTACCTCCATGCATTACTGCAATACGGTCACATAAAAAGCGCGCTAACCATAAGTCGTGGGTAATAAATAGGTATGTTAGCTCGAATTCTTCTTTTAGTTCGAGCATTAAGTCTAATACTTGTGACTGTACGCTTGCGTCTAACATGCTAACAGGTTCATCACAAATTAGTAGTTTAGGACGAGTAATTAATGCGCGCGCAATAGCTACACGTTGTTGTTGTCCTCCTGATAAGTCTGATGCGTGACGTTCATAATATGTAGGGGCAGGTTTTAGACCAACCCGTTCAAGCATAGCTATAACTTGCTGTTTTGCTTCTTCTTGTGTGGCAATACCATGAATTAATAGTGGGTCGGCAATACTTTGTCCTACTGTCATTGCTGGGTTTAAGCAAGCATGGGGATCTTGAAACACCATTTGCATTTGCCGCCTTTCTTTTCGCATATCTTGACGCGATAATGTTGTAAGCTCTGTACCGAGGAATTCAACTTTACCAGCTGTAGGGCGAATTAATTGTAGTATTGTGCGTGATAATGTGCTTTTTCCACATCCTGATTCACCTACCAATCCAAGAATTTCCCCAGGATATAGTTCTAAATTTATACCATCTACGGCTTTAATTGTTTGACCTTGACCTTTAAATATACGCTCGATAAAGTTAGGTTCGATTGTATAATGCTGTTGGAGTTCGGTGACTTTGAGTAAAGGCGCCTGAGATTTTATTAGTTGTGTCTCTCTAGATGGTATTTGCTCACTTGTGACTTCATCTATAGATTGAATATGTAAAGCTGCTTTCAATAGCGACTGTGTATATTGATGCTGAGGGTTGCGGAAAACATCGTTAGTTTTTCCTGTTTCGACCATTTTGCCAAAGTACATTACACCGATGCGAGTACAGTACTCTGCCACCATTGCCAAATCGTGAGAAATAAGCAGCAGTGCCATATTCTCTTCGCTACATAACCGGGTAAGTTCTTGTAAAATTTGTGCGGAAACGGTGACATCTAAACTAGTTGTTGGTTCATCGGCAACGATTAATTTAGGATTTAATAGTAATGCTAACGCTATTGCTACCCGTTGTCGCATTCCACCACTAAATTCATGCGGGTATTGGTTCCAACGTGTTGCGGGAATTTTAACTTTTTCTAGAGTTGCAATTGCTCTGTCTTTAGCTTCCTTGTTTGACAACTCAGGTGCGTGTGCTTTGAGAGTTTCCAAACAGTGATTACCAATAGTCATTAACGGGTCAAGACGTGTCATTGGGTCTTGAAACACTAACGCGACTACTTCACCCCGAAACTGCCGCATTTGGGGAGGTGTTAAATCTAATACAGATTGTCCTTTATATATAATTTTCCCTTCAGTGCGCGAACCATTGGGGAGCAACCGCATTACCGCACGTCCAAGCGTTGACTTCCCACATCCAGATTCACCAACTAACCCCATACGCTCACCAGGTTGTAGCGTAAATGACACATCGTCTACTGCCCAATGTACATCTTCATCCGCACGCTGTGGGTATGCTACACGTAGATTTTCGACACTAAATAAGTCGCTCATAGCTTAATTTATAGATATTTATTGTATTAGTTTGCAGGCGCCTGATTAGTTTTCACATACTGTATCAGATTCCTGATATAACACAAAGATAAATGTTCCCGTTCGGTAAAAGTTGACGGTCAATTAAAAGCATTAAAAGCAACCATCCGTTACATCCGTTTATCATCCGTTGCCAGCACAGCTTCACAATAACTTATAAGAGTTCCAAGACGTTCTGATATAGTACTGAGTCGAGTTTGGGTCGTTGCTTCAGTACGTGCGCTGCCTAAAAAACTGATATCAATCTCCAAAAGCCGTAATTGCTTACTAGTTTCAGTACGGTACTTGACTTCTTGAGCATTATCACTATCTAAAGGCACAATTTCTTGGGTGAAATATTGCTGTAATGAGGTAAGCTCGGTGCGAAGTTCCGCTACACTCAACCGATTGGCGCCTACCATTGAACGTAATTCCATCAGTTCCGTAAAGAGTGTATTATATTTATCCTTAGTTAGAGACATCTAATGCTAATTGAGATACTATTAATGTCAAGTAATTTTTCCACACACTAATTCTCTCTTGAATTGGATGCCACAAATATTAATTATTTTGGGGCTTATTTCGCTTTTGTCCCCATTATTTTCCTATCATTGCTTAATATACGCGCTCAAACTACATGAGCGCGTAGCTCCCAACAATTCTATGTAGTCATTTATTGACTGCTTGCATTCAACAGACTTGATGCGGCGCCAACCGTATCAAGAGATTCCCCTTTACAAGATCGGGAGTCAAAAAGCAAAGGACGCTTACACACCCATTATCTAAACCCAATTGTATGAGTGGCTTACTACTAAATACCCCAGTCGATATCACCCTTCCGGATTGGCTTAAAGATTGTTTAAAAAAAGGAACTGCTGACAAGGCAGAAGAGGAACGAAGGTCAGACGATAATGACTTGATTTGTCGGGCATTCCGATTTGCTTACGATTTGCATGATGGGCAACTTCGTAAGTCGGGAGAGCCTTATATATGCCACCCGGTTGCAGTCGCTGGGTTATTGCGTGACCTGGGAGGCAGTCCTGCTATGATAGCAGCTGGATTTCTTCATGATGTAGTTGAGGATACAGATGTCACAATTGAAGAAATCGAGGAGCGATTTGGCGCCGAAGTACGTCGTTTAGTTGAAGGTGTAACCAAACTCTCGAAGATAAATTTTAAAACTAAAACCGAAGGTCAGGCAGAAAACTTTCGACGTATGTTTATGTCGATGGCGCAAGATATTCGTGTTATCGTTGTAAAATTAGCTGACCGCCTCCATAACATGCGAACAATGGAAGTTATGTCAGAAGAAAGTCGGCGCCGTAATGCCCAGGAAACGCGCGATATCTTTGCTCCCCTAGCGAACCGTTTAGGGATTTGGCGTTTTAAATGGGAATTAGAAGATTTAGCATTTAAATATCTAGAACCAGAGTCTTTTCGACAAATTCAAAACCTTGTTGCCGAAAAACGCGACGCACGCGAAGACCGTCTTAAGAAAGTTTCCGATACGTTGCGAACTCGAATGGTAGAAGCTGGTATTCAATGTACCGATGTTAGTGGTAGACCAAAGCATCTTTATAGTATTTATCAAAAGATGCAGCGACAGAATAAGGAATTTAATGAGATTTACGATTTAGCTGCACTCAGAATTATTGTAAATAGTAACGAAGAATGCTACCGTGCGCTCGCAGTTGTGCATGATGCCTTTCGTCCAATTCCTGGACGCTTCAAAGATTACATTGGCTTGCCCAAACCTAACCGCTATCAATCATTACATACTGGAGTAATTGGTCCTTGGGGGCGCCCTTTAGAAGTGCAAATTCGCACATTAGAAATGCACCGTATTGCCGAATACGGAATTGCAGCCCACTGGAAGTATAAAGAGACCGGTGGTTCTAATTTCACTCACATGAGTACGAACGATGATAAGTTCACTTGGTTACGTCAGTTAATAGAGTGGCAGAACGACCTTAAAGATGCTCAAGAATATTTAGAAAGCATTAAAGACAATCTTTTTGAAGATGATGTCTATGTGTTTACACCCAAAGGTGATGTAGTCCCTTTAAACCCGGGTTCAACGACCGTTGATTTTGCTTATCGTATTCACTCTGAAGTTGGCAATCATTGCTCAGGCGCCCGCGTCAACGGAAAAATGGTACCACTTTCCACAAGACTACAGAATGGCGATATCGTTGAAATTTTAACACAGAAGAACAGTCACCCTTCTTTACACTGGTTAAACTTCGTTGCTACATCTGCCGCCAAAAACCGCATTAAGCAATGGTACAAGCGCTCACGTCGAGAAGAAAATATAGCACGTGGACGAGAGTTGTTGGAAAAAGAGATAGGTAAGAACGGATTTGAAAACGTTTTAAAGTCGGAACCAATGCAAGCAGTTGCCGAACGATGTAATTATCAAAACGTAGAAGATTTGATCGCTGCATTAGGTTATGGGGAGGTAACGCTCAACTTAGTCTTAAATCGTTGGAGAGAGTTAGTAAGGTCTCAAGAAACAAACGTAGTACCATTACTACTACCGTCATCATCGCCCAAACGTGAGGTGCCTTTATCTTCGCGCATTAGTGACTCACCAATACTTGGGGTTGAGGGGTTAATGTATCACCTTGCAGGTTGTTGTACACCAATACCAGGGGAAAAAATTATTGGAGTAGTAACACGGGGTAGAGGGATAACAATACATCGTCACGGATGTAGTAACCACGAACATATCGAAGGTGAGCGTTTGATTCCTGTAACATGGAACTTTAATACGGAGCATAACGCACGCTCCTTAACATACCCAGTGAATGTACAAATTGAAGCATTAGATAGAGTTGGTGTACTGAAAGATATTCTTTCAAAACTAACTGACCAATGCATTAACGTGCGTCACGCTTCGGTAAAAACAGCTACCAACCAACCAGCGTTAATTGATTTGGGAATGGAAGTACGTGATACTGCACAATTGGAGCAGGTGTTTACTCAGATTAAGAAACTAAGTGATATCCTCAATATTCGTCGTGTGGGTAATAACGAGGAATAGTGGCAACGTGGCAACTGATAAAACGGATGTAACGGATAATTTATTCGTTATGTCTGTCTTTATATAGGTTTTGTATTATGAAATTTGTAGAGACGCGATGTTCCTAGCGTCTCTACGTATGTATATTTTTACAATTATTATGTTAAGCGACCTAACTATCCACATTATCGCTCCTTGCAAGAATTGGCGTTGCTGATTTTTGGGATGATTTTTCATTCTGAGCGGAACGTAGTGTAGCGTAATGCGTAGCATTTGCCGCAGGCTAGAATCCTTATAGATGCTACCCTACGGGAAAAGCTACGCTTTACGTTTCGCTTCGCTCCACTCAGCATGACATATCTAAATTCATCCCGCATTTATGCAACGCCCAAGAATTTTATATTGATGGGTTAGCACAGGTTCATCTTATCGTCGGCAGTAATAATAGCGGCAAAACAAGTTTATTAGAAGCGATTTATTTACTAGTTAACCAAAATAACCCTCAGTCGATGATTGATTTATTAGATAATCGAGGAGAATTTAACCTATCTAAATATTCTACGGCATAGCGTGGGTATCAGATTAAACATTCCTTCAACAATCAGAAAATCAGCTTAAGTGAAAATATTAAAATTCAATCATCACAATTACTTGTTGAAAGGAAAAACGACAGACATAGATAATGGCGCCTCATATCATTCTCCTGTAGTTATGCTAAATCGGGAAACATTAAAGACTTTAATTACCGTCTTAATTTTATCCATCTATAACATATGTTACATGTTACCAGTTGATAAAGTAATTTTTTTGCTGTTTTTTCCGGCTTGTGTTGGTTTGTTGACCCAAGTTATTTTGGGTATAGAATTTACTAATCAATTGGTAGCATTGGGAACGTTTATATTTTGCATTGAACAAGCTCGAATGGCTGTTAAGGATTTACGGCAGATAGAAGATGCGAAAGCTTATGTTCAAGATGTGCCCTTAAATACTTTTTATCAAGTAACTGTTATTACTATTGCTGTTGAGCTTTTAGGTTTTTATACTTCAATAATTTCTTTGGGGTGGGGGTCTATTTTAATTTTACTCAGCCAAATTTGGTTTAATTTGCTTGCTAATGTGAAAATAGAGTATATAAATCAAACTGATAATTATAATTTTTATAGTACACCTGCCCTGACTTTATCGGCACCTGTATCATTTTTAGATGCAGTACCAAGCTTAAGAGTGCGAGCTTGGAAAGTTTCTGAACGTTTGCCAGTATTAATTGCGGATATTTTAGGACTCATTTTAATTAGCTTTTGGATGTTGCAAATTGGCTCTCTATTTATATCTTGGATATTATTTGCAATGGTAATAGCTTATGGAATAGCTAAGTTAGTTTTACTTTTTTCTCGTTGAGAATTTTTTGTTGGGTCTCCTTTTGGGAAAACTATGTTTACATTCCTTGACCCAACCTACGGAATATGATCACAGAGACACGGAGAGCGCAGAGAGCGAGGTTTTAAACCCTGCTGCCATACTGAATTGGCAATATTTGAATGTCTTTAACGTGTAATTCTTTAGCCGCACGGTATGGTCAGTATGGGTCACGTAGCATTTCTCTGGCGAGTAATACTATATTAGCGCGGTTGTTGCGAATGATTTCATCCGCTTGCATGGCAATGGTTCAACTGCTGTTGCTTCGGCAATTAATCTGGCGCCACCTACCCCACGGGCGCCGAGATGTACTAAGTGCCAGTCGGTAGCTAGTCCATTGTCTGAACTATATTGACACATCAGCGATACACCAATGCGGTTACGTAAAGTAATATTTTTGAGTTGATATTGGTTAAAATTGGATAAATAACTTTGGCATAAATTCTCCCTGGTAAAAATAAAATTTTATAAGGTGCGTGACGCTAGTAGGTTACTAGTTTTGTTTTCAAAATTGTTGGTAGCGTCACACACCCTATTTCTAACTCTTCACTCAGAACTTAGCACTCATAACTATTAACTCTTCACTTTGTTACAAATACTGTGATAAAGTTTTAGTCAAGGTTGTTTTTGGCACTGCGCCTACGACCGTATCTACTTGCCGACCCCCCTTGAAGACCATTAGTGTTGGAATACTGCGAATCCCGTAGTGGCTGGCGACCGTGGGATTTTGGTCAGTATTTAACTTCACTACTTTTACCTGTCCAGAGTACTCGGCAGCAACTTCATCTACCACGGGAGTCACCATCCGACACGGGCCGCACCAGGGTGCCCAAAAATCAACTAGCACTGGCATTGAGCTTTCTAAGACTTCTTGCTTAAATGTGGCTTCTGTCACATTTGTTACGGATGACATACTCGCCTCCCAAATATTATTTCTTTAGTTCGGTTTTATCGAATAAATAAAATATAGTCCTTTTTGTCAAATAATGCAAGTATGAGATTTCTATATCACCCAGACCAAAAAGATATGACGTTAGCAGGAGTCCTATATGCTTTAGGCGACCCTGTACGGTTAGAGATTGTTAGGCAGTTAGCAGTAGCTGGAGAGCAGTGCTGTGCTGGCTTCGATTTTGCAATTGCAAAGTCTACTATGTCAAATCATTTTAAGATTCTTCGTGAATCTGGTGTGGTGTTGACACGGAAAGAGGGAACGCAGCACATTAACACTTTACGACGTAATGATTTAGAGGTGTTATTTCCTGGTTTGTTGGATGCTGTATTACGTTCTGCACTTCCCTTGGAAATTACTACAGCCGAAAGAGAAGCATCCAGGGAACCTGCTATTGCATCAAGCAACTAACCGCACATTTAGAAATAAACCGGGTTTTTACACAGAATTGTTGTTTCTATTGCAAGGTATCAACAAAAAAACCCGGTTTCTAGGCGCCTTCGCGAAAATGTTTGGGAGTGGTGCCAACAATTTTGCGAAACTGGGAACTAAAATGGCTGGGATTAGAAAATCCAACTTGGTACGCAATTTCTGCTGCTGAATACTGCGTCACTTTTAATAGTACTTTTGCTCTGTCAATTCTTCGCTGTAAGATATAGCGATGAGGAGATTCTCCAGTCAAAGATTTGAAAGCGCGAGCAAAATGGAACTGACTCATTGGTACAAAAGAAGCAATAGTTTCGATAGATAATTCGGATGCCAGATTATCTTCGATATAATCTTTTATTTGCTTTAATTTAAAGGCGCCAATAACACCAGCTTCTTGTTTGGGGGTTTTAATTATACCTGTGTAGTTTCTAAGCAAATGTAGTGAGAGCAAGTTACGTAGAGACTCTACATACAAGTTTCCTGCCAAACCGCCGTTTATTGCCTCTGATTTTAATAACTGTGCGACGTGTAAAATTGTTTCATCTGGAAAAATAACTTTATGCTCTAACTCAATATTAGTCGAAAGTCCGCTTTCGCTGGCTAGGCGCCGGAGTAACGTCGGTTCTAAAAGTAAATTTATATACTCGCTTTCTTTGTGCCGCTGATGCCAGACAAACTCACGTTCTGAGTATAAAAATACGCTTCCTGCTGGTAAAGTAGTTGTTTGTGGTTTACCCCCATCGACTGACCATGTTACCTTTTCATGAGGGGTAAACGCGACACTTATGGCGTTCTTGGGCATTGCAAAATCAAATAACCCCACTTTTTCTAGACGACCATACTCAATTACCAAATCATTCCACTCTGCTTTGTAGATACATGCCTTTGGTTCAGTGTTAGATGGTTGCATATAAAACCTTTATTTAACAAATTTTTAATAATTTTTATTATATGTCACCGCCGTAACTTCAACAACACGATTATGAACGGATGTAACAAGTAAGTGATATGACCCTTGAAACAAATTCAATATTTCTGTAATGCTAATTATTTGTGCCCATAACGTCGTTGAATACTTTGGCGCCGTTTTATGGTATGTACAGGATAATATATAAAACAAAGCTTTATTAAAAAGATGCTAGAAAATCAAGAAAAACAGGCGCTACCAATCAAAAAGCCGAAACCGACTATAGAATCTATAGAAAAGGATTCTAATACCTCAAGTTCTGAACTATTTTTTAAGGCAGTAGGTATCATACCTGCTATTGTTGACTTCGACGAAGAGAAAAAATTTGCTACTATCACAGTTAGTGGTAATAAATATCCATTATTCTACATTCCCACCAACAAAGGATTAAAAGCTTTTGACGCACTTAAAAAGTGTGTAACAAATCAAGGTAATCGCCAACGATTAATAGTCTACCCAAAAATAACTCACTTTCCAGGACGAGATAAACCGCATCAAATCGGATTTCAGCTTGTAGCATTTGATGCAGGAAATAATGAAGGAATGTGTAGAGAGTTGAAAGACTTTGAATTTAAGTTAAGTGGAATATGGCAATTTATCCCTGTGTGTCAGGTACCGTGTATTTCTGTCTTTAAAAACTTTACAGAAGATAGATTAGAATATGTAAAAAAATCAGATATTACTAAACGTGTTAGATACATGAAAGCGAGTCACATACCTTTATTTTGGAGAGATTCGCTCGTACCACCATTTAGATTTAATCCCAAAATACCAAAAGAACAACAGAAAAGACCATACTTTGTTTCTGTAATAGCAAAGTTTCTTCCTCAAAAGAATGCGTTTCGTTTTGAGTCACTTGCTCAAATGCCATTAGAAGAACCACCCAAGTTCTTTAAAGCGAGTAAAAAAATGAAAGCTGATGCACTAAAATTACGTAAAGAAGAAGCTGCACCTCAAAAAGAATCAACTCCACAAAATGTTTAACTAAGCTAATTAGCGTGGGATTTTTGTTCTCACGCTTCTTTGTTTGTGTACAACAGCGGCGCCTTTTCTGAAAGACAGGTTTAGAATGAAAGTGAATAAATATTTATTTATCTTTACTTTTGGGCATGAAACGCATCGTTTTGATTGCTGGGTTTGAATCGTTCAACGCTGACTTATATCGTAAAGCGGCTAAAATGGCTATTTTACGTTGTCCTGAGTTAGATGTGTGTGTATATAGCGACAGGGATATAAGTAGTAAGCGAGTTGAGGTTGAAGCAGCACTCAAGAACGCTGATGTGTTTTTTGGCAGTTTATTATTTGACTATGACCAAGTTATTTGGTTACGTGATAGAATCGCTCAAATTCCGATTAGGCTTGTCTTTGAGTCAGCTTTGGAATTAATGGCGTTAACTAAAATAGGCGCCTTTTCTATAGGTGATAAGCCCAAGGGAATGCCCAAACCTGTAAAATTTATACTTGATAAATTCAGTAATGGACGCGAGGAGGATAAACTCGCAGGTTATATCAGCTTTTTAAAGATTGGTCCCAAACTGCTTAAATATGTTCCTGTTCAAAAAGTCCAAGACCTCCGCAATTGGCTCATTATATATGGATATTGGAACGCAGGTGGCGCCGAGAATGTGGCATCATTATTTTGGACACTTGGCGAAAAATATCTAAATCTTAAAGTCGGAGAAATACCTCCACCCGTTGAAACTCCTAATATGGGGTTATTACATCCCAACTACCAAGGATATTTTGAATCACCACGCGAATATTTAGAATGGTATCAAAAAATACATTCTGCTTCATCACCCATCATTGGAATTTTGCTATATCGTAAACACGTTATTACCAAACAACCTTACATTCCCCAACTAATTAAAAAATTTGAAAATGCTGGGTTGATACCACTACCTATATTTATAAACGGTGTTGAAGGACATGTCGCTGTTCGTGACTGGATGACAAGCGAGCATGAAACTATTCAGCGTTATGGAGGTAATATTGAAACACCTTCTTTATCCAAAGAATCTGTCAAAGTTGATGCAATCGTTTCTACAATTGGTTTTCCTCTTGTAGGTGGGCCTGCTGGTTCGATGGAAGCAGGCAGACAAATTGAGGTAGCAAAAAGAATTCTTACCAGTAAAAATATTCCGTATTTTGTGGCAGCACCCTTGTTAATTCAAGATATTCATTCTTGGACTCGTCAGGGTATTGGTGGTTTACAAAGTGTGGTTTTATACGCATTGCCGGAATTGGACGGCGCTATTGATACTGTTCCTTTGGGTGGTTTAGTAGGGGAAGATATATATTTAGTACCGGAACGTGTTAATCGATTAATTGGTCGGGTTAAAAGTTGGGTTAGTTTAAGACAAAAACCTGAAAAGGAACGTAAAATAGCTGTGATATTATATGGCTTTCCTCCTGGTTATGGTGCCACTGGGACGGCAGCTTTGTTAAATGTGCCTCGGAGTTTGATTAAGTTTTTGGAAGCTTTGAAGGCACAAGGTTATGATGTGGGAGAATTTCCGGAAGATGGGGAAGAGTTAATTAAACGAGTTAAAGATGCTGATGAATCTAATGTAGGACAGGTTCATGTAAGAACTTTGGAGAAGTGGCTTGGTTATTTGCATTCCTCACGTATTGAGAAGCAGTGGAAGTCTTTGACGGATAGTGGAATTAAAACTTATGGCGATGAGTTTCATATTGGTGGTGTAAATTTAGGCAATGTTTGGATTGGTGTGCAACCTCCTTTGGGTATTCAAGGTGACCCGATGCGGTTGATGTTTGAACGTGATTTGACCCCTCATCCACAGTATGCTGCTTATTATAAGTGGTTACAAAATGAGTTTCAGGCTGATGCTATAGTTCATTTTGGTATGCATGGCACTGTCGAATGGTTGCCTGGTTCTCCTTTGGGTAATACTGGTTATTCTTGGTCGGATATTTTATTGGGTGATTTACCTAATCTATATATATATGCTGCTAATAATCCTTCGGAGTCGATATTGGCGAAGCGTCGTGGTTATGGGACGTTGATATCGCATAATGTTCCTCCTTATGGACGCGCGGGGTTGTATAAGGAATTGATTAATTTGCGAGATTTAATTGCAGAGTACCGTGAGGAACCAACGAAGAATTATGTTTTGAAGGAAGCTATTTGTAAGAAGATTGTTGATAGTGGGTTAGATAGTGATTGTCCATTTGAGGAAGCGCGTAAGTTGGGAATTAGTTTTAGTCCTGAGAATGTGAAGTTGTTTAGTGCGCGTGTTTTTGATGATTATTTGGTGGTGTTGTATGAGTATTTGCAGGTTTTAGAAAATAGGTTGTTTTCTTCGGGTTTACATGTTTTGGGTGAGGCGCCGGATGATGAGAGGATAGAGTGTTATTTGGAAGCTTATTTTGATAATTTACCTGTAGAGACGCGATTTATCGCGTCTGAACACAGAGAGGAGGAAGGGAAAATTAGAGGGTTGTTGATGCAAACAACTGATGAGTTGACGAATCTTTTACGAGGTTTAAATGGTGAGTATATTCCGCCGGCGCCTGGTGGTGATTTGTTACGGGATGGTGCTGGGGTGTTGCCTACGGGGAGGAATATTCATGCTTTAGACCCTTATCGTATGCCTTCTCCTGCTGCTTATGAGAGGGGTCGGGAGATTGCTAAAAAGATTTTGGCGCAGCATTTACAGGATAATGGGGAGTATCCGGAGACTGTTGCTGTGATGTTATGGGGGTTGGATGCAATTAAAACTAAGGGTGAGTCGCTGGGTATATTGTTGGAGTTAGTTGGCGCCGAACCTGTGAAAGAGGGTACGGGAAGGATTGTTCGTTATGAGTTGAAGTCTTTGGAGGAAATTGGGCGCCCTCGTATTGATGTTTTAGCGAATTTATCGGGTATTTTTCGCGATAGCTTTGTCAATATTATTGAGTTGTTGGATGATTTGTTTCAACGTGCGGCAGAAGCATTGGAGCCAGAAGAAAAGAATTATATTAGAAAACACGCTTTGGCTTTGAAAGCTCAAGGTGTGGAAAATGCTTCCGCAAGATTATTTTCTAACCCAGCAGGCGATTTTGGTTCACTCGTTAACGACCAAGTTGTTGATGGCAATTGGGAATCTGGAGACGAGCTTGCAAATACTTGGCAAAGTCGAAATGCTTTTAGTTACGGTAGAAACGATAAAGGACAAGCGCGTAAAGATGTACTAAATACTTTACTCAAAACAACGAGTCAAATAGTGCAAGAAATAGATTCTGTAGAATACGGTTTAACTGACATTCAAGAATATTATGCAAATACAGGTGGGTTGAAAAAAGCTGCCGAAAAACAACGCGGCAAGAAAGTCACAGCTAGTTTTGTAGAAAGCTTCTCTAAAGATACTACACCTCGACAATTAGATGACTTACTTAGAATGGAATACCGCACCAAGTTACTAAACCCCAAATGGGCATTGGCGATGGTAAACCAAGGAAGTGGTGGCGCCTATGAAATATCGCAACGCATGACGGCATTAATAGGTTGGGGTGGTACTGTTGATTTTACCGATAATTGGGTTTATGACCAAGCCGCTGATACTTATGCACTAGACCCTGAAATGTCAGAAAAACTACGCAAAGCAAACCCCGAAGCATTCCGTAATATCATCAGCAGAATGTTAGAAGCAAATGGACGCGGTTTTTGGGATGCAAGCGAAGATAAATTACAAAAGCTCAGAGAACTATATGAATTAACAGATGAACAATTAGAAGGCATCACTACCTAACTAGTATATAAAAGCACACTCTTGTGGAGCGGGCATCCTTGCCCGCCTGTCAACCAGATGATCGAAGTTTTTAAGCCCAACGCAGTTAGACCAACAACGTCAACAAGCTGAAGCCGAAGCGCAACTTAAACAACAAAAATGTTTACAAGCTGAAGAACGCGCTGAACGTTTGGCTGCGAAATTACGTGAACTGGGAGAAGACCCTAATTCAATATAAATAATAATAGGCGCCTCTTAATGAATCAAAAAGCGTCCTAATTTTCAGGTTTAATAACGCGGTAATGTAAAAATACTTCTTGCTCTATTGTTCGCACTTCTAGTAGTTCTAATCGCGGTGCCATTTTTTCTGTAAACCCAGTACCTGCTACTGGTGATGGTGTATTAGTACCACCTAGAACTAACGGGCAAACGGTCAACCAAAGTTCATCTATTAAATTTTGTTCTAGCATTGAGGCCACTAGTTGACCACCACCTAGCACAGCCAGCTTTTCGATACCAGTTGTTGCGAAATATTCGAGGGCAGCAACGAGATTAATTTTTGTTTGGGAAAACTTTAAATTATCTTTAAATACTAAAATTTGCTCAAATTCGCTCCGATGGTGCCAGTTAGTTGCTCCTGCTTCGGTTGTGAGCAACCATCGACGTATTGGCTGTTTAAAAAAACGAATTTCCGGATTTATGTTTGCCTTGGATGTAATAACTATATGAAGAGGCTGTGAATCTTTACCCGAATTTTCTCTATGCTTGAGTAAATCGGAGTCGGTGACAGTCAATGTTGTGCCATATGCTCGTAAGGTACTGGCGCCAAATAACACTGCGTCGGCAATGGCAATTTGTTTTTCTAAATGTGCCTTGTCATTTTTTGACCCGAAGCGCGCAGGTGAATGTTGGAAATCTGTTATTTTGCCATCAGCGCTCATTGCAAGAACAACTGTAACATCAGGACGAGGTGTGAGCATTTTGTCAAGCTTTAAACATCTACTTGTTGCAATTTTTAGGGAAATCTGTAACACACGTAGGTGCTAGATGGGTGTATAATTTTTTAGTCAGGGTAGTAACCCTACATAATTTGCTGTTCATTTTGTCACCAATAATCGATTTATGCTTACTTCATAATCATTCTTTAATAACTTTTTTCATGGAGTTAAGATATTGTAGCTGTTGTGGTTTGCATATGCTAAGTGAGATTGCCGATGCCTAAACCGCGTCCTTCATCGTTTCGTCGTTTACTGTTTTCTAGGATTCTGCTATTGTCAGTTCCGGTTTTGTTGACCGGAGAATTAATGGTCTTCAGGAAAGCACGTCAAACTCAACTTGAAACTGCACGACAAAATTTGACCGAAAGTGCTGACATCAAGGCTGAAAAAATTACCGATAATGTTGAAAGTCTCAAAAGTAATTTACTTACAGCAACTCAAATTGACTTTATTCGGTCTGGTGACAGTGCGGCTGTGCAACAATTTATTAATAAACTTGAAAAAAATTTATCTAATATTGAATGTGTTCAGTTTAGCGATTTAGAAAATCATAAAGTTATCGCTAGTACTTGCGAAGACGAACTGCTCGATGATATCAAAGCAATGAAAGCATCTAGTAGTGTCAGAGCTACAATTGTTATCCCACCTAAGGTTTACATTAAATCTATCAAAAACTTTGAGCGGGGAACTCAAAATAAATTACAGCTTCTACTATCGGCGCCTGTGCAAGATTACACGGGTACAATTAGATATGCGCTCACCATTCAAGCCGAGTTGCAACAAAAAGTCAGAAAAAAACCAGGACTACTAACAGGGTCAACCGTAGTTATTTCGGATGATGGGAAAATTTTGTCACATCCTATTGAAGAACGTGTAGGTACAAATATTGCTCAACATGCTGATGCTGCAAGGTTACAGCAAATTGTTAAAAATGCCATATCAGGTAAAAAAGATAGCTTACAGTTTTTCTTTGAAAAGCAAGGTGAAGAATTACTTGCAGGTTACACAGCAATTAAAAATCCTATTTCAAATGTCCCTGGTCAAAAATGGATTATTTTGGACGTTACCACTTTAGATAACGCTTTATATGGCTTACTAGAACTTAAGGTTATTTTATTTATTTTAACATTGGGTTTAGTCGGCGCCTGTTTAGTAGCATCATTATGTTTAGCACGCTATTTAGCACGTCCGGTAGAAAAACTTTGTGATTATGCGTTAAATATCAATTCGAGTTCGCAATCATTGCGTGTTCCGCGTTTTCAAATTCGCGAGTTCAACCAGCTATCGAGAGCAATTGACCACATGGTCGAACGATTGAGAAGTTGGGGAGAAGAACTTGAAATAGCTTGGCAAGACTCAAAAACAGCCAACCAAGTCAAAAGTCAGTTCATAGCAACAGCTTCACACGAATTGAGAAATCCTCTCAATACAATTATGACCTGCGTTAAATTGGTACGCGATAATTCGTGCGATAGTAGAGAAGAAGAACTTGAATATCTCAAAATTGCTGACGATACAGCAATACATCTACTGGAAATAATCAACGATTTGCTTGATATTTCCAAAATAGAAGCAGGAAAACTATCGGTATTTCTGGAGAAAATCGATTTATGTGACATATTAAAAGAAGTTATAAACCTACAGTCAGTCAACATTCAGCAAAAAGGGTTAAAGTTAAACATTCCAGAGTTAGAAAATTCTATACCTGTGAATGCAGACCCAATCAAGTTAAAGCAGGTGTTAATAAATATAATTAGTAATGCTACAAAATTTACAGAAGAAGGAAGTATTACAATTCTTGCTGAAATTATATCTCAAGATCAATTGACAAATAAGAAATCACATGTAGTAATAAGTGTAATAGATACGGGCATTGGTATAGAACCAGAGCAACAGCATAAATTATTTCGTCCCTTTGTAATGGTAGAAGGCTCCAAAAATCGTAAACTTGGTGGTACGGGGTTAGGACTAGCAATATCTCGCAACTTAATCGAAATGATGGCAGGTACAATTTCTCTAGAAAGTGCAGGTATCAATAAAGGTACTACTATCAAAATTGTCTTACCCTTAGTCAATGCCACTGATACTACAATAGAAAATATACCGCCAATAGCAATAACTGAAGTGTCAAGTATTAAACATCTAGTAGCTCAACCTTCAACACGTGAAGAAACAAGCATAGCTAATACAATTGAAAAATCAAGCTTTAACTTGTTAAACCGAAAATTAAGAACTAATCATAATAACAAAACAAAAAGTAAATAGACAGAATCTGTAGAGATGCGTTCACGGAGTGTCCCGGAGGGAATAAATCGCGTCTCTACGTAGATAAAATTTAATAAGCTAAATTAATTGGTATTCCTCCAGAATGGAGTGATTTTGTGAGGGCAGTTAAAATTTGTACTAGTTCGGCGCCTATTTTGGCATCGGAGATAGTTGGGTAAGTGTTGCTTTGTATGCATTGTAGGAAATGGCTGCAAACTTTTTTTAATGGTTCTGCTTTTTCGAGTTCTAATATTTGTTGACTTTGGTTGACTGGAATATATAGATTTCCCTGTATTTCAAATTCTCCGTTTATTAAAGTTAACGGCGCCTGTGACATTTCGTCAAATATTAAGCTACCTTTACTACCGACAATACCGAGGCGCCTTTGTTTATCATTATTTAACCAGCATAGGTGAATATGCGCGGTAAAGCCACTTTTGTAAGTTAATGTTGCCCAAACTAAATCAGCTAAATTAGATTTTTGTTGTAGCCATACTGTACCAGTTGCTTGTACTCTAACTGGGACTTCTCCTAACCAAGTATTAAAAATAGCAATATCGTGAATTGCTAAATCCCAAAGCGCATCAACGTCTTGCCGCACTGGTCCTAAGTGAGTACGAGTAGCGTAACCGTAGCGCAAATCACCAATACTTCCCGACTCAATAACACTTTTACCACGTTCTACAGCAGGATGGAATAAATAAGTATGGTCAACCATCAATATTCGTTGCTGCGCTAATGCTAAGTCACATAGCTCACGACATTCTGAAGTTAAGAGCGTCAAAGGTTTCTCTGCTAGTACATGCAGGCGCCATTTTAAAGCATCTGCAATTAAAGAATAATGAGTTGTTGCTGGAGTGGCAATTATTACTGCTTCGAGTTCATTGATATGTTGCAATGTTTGAGCATCAGTAGTTAGCACAACATCATCACCTAAATTATGCTGATGTTTAACTGCTTCTAAGCGTTCTGGGTTGGGGTCTACGACTGCTTTTAAATTAGCTTGCGGATGCTCTAATAAAATTCTCAACCAGTGAACACCCCAGCGTCCAACACCAATAACCGCAGTATTAATTTTATTTAACATAGCTTGATATTCTAGTTTTCATCAATAAAAAGATAGTGTTTTATTATACATTGACATCTCATTATAAGAGTGTAGGGTAGGCCGAAGCCCACCTTACTATTACATCCGTTGCAAATTAGGCATTTTTTTGTTCTGAATCTAAAGCAAAAAAAGCTACTTTAGCGGCAGCTTGTTCGGCTGCTTTTATCGAGCGTCCTTTACCTTGACCGAGTTTTTTATCGTGCAACCAAACTTCGGCGCTAAAACGGTCTTCGTTGTGCTGCACGTTGGTAATTTCTACGACTCGATACTCAGGCAAAACCTTAAATTGTGCTTGCGTCCATTCCTGAAGTGCTGCTTTATAGTTTAGACGCGCTGGGTCTTGACGTATTTGATTGGTAAGTTCTTTAAAATGCGAGTCTAACCAAGGCCGAATTAATTCTAAATTGTTTGTACTCAAGTATAAGGCGCCGAGAACAGCTTCAAAAGAATCTGCTAAACGTGACTCTTGACCAATTTTATCGGTTGTAGCACTGCCAGCAACAAGTAAATATAACTCTAAACCATAAAAACGTGCGAGTTGAGCAAGAATACGGTCACTGACTAATACCGAACGAATCGCCGCAAAATCACCAACACGACACTCAGGATAACTCTCCCACAGTACTACGGCTGCTGCTAAACGCACTACCGCATCACCGACAAATTCTAATTGCTCATAATTAGCTGACTCTGAAGCTGTTGGATGAGTCAATGCCATATCGAGCAAATTCCATTTTATGGGTGCATCTATGGCTAAACCTAATTTTTTAACTAAGTTTTCAAGTTGTCGTTGACGGCGTGGGTAAGCTATGGACATCCAAAAATCCGTTTATATGCAAAGCAAAATCTGAATCTGATATTTTAACTTTAAGAGAGAGTCGGACATAAGCCGGGTTCTGTTATCTAATAAGAAACACTACGTATAGCATCTCTATATTAAACGGCAGTTATCTATCTGGGACATTTGTTACCAAACGCCTCAAGCGGCTCATTTAACGGAACTGGTAAAAGACCAACCGTAGCTCCATTACCTTGCTTCCAACCGGGGTTTACCGAGCCAGCACCTCTCGATGCTGCTGGTGCGCTCTTACCGCACCTTTGCACCCTTACCAAAATAGCTATGAGTTATGAGTTATGAGTTATGAGTTATTAATTCCTAACTCCTCACTCCTAACTCCTCCCTCCTAACTTTCTTGGCGGTATCTTTCTGTGGCACTATCCTCACGCTCGCGCGCACTGGGAGTTATCCAGCAAGTCTGGTCTTTCGGAAGCCCGGACTTTCCTCAGACTCTTTATAAAAAGAATCTGCAACCGCCTCGCCTACTCTCTCAATATATTAGTGTAGTCTTGTTTTCTGTATTTACCATTAATATTTGTTTTATCTTTTCTTGTTCCAAGGCAGCGCGTAAGTCCAGGGCAGTTTTCGGATGGTGAAGGGACAGGTTACTATACACATTGGCGGTTTATTTGACCCTGGTTGCAAACCTACACGTACTTCTGATATGCGGAGTACCAATTGTAACGAAAATTCTAAGGTTGTTTCCTCGTTTATGAATTTTTTGAACAATATTCGGTTCGCTTTTACTGGGCTTTTTTCTAAACTCGCTATATCAACGATAGGTTTGGTCGCTGCGTAAACGCCTGTGTCTTTATCGCGCGTAAAAGCGTTTTCTGACGTAATGGACATTGTTAGTGTTTTTTCTGGCGCCACTAAGCTCGGTGTTTGGGGCACTCCTAAGTCGCGCGTGATATCTGGAGATTTACGAATCACTCGCATTGATTGTTTACTATGCTTGATTACTATCGTACAATTATCCCAGTCCACATATACAGCAAGATTTTTTGATTTGTTCTCAACAAACATTAATAATTCTTTTAATTCACTCAGTTCATAGGTTGCTGCAAGTTTGAACGAAATTCCGACGTCATCCGCTATTTCTTGCTCTTTTAGTTGCTGATCAACGACTGCTTTTTGAAGCGTAAAGTTTATTTTGTCGGCGATAGATTCAATCATACGATTGATTGTATATGCTATCCCAATTATATA
The DNA here is from genome assembly GCF_001904745.1 of Calothrix sp. HK-06. Classification (GTDB taxonomy): domain Bacteria; phylum Cyanobacteriota; class Cyanobacteriia; order Cyanobacteriales; family Nostocaceae; genus Dulcicalothrix. The sequence goes on from NZ_MRCD01000028.1 coordinate 56,724, forward strand.
GAACGTAAGTACCAGTAAATTATTATCTTGCATAAGGTTTTAACTTTAACTCCCACCGCGTCACAAAAAGATAACTAAAAGAATAATAAGCGTATATTTTTGGCGCCTTGTCAAGGGTTATCATCCTTTAGGGAAGAGGCGTTATCAAGCCATCCCCACCGTTTGAATATCAATAGTAACCCTGTAGCGATGGCGCCCATTGAGCCAAGACAAAGAGGATACCCCCAGTACCAATTTAATTCGGGCATATTCAGTGGTGATTTTTCGGTGTTAAAGTTCATCCCATAAATACCCGCAATAAAAGTTAAAGGAATAAAAATAGAGGACATCACGGTCAAAAATTTCATGATTTCGTTCATTTTATTACTTACTGCCGACAAGTATACATCCATCAACCCAGATGAGAGTTCCCGGTAAGTTTCGACCATATCTATTACTTGTATAGAGTGGTCGTAACAATCGCGTAAATATAGCCGAACTTCATCGCTGATTAAATTACCGCTGTCTCGAATTAAACTATTAATGACATCGCGTTGGGGCCATATGGCACGTCGCAACTTTAAAAGCTGGCGCCGAATCTTATAGATTTTTCGCAAAGTCTGAGGAGTTGGTTTGATAATTACTTCTTGCTCTAAATCTTCGATTTTTTCTCCATATCGCTCTAAAACTGGGAAAAAACCGTCAACAATCGAGTCTAAGAGCGCATAAGCTAAATAATCGGCGCCGTGTTTGCGAATTATACCTCGATTGTGCTTTATTCGGTGTCGAACTGCTTCAAAACAGTCGCGTGTGGGTTCTTCTTGAATAGTCAATAAATAATATTTACCCAAAACGAAGCTGACTTGCTCGCTATAAAATCCCGAACCCTTGGGTTTTGGCATTACCATCCGCGCAATAATCACAAGCTGGTCATCATAATCTTCGGTTTTAGGACGCTCTGCCATATTGATAACATCTTCTAAAACCAGACTATTTAACTCAAACACACGACCTAAATCTTCGATAATTTCAGGACTACCTAATCCTTGTACGTCAACCCAAGATACAGATTTAGTATCTAGAAACTCTCCGCATTGCTGGGGAGTTATATCCTTTTTGTTTACCAAAAATGTTTCGTTGTAATCAACTAGACGGATTTGAGTTTTCACGGCGTCCTCTTGTATGTTGATTTGTCCTGGAATTTCTCCTGGCTGATGATAAAAATCTTGTATATCGTCTTCTTCTTCTTGATGTTGCATTCTCGTAAGCTTTTGTAATGATTTACGTAAATTTAGCTTCATATTTTTTTACATTCTAGGTTAGCTTTTGATAAACCTGGTTTCTTCAATAAATCAGGTTTTTTAGTCAATATAAATTTACATTACATTACAATTGAGGTTAAAAAGCCATAAAAAAGCAGCTTGTCTTGGATTAAAACAAACTGCTTTGAAGATTCTAATATTGGTTAGACTGAATTAAGTCAGCCATTGGTAAAACTTATGTGTTCTTACGGCATGAAATTACATCATACCCATGCCGCCCATGCCGCCCATGCCGCCCATGCCGCCCATGCCGCCCATGCCGCCCATGCCACCCATATCGGGAGCAGCAGCTTTCTTCTCAGGCTTTTCAACGACAATTGCTTCGGTTGTTAATACCATACCCGCAATTGAGGAGGCGTTTTGCAGTGCGGAGCGTACAACTTTCGCTGGGTCAATAATACCAGCCGCGATTAAATCTTGGAATTCGTTTGTTGCAGCGTTGTAACCGATGTTGAATTCAGATTCGCGAACGCGAGCGACGATGACCGAACCTTCAACACCTGCGTTATCAGCCATTTGGCGTAAAGGCGCCTCTAACGAACGGGCCACGATGTCGGCGCCGATTTTTTCTTCATCACGAAGGCTGTTTTTAATGGCTTCAACTTGTTTCGATAAATAAATTAAAGTTGTACCACCACCAGGCACAATACCTTCTTCAACTGCTGCTTTTGTAGCGTTTAAAGCATCTTCGATACGTAACTTACGATCTTTCAATTCTGTTTCGGTAGCGGCCCCAACTTTGATTACCGCAACACCACCAGCTAACTTAGCGATACGCTCTTGTAGCTTTTCTTTATCGTAGTCAGAGTCAGTTTCTTCAAGCTGTCTACGAATTTGACTAATCCGCTTTTGAACATCGTCCCCATTTTCACCAGCAGCAACAATAGTGGTGCTTTCTTTATCAATGGTGATTTTACGTGCGGTGCCAAGCATTTCTAAGGTCGCGGTGTCCAAACTCAAGCCGATATCTTCGGAAATCATTTGTCCTTTGGTCAAAACCGCAATATCTTCTAACATGGCTTTGCGACGTTCGCCAAAACCAGGCGCCTTAATAGCACAAACAGATAGCACCCCTCTAGCTTTGTTAACAACTAAAGTCGCTAACGCTTCACCTTCAATGTCTTCAGCAATAACCAATAAAGGTTGACCACTGCGCGCTACTTTTTCTAGGACGGGTACTAAATCTTGAATGCTGCCAATTTTTTTATCGGTAATCAGGATACGAGCATTTTCATACTCCACCGTCATCCGGTCATTATTAGTAATAAAGTAAGGAGAAATATAACCACGGTCGATTTGCATCCCCTCAACTACTTCGAGTTCAGTATTAAGAGACTTTGACTCTTCGACGGTTATTACACCGTCTTTTGTCACCTTCTCCATCGCTTCAGCTAGCATGGCGCCAACTTCTTCGTCATTACCAGAAGAAACAGTCGCAACTTGAGCTATCGCGCTACCTTCAACTGGCTTGGCAACTTTCGCAATTTCCTTCACCAATGCTTCAACTGTTTTGTCAATACCTCGTTTGATAGACATTGGGTTGCTACCAGCAGCAACGTTGCGTAAACCCTCTTTAATCATTGCCTGTGCTAAGACTGTAGCTGTTGTGGTACCATCACCAGCAATATCCTTAGTTTTTGAGGCAACTTCTTGTATTAGACGGGCGCCTGTATTTTCTAAGGGGTCTTCTAACTCAATATCCTTAGCGACAGTAATACCATCGTTGACAATCTGTGGAGTTCCATACTTTTTCTCTAAAAGTACGTTGCGTCCTCTGGGTCCCAATGTGATTTTTACAGCATCAGCCAGAGCATTGATACCACGCTCTAACGCTCGTCTTGATTCATCGTTAAATGCTACAATCTTCGCCATATTATACTTGTTAAATCCTTACGTTTAACAATTTAGCACTCAATTCCAGCGAGTGCTAAGGAGTGAAAACCGTATTTATCCAAGGATTAGATACAGATATATTTGAAAAAAATGATTAATATACAGTTGTTCATAGAGTTCACTAACAGTATTTGTTGAGTCGGGAGATGGATATAAACGGGTTTCTTCAGTCTCTCGGAATAGCCGACCCTGGCGGTTCCGGCTGGTTGGCAGTGGTGTTTACCTTTATGCTGGCTTGGATTGTTACATGGCGATTTATTCCCACTGTTCGGAAATTTGCACTACGTGTGGGATGGGCCGACCAACCCAATGCGCGGCGCCTCAACCGAGAACCATTACCAAATGCAGGAGGTTTGGCGATATACACAGGTGTAATTGCAGCGCTGGTATTAGCAAGCCTACTGAGACCAATTGAGGTTCAAAATGTATTAATACAGGTTCTAACAATTTTGTTAGGAGGTTCAATCCTAGTCTTAATTGGTTTTATTGATGACCAGTTTGGCTTACCATCGTCCGTGCGAATGTTAGTGCAAGTACTAACGGCACTATTACTTGTAGCTAATGGTATTAGTATTGAAATAACTATTGGCACTCCTTTTGACTCAACCCTGTCAATTTTTGTTACCGTACTGTGGGTAGTAGGAATTACCAATGCCATTAATCTAATGGATGGTATGGATGGATTAGTTGGAGGAATTGGATTTATTACAGCGATGAGTTTACTTGCAGTGAGTGCCCAAATTCCTAACCGTGCTGCGGCAACATTAGTTTTAGCAGCTTTGGGAGGAGCAGCGCTAGGCTTTTTGCGGCATAACTTTCATCCATCGCGAATAATTATGGGGGATGCAGGCGCCTATTTTTTTGGTTATGTTTTAGCGGCAACAGCGATATTAGGAAAACTTCAAGCTTCTACTATTTTTGCACTGGTACCTCCAGTATTATTTTTGCTATTACCTGTACTTGACACAACTCAAGTAGTAATTAGGCGCCTTCTTGCAGGTAAAAACCCTATGAACACCCCAGGTAAAGACCACCTGCACCATCGACTACTAGCATGGGGTTTATCGCAGCGTCATGCAGCTTTTACATTATGGTCTATTGCCTTATTCTCAAACTTATTAGCAATGCACTTTCAGCGCTTAAATTTAATGCAAATAGCTGCAACTGTAAGTAGTATAATAGTATTGTTAGCCTTTACCGTATGGCAACGCATCCGAGCCGCAAAAATGCCAATCAAAAATTAAAAGTTAGGAGTTAGGAGTTAAAAATTCATAACTCATAACTCATAACTCTTTAAGCCATCACCATTCCACCATCGACGTTAAATACTTGTCCGGTAATGTAGGCACCTGCGGGATCAGATGCTAAAAAGCGCACCATACCCGCTATTTCTTCAGGTTTACCAAAGCGTGCGAGTGGGATAAATTTGAGTATTTCTTCTGTATTGCTGAGTTTGTCGGTCATATCAGTAGCAATAAAACCAGGTGCCACAGCATTAACTGTAATGCCACGTGGCGCCAATTCCTTTGCTACCGTTTTTGTAAAGCCAATTACACCAGCTTTGGCAGCACTATAATTTGCCTGTCCAGGATTACCCATTTGTCCTGCTACAGAGGTAATATTCACAATCCTGCCTGAACGCTGCTTTAGCATGATTTTACTGGCTGCGCGTGTACAGTAAAACACACCTGTTAAATTAAGGTCTATCACAGCTTGCCAATCTTCAGGCTTCATTCGCAATAACAATGTGTCGCGCGTAATGCCTGCATTATTAACTAAAATATCAACGCGCCCAAATTTTTCCATAACGGCATTAAATAGCGCATCCACTTCTGATACTGAAGAAACATCAGCTTTTATCGCAATCGCAGTTCCACCAACACTAGTAATTGTATCAACTACTGCATCAGCAGCACTGTTGGACGCGGCATAGTTCACTACTACGCTTGCTCCAAACTTAGCCAATTCAATCGCACTTGCACGCCCAATACCTCTGGAAGCACCTGTAATAATTGCAACTTGTCCACGTATAATTTGCAGGTTTTCTGGCAATTCCATTCTTTATTCCTCCCGATTTTATTCTCATAGCGCGCTTGCATCAATCTTACAGGCTAAGGGGAATAAACAAGGAACCATAATTAAATCTCTATGGAGGAAAATTATATATCGGCTAAAAATCTATTTTATAAACTAACCTTATGGATTTTTTAAATCTATAGAAAGTATTTAAAACACGATAAAAAAATAAATTGTATTTTGTTGATTTATTGGTATATTTATTACCAGCACTACTTCTGTATAAACGTCAACTTAACAGTTTTTAACAATGTATTTTGTATAATACAATACATTTAACTTTATGTTAAAAAATGTTAAGGACGAATTATTAAGAATTGGTATTAGTTGTTCCTAATTCAAGACCCGGCTATAAGCTTATGACTCCTTTGTATCAAGTTAGTGATTCTCCTGCGCTTGCCAGTAAAAAGTATTTTTCGCGCCGTGAGTTAATGCCTTCGCAAAATAGTAGCGTCTGGCAAATTCAAAGTGGTTCTGTACGAACTATGACTTATTTAGATGATGGTACAATTGTCACCTTGGGAATTTGGGGTGTAGGAGATATTGTTGGCAGTGCCTTATCGACTATAGAGCCACACATTATAGAATGTTTGAGTGCGGTAGAAGCTGTAGCGCTACCTTTAGACCGTCAAAATAAGATGGTGGAATCATTAGCAGCACACGTTGAGCAAGCAGAAGAATTGATGGTAATTCGTAGCTACCGAACAGTAGATTCGATGTTACTAAAATTATTAGGATGGCTGGCTAAAAGATTTGGACGCACTGTTGATAATGGGCAGTTGATTGATTTACGCCTTACAAATCAAGATGTAGCGGAAATACTTTGCTCTACTCGCGTTACAGTGTCACGTGTTCTGACGCAGTTTGAAGACCAAGGTCTGATACAGCGACTTCCTTTACATCGTATTGTTTTGTGTAACCAAGAAACTTTGCGTCGTGCTGGTTAATCTCGTTAATTGCATGTGAAGTTCAGATGTAGGCGACGAAAGTGTTAACCAACTTAAATATCTACTTTAAAATGCGTCCTTTCAGGGGCACGTAGGGTGGGCACTGCCCACCTTACTATCTGGATATAATATAAGGATTTCCATCTCGGAACGCTAATAGTTGACCGGGTTGAATTTGTGTCCAAACTTCATTATCAGTAAGAGGTGTAGTGGCTATTACAGCTACTCGGTCATCTGGTGTAGTAAGTTCATTAAAATCTACTGTTATATCCTCGTCTATTAGATGAGCGCCAGCAAACGGCGCCTGACGTACTATATAACAAAGCTTAGTCGAACAATGAGCGAAAAAGTAATCACCGTCAGATAGTAAGTAATTAAAGATACCTTGTTTGGCTATATTTAATGTAATATTCTCAAGTACTGGATATAATTTTTCAATCGGTGGTCTGCCTTCTGGAAAAGCTTTGCGTAAAGTTTCGAGAATCAAACAAAACGCTTTTTCACTGTCAGTATTACCAACAGCAATGTAAAAACTAGAACTATTGCTCTCAAATCCTGGCAAATCACCATTGTGAGCAAATACCCAATATCTTCCCCAAAGTTCACGTCGAAAGGGGTGACAATTTTCGAGGTTAATTTCACCTTGGGTAGCTTTACGGATATGAGCGATGACATGGGTTGAGTGGATAGGGTAACTTCTCACTAGTTCCGCAATCGGTGATGCCACGGATGATTTGGCATCAAGAAAAATTCGACACCCTTTACCTTCAAAAAACGCAATACCCCAACCATCTTTATGGTCATCTGTTTTGCCGCCCCTTGCACAAAACCCCTCAAACGAGAAGCAAATATCTGTCGGGACATTACAATTCATTCCCAGCAACTGGCACATGGTCATTAGGCCTAATTTTCAGTCATCTTCATTTGCTATAGAATACTTTACTATTTCAACGTTGTTTAGTTCTTACCTCACAGAAACCGGGTTTCTTTATCGATAACCTCTAATAGAAAGAAGATTTTACTTAGAAACCCGGTTTCTTGGGTTTCTTCTTGCAATTTTTGCATTTATTTAATTCAGAGTAATTTTAATCGAGTTAAGTCTTTTTAATATAAAGTATTTAAACTCCCGGTAAAAGTCTGAGATTTATGAGGATAATATATCGAAATGTAACAATCACTCGTTTTTGATTAAGAATTGTTGCAGGTCGATGATCCCGTTGCTAGCGTATGCGAGTAAGGCAAATTTTAAATAAGTCTTTATATTTACCCTAGGAGGACGCTGAAATTCATGTAAGGTATTTCTGAAAAATGCAACTAGAAGCTAATTCTGGAGAATATAGGATTATGCGATTAATGCTGATGTTTTAGATGTTTATGCGCGCGCAACTGTTTTCGGAATTTACGCTTCGTTTCTTATACTCGTTACTCGCGCGCGCGAGATGATGTAGTTCCACTCGTAATGATGGAATATTTGGCTGAAATTTTCACTTTTTATGTCGCCACTACAGCAACAACATGACATAGAAGACACGAATATTAAATAATTGGAGTGAAGTGAAATGAATATTCAAGGAAAAACTGTCCTAGTGACAGGCGCCTCTCGTGGTATTGGGCGTGCTATTGCGATTGAATTTGCACAACAGCAAGCCAAAAGATTGATACTGGTGGCTAGAAATCATCAGCGGTTAAGTGAAGTTGCTTGCGAAGTAAAGAAGTATGGCGTTGATGTCATACTGCTACCTTTAGATTTAACTCAATTGGTCGAAGTGGATATTGCAATTGCTCGGACTTGGAAAGACTATGGTCCCATTCATATGCTCATTAATTGTGCTGGAGTGGCACACCAAACTCCTTTCTTAGAGTCCAAACTTAAGAGCGTGCAATCTGAACTACAAACTAATTTAATCAGCATGTACGCAATTACCCGATTAATTGCTCGACGTATGGTGACACAGCGTCAAGGAGTTATCGTCAACGTCTCTAGTTTGATGGGTAAAGTTGCTGCTCCCACAATGGCAACTTATTCTGCCACCAAATTCGCAATCGTTGGATTTACTCAAGCACTACGTTGTGAACTTGCTGTACACAACATCAAAGTCTTGGCACTGTTACCATCACTTACTGATACAGATATGGTGCGTGACTTTACATTATTTCGCTGGGTGGCGCCTGTTTCACCTCAGCAGGTAGCAAAAACGCTTGTAATTGGATTAAAGCAAGAATCTACAACCGAAATACTCGTAGGATGGCAAAGTCATTTGGCGGTCTTATGTAACCGTATTGCCCCCTTTGTAATGGAAAAGATTATTTCCCTCGCTGCTCCTTTATCTCCACAATCTAAATACTATTTGAAGTTAAAGGAGGCTAAGGCGGATATTTAAAGAGTTTTTTTAAAGTACTAGAAACTGGGTTTTCGCAGAAACCCGGTTTATTTGTATAAAAACAAAATAAATATCATAGATATATAGTGGTAAATTCTGGCTTTATGATTCAAAATTGTACAGGAAACCAAAAAAGGTAATATTGTACGAAACAGAGATGGCACAAAAGACAAAAAAAGTTTTACAACAATCAGGAGTAATTCCATACCGCGTTCAGAATGGAGCTACTGAAGTCTTATTGATCACAACTCGAAATCAACAAAATTGGGTTGTTCCGAAAGGAGGTGTCGTCAATGGTATGAGCGCTCCTGACTCTGCGGCAAAAGAAGCGTGGGAAGAAGCTGGAGTCATTGGGCAAGTAAACCCAAATCAACTTGGCACTTACAAATATCAAAAAAACGGCAAAACTTATAGCGTTCAAATGTACTCATTGCCCGTTGAAGTAGAAAGCGATAAATACCCAGAAGTTGGGCAACGTGTTAGACAATGGGTCAATGTTAACGAAGCAGTGCGGCAAGTCAAAAAATCATCACTCAAGCGTATCCTGAAAAAATTTGTCTCACAGGCGCCTAGCAACGGATTATAAACGGATGTAACGGATAGTTGATTTTACATAATACATCCGTTGCATTCGTTTGAATAATAAACTAAAAACTCTTATCGGTGGAATGATGCAAAAAGGCGCCAATCGTCATATGCTAGTACAAGGGAACCACATAAGAAGCAGGAATGTCTGATTTAATTTTATTTTGGCATCGTCGCGATTTACGCATTGCTGACAACACCGGACTTGCAGCAGCAAGGGAACGAACACGCAAAGTAGTAGGGTTATTTTGCCTTGACCCAAACATACTAGAGCGTGATGATATTGCTGCGGTAAGAGTGAGTTATTTGATAGGCAGTTTAGCTGCGCTGCAAAAACGTTATGAGTCAGTGGGTAGTCAACTGTTGATATTACACGGCAACCCAACGCAAGCTATTCCAGCACTTGCTGATACTTTAAAAGCGCATAGCGTTTTTTGGAATTGGGATGTTGAACCATATTCACATGAACGTGATACTAAGATTATCGGTGCTTTGAAAGAAAAAGGAATAGGGTTTCTCGAAAAAAACTGGGATCAAATTCTGCATATGCCAGAAGAAATAAGTACCGGTTCCAAGGCACCGTATACTGTTTATAGTCCATTTTGGAAAAATTGGAGCAGTAAACCTAAAGCTCAACCTGTGGCAACATTGAATGATGCAGAAGGTTTGACGGAAGCAGAACTTGAAACAGCGCGTATAGCAGGAGTAAAAGAGTTACCAAGCGCGAAAGAGTTAGGATTTGTTTGGGATGGTGGCATGTCAATAGAACCAGGCGAAGTTGCCGCACTCGAACGCTTAGAAGAATTTGCTTATAATGCTATTAATAGCTACAAAGAAGACCGTAATTTCCCTAGCATTGATGGAACTTCAAGGTTAAGCGCTGCCTTAAAATTTGGAGTTATTGGAGTGCGAACGGTATGGAAAGCTACGCTTGACGCAATGGAGAATAGTCGTAGCGAAGAAACCGAAATAAGTATTCGTACTTGGCAGCAAGAAATTGCATGGCGTGAATTTTACCAACATGCAATGTATCATTTTCCTGAACTTGCCGAAGGCGCCTTTCGTGAAACATTCAAAAATTTTCCTTGGCAAACCAACGAAAAATATTATCAAGCATGGTGCGAAGGTAAAACAGGTTATCCAATAGTCGATGCAGCAATGCGTCAAATGAACGAATTAGGATGGATGCATAACCGTTGTCGAATGATAGTAGCAAGTTTCTTTACAAAAGACTTACTACTCGACCCACGTTTGGGTGAAAAATACTTTATGCAACGACTCATAGACGGGGACTTATCGGCAAATAACGGTGGTTGGCAGTGGAGTGCTTCGAGTGGGATGGACCCTAAACCAGTGCGAATATTCAACCCCGCTTCTCAAGCACAAAAATTCGACGCAGAAGCAGAATATATACGTGAATGGGTACCCGAACTGCGTTCTGTAGACACCGAGTATTTAGTAACTGGGAAAATTACACCCCTAGAACGCGACGCTTTAGGTTATCCTCAACCAATCGTAGACCATAACAAGCAACAGCGAATCTTCAAAGAAATATACCAGAAACAAAAAGGCGCCATTCCAGATTTAGGAGGAGGAGGCAACGGATTATAAACGGATGTAACGGATAAGTAACGAATAACTCGTGCGTTACATCCGTTGCTAATCTTGATCACCAACTGAACTATCACGTTTGGGTATCAGCTTTTCCGCACAATCTTCAGAAACAATAATATATTCAGTTTCGCGTTCGGGTTTTTTGCCCCACTCATCCAATACATCTTTAATTAATACTTCTTGCGTCCATATTTTTGTGACAACAGTTAAAGGTAATGCCAATAACAACCCCAAAAAGCCGAAGAAAGTTAAGAAAAACAACTGAGCAATTAAAGTTACCGCAGGTAGTAAAGAAACCTTCTGCGACATAATCATCGGTGTAATAAAATTACCTTCAGTTTGCTGTATCACAAAATATACAACAAATACAGCTACAGCTTTCCACGGTGCATCCAAAAGAGCAATAGCCATTGCTGGAATAACGCTAATTGTTGGGCCAAGGTTAGGAATTAAATTCATAAATCCTGATAGTACAGCTAAAGCTAAGGCTGATGGTACACGCAATAGCAACAAGCCAATCATGCTCATCGTACCAACATACAGCATTGCAATACCGGCGCCTGTAACCCATCCTCCTAATGACACCTCGCATTTATCTAAAATACCATCAACTCGGCGCCGATAAAATGAGGGAAATAAACGTATAAATAATTTTCGGTAAGCTTGCGGTTCAGAGAGAAACATTCCTGTTAAAACCAGTACCAGTAAAATTTTGAGCAGAACTTCTAGTGAACCAGAAAGAAACGCAAAAGAACTACCTAAAACACGATTAACAAAGGGCTGCGCTTGTTTGACTAAACTATCAACATCTGGTATATAAGGCGCCACCGATGCGGGGATACGAGTTTTAAAGACATCAAGCCAATTATTAAAAAGCTGTATTCCTTTTGGTACACGTAAAGTCAACTCTTGAAACTGGGTGATAAAAGGAGGTACTACAACAAAGAAGAAACCAATAATAACCGCGAAGAAGATACCCACAGACAGTAGAACAGCACCACCACGCTTTACCCCTTTACGCTGAAACCACATAGCCAAGCGGTTTAAAGTGGTCGAAATTACCACAGCTGCAAATATCAGTAGCAGCACATCTCGAATTTGCCACAATATATATAAAGAGATAACAATGGCGATTAAACCAATCCACTGACCTAATTTCACACCCAACTCCCAGACTTGTACGAACAGAATAACTAACTGCAAAGCTTAAGGTTAGCTGATTTACACCCTATTCGCCTACTAATTGTTACGCTTCGTTAATTATTGGGTGGTTTAAATCAAAATGCATAAACCCAAATTCTTACCTGTAATAAAAAATATGAGCGGTTGAGAGACTGAAACTCAAGCAGCAAGCACTCTCCACTCCTTCAAATCAGAAAAATTCAATCTATTACCAACACTTTTTTAAGAGGTACCAAATCATGGACACCAAATTTATGCTGGAAATGGCTCAATTCGCAAACTTAGAACAAGGTAAAAAAATTACAATCTTAGGAGCAGGAATCGCTGGACTAGTTGCAGCTTATGAACTAGAGCGCATGGGACACGAAGTAGATATCATCGAAGCAAGCCCACGCATCGGTGGTAGAGTTTGGACACATCGCTTTAGTAACGAACCAGAGGCGCCTTATGCAGAGTTAGGAGCAATGCGTATCCCCAGTTCTCACCAACATACATTACATTATGTTAAAGAAATGGGTTTAAGCAATAAACTTTGTAAATTCATGACAGTATTTGAAGAAGAAAACGCTTTTATGAATATGGAAGGAAATCTCTTCCGTATGAAAGATGCTGCTAAGTTCTTTAGTACTCGCTACCCAGAAATCTTTACATCAAACTACAGCGAACAAACAAAACTTTTTGCCGCATGGCTAAAAACCATCGTCAACACCATCTCCCCTGGAAGCTTACGTGAGAGTTTAGACTCTGACTTGCGCTCTCACTTAATGGACGAATTGGAACGCCTAGATTTAACACCATATTTTAACGTCAACGGTGAAACCATCGACTTACAAAAATTCGTACAAGAAAATCCCGGTTTCCGCGCTCGTTGTAGTAAAGCATTAGATATGTTTCTTGGCGATATCGTAACAGAAACTAGCCACGACTTGCTACAAATTAAAGGTGGAACACAACTTTTAATTGACCGCTTAGTACAATCAATCAAGGCGCCCATCAAATGTAACCAACCAGTAGTAGCAATTCGTGTTCGCTCTAACTATACAGAAATTGACTACCTAGAAAATGGACATAAACAAACCCGTCGTTGCGACTATGTACTTTGCACAATTCCCTTCTCTGTAATGAGAAAAATGGAATTAGCAGGATTCGAC
>NZ_MRCD01000028.1:69863-89334 GCF_001904745.1 Calothrix sp. HK-06
AATTCCCTTCTCTGTAATGAGAAAAATGGAATTAGCAGGATTCGACGCTAGATAGAAAAATTGACTCCATCAACAACACAGTATACTGCCCTGCAACAAAAGTAGCTTTTCATACTAAAGAAAACTTCTGGGCATCCCAAGGAATTAAAGGTGGAGCATCATTTAGCGGCGCCGGAGTTCGTCAAACTTACTACCCAAGTGTCAAATTTAACCCAGAGCGCGGTAGTGTAATGTTAGCAAGCTACACAATAGGTGATGATGCAGACCGTTTAGGCAACATGACCGAACAACAACGTCACAGCTATGTAAAAGAAGTAGTCAGTAACGTACACCCCGAACTGCAACAATCAGGAATGATAGTTCAAAGTGCATCAATCGCTTGGGGCAACTACCAATGGAGCGCAGGTGGTTGCACAGTACATTGGAACTAAGAAAATTATACAGCTAGCTACTTAGAAGCTGCTAGACCTCAAAACACCTTATTCTTTGCTGGAGAACATTGCTCAAAATACCCCGCTTGGTTGCAAGGTTCCATTGAGTCAGCTTTAGAAGCCATCTACGATATCGTATCGATACATACCGCTTCCACTCCTGCAACAGCTTACTCTTTCACTCCTAAACAAAATGCCAACATTGTACAAACAACTCAAAACCGCGCGCTTGCAAATGCAGCGATTTAAAAAAAAATGGTTACAAGGTGAAAATAACCACAGCCTTTAAGCCTTCTTATTTTGAATTAATAACTGTACATCAAATTTAAGATATTTTTCTGATTTATTTACTTATATGGTATCCAAGGTGTCCTGGATACCTTTCTGATTAGGTGTTCTTTATTTTATTTTCCCATTTCTCTATTAATAGTTAAGATTTTTGCATAATTTAAAAGGTTGCACCACTATAAAAGAATATAAAATACAATCAACATCTATATGGTAAACATGAAAATTGACTCGACGTTGACCCCCAACAACTTTATTGATAGTAGCCAGAGCGATGATTTTAAACGTAGATTGCTTTGGCATGGTATCTTTCTTTGTACCCTCGGATTTATTATCGGTCTTTTCATCCCTCTGTACGCAAATCCTCGTGCTGGACTTGCTACACATCTACTTGGAATTACCGAAGGAATATTTTTAGCTGTTGTTGGTCTTGTTTATCCAAATCTGAAGTTGTCGCTGTTCAATGCGAAATTAGCTTTTTGGATGCTGTTAATTAGTGCTTATGTTGGTTTACTCGGCGAATTTCTTGGTGCAGCTTTTGGTCTAACTAAGGTGTTTCTTATTACTGCACAAGGGCTGACCCCTAGTATTGCTTGGATGGAAACCAGCGTTGAAATAGCGATTAAGGGCATCAGCCTATTTCTTCTTTTAGCTTGTTTTATTCTTCTTTTCGGTTTGAGACAAACTAAAAATCACTCTTAGAGGATGTTCTAAAAGTATAAAATAAAACTATAGCCTTAGGAAATCCCACCAAGAGAGCGCGAGTTCGGGGGGCTAAAAGTTAGTTTTCTGCTGATAAAGTGGCGCCTTCATTCCCCCAGTTTTATTTTGCGGTAACGGTAGTCATCGGCACCTCAAATAAATAAGTAGGCGTGGTGCCACACACCCTATGTTTTGCCTCGAATCAAGCGAGTGCCTAGCAGTACTGCCATTATTACACTGGGGGATAATACTAAAATTAAGGCATTGGTGGCAGTTGCGGGAATTAAAATATCGGGTTCAGCATATTTTATCAAAAATGACAATACCCCTGAGAGCAGCATGACTTTAATAACTAATCCAATCTGATTTTCCATAAAATTTATTCTAATAAAAGTACGGCTATACGAATCTTCTGGGACGGTTGACGCGAACGCCCATAAAGCTAAACTCTCTCTACAATAGAACTATTCATAATCCTTTACAATATTTCTCATAATTAACTTGCGAGGTTATCAGGGATTTTGAGGATAAACCATTAAATATAAATAGACGTTACATGCTGGAGGAATATATTAATGCCGGTAGAGACTAATAATAACAAAAATAAAATTAAGCCACCCCGTATTAGGCAGTTTGGTGGTAGTTTATTAGTTCTGTTAACGTTGCTGTTGGTCTTGAATTTAGTTGTTCCTAGCTTCTCTGGCCCCAAGTTACCTCGAATTCCTTACAGTGACTTTATTGTGCAAGTGCAAGCAGGTAAGGTAAATAAGGCAATTGTAGGTCAAGACCGAATTCAATATTCTATTAAAACTCAAACTCCTGAAGGTAAAGAGGTTGAACAGGTTTACCAAACTACACCTGTTGCAATAGACCTTGACTTACCTAGGATTTTACGCGATAACAAAGTCGAATTTGCGGCGCCTCCTCCAGACCAAAATGGTTGGATAGGCACTTTATTAAGTTGGGTTTTACCTCCGTTAATATTTGTTGGTATTTGGGGTTTCTTCCTTAACCGTCAAGGTGGTGGTCCTGCTGCTTTAACTGTTGGTAAGAGTAAAGCGCGTATTTACTCTGAAGGTAGTACTGGAGTAAAATTTAGCGATGTTGCGGGTATCGAAGAAGCGAAAGCTGAGTTAGAAGAAGTTGTAGACTTCCTCAAAAACGCTGATAAATATACTCGTTTGGGTGCGAAAATTCCTAAAGGTGCCTTGCTTGTTGGACCTCCAGGAACAGGTAAAACTCTTTTAGCAAAAGCTATTGCTGGAGAAGCTGGTGTACCTTTCTTTAGTATCTCCGGTTCTGAGTTTATCGAATTATTTGTAGGTGTTGGCGCCGCACGTGTACGTGATTTATTCGAGCAAGCCAAACAACAATCTCCCTGTATAGTATTTATAGATGAGTTAGACGCTTTAGGAAAATCCCGTGCAGGAAGCGGTGGTTTCTATGGTGGAAACGACGAACGGGAACAAACCCTCAACCAATTACTCACAGAAATGGATGGGTTTGACGCTAATACAGGTGTAATTATTATTGCCGCAACCAACCGTCCTGAAGTTCTTGACGCTGCATTACGCCGTCCTGGACGCTTTGACCGTCAAGTAGTTGTAGACCGTCCTGATAAAATTGGTCGAGAAGCAATTCTCAAAGTTCATGCACGTAACGTTAAATTAGACACAGATGTTGATTTAGCGGTTATTGGTACAAGAACACCTGGTTTTGCTGGTGCTGACTTAGCGAACTTAGTCAACGAAGCTGCATTAATGGCAGCACGTAACAACCGCGATGCTGTAAAAATGGCTGACTTCAACGAAGCTATCGAACGGTTAGTAGCTGGTTTAGAAAAACGTTCACGTGTTCTTAACGAAACCGAGAAAAAGACCGTTGCTTATCACGAAGTTGGTCACGCTATTATTGGCGCCTTAATGCCTGGTGCTGGTAAAGTAGAAAAAATCTCAATAGTGCCACGTGGCATAGGTGCTTTAGGATACACAATTCAAATGCCAGAAGAAGACCGCTTCTTAATGATAGAAGACGAGATTCGCGGTAGAATTGCAACATTGCTCGGTGGACGTTCAGCAGAAGAAACCGTATTTGGCAAAGTTTCTACAGGTGCCAGTGATGACATTCAAAAAGCAACTGAACTCGCAGAGCGTTACGTTACCTTATATGGTATGAGTGACAAGCTAGGTCCAGTCGCGTTTGAAAAAATGCAACAGCAATTTATCGAAGGATATCCTAACTCACGCCGCCAAATTAGCCCAGTAGTAGCAGAGCAAATTGACCGTGAAGTTAAAATGATAGTCGATAATGCTCACCATATTGCTTTAAGTATTCTCAAAGAAAATCGTGAATTATTAGAGAATACAGCACAAGAGTTGTTAGAACGCGAAGTTCTTGAAGGTAACGACCTACGTAGTAAACTCGAAACTGCAAAGGCGCCTTACGATATGACAGAATGGTTACGCAGCGGTAAGTTAGACGAAGATAAACCGTTGATGCAAACATTAATGAATTAAGCAACGCATGTAACGGATGTAACGGATGATTTATGCCTTACATCCGTTACATCCGCTCTATCCGTTGCTAACGCCATTGTTGGGTTAGTTCATCTAATTGCCCAACCTCATTCTCATTTAATCGCCAACCAAGGGCGCCTGCGTTTTGTACAACTTGTTCAGCAGTTTTGGCGCCAGCGATAGGAATAACATTACCTTGGCAAATTAACCAATTTAAAGCGACTTGTGCAGGAGTGCGACCGTATTTTTCTCCAAATTGACGCAATAAAGATAACACTGGCTCAATCTTTTGTAAATTTTGTTCTTTAAACCTAGGGTCTACTTTTCTTGCACCCGTAGGAGTGGCGCCACCAGAAGCACTATATTTACCAGTAAGTAAACCTTGTGCCAAAGGGCTATAAGCCAAAATAGTTACACCTAATTCACGTGCGGCATTTGTGATACCCTTACTTTCAACTTGGCGAGTAATCAATGAATAGCGCACTTGGTTTACAGCCAAAGGTACACCACGTCGAGCAAGTAATTGGTGAGCTTCACGCATTTGCTCTTCTGAATAATTACTAACACCAACACTTGCAATTCTGCCCCGCTCCACTTCATCAGCAAGCGCATTCATTAAAGTATGCTGACTCATTAAAAAGGCAAAAGGCCAATGCACTTGGTATAAATCAACTCGTTCAAGCTGTAAACGCTTAAGACTTGCTGTTAACGCATCAGCGACAGCTTGACCATTAAAACGCCATGGCATTGGGCCAAACTTAGTAGCAATTTGTACAGGTCTATCAGTTTCCTTAATGAATTGCCCCAAAAATTTCTCAGATAGTCCCGTCCCGTAGATTTCTGCTGTGTCAAAAAACGTCACACCCGCATCTAACGAAGCTTTAAACGCATTCTGCAATTCGTCGGCGCCGTAATTGGTGCCATAATTCCAAAACAGCTTATCACCCCAAGCCCAAGTACCAATACACAGCGGTGTTACTGTTGGGCCATTTTGCCCTAGTCTAATGGTTTCCACAGTTACTTTAAATTTATAAGTTACATTTCTTTACCTTTCTAGTTTATCGCTGCTTTAAGAAAGCAACATATTATTGAAGAGTTAACCTTTGGCACATCTATAATTCTTAAATCAACGTGTTTATGCTGATATTCATATTTGCAATAAGCACAAAATAATATCAACAAGACGAAAGAATAAGCATTCCAACCCCACCTACGCAGGCTTCGCTTGTATAGTCCCACCTTCGAGGGTGTGGGTAAAAAATATAAATAAACATTTGAATAATGTTACCAATATTAGGTAGGATAAAAAATCCGTTCCTCAAGTAATAGTGGTATTGCATTAAATGCTGAACCCGAATCTAGATGAAGTGCAGCTAACGAAGGATGATTACGAACGTTACTCCCGCCACTTGATTTTGCCAGAAGTTGGTTTGGAAGGGCAAAAACGCCTTAAAGCTGCTAGTGTGTTGTGTATTGGTACAGGTGGACTAGGTTCACCGTTGTTGTTATATTTAGCAGCAGCAGGTATTGGACGTATTGGGATTGTTGATTTTGACGTGGTTGATACTTCCAATCTGCAACGTCAAGTAATTCACGGGACATCTTGGGTGGGCAAACCCAAAATAGAGTCGGCAAAAAATCGGATTCATGAAATTAATCCTTATTGCCAAGTAGATTTGTACGAAACCCGTATTTCTTCAGAAAACGCTCTTGATATAATTCGTCCGTATGACGTTGTGATTGATGGAACTGATAATTTCCCCACACGTTATTTAACGAATGATGCTTGCGTACTGTTAAATAAACCCAACGTTTACGGTTCCATTTTTCGATTTGAAGGTCAAGCTACGGTTTTTAATTACGAAGGTGGTCCCAACTATCGTGACTTATATCCAGAACCACCACCACCAGGAATGGTGCCTTCTTGTGCAGAAGGTGGTGTTCTCGGAATTTTACCTGGAATAATTGGTATTATTCAAGCTACCGAAGCTGTGAAAATTATATTGGGTAAAGGTACTACCTTGAGCGGGCGCCTATTATTATACGATGCCCTCAACATGAAATTCCGCGAATTAAAACTGCGTCCAAATCCAGAGCGTCCAGTTATCGAAAAATTGATAGACTATGAACAGTTCTGCGGTATTCCACAAGCGAAAGCAGAGGAAGCTAAACAGCAGATGGATATGTCTGAAATAACCGTACACGATTTAAAACAGTTACTTGATAGTGGCGCCAAAGATTTTGTGCTACTAGATGTTCGTAACCCTCACGAATACGAAATAGCCAAAATTCCCGGTTCCGTTTTAATACCTTTGCCAGATATTGAAAGTGGTTCTGGTGTTAGTGAAGTTAAAGAATTACTCAACGGTCATCGTTTAGTAGTTCATTGTAAATCTGGCGCCCGTTCTGCAAAAGCACTTGGTATTCTCAAAGAAGCCGGAATAGAAGGCACCAATGTTATAGGTGGCATTTTAGCTTGGAGCAAAGAAATAGATTCCTCAGTTCCAAGTTATTAATCTTTATCTTGTTCATCTTGTGGGATGGGCATCCTTGCCCGTCCTTCATAATAATACTATGACCCAGTTATCTGCTTTACGATAAAAGTTGTACAAACGAAATTATTAATATTCATATTCTAATCATATACGAATTTAGAAAGAGTCGTATAATATAAAAATATAGAATCTTAGATTTATTTCTGTAATACGTTATGACCGAAACTAAACCAAATCGCACCAAGCGCCGAGGACGTATTTTCCCAGAAATTCAGTGGACTCTTGAGCAGAGAGCGCAGTATGAAGCAGAAAGTGAAGCTTTTTACCAGCGTTGTAAACCTATCTTCGATAAAGTTAAAGCCGAATTAATTGAGACTCATTACAATTGGTACATGTCAGTAGAACCTGATAGTGGTGAGTATTTCATCGATAAAAATTTAGAATTGGCATCATTGCAATGCCGTGAGAAACATCCCGGTAAGCTACATTATGCTTTCCGAATTAATGAAACAGGGGCTTGCGGAAGAATATGATTAACGGGTCTTTTGGTGATGAGGACGCACTACTATTTGAAATTGGTTTAATTGCATCAAATGGATTAGAGTTTGTAGTAGATGCAATGTTTGACAGCGGCTTTTCCTACTGGTTAGCTATAAATGACCAGGATGTAAGCGCTTTTAACTGGCTGAGTTTACGAGACCAAACTATGGTAACAGCACGGGGAAACTCTAAGTTTAAAATCTACGTTGGTAAGGTTAAGTTTGATGGACAAGAATATGATATTCCTGTTCACGTTGGTAAAAATTTAGACGAGGTTTTACTTGGGCGCCAATGGTTAACTACTAGGCGCTTGGTGGTTGATATGCCATCTAGTTTGTTGACTATTGGTTGATGGCACAGGCATCCCACCTGTGCTACAAGAGTATCGTTTATAAGCGAGATTTTTATTTTTATGCTTTGTGGTTATGGCGTTTTTTGATGGTGATACCTGCGAGTAGTCCTAGTCCTAGAATAGAAGCTGGTTCTGGAACTGGTTTTGGTTGGGGGGTGGTTGGAACATCAGGTAAGTCACCGTCGAATAAAACGTTGTGTGATTCTCCGTTACCTGATAGTGATGCAACTACTACGTTACCGTTGATTTGTCCGTTGTTGAAGTTGAATTTTGCAAAAGGCGCCAGTATACTACCCTCTATACCAATATCTTCTGCCGTAACGCTCATTGCTTCATAGAAGTTGTATAGTACTTTGCTAGGAGTTGTACCTGCAATATTAAAACCGAAGTTTTTCATTGAGATATCTTTACCACTAACGTTGACGACAACGGTTGATTTAGGGTCTACACTTATTCTAAAGGCATTGGTTTTTGATAAGTCTGCACCTAACAAGTTAAAGATGTTTAAGTTTGTACCGCTTCCTGTTAAGTTAACACCATCAGCAACGGTTGTTACACCCGTAGGAGCTAATGTTGATAGATATTTAGACAGTTTTCTAAGTTGATTTGCTGCTGCGTTGAAGTCAACTGGGTTTCCTTGTATGAGTTTTCCTCCAGGAATACCCACATTTGTAACGTTTGTATTTTTACCGTAGACTGCGTTGCCATTATTTACTTGGCTGTTGCTTATTGTTAAGTCACCACCAGCAATAACTACGTCACCACTGTTTGGCGCCAGCTTATTAGCAATTCCACCCATATAATTGATATCACCAGCAGCAGCTAACTTGCCTTCGATATCTGTATATTGCTGTTGAACATCTCCTAACACAAACACGTTGTAACTTGATGCTGCTCCTAATTCAACCGCTTTTACTGTTTCTGCAAATCCGAAAAATAAAGAAGCAGCAAAAGAAATGCTTGCTATTCCCCAATTAATTGTTTTTGATATCATGATTTAATATTTTTAGGTTTATGCTGCTCATGGCACCCTATTTATCTTATGTTCTATTATTGTCACCTCGTATACGAATCGGCAATAGTAATTCTAAGGGTTTATCATTTTTTTATGATAGAAAGTATGTATATACTTAGGACAAGATTCAGTGTTATTACTGTAAAATCATAGAATCCAGGTTTCTTTTTGATATATTGTAATAAAAACGACGATTTGTCTGCGATAATGAATGCGTAGAAACCAGGTTTCTTTAATATGGCTAATTTAAATGTTTCTCCTGATGATATTATTTTGGTTGCTGGCGCCACTGGTGGTGTAGGACAGTTAACTGTAGCTAAGTTACTAGAGATGAATTTAAGGGTTCGCGCTTTGACACGCAATCTTGCTAAAGTTCAGACAATGTTTGATAACCGCGTCGAAATTGCAGAGGGTGATATTCTTAATCCTGATAGTTTACATAATGCAGTCAGCAATGTTAAATATATACTTTGCTGCACCGGAACTACCGCTTTCCCTTCTGACAAATGGCAATTTAATTCTAACTGGAATTGGTTTGAAGCTTTATTTGACTCTCAAAAACTCAAACAGAAAGCTGCTAACACTCCCGAAAAAGTCGATTTTATCGGTGTCACTAACTTAGTAGATGTAGCACCTAGCGATTTAAAACGTTTCGTTTTTGTTTCCTCTTGTGGTATTCTTCGCAAAAATAGCTTTCCATTCTCAGTACTCAATGCATTTGGTGTCCTCGATGCCAAAGAAAAAGGTGAACAAAGCATTATCAACTCAGGACTCCCCTACACCATTATCCGTCCAGTTCGATTAATTGATGGCCCCTACACTTCATATGACCTTAACACCTTACTAAAAGCCAGTACTCAAGGAAAACTAGGCGTAAAAATAGATACAGGTGATAAAGTTGTTGGTGAAACAAGTCGTATTGATGTTGCAGCAGCGTGTGTAGAATGTTTAGCTTACAGTGAAACCCAAAATAAGATATTTGAACTAGTAAACCAAGGCAGGCGCCCTGATATTATTGACTGGCAGGGTTTATTTGCGACATTAGAGAATTAGATAATTAAATAATAAGGTAATTATAGGGTTGGGTTGTGCCTACCCTACCATAAAGGAAAACTACCAGTAAAGGGAAAACTACGTTTACGTTAACGGGATATCCTACCAGTAAAGGGAAAACTCCGTTTACGGGTAACGGCATACTACGTAAACGCAAAGCCTCCACTTAACCTACATTTTTAATATAGAGGATAAAGTTTTTAATAATTCTACTGCTGTATAAGGCTTCGATAAAAATGCTTTGGCGCCAACGTTAGCAGCTTCAGCCATTCTCTCTGTTGATGCTAGTCCACTTGTAGCAATAATTTTGACCTGCGAATTGATTTTTTGTAACGTGCGGATAGTAGTTAAACCGTCCATTTCTGGCATCATCATATCCATCAAAACTGCACTAATGTCAGCTTTATGTTGAGCATACAGCGCTATCGCTTCAATACCATCACTAGCTGTAAGCACCTTATAATTACTCATCTCTAATGATATTTTAGTAATTTCCCGAATCGAAACTTCATCATCTACAACCAAAACTAATTCCTCGTCACCTTTTGGCTGTTCTAAATCTTCAACTTGCTGACTCATGGCGCCTTCTACTGCTGGCAAATATACCTTAAACTGGGCGCCTAACCCAACTTCACTATACACATTTACAAAACCACCGTGGTTTTTAATAATGCCAATAACTGTTGAAAGCCCCAAACCTGTACCTTTACCAACTTCTTTAGTAGTAAAAAATGGCTCAAACATTCTCTGCAATATTTCATTTGAAATGCCAACTCCCGTATCCGAAACAGTAAGCATAATATAATTACCAACTTTTGCCTCAACATTCATCTGGGCATACTGTTCATCAATATATAAATTTTCAGCATAAATACTTAAAATTCCACCCTGTAGCATTGCATCGCGCGCATTAACTACTAAATTCATTAGTACTTGATGTAATTGGGTCGCATCTGCACAAACAGTCCAAAGATTTGGTGATATATCTGTATATATTTTGATGGACTTGGGAAATGTCTGTTTCGCAATCTGCTGAATTTCTAAAAGTAAATGCCTAACTTGAAGAATAGTGCGTTTACCTTCAATTCCTCGCCCAAATGATAGCACTTGCTTGACCAAAGAGGCGCCACGTTTGGCACTAGCTTCTAATTCTGTAAGCAACTGCTGACTATTGACATCAGTGATTTTTTCCTGTAGCAGTTCAGCAATCATCAAAATTGGCCCTAGTGCATTGTTTAAATCGTGGGCAATGCCACTAGCAAGAGTACCAATGCTCTCTAGTCGCTGAGAACGAAAAAGCTGCGCTTCGAGTTGTTTCTTCTCAGTAATGTCAGTATTAACAACAAGAAACGATTTTGGTTGTCCTTGTTCATTACGTACTAATGTCCAACGACTTGAAACAATTATTGAGTTGCCAAACTTGTTGAAGCAACGTAACTCACCTTCCCAAAAACCACTCTCAAGTACAACTTGTTGCACTCGCTCGAGCTGAGGCACTTCTTGGTACAAAAGCTGATTAGCATTTTGTCCAAGAGCTTCGTCCTGCTTCCAACCATATATACGCTCGGCGCTCTCATTCCAAAATATAATTTGGTTGTCAAGAGTTTGTACATTAATTGCATCGCTGGCAACATTTAGTAAAGCAGCTTGTTCGCGGATTTTGTCTTCAGATTTTTTGCGTTCGGAAAATTCACGTTTGACCCTCTCTCTATAATTGCGGAAGAAATCAGCTAAACTAGGCTCATCTTCGATTAAAGCCCCAAAATTATCAATAACTCGCTTATCTGCTTCATAAGCTACTTCTGGGTGAGCTTCCATCCACACATGACACGTTTTAATGTAAGCAATAAATATAACTAAATGCTGATAGTAAACAGAACCCAAAATCCGGCGCAATCTAAGACGATAATGTTCGGAACAATCGGGTAAAGCAATATAAATTGAACAGTAAAGTAGACTTTCTTCAAATTGCGAGTTTGGCTCAAGACAGCCAATTGAAAAATCAGACTCTCCTGCAAGAAAGCTGAAATGTTTTTCAATATCCGTCGAGTCAGGCACGGTTGCTTCAAGCAACTCCAACACCTCTTTTGCTCTCATCCCTAAAGGACGCAAAGTACAACTGTGGCAAATCATACAGTAAGGAACAGCACAAAAGCGCGAGAGGTAGGCAGAAAGCTTCTCTTTAAACAGGGTTGGTAACGGATTATTTACATACGCGCTTAGAGTTTGTTGCCATAAATTTTCCAGAACTTGTGGAGTTTTTAAAGCTGGTGCAAAGAAAGGTGGAACAAAACCAAATTTTAACTCAATTTCTGCCTTAATTTGTTCGCTGGTTCGCGGCTTAGTCATAGCAGGGTTAATTTGCTGTTGTTTATTAAAAACTTGTGACATTGTGTTTTTAAATGGCTAAACAAATAAGGGATTTATTCAAATAGTGATAATGTACTATTTTATCCTTGTGCTTCGCTTGAGTTATTAATGGCGCCAGTTCCACGGCTATATATATATTAGGAGTTATAACGTGCGCGATTATAAAGTCATATCAACTTCGGCTTAACAAGCATTATAACGTACTGGGCAATAAATCGTACTGCTGTAAATAGCTGTTTCAGTAGTTTCAACATACAACTTACCTAGTGTAATTAGGACTTGCGGCTCGAATGAATAGTCGTAGGAGGTATTGAATGAATAAATAAGTACTTCTAAAACTATGGTAACAATAAAATTTGGATATTTCATGATTAGTTTAAAAAAGTACTGCAAGTCTAGTCAATTGCTCAAGTTTTTATTGTCACATTTTTATTAGCATTTTTTATATGAATGGCGCCGTAGAATTGAAATTATGTTGCTAGCAGATACTGGTAAAACACAGACGCAAATCTGTAAAGCAGTTGGATGTTCACAAACCGCGCGCTACTGGATTATGATGTTACAAATAGGTCAAGCACACAAATGTAATAACAGTAGTGTTGGTAGACCAAAAGTTGTTAGTAACGAATATGTAAATAGGTTAAAAGTGGTTGTTTGCGAAAGTCCCCGCGATTATGGATATTCAAATGGACGTTGGACGGCACAATGGTTACCGACACAGCTAGCACAAGAATTGGACATTCAAATCAGTAATTATCACATCATTCGTTTATTAAAATCAATGGGAATTTCAATGCGAAAATTATCGCGTCAGACAAGCTTTTAGTTGTTGAGCAAGGGTTTCTACATTAGGCGCCTTCAGCATATTAAGATGATTGCCTGGAATTATATGAGTGTCTACTCCTTCACTAGTTAGCGCATCCCAACCTAAGTTTAAATTTTGAACGGCGCCTTGAGATTGAACATTTGTTCTAAAAAGAGTAATTCGGTTTGGGTAGACTTTTGGGACGTAGTTAAGGACTGCTTGAGTATTAGCTTGAAAAATACGAAGCATTGGGCTAATTGTTAGCTCGTTCAAAATTTGAGACTTAGATTCGTCAGATAAAAGGTTTGCTATCGCCGTATCTCCTTGGAAAAAACGTGATAATATATTACTTACAATTTTTATTACAAATTTATTTTTATGATTTGAAGCTATAAATAAATAACAATAATCGAGTAAAAAAGACCAAATGTTACGCGCGGCAACTGTGAAGATATATTTCAAAACATCGCCAAAAGAAGGTTGATTACTAGAAACAGGCGCCGCAGTGTCAAGTAATGCTAGTAAAGCCACCTCATCCCCATTTGATTGTAACTGTTGAGCCATTTCAAAAGCAACTAAACCACCAAAAGACCAACCAGCCAAAAAGTAAGGCCCATTTGGTTGCACTGTTCGCAATGCTGCAATATAACGTGTTGCCATATCCTCAATGCGAGTTAATGGTGTACTTTCTGCGTCGATGCCAACAGGTTGTAGTCCATAGAAAGGTTGATTTTTTCCTAGATGATGAGCTAATTCAAAATAAGGAAGAACAACGCCAAAAATAGGATGTACACAAAATAAAGGAGGGTTTTCTCCATTAGGCTGAATGGCAACTAATGGAGACCAAGGTTGAAAATCATGTGAAGATAACTGACTTGCTAACTGAGCAATTGTTGGATTTAGAAAAAGAGCAGCTAATGGTAAATCTCGTTTTAACTGCTTATGTATTTGTTCTATAAGCTGTACAGCTAGTAACGAATTACCTCCCAAATCAAAGAAGTTATCATTAATACCTACATGTTCAACATTAAGAACTTCAGCCCAAATTTTTTCTAGTGCCAACTCGGTTTCTGTAAGAGGAGCAACAATAGTATTAAGTACTTCAGTACTTCCCCATACAGGTAACGCACAATAATCAACTTTGCCTGCTGGTGTCAGTGGCAAACAATCAATTACTATAAAAGCTCCGGGCGCCATATAATCTGGCAATTTTTGTTTTAAAGCTTGTTTTAAAGTTTGTTTCAAATTATCCAGTTCAATTATTGATGCCTTTTGGCTCTTGACAATATAAGCCACTAAATGCTTATTTCCTAATTCATTCTCTTTAACAACCACCAGTGACTGTTGTACATCTTGATGCTGATTTAGTACTGTTTCAATTTCTCCCAACTCGATACGAAAACCGCGAATCTTCACTTGATTGTCAATACGACCTAAAAATTCAATATTTCCATCTGCCAAATAACGCCCTAAATCACCCGTCTTATAAAGCCTTCTCTTGTGGGATGGGCATCCTTGCCCGTCCCAAACAAACCTCGTTTCTGTTAACTCCAGGTTATTAACATACCCACGTGCCAAACCATCACTACCAATATACAATTCGCCTACAACCCCAATTGGTACAGGATGTAAATATTTATCTAATATATATACTTGGGTATTAACAATCGGGCGCCCAATTGATAATTTATCAGTCACACTGGTAATTTCTGCAACCGTTGACCATACGGTAGCTTCAGTTACTCCGTAAGCATTAAAAAAGCGGCGCCCTGGTTTCCATTTTTTTACAATATCCTGAGTACAAGGTTCACCAGCACAAATAATAGTTTGCAGTGCTGGAAACTCTGTTTGCGGTAAAACAGCTAGTACTGTAGGTGGAAGCGTGACGTGAGTAATTTCATTGCGTCGCAATAGTTGAATTAAAGGTTGTCCAGGTAAAAGGGATTCTTTTAAAGCTAAATACAAAGTTCCCCCTGTTGCTAATGCCATGACAATTTCAAAGATTGAGGCATCGAAACTTAGAGAGGCAAATTGTAATACGCGCGAAGTTGGTTGTAAGTTAAAGGTTGATTTTTGAGCATGTATTAAGTTAGTTAAACCTTTATGCTCTATTTGAACTCCTTTGGGTTTTCCTGTGGAACCAGAGGTGTATATTATGTAAGCAAGGTTGTTGGGGGTTAGGTTGCTGGTTGGGTTATGAAGGGGTTGTTGTGTGATGTTTGAGTTTTGATTTATGTAAATGAAAGATTGTTGATCCCCCCAACAGAGCTTAATAAGGGGGGCTGAAGATATGGAGGAATGGGTTAGTAAGATGGGTACTTGGGCATCTTCTAGCATGTAGTGAAGACGTTCTGGGGGATAAGTTGGGTCTAAAGGTAAATAGGCGCCACCTGCTTTAAGAATGCCTAAAACTCCTACAATCATTTCTATGGAACGCTCTAAGCATATACCAACTAAAACCTCTGGCATTACTCCAAGTTGTTGTAAATAATGTGCTAGTTGGTTTGCTCGAATGTTAAGTTCTCGATAAGTTAATTGTTCATCTGCAAACACCACAGCAATAGCATCAGGAGTCTTTTCAACTTGCGCTTTAAAAATTTCATGAAAACACAACTCGATTTTTGATTCTCTTCCCCCCCTTATCAAGGGGGGTAGGGGGGATTCCATAATCTGCAAATCAGAAATTTTCTGAATAGGATTAACAACAATACTTTCTAACAGCGTTTGAAAATGTCCCAACATCCAGGTAATAGTGGCGCCATCAAATAAATCAGTACTATATATAGTTTGAACTTTTAGACCTTCCACATCTTGCCACAGGTGGAACTCCAAATCCAACTTCGCGCTACAATGCTCAATTTCAAGCACTTCAAATGTTAACCCTGGTAACTCTAATGCTTCTACTGGGCTATTTTGGAGTGAGAACGCAACTTGAAACAGTGGATGATAACTCAAAGAACGCTCTAGCTGTAATGCGTCTACTAATTTTTCAAAAGGTAAATCTTGATGAGCATAGGCGCCTAAAGTAACTTCCTTGACTCTACAAAGAAGTTCTTGAAACGTTGGATTGCCTGATAAATCTGTACGCAATACTAAACTATTGACAAAAAAGCCAATCAACCCTTCTATTTCGCTACGGTTCCGATTAGCAATTGGTGAGCCTACAACAATATCAGATTGCTGCGTGTAACGATATAGCAAAGTCTGAAATGCTGCAAGAAGCGTCATAAATAATGTAACACCTGAATGCTGGCTAAGTGCCTCCAATGCTTTATTTAACGATTGCGGTAATTGTAAATATTGTTTTTCACCTTTGTAACTAGGAATTGCAGGTCTTGGTCTATCGGTGGGAAAATTTAATACTTCTATGTTATCTAACTGATGGCGCCAGTAAGCTCGTTGACTTTCGAGAACTTCTCCAGTTAACCACGCGCGTTGCCATTGAGCATAATCAGCATATTGAATAGGTAGTTCCGGCAGGTTGCCATTTTGATAAAATATACTTAGTTCTCGAATTAACACTCCAATTGACCAACCGTCAGTAATAATATGATGCAAACTCAGTAATAAAATATGTTGAGCTTCTTCAAGTTGTAGCAACGTTACTCGTATTAGTGGCGCCGTAGTTAAATCAAAAACACGTTGAGACTCTGCGGTTGCAATTTGCTGTATTTGTATCTCGCGTTCTGCTACTTCGATATTACGTAAGTCTATTACAGAAAAGGGTATGGTCAGCGAAGGTGCAATTACCTGCACTGGTTCAGATACCAATATAAATGAGGTGCGTAATACTTCGTGGCGCCGGAGAATATCATTAAACGCCTTTATAAGCAAAGTTCTATTGAGCGAACCGGTGAGACGAAGCGCTGTTGAGACATTGTAGAGAGGATTGTCTCTTTGTAATTGGTTAAAAAACCATAATCTAGCTTGAGCAAATGATGTAGGAAAAACAAAGACTTCTGTTTCTTCAGAAAAATTCAGTTTTTCCTCACCTGATGATACTGATGTTCGCTCAATTGCCATAGACTATACCAGGAGCGTTGTCATCCTAATTTTAGTCGAATCCTAGAAACCGGGTTTCTTCATTGAGATATTGTAATAAAACAACGATTTTGCGTAGAAACCCGGTTTCTATCTTAAAAAATACCAAATTTATCTTTAATTGAGGAAAATACCTAATTTTTAGATTTTTTTTGAAACTTTCTATGGTAACATCTGTCTTATAAGACAAATACTTATTGTTGTGATTACCTATTTTCGCTCGTCATAGCTCATGTCTATTTTGTGATTCTTCAAGTTTGGAAGAACGCACTGTGAGTTTTTAAAGCTCAATTTGATAGGGGCATTAGAATTCAGTTAAATTGTACAAAAATTCGATAAACATGAAGATTAACCTCTGCATAAGTAGGTTTAATTGTCATAGCTATATAAACCCAGAAACCGGGTTTCTTATTTTAAATATTGTAATAAAAACGAAAATTTGTCTGCGACAATGAATGCGTAGAAACCCGGTTTCTTTTGTTATTTATAAAAATAGTTTTTTCTCAAAAATTGCGACATGAAAACAGTTAATCTTGGCAGACAAAAATTTTTACATAATAAAGAGCTTACCTTGCTATTAGAGGAAGTTTCTCAAAATTCTATTAAAGGGTGTCTACAAGTATTAAGTCTTTCACAAACATGGTCTCTATATTTTGATAAAGGACAATTGATATATGCTTATCAAGCAAATAGCATGTGGGATATTTTTAGTGAGAAGTTACAGCAATTCTTTCCTCAACTTAACAATTTAGATAATGAACTTGGTGGTCAACTTCAAGCCATATTTGATAGTCAAACAGATGATGCAATACTAGACAGACCAGATTATTTAGCAATATGCTGGCTAGTTGAACAACAATATTTAAACTCGTTGCAAGCTGGGAAACTAATAGAGGAAATGGCTATTAGAATGTTGGATTCATTTCTAAAGCTAGGAGATGGGGCTTACGAATTTATACCTCAAACCTTACCAGATTATCTACCAAAATTTTGTCATCTTGATATTTCTTTGTTGATTCGTCGTTGTCAATTACGCTCTATGAATTTAATTAATGTTAACCTTTTTAAAGAATCAGCTAATCGTAGTGAAATTAAGCTGTTTTTAGACTTCAAACCAAATCTTATCAATGATATCACAGTTATCACTCCAAATATTGAAGATAGCGCTATTAAAAGTCACAAATTTAATGATAATAATACTGAACAAAAACCTTATAAGGTGTTATGTATCGATGATAGCCCGACAATGTTAAAAACAATTAAAAGTCTTTTAGACGAACAAATATTTACTGTAACCAGTATTGATGACCCATTGAAAGGTTTAATGCAAATTCTTCGTATTAAACCCGATATAATTCTGCTTGATGTTTCCATGCCTAACTTGGATGGCTACCAACTTTGCTCTCTATTACGTAAGCACTCAGATTTTCGTAATACTCCAGTAGTGATGGTAACAGGAAAAACTGGATTTTTAGATAAAGCACGAGCAAAAATGGTGAAAGCTTCGGGATACTTGAGCAAACCATTTAGCAAAGCTGATTTACTGAAAGTGTTATTTTCACAAATTGGTCATATGTAGATACGTGACATGTCACGTCTAAAGAATGTGGATGAAACCTCACGTCTTCAATATCCTTGACGATTTTTTTCATATAGAAAGTAGTACTTTTGAATTGATAGTGTTGTAACTCTAGGGGACGCCCGTTCCACAAGAGAAGACAGAAGATAAGAAAAAAATTTTGATAAAAAAATCTGTGGCTGCATATTTGGTTAGATGTCACCACTATTAATAAGTGGCAACCTTATAACTGTACTGCTGATGACTGAAAAGTAACTTCCTTGCTAAGTATGCGCCTATTCTGTTTTATAATAGAACCCATGTTCTGATTTAATCAGAATAAACGAACAGGTGTTGAACGAAGACGAGCATTCATAGGCGCCACTCGTTCAATTACAGATTTCATATACGTATAATCGGGTACATCCGCATTCGGTATATATCCAATTTCTTTAACCAAAGTTAGAGGTGCTTCTTGCATATACTTCTTTATCATATCTCGGTTCCTAGTTTCAATAGTTGGCGCAATTAACACTGCTCCTGGAGGCAAGTTATGAGAATCAGTAAAAAAGATACGAAAGTCAGCATTACCAAACTTCTTATTATATGAATTAAATTCCTCTAATGACACAGCACCAACATCAGCCTTTTTTTCTGCTACTAGCTCAAGTACCGAAGAAGCGGTTGGAGCAAATAAAATTTGTTTCAACGTTAAACCATAAAGATTGTAAAGTGGAACATAGTATCCAGTCGCAGAACCTGGTATACCTAGTGCAACTGTTTTACCTTGTAAATCTTTCAAATTACGTAACTCACTGTCATTCCTCACTACCAAACAAGCCCGTGCATTAATATCCATTCCAAGTGAGAAAAGGAGTTCATATCTATAAAGACTATTTGCTAATGCTGCCAATCCAGGAGGTGCAACCACTAATGACCAACTCTGACGTTGAATTCTTTCTATCGCAATGCTTTCATTGAATGCCGGCTCTAATTGTACAATTGTCTTTGTTTGATTTCCTAAGTACTCTTGAAAGCGCGCGAATCTATCTAGTGTTTGCCCAGAATCTTCATAATTGACTATACCCACAACCAATTCTAGCTGTTTTGTTGATAAGTCTTTTGTACTACATGCTGTAATCATGAATAGCATTTTTAGAATAAAAGAGCGACGATAAAGCAATAATTCCATCAATCAATTTCACCTAAGTTTTTATTTTTCAAAAATTAACCGAAAGAAACCGGGCTTCTAGCAAATAACTAAAAATTTAATTTAATATTTTGTAAAGAAGCCCGGTTTCTATT
>NZ_MRCD01000029.1 GCF_001904745.1 Calothrix sp. HK-06
ACGAAAAATCAACGTTTTATAGCAAAGTTTTTGTCAAGAAGCCCGGTTTCTAGGCCTGGTGCAAGATGTGAGTTACATCCGTTTTATCCGTTGCCAATTATGGTGTGTTACTCTAGAATGTCTCTCATCGTAACTTTTATCAAATTTATTTAAGATTTTATAACTTATGGCAATTATGTTTAATCACCTTCGATACAGGTAGAATATAAAAATAAAGTTAAGAAATTGGTTTTATGCGGTACATTGATGGTAAAGGAATTTATCTGGAGCCAAACCGCTGAAGCCATTTGTACTAGATAAGCGGAACGCAATTTAAGTAAGGTGAGGTTTCGCGATGGACTCGAACAATAGCAATGTCAAGTCAAACAGTGCTGACACAATTTTGATTGTGGATGACAATCCTAGTAATTTGCAGGTTTTGTTCGCGTTGCTAGAAAGTTATGGATTTCGAGTTTTAGCGGTACAAAACGGCGAAAATGCTCTCAAAATAGCAAATTCGATTCTTCCTGATTTAATCTTGTTAGATATTTTAATGCCTGGTATCGATGGTTTTGAGGTTTGTCGTTTACTGAAAGCGAAATCTGAGACTCAACATATTCCTGTAATCTTTTTGACGGCACTTTCTGAAACTGTCAACAAAGTTAAGGGTTTTGAGATGGGAGGTATTGATTATGTTACAAAACCAATTGAACACCAAGAACTTTTGGCACGTATTCAAACGCATTTGACACTTAAAAAAATGAGCTTCTCGTTAGCATGTCAAAATGAGAAGTTGCAGCAAGAAGTGTACGCGCGTGAACGAGTTGAGCGTCAACAAGCTTTAGTAGGGAAAATAACAGAGAAGATTCGCGATAGTTTGGATGAAACTCAGATATTGCAAACAGTTACAGAGGAGTTAGTCAAAGTTTTAAATACAGATAGTTGTCAGATAGAACTTTATGATGAAAAACTGACGATGGCAACTGTTGTATATGAGTATATTACAGAAGATAGTAAAGAGGCGCCTTCAGAACACTTACGATATCATGGCAAAGTACAACAAGTTATAGAACCAATATATCAACAGCTATTAAAAAAAATTCCTTCACAATTTGTAAGTACTAATCTAGATAGTAAGTATACTAAATTAGCTTGTCCAATTTTTGAAAATGGTGCTAGCAAAGGTATTCTTGGTAATCTTTGGTTATTAAAACCTAGTGAAGCTGTATTTGAAGAGTTAGAGGTGCAACTAGTACAGCAAGTCGCGAGTCAATGTGCTATTGCTATACGTCAAGCTCGACTTTACGAAGCATCGCAACAGCAAGTTCAAGAATTAGAAAAGCTTAACCGTCTTAAAGATGATTTTCTAAAAACTATTTCTCACGAGTTGCGGAGTCCAATGAGTAGTATGCAACTTGCGATGCAAACTTTAGAAAAGTTACTTCAATCTGAGTATCCTCACTATAAATCTCCAAAATTTGCGCGCGTTTTAGAAATTTTTACTTCTTCTGCTCGGCGCCATAATAGATTAATCGAAAATTTACTTATGCTATGCTATTTAGATGTTAAATCAGAAGTGTTTACATCAGAGTTAATAAATTTACAAATCTTTATTCCCGAAATTATTCAATCATTTTCAGCGCGAATTCAACAACAGCAGCAACATTTAGTAATTGACTTACCAGAAAATTTACCGCTATTAAGTTCTCATGCTGCTTCTTTAGAACATATTGTAGTTGAACTGCTAACTAATGCGTGTAAATATACTCCCGCAGGAGAGACTATTACATTACAAGCTAGAGTTACCGACCAAGCTATAGATTTAAGTGTGGCAAATTCAGGTGTCGTAATTCCTGAAAAAGAACAGCATCGTATTTTTGACCAGTTTTATCGCATTCCTAATAATGACCCTTGGCAACATGGTGGTACTGGGTTGGGGTTAACGTTAGTCAAAAAAATGGTGGAAGTTATAGGTGCCTCTTTGGAGTTAGAAAGTAAAGCAGGACAAACAAAGTTTACAATTAAATTACCTAACTATCATTGCTCTCAGACAGATTATAAAATATCATGAAATGCCTCTCCAGCTTAATTTTTTTCGGGGGGGGGGGGTAGAGTATTTAACTGCTCTTTTATTTCATTGAAAATAATTCTAAAAGCAAAAAACTGACAACCCAATTCTATATATTTATCATGCATTTTTTGAAAATTTTGTTTAACTTCTTTTAACTGAGCAATAACTTGATTACTTTCCAAACCCAACTCTAATGTCCCTTGAATTTTAATTGCTTCTAGTGGTACATTATAGATAATACTGAGCAACTTTGCTACTAATACGCTGCTATTTTTTTCATCTTTCAAAAGTTGTTTAGCTATTGCTTTCGCTTCGTCAAAACATACTCCTGATATTAAGAACCGATTCAATTCTTCAATTTTTAGTTCTAACTTTTGGCTATCCTTCACCAATTCTTTTTCTAAATCATCAATAATGAATTTCTGACTTTTTATTAACTCGTGTAGGAATTCTATTTCTTCTCTTGCAGCTTTTAATTCTGTTTCATTTAGTATTTGATGTTCTGGTTGATTATCAGACATAATTATAGTTGCCCTGTAAATTTACGATAAATATTATCAGGACGGGCGAGGACACACATCCCACCAGACCATCCCATATAACTATTCCACAAGACTATTTTAAAGGATTATAGAAGAGTGACCGAGAAAAAGATAAAAGTAAATTCAGAACCAAGTCCAACAAAAAATAAGACTTTTGTACGAAGCTTATTGATAATAGACTCAATAAAGTCTAAAAATGGTATTTATCTTTTTACGGCACGCCCGCTTAAAACTATTGCTGTATCTTAGGTTCAGGGGTTTTCGTCACCCCCTCAGATTGATTAGAATTATTTAAGTTTTCTTGAATTTTATTGAAATGAGCTTTAAAAGTAATAAATTTATAACCCATCTCTTGATATCGACTCTGCATTTGTTCGCAATTCTTCCTAACCTCCCGTGATTGAGTAATAATTTTATTAGCAAGCTGTTTATTAACTTGGCTCATTTCAAGATTAGACTTTACTTCCTCTTTCAATTCTTCGGGTTCCTTCGATAATCTATAGATAATATTGAGCAACTTTTCTACTAACTCACTACTATATTCAGAAGAATTCAATACTTTTTTAGCTATTGCTTTAGCCTCATCAAAACTCACCCCCGACATAAGTGTTTTTGCTAATTCATCATTTATAAGTTCTAACTCTTGCTTTACCTCAAGCAATTCGTTTTTAAGATTATATATATGTGAGTTTTGAGTTTCTACAAACTGGCGTAAAAATTCTATCTCCTCTCGTGCAGCTAATAATTATTCATTACTTTCTTCGTTCATGACTTCTTCATAATTAATTTTACATTGTTTTCGATTTTTATACATAAATTATTTTTCCTCTAATCATGGTAACAAACTATCTTAATAATAAACCCTTCTTTTGGGTACTTGACTAATATAATTCGATATATATCTAATTTATTGTGTCTTGTAGCATAGGTATCTTGCCTGTGCAGGTTATCATCTGCTTGCACGTATTTAAAATACAACCACGGGAGAAAGCAATGTCCACCTCGTCTCAACTAGAAAAATTCGGCAATCACCTGCTTATTGGTATTTCTGGAACTCACTTGAATGACGACGATAAAAAGTTACTCAGTACTGTAAAACCGATAGGAATAGTATTTTACGGTAAAAACTTTGTGACTGGGCGCCCTTACGAAGTTTGGCTAGAAACATTTAAATCACTAAGCGCGCAAATTCGGGAATACGCAGAACGTGATGACATGTTTATGTCGCTTGACCATGAAGGTGGTCGTGTTCATCGTCCCCCAATGCCAATTACTCGTTTTCCCGAAGCGTATTTAGCTTCTGCTCATGCACGAGAAATTGCTGCATATGCTGCTATCGAACTCAAATCGATGGGTATCAATGTTTCATGGGCGCCTGACGCTGATATTTATTCTAATCCCAATAATCCAATAATTGGCACGCGCGCTTTTGGAACTACCCCAGAATCTGCTGCTGAAGGGGCCATATCATATTTAGCTGGGCTTCGTGACGAAGGTATAATAGGTTGTGCTAAACATTTTCCTGGACATGGTGACACTAGCACTGATTCACATTTAGAGTTACCTGTACTGCATTTAACCAAAGAAGAACTACAAGCACGTGAACTTTTACCTTTTCAAGCATTAATTGGCGCCGAAGTTCCAATGGTAATGACGGCACATATTTTATTTCCAAAGATAGATGCGAATGTGCCAGCAACATTATCAAAAACAATATTAACAGGAATACTTCGCGAAGAATTGGGATTTAAAGGGGTAATAGTATCCGATGATTTAGATATGAAAGCCGTTGCGGATATGTACGCAAAACCAGGAACGGTAACACAAACATTTAACGCAGGTTGCGATTTACTAATGGTATCGCGCAATTTACCTTCATCTTCAGTAGAAAGAACTATTGCTATAGCTCAAGATTTTGCTGACTCAATTAATAATGGTAGTCTTGATGAACAAATTGTCGAAAGTGCTAAAACACGAGTTGATAAACTTTTGGCTATGACTGGACAGTATGAAGCGCATTTGCTAAGTAAAGATGTTTTAAGGCGCCATGCTTCTACCGTAATTGATTGTGTTTGTAGTGACTTGTAACAATATCTATCTTGTGGAGCGGGCATCCGTGCCCGCCTCTATAAATACAAATGATATAAGAGACGCTCCGGGATGCCCATCCCACAAGAAGTTTATCCAAATTAGGAAATTGCTCAAGTTATGATAAATAATATGTACTAGTGGTTTATTGTACTAGTGGTTTATATTATGAATTTTAATGGTATATATTTACCACAGAGACACAGAGGTAACAGAGATGAGAGTTGCGTGAATTTGGCGCCTCTCGATAGAAAGTAAAGTTGCTAAACTAGATTCAAATATCTTCTTTGAGAAATGGTATGCCTGAGCCTGTACGCTATATCACTAATGAAAGTGGAGAGCGGGTTGGTGTTGTGTTGGACTTAGATGTCTACCAACGGTTAGCCAATCCTCTGGCACTAGATGCGGATTGTTTAGTTGGCTTAAGTGTTGATGAGTTGCGCGCGTTGGCAAATTCTAAATTGTCTACTGGAGAGCAAGCTCATTTGGATGATTTAATCGCTCGAAATACAGAGTCGCAACTGTCTTCTGATCAGGTGGTTGAATTAGATCGCTTGCTAGCGGATGCTGATTACTTAATGGTGCTGAAAGCGCGCGCTCGATATACGCTTAAATGCCTGGATGCTTTGGGTCTTGTTGCATGAGCGCTTATATTTCTGTTGAGTTGCAGCGGCAAGTTCGCGCTCGCTTCTTTAATATGTGTGCTTATTGCCGAACGGCTGAAAGGCTTACTGGTATGACTTTTGAGTTTGAACATATTAAGCCCAGAGTGCTTGGTGGTGAAACGCGATTTGAGAATCTTTGTTTCGCCTGCCCAAATTGCAATAGATATAAGGCAGACAGGCTTTCGGCAGTTGATCCCGTGACTGAACAAAGTGTGTCATTGTTTAACCCCCAATTGCAGGTTTGGAACGAGCATTTTGCTTGGAATGACGATGGGCAGCAGCTTGTGGGTTTATCTCCAATTGGACGAGCAACAATTGTGGCGTTGAAGATGAATCGTTCGCAGTTAGTATGGGCAAGGGGTTTGTGGGTCAAGTTAGGTGAGCATCCACCAAAGTGGGAGTAAGTTATCTGTTTAATGGACTTTGAGGGCGCCCATTCTCACAAGAAGATTAAATTGCAAAATTATATTTGTTAATATCTTAAGTAAATAATGGTTCATCAAAATCATTTGACATTTCAATTAGACCCTTGGCACTTCCAAATTTCGGACGTGGTTCTTCTGGTGTAACAAGCACAATTTTAAAAGATGCTCCATCGCTTTGGGTGATGATAACTTCTTTGCCATTTGCTACTTCTTTTATAAGCTCGGCAAGGCAATTTTCTGCTTCTTTTAAATCTATTTTGCACATTATTTAGTCCTTCATGAACATTGTGTGTTTTTTAGATGTTTTACGTAGTGAGCGTATGAGATAGTTTGATATTTTGTTAAGGTTTTGAGGTTTTGAAGCACTTCAGTGCTTATTACGAGGTTTTTTTCAGATGCCGTGGCTTTTTCCTATTACCCAGTGCCTTTTGAAGTATTTGGATAGGGATGTTTCTAGTAGTGATAAGCTGATGGGGCGCCCGTGGGGACATGTGCGAGGGTTACGGGTACGTTGCCATTGTTCGATTAAGGTTTGCATTTCTTCTATGTTTAAATGTGTACCGTTACGAATGGCACTGCGACATGCTACGGCAACTTGTGCTGCTTTTAGGTCTCCTCCTTGGCTGAGTTCGAGGATAGCTTGATGACAGTCAGAGCGCGCTTTGAGCATTGCGGGTACTGTGCGTACTGCCTGCATGTTTTCTCCAAAGGGTTCTATTTCTAGTCCTATGCGTTGTAGTTGTTCTACGTTTGCGGCTGATAGTTGATATAAGATTAATGGCGGTTCCATTGGAACTAGTTGCCAGTCATCACATATTTGTTCGTATAATACTCGTTCGTGGGCAATGTGTTGTTCTACTAGCCACACTCCACCAGGATGTTGAACAACTATATACATATTGTTGATTTGGGCAACGACTTTTAATGATTGTTGCGTAGAGATGTCATTAATTACGTCTCTACCAATCGCGTCTTTGGGGAGTGTTTCTGGTAATGAGTTTACTGTATCCGGCGCCTCTGTGTCTGTTTTTGGAGTGGGTTGAATTGAACGACGGGTACGATAGGTGTTTTGTTTTTCGGCTGTTGTGATAAGTTTACTAACTCGACTGGTTTGTACTGTTTCGTTTAATGTGTCGGAGTTTATACGCAGTGCTTGTTCGATGGCTTGATTTATTTGTTCTTGCCAGTAATGAAGGTTATTTAAATAAATTTCGCTTTTGGTGGGGTTGCGGTTCCAGTTGATGTGTTCGGGAGATATTGATAAGTGTAGTAAACAAACTGGAAAGCGGTCACGTGGTAATGTTCGATGAAATGCTGAAAGTACTGTCTGTTCGAGTTCAGCTGCTTTAACCATGCGCTTATTAACTGCTAGTCTTACCCAGTCAGGACGATGACGGTGACATCTGTCGGGTAATCCAATCACTAAATATATGTTATCTCTACACGCATATGATGCTAACTCTAAAGTTAATTCGTGTAAGTCTCCTTGCCTAACTCGATTTAATATTTGTGGTAATAATTTACCCATTGTTGCTGCTGGACTCGTATTTATCCAGAGACGGTCATTATGCCACACTTGCCATGTTACTTGCGGATGACATAAGGCTATTTGGTGAATTGTTTCTTGTACTGCTTTGAGTTGCTGTGATGTATTTGGTAATCCTTGTCTACGTGCTTTACAATAACCAAATAAATTTGATACTGTCACAACTGTACCCGGTGCCATTGCGGTTGCTGCTATTTCTTGCGTTTCTCCGCCGTTACTATATATAACTTTAAAACCACAGTTATTTATATCGGCGCCAATATAACAATTCGTTGGACGACTCATAATTTCTAGGTCTGCCAACATTGTTAAACTGTGTAGCGCTTCTCCTCGAAACCCTAAACTGTGAATTTTCCACAAATCGGCGCCGCTATGTATTTTACTTGTACTGTGGGCGCTCGCTGCATACTGCAAATCTTCGTAGTTCATTCCGCAACCATTATCAGCTACGCGAATTCGCCACTGCTCAGGATATAAATACACTACAATTCGCGTTGCACCTGCGTCGAGAGAATTTTCAACAAGCTCCCGAACTACAGCCGCAAACGAGTCAATTACTTCTCCTGCCGTAATCAGATGTACGACTTCTAGGGGTAAAGTTTGAATCGTGTTAGCCATAACCTACAGTGTACGGCAAAAGTAAGCCCCAATACAATTGTTTAATTTATTAAGTTTAGTTACAAATATAAATTTGCATTTTGTTACTAAAAGCAATACCAAATTATTGAAATGAATAAAAATATTTATTAATTCTAAAAATCACTTATATGGCAGCAATTTCTTGATAAATTGCTGTTGGTAGTACAAGGACAAATAAATACATGCTGAATCATCTCGTTGCTCACACTGATGCTCACGATTTAAGAGCGCGTCTAGAATGGGGACAACCCGGTCTGACAATTGTGGATGTTCGCGACCGTTTTACCTACAACCACGGTCATATTACAGGCGCCATGCCAATGCCATTAGAGGACTTGCCGAAGCGCGCGAAAGCTAGTTTACACCAAAAACGTGATATTTATGTTTACGGTGAAAACGACGAGCAATCTGCTCATGCAGCACAACTACTCCGCGATGCTGGATTTATACACGTCTCTGAAATCATTGGTGGTTTGAGCGCTTGGCAAATTGCTGGTGGACCTGTAGAAGGCGTATAATTTTATTACATTTTCATTGGTAGTTGTTTTTCCAATGTACTGCACACTGTGCAGTACAATTTTTGCTGTATATACAGCAGATTTAAATTAAATGAAGTACAGAATAAACCTCTCCCCTACCCCTCCCTCACAAGGGTAGGTTTTTTCTGCCCCAAACCCCAGACACGGCAGACAGGAAGACAAGTAGACAAGGGGGGGTTTTTCTACCTTGTCTACCTTCCACCCTTGTCCACCTTAGCTTTTCACGTATTTTAGAAAAAAAGCCTACCCCTCCCCGCAACGGGGAGGGGTCGCGTAGCGGGGGAGGGGTGTATTCATATAAAGTTTTTTTACGTCTTTTTTAGGGTGTGGGTACCAATACTGGTTGAGTATTGAGTATTCCGTTTAATAGGGATGCGGGACGTTGACCGTGGGGCCAAGCGAAAGCGTGTTTAAACGCAGCATCTTGACAAGCTTGTAGTTGTTGGAAATTGATAATGTCGTAGGTCAACAAATTCTCATACTCAAACGGTAAGCGCACGTTATGTAGTCCCGCATTATCCGTACAAATTGCAATATCCACCCCAGCTTCAAAACAACGGTCAAACACTGTTTTTAATTGACGAATATCTTCCAACGTACCCGTTTTAATGTATGTAGTTGGACAAACTTCTAAACATTGTCCACGCTGTGCGAGTTCAGGTAACAACTCAGGATGTAATAAAGGAACTTGAATCCCGTGTCCGATACGCATTAAACAAGGTAATAGTTCTGGATAACAACCTGCTATTGTTTCATATAAGTGTCCGGTAGTTTTCACTCCTAATGACAGCGCATAATTATAAAGTTGTATCCACTCTTCTAACCTTTCTGCGTAGTAACTATCTCCTCCTGCTACATCTACCCCACATACGAAGTTTTTGTTTTCTGCTGCTAGGTCAACTATTGCTTTATTTACCTCATATGGTAAACGTGCGTGCATACACAATATTTGACTTGTGACAATGGGATACTCCGGTATTTGACTCGCTTTACCCACTACCTCAACTATTTCTCTCATTTTGTCAATTCGTTCTGATTGACTCAGGTGTTCGGGTGTGCGTAGATATGGAGTATAACGTAATTCCAAGTACGCCAGATTTTCAAATATATAGGCGCCTCTCAATAAGCGATAAATAAAATAAGGGAGAGTTTCTACAGTTTGAACACTTTCAACTAATGTGTGTAATTCCAGATATTCATCCAGGGTATTACGAGGCTTTGTATAAAATTCTTCAAATGTTGAGTAATCATTAAAGCGGGATACCATATCCTCGGAATGACGCTGGAAATATCTCCATAGTACGCGAGGTACTACTGAACCTCCCAAATGCCGATGCAATTCCGCGTATAATGCCATAATGCCATTTTTTTATATATATTTTATTAATCTTAACAAGAACAATGTAAAAAGTAGTCTGTACGCAGAATAATTTTTCATGTAAAGACGTTACATGTAACGTCTCTACAGTGTTTATAGCGCACTGCGAATATCGACACCATCTATCGCAGGCGCCACTATATACATGTAAAAACTTATCGCACACGCTTTCCGGTTGTGCTACATACACTTGTTAACTGTATTGGTAAAGTATCGGTAGGGTTGCTTTTAATTACAGGTAAATAGACTTTGAAACAAGTACCTTCACCGACTTTGCTATGAACGTCAATGAACCCACCATGATTGGTGATGATGCTTTTTGTCGTCGAAAGTCCTAAACCAGTTCCTTTGCCAACTTCTTTGGTAGTGAAAAATGGTTCAAAGATATGCTCTAAATTAGATGCTGGTATCCCGATTCCAGTATCTGTGACTGTGATGATGACGAAATTACTCTCGGTGTCGGCGCCGTTTAAATGTAAACTTAATTTACCACCCTGTGGCATTGCATCTCGTGCGTTGACAGCAAGGTTCATCAAGACTTGGTGTATTTGAGTGGTATTTCCGATTACAGAGCCTAAATATGGAGATACACTGATTTGACAGGCAATAGATTTAGGAAATGTTTGGGTGATGAAAAGCTCGACATCGCTAAATACTGCTTTCAAGTCGATAAGAGTTTGTTTATCAACACCACGAGCAAATAATAATATCTGTTTAATTAGGTTTGCTCCACGTTTGACATTGTTTTCTAGCGTCGTTAGCAAAGAGTTATATTCGTTGTTAGGCAATTTCATTCGTAATAACTGTGCTGACAAAAGAATTGGAGAAAGCACGTTATTCAAGTCATGAGCAATACCACCAGCTAAAGAACCAATAGTGTCGAGACGTTGGAAACGTAACAGTGTGGAAAATAGTTGCTTTTGTTCGGTAATGTCACGTGTCACCGATAAATTCAGAAAACTCCCATCTTCGCAACTCAACGGGACTGCTTGTGTTTTCACCCAACGACGTGTCCCTTGAACGTTAACCTCAAATTCTAATGTTCCTGCGTTTCCTCTGCATACACTTTCATGCAATGCTGCAAATGCGCTTAGGTACTCACACTCTACTCTTGTATCAACTCGTTTGCCAAGTAGCTCGTTTGCACCGAAAGCTTTCATCATTTTGATTCCATTGGCATTTATCTCCAATAGCGTTGTGTCGGGAGCAATTA
The DNA here is from genome assembly GCF_001904745.1 of Calothrix sp. HK-06. GTDB lineage: Bacteria > Cyanobacteriota > Cyanobacteriia > Cyanobacteriales > Nostocaceae > Dulcicalothrix. The sequence goes on from NZ_MRCD01000029.1 coordinate 11,086, forward strand.
ACTCCACACACTCACTTGCATCCATTAACGCTTGTAAACGATTCTCACACGAAGCTAACTTTCGTTCTGTCACCTGTAAATGCATTAAGGTACTTCGCAGTAGCAAATAGAATAGTACTAATAACCCGACATTCCCAAATGTGGCAATCGAAAAAGTTGTTATTGTATGAACAAAGCTGATTTGCGAAGCTTTGATGACTGTTTTAAGCTGTTTAGACTCGTTTGCTTTCATTTTATTAAACAATTGCTGAATATCACGAGTCAAAACCTCTGTTGATAACAACTCTTGATTTTTATTACCATTTATTTGACTTTCAAACAGATTAAAACTATTAGTAATTTTGTCTTTAAGTAAATTTATATACTGATTATCATTTACGTAGCTAAAGATGGTAGTAAGCTGTTTAAGACTTGTATTCGTTTGCTCAACTCCAACGGTATAATCTGATAGATAATTTTGATTATTTGTGACTAAGTAAGTTTGAAAAGATATTTGAGTATTATTAAACTCTAAAAGCGTTCGTTCAAGTTGACTAATAACCTGTAAAGCTTGGTTTACTGAATCTTGATGATAAATGAGTTTAAATGTATTACTATAAGAGATTACGGCATTTATCACGACGACTGCTAATGCTACCCCAAAAACAGTCGTCAGTTTTTTCAGTCTAGACAACTTCTTCATGCGTCCCTTGATATCCAACAAGTGATGACCTTGACTGCTGATGTTCCCGGTTCGGGGAAAATAACAATAGCTACTTCTTTATGGCTTTTGCTGTATCAAGTTACTCAAAGTTTATAGAAACTGGGTTTGTTTTTGATATGTTGTAATAAAAAGAACAATTTTACATAGAAACCCGGTTTATTTAATTTTGTTGAAAGGTAATAACGAAGTCTTGACATAATTAAAATTGCCTGCTAATAATAGTTGTTTGTGGAAACTTTAGAATAAGCAAAATATAGACACTTGGCTAACGTTATTGTCATAGGTGCCCAGTGGGGCGATGAAGGGAAGGGCAAGATAACTGATTTACTTAGTCGTTCCGCAGATGTAGTAGTACGTTACCAAGGGGGTGTCAACGCTGGACACACAATTGTAGTGAAGGGTCAAACCTTTAAACTGCATTTGATTCCCTCTGGTATTTTGTATCCAGACACAGAGTGCATAATTGGTTGTGGAACGGTGATTGACCCCAAGGTTCTCATCGGTGAACTCGACCAACTCGAAAAACTCGGAATTAATACGAATAATTTGTTGATTTCCGAGACCGCGCACGTCACAATGCCTTATCATCGATTGATTGATAATGCATCTGAAGAACAAAGAGGTAGTCACAAGATTGGCACTACTGGACGTGGTATTGGCCCGACTTACGCAGATAAATCGGAACGTACAGGTATCAGGATGTTAGACCTGATGGACCCAGTTGGACTGCGTAAACAGCTATCTTGGACAATTGCTCACAAAAACGTCATTCTCGAAAAGCTTTATAATATACCACCGTTAGACCCCGAAGAAGTAATTCAAGAGTATTTGGGTTATGCCGAACGTTTACGGCAGTATGTTGTTGATACCTCTTTAAAAATATACGATTCAATTCGGCGCCGTCGTAATATCTTATTTGAAGGTGCCCAAGGTACTTTATTAGACTTAGACCACGGTACATATCCATTTGTAACATCTTCTAACCCCGTTGCAGGTGGCGCCTGTGTAGGTACAGGTCTTGGGCCCACAATGATAGACCGGGTAATTGGTGTAGCAAAAGCTTATACCACACGAGTTGGTGAAGGTCCATTCCCTACCGAACTTGACGGTGAAATGGGAGAATTATTGTGTGCTAAAGGTGCAGAATTTGGCACCACCACTGGACGTAAACGACGTTGCGGTTGGTTTGATGCAGTAATTGGACGTTATGCTGTCCGAATTAATGGACTCGACTGTTTAGCTATTACCAAACTTGACGTTCTCGACGAACTCGACGAAATCAAAGTTTGTACAGCTTATGATATTGATGGAGAACGTAGCGACCATTTCCCTTCAAGTTCTCGTAAATTCGCACGCTGCAACCCTATTTATAAAACCTTACCAGGTTGGAAAGTTTCAACTAGCGATTGTCGTTCCTGGTCTGAATTACCAAAACAAGCACAGGACTACCTTAAATACTTAGCCGAATTAATGGAAGTTCCTATCGCTATTGTCTCTCTTGGCGCCAGTCGCGACCAAACTATTATTCTCGAAGACCCTATCCACGGACCCAAACGCGCTTTACTACATGCTGATGGTACACCTGTTTCATTAATTAGCGCGTAGAGACCGAATAAGTTCAGTCTGTATAGGAGTTATGAGACCGAATTTATTCGGTCTCTACAAATATTCTCTGTTACACTAAGATTTGCTGCGAAAACGAAAAGAAGAAGTTTATTGATATGCCACTGACAATTGAATGTAAGAAGCGACCCGAAGGTAGTAAACCAAATGCCTTACGTCGTTCAGGATTATTACCTGCTAATTTGTATGGTCACAACGGTAATGAATCTATATCGCTTGTGATTGACAGAAAAACCGTTGAAACGCTGCTTAGAAAAGCGCGTGTAAATGATACACCAATTGAACTCAAGATAACTGACGGACAATGGGTTGGCAATACGGTGATTAAGGAAGTGCAAGCTCATCCTGCTAAAGGCACTTTGTATCATTTGAGCTTCTTTTCTCTTGGCAAAGGTTAATAAAGATACTAAGTATCTGTATTTCCCGCTATTTGAAGTTTCTACGAAGCAATTAATTAGACCAGGGTTAATGCCCTGGTTTTTTTGTTAAGCTGGGCAGGTTTAGGAGATTTTTAGCTCCGTTTTAAGATATCTTTTAACCTGCCACTACTTGTTTGTAAAAACCCATCAATACACTATGTCTGATACTTCGCTTCCTGCTTTAATTCAGCAAATGCAACAACCTGGTTTCTATCCACATCCGTGTCAGGAACCTATACAACTAATTCAAACGCACTGTTCGTATGTTCTGTTAACTGGTGACTATGTATATAAGTTAAAAAAGCCTGTGGATTTTGGCTTTTTGAATTATTCTACTTTAGATTTACGGCGCCATTTTTGTCATGAGGAGTTGCGTCTTAACCAAAGAGGTGCTGCTGAATTGTATTTGGAAGTTTTGCCTATTTATCAAAGCAATGAGCAATATCAATTCGGCGCCACGGGTGATGCTGTAGAATATGCCCTGAAGATGCGACAGTTTCCTGATGATGGTTTATTTAGCACAATGTTCGAGTCAGGGAAGATAAACGAGTCGTATATTGAAGATTTGGGCAGGATTGTAGCTCGCTATCACAGTAAGACTGAGACGTCGGAATATATTAGTAGTTTCGGGACGATTGCAAAAGTTCGTGAAGCGTTCGACCAAAACTACGAACAGACTGTTAATTATATAGGTGGTCCCCAAACACAACAACAGTTCGACGAAACCCAACAATATACCGATAAGTTTTTTGCAGAACGCAACGAACTATTCCAAAGTCGCATTGCTAATAACTTTATCCGTGAATGTCATGGTGATTTGCACATGCGGAATATTTGTTTGTGGCATGAGCAAATTTTACTCTTTGATTGTATTGAGTTTAACGAACCGTTTCGTTTTGTTGATGTAATGTATGATGTCGCGTTTACTGTAATGGATTTGGAAGCGCGCAGACGTAAGGATTTAGCTAATATATTCTTAAATACTTATGTTGAACAAACGGGTGATTGGGAAGGTTTACAGGTGTTGCCTTTGTATTTGAGTCGGCAAGCGTATGTACGAGCGAAGGTGATTTCATTTTTACTCGATGACCCAAATGTTCCTGCTTCTGTGAAAGAAGAATCCGCAAGAACCGCAGCACCATATTACACCCAGGCATGGGAATATACCCATAAACAAACTGGAAGATTGATTTTGATGTCAGGGGTGTCGGGGTCTGGTAAAAGTACAACCGCTCGTTATTTAGCAAAACAAATTGGCGCCATTCATTTACGTAGTGATGCAGTACGGAAGCATTTAGGGGGTGTAGAATTGTATGAACGTGGTAGCAGCCAATTATACACTCCAGAAATGACGGCGAAGACTTATGCTCGATTGGTACATTTGGGTGTAATGCTTGCAAACACTGGGTTTAACGTAATTTTAGATGCCAAGTTTGACAAAGTAAATTTACGTAGTGATGCGATAAATAAAGCAACTGAAAAAGGGATTCCAATACAGATAATACAGTGTACGGCGCCAGTAGAAGTGTTAAACGAGCGGTTGAGTAGTCGCAGTGGAGATATAGCGGATGCAACAGTAGATTTACTGTCATCGCAGCTACAATCATCAGAAGCATTTACAGCAAGTGAAAAAAGTTATATAAAAATCTTGGACACAACTCAACCACTAGCGTCACAATTAGATGATGTAATTCGCCAATAGTATTTTCTCATGGCACCACAAAAAAATAATAATCCGTTACCTATTTCTCCCAACTTTTCTAACCAGCTTATATTTGGCTTGTTTTTGACGCTCGTGCTGTCAATGACAGGTTTGCCATATGCTTGGAGTATATTTCTAGGCATTTTGGGTGGTTTTACACTTGGTTGGATTAGCGAAACGAACAAAAGTGGACCTCAACAGTCAAACGTTGCGACTTCGGAAGGTATCGACGCTGGGTTAAAATACTGGTTATTTTTCCTGGCTGGCTTTATGGTATTAAGAATCTTTCCAGCACCCTTAAATATTTTGTTAAGTGGACTGGCTGGTTTCGGTGGTGGAACAATTATTGCTTGGTGGGGAAGTCGAGAAGCAACGCAAACTGAATTACCACCTGAGTTGACCGAAGACGAAATTGCCGAACTACCTAAACAAACTTTTGGTCGTCATCGCAAAGAAACTCGTCGGTTCCGTCGTCCACGTGGCAGAATCAATTTTCGTTTTTGGGAATAAATTTAAATCTGGGGAAATCTACCCAAAAACTTATTCCCGTTCTTTAATTTCTTTATGTTTCTTTATCTTTCTAAATTGATACCACTATTTTTCTACCCGCTTGGACTCAGTTGCGTGGTGTTAATAGTGGCTTTTTTGACTGGTGGTAGGCGCCCACGTACTGCGGCGTTTTGTATCGCTTTTGCGCTAATACTACTATTGGGTACTAGTAATGGTTGGGTGTCGCGCTATTTAGTGCGTTCGCTCGAATGGCAAAATACTCCAAGTCAGTTACCAAATGCTGAAGCGATTGTAGTACTCGGTGGTGCTACTCGCTCGGCACTTTTACCGCGACCAACGGTAGATTTACAAGAGTCTGGAGATAGAGTTATTTATGCTGCACAACTTTATCGCCAAAAAAAGGCGCCTTTACTTATATTAAGCGGTGGTCGAATCGAGTGGTTCGGTAAAGGTACGCCCGAATCTCAAGATATGGCGACAATTTTAACTTCGATTGGTATACCAAAAGAAGCATTAATTCAAGAACCAGATTCGCTTAACACCTATCAAAACGCAGTTAATGTTAGAAAAATTTTAGAACAACGTAATATTAAGCGTGTATTGCTTGTTACATCCGCTATTCATATGCCGCGTTCGCTGTTAATCTTTCAAAAGCAAAATATAGATGTAATTGCGGCGCCGACCGATTTTTTAGTTAGTACTGGTGAATTGCAAGAATTAACGAGTACACCAAAAGCTGCTATTTTAAATTTGCTACCTGACACTAGTAATATAGACCAGTTTACTAGCGCGCTTAAAGAATATATTGGTATTGTTATATATCGCTTACGAGGTTGGTTGTAGATTGGCAACGGATGTAACGGATGAGTTATTATTATAAACAAAGATTTATGATTTCTTGTATAAAAGAAGCTATCTGTTACATCCGTTTATCATCCGTTGCCTGCTTTGTTAATTCTGATATTCTGGTGTGTATCGATCCAGCTTCACTAGATTTTCCTTGAGATTTGTACAGTGAAGCTAGCTCTTTATATTATTAATGGCTTCGTCTAATATATTATTATCAATTATAATGATTTTTCCTGGTTTTCTACGAACTAACCGTAAACATATACGACAACATTCATTGGCCCTCTATGTCCAGTAAAGATAATTTTACTGTCATTATTTAGACTGTCCTCAACTAACTGCTCTAACTCATCAATTATGTCGTTACCATAGCCAACTCGAAACCTTTATAAATCTCTTTCTTCTAGCAGAGGCATAAGTTATAAATTTCGGTAAGCCTCTTGGAAATTTTTTAACAAATCGTTAGACATTGAGTAGTACACCTTTAGGAACTATCTATAATATAATATCATCGCTCTTTTTTCTTTTCTTGGATGGGAGATACGTTACATCCTACATACAGGCGCCAACATTTCTTAGCTTTTAAGTCCTAATCGCTACAATAAGAGGTAGGGCAAATTAACTCCTAACTCTAAGTAATAATTTTTTTTATGTCAAAAGATTTTCCACATATTATACCTTCGCCGCCTGCGGAAGTTGAAGAGGTGTTTGGGGCAGCAGAGGTAACGAGGGAATATTATCATGAAGTTAAAATACGGGCTGAACACAAACAGCACTGTGAATGGTACCGCGCGACTGCCGCGCGTCACCGTGATGAACTTGAAAAAATGCGCGGCGAATTGAATATTTTTGCATGGTTTCGCCGGCGGTGATTGTTACATTTATTGAATGACTTCTAGTTCGTTTTCACGTAGATGTGCCTTGAATTTTTTAGTGAATTGAACCAATATCGGCAAGTTGGCACTAACAGGCCTACCATGCCACTCGGTTACAATACGTTCTACTTGTCCTTCTGTGCCTTTGAGGTCAAAGGCTTTACCGCGATGTTCAGGATGATGGTAAATTATAACCGACTCTTTAACACGAACGCGATCTCCTGTTTTCATATCAGCACTTACACCTAACTTTACTGTTTGCACTTCTACTAGTGTCTCCACACTCATCCCTCATTGAATATGACGCACGACAAAAAAGATCGCCCCTTGCTTACTGTGATTTGAGTTAAAGTCCTTTTGTAATCCTTACTGGTCATAAATAATATTGGTAATTTATTCGGACTTTGAGATGTTTTTAGACGAACAAAAGCCTGCTCGTGCAGGCTTGAGTTATCCAAAATATAACTCTATGGAGATAAACGAGTTTAGACGATAAAACCATCTAAATATAGCAAGAGGTCTAATCATCTCCTAATTCTCACACAATATTGTCGCACTTGATAGTGGGGAGCAAAGCCTTATTTCCGATTTGGGCATACACGTTGTACTGTTATTGGTAGCTGACGACACAATGAGTTAAATGTTTTTGGGCTGTAACGCCACCACACAAACAATCCGACTCCGCTACCCACTAACAATAGCAGTGTTAAACTTACTAACCACACTAACGGAAAACGAAGTAGAACTAAACGTTTATTTTTCAGATGTGGTGTTTCAACTCCATTTACCACAGGCGCCTCGGATGGTAATTCTAAATCTAACGGTGGTTGTGAGTCGCTGTCTAACTCCTGAATATTATCTGACTCTGCTTGAATTGTAATAACATCAACTAATTCCTCAGTTTCTTTATCTGCTTCTTCGTGATTGTCAAATATATGAAGTGGGGTCTGCGAAGTTGCCGATACATAATCTGGTGATACGTGACAGTAATTAAGTACTAACGAAATATTATCGTGACCATTAATTTGATTCGCTTTATTTATCCAAGCGTCAACTGCTTCAGATACCGTCATGTAACCATTTAATACCGCAGGTGCGAATGATTGCCACGTGCGTTCAACTAAATTATTATCGCTGAACCCATCCGAACACAGCACAAGTAAACCATCTTCTTCGATGATGAAGCGTTGAATCGAAAAGTGTAAGTTTTGAGCTTCTTTTGTTCCTAAAGCTTGTGTCAAGGCGCCTGCATCTGCACGACTCAAAGCTTTACGATATAAACTGCGACCATTACGTACTTCACGCGCGGCAATATCATCATCTAAAGTTAGTTGCTGATAACCATCGCGAGTTATCCAATACGCACGACTATCACCAATACTCGCTATATATAGTTCGTGGGAATTTTCTGCATCCCATCCCATTGGTGTTTGAATAGTTTGTGCTACTTGTAATGCCATTACCAGCGTCGTCCCCATCCGCTGTTTACCTGAGCGATGTTGCTGGTCGTTTGCATTGCATATCAAGTTATTAACAACACGTAAACTCGCTTCGAGTTGAGACATTAATAAGTCAGGAGGAACAGGTTCGTTGCTTAGTGCTACCTCAGCAAGTAAAGCGCGAACTTGTAATTTTACAGATTGCACTGCAAGTTGACTTGCTACTTCTCCTCCCTCGTGTCCACCAATACCATCACAAACTATTGATAGCCGTACTAACTGAGACTCTTCGGCATCACCACTACTAGGAAAGCAAGCGTCTTCGTTTTGTTTTAATTGGGCACCGGGATGGGTGGCACCTGCTGTTTTTATACTAAGTGGTAGCTCTGAAGCGGCTGAAAGCAATAAATGATTGAGTTGAATTTGTATATTTTTTATGTCTACTGGTTCATATTGGGTAATTTGTTTAACTATTGATTCTAATTGGTCACGAATAGATGGATGTGCTGTTAATACTAGATGTTGCCAGTGTTCACCTAGTTGTTGTATTGATGCGGGTGCTGTTATTAATTCTAGTAAACGCAGGCGCCAACCAGTTACTCGTAAATTATTTGATACTAATAAACTACCTTGTACACCTTCAGATGATAAAGGTTTCCACAGTTGTAGAATTTGCCATAGCCAATATACTTGACGAACCGCAGTTGCTTGTTCCCATGCATCTAAGATAGGTGGGTAAAGTTTGCCGTTGTTATCTATTGGTACATTTTCTAGTAAGATAATTTTGCTTGCCCCTATCAAATCATACACTTGAGGTATGTGTAAATGCTGATGATAAAATTTATAATATACAGTACTTTCTACAGGTGTTTGTGTATCAAGCAAACTCGGTTTTGTATCAAGCCAAATCGAAGGCGCCACCACTTCGTATCTATCAGCGACTATCTCATCAACAGGGACTTTGCCCGCTTCTTCACCTGCTGCCCAAACATATTTATAAACTAATGGCGTGTGACAAGCTGCACACTCACGACTCCCTACTGGATTTCTGGGTGTTGTGCAAGTCGGATTTATGCAATTAATTATACTAGAAGTCGAAATCATAAGTATATTGTTTATTTGTAACTTTTTTGACTTATATATACTTAAAAGTCAAAGTAATTTTGTTTCTGTAAAAAATAACAGACAAATTCATGAGTGTATATAAGCACAAAAAGGCAGTTTAGGGAATGGTGCCTCAAATCAAAATCCCGGTTTCTCTAAGAAAGCGGGATTTTAAGAATTGTTCGATTTCAATTTTTCATTGTTTCCAAGGCAAAACACTGAAAGTCAGGGAAACGTTCAGCACGTATGAAGAGAAGGGTAAATGTAAAGGGTAGAAAATGAATTGCTGACTCTAGACTTACATTTTACGCTTTTTACTACAGCTTCTGGTTCCCCACAAATACTAACTAGTGCAGCAGGGGGTTAATTATTGACTAGTAGATATTTGCTTAATAATACTGAGGTATTATTAAAAGCCTCACCAGAGTAATTAAAAAAAGCCACCATACATCTAGTACATTGTATTCTTCAAAGTCATTACGCTTAGGACACTTTCAACTCAAGACTCAGCACTCAGCACGACTCACTCAGCACTATTGATTTAATTGTGCAGCTTGTGCTAACTGACACTGACTACACAAACCAAAAAATTCCAGAGTATGATAAAAAATCTTAAATTTGTGGTCAGTTTGGAGTTCCACTTCAAGGTCGTGTGCAGGACATTGGTTAATGGGTATTGAAGTACCGCAAGCTAAACAAGTTAGGTGATGCTTGTCTTGTTGTGCCAAGCTATACAACGCTTCACCATTTGGGAGAGTTCGCATTTGCACCATTCCTTCGAGCTTCAACGCTTCGAGTGAACGATAAACAGTAGCTAAACCCATACTTTGGTTACGACTACGCAATTCTACGTACATATCCTGGGCAGAAATACCAAGCTTAATTGTTTTGAGCAGGTTTAAAATCCGCTCTTGACTACGGGTACGCGAAGCTTTCATGACAGTTTTCTGGTGTGCCGATATCATTTATACTTTAATAGTGACGCTAGATGTAGCTTAACTTATACTTATAGTCAACACAAACAATGAACCAAACCCTTAAAAGATGTAGTATAGGTTTCGTAACTTAAATTCAAGAAAAAGCAAGTGCTGAGAAAATACAAAGCCAAAATTTTTGTAACGCTGCGTCCGTCAGTTTTAGACCCAGCAGGAACAGCAGTAGTATCAGGACTTACGCAGCTAGGATACAATAACGTTGAGTCCTGTCGAATTGGTAAATTCATTGAACTCACCCTTACTGCTCCCGATGATAATGCTGCACGTCAAGATTTAGACAAGATGTGTGATTCTATGCTAGCAAATCCTGTAATTGAAAATTACCGCTTTGATTTAATCGAAGTTGAATCTCAAGTTGGAGTTTAACGGGGTAAAGGGGAAAGGGTAAAGGGTAAAGGAGATTAAGGTATGAAATTTGGGGTTATAGTTTTTCCTGGTTCTAACTGCGATAGAGATGTTGCTTATGTAACACGTGATATCCTTCAACAACCAACACGAATGGTTTGGCACCAAGATACTGATATTTCTGACTTAGATGTAATAATAATTCCTGGTGGGTTTAGTTATGGTGATTATTTACGATGTGGCGCCATCGCGAAGTTCTCACCCGTAATGCAGCAGGTAATTGCACACGCACAATCTGGTAAACTAGTGCTTGGTATTTGTAATGGTTTTCAAGTATTAACCGAAGCCGGACTTTTACCAGGAGCATTAACGCGGAATCGTGATTTACATTTCATTTGCGACAGAGTTCCGCTCAAAGTCGAAAAAAACAGTCTTGTTTGGACACAACAATATAGTAAAGGTGAAATCATCACTTTACCCATTGCCCACGGTGAAGGAAGATTTTATGCTTCAGAAGACACACTCAAAGCTATTGAAGACAACGACCAAGTAGTATTCCGCTACGAAAACGATAATCCTAACGGTTCATTAAATAATATTGCTGGTATTTGCAATTCTACTGGCAATGTTGTAGGCATGATGCCACACCCCGAACGCGCGTCTGATACAATGCTCGGTAACACCGACGGGTTAAAAATGTTCGCAGGATTACTTGAAAAAGTCGCAGCAATGGTCTAGGCAACGGATTATTAACGGATGTAACGGATGGTTGATTTGTTGGCGCCGTTATATCTATGGTAGGTTGGGTGTAGCGCAGCGCAACCCAACTACAAACTACATCACTTTCGCTCTTCTCCAACATAAAACCCGGTAGTACATGCTCTCCTGATAAAGTTGCAGGATTTTGAAGAATCTCCTCTCATCAGTTAGCCATTTAAATATTATTACTTAAAAAGATTTTCTATAAGTAACAAAATACATAAGTAATAAAACGGTAGTCGTTTTGTATTGTACAAGATTATGACTGTATTGAATGCTTCATTGCATTGATATTCTTAGATTTGATATAAATGCAATGACCCATTCACCACAGTGTTTACTTTGTTTTGATGGGTTGTGTCATACTTCATCAATTCAAACTAGACCGAGTAGTAGCTTCAGTTATAACCTATTCGTGTCTACCTAGGAGTCAAGCCCTTGAATCGTATCACATTTAAAAATGACTTAGTACATGCAGACTATAGTGATATATTAGATAAGATTTTACAAGTTCTCAAAAGTCAGAATATATTTGAAGTATCATCATAAGGACAGGCGCCGCATTTAAAGGTTAATATTTATAAAGTTGCTACAGCTATTACTAATTTACAGGTACAAAATCCTTTAGGTGCCGATGCGAGGAGCGCACGTTCTGTTACTGTTAATATAAGTTCAGGTTGTACCACTGGTTTCGAGCAGAAAATTCATCAAATTTCTGACTGTGTGAAACAGCAGGTATTAGCTGTATCGGGAAATTCGGTTGAGGAGTTTGTTACTAGTTTAGTAACTCCTTTGCGGGAACTAAAAGCAAGTAGACCTGGTTTAGATTTTTCTTATACTTTTTCCCCACATTCCGGTTTACACAAACAGCGTTTGACTTTGAATGGTAAAAATTCTGATTCGCAAATACTCAAATTTCACAAGCTGACTATTTCGGTACAAAATACTCGCGACTTTAAACGACAGTTACAGCAAGGTATCGATAACTATATTAACTCAGATTCTACACAATTCGCAGGCGCCACATCCGAACAACGAGAAGATTTGGGTTTTGTTGCACAAGATTCAATAGAAGATGCAAAATCCGATATATATCGGTTATTGGATATAATTAACTTAGAAAGTTTAGGCAAACTCAGAAAAAAAGCACAAATTAAATATTTAGAGTTTCTGTTCGAGAATGTCAGTACCTCAAATAATCAAAGTCGCTCCAAAGGCAAAATCTATTTACAGGATTTTATTAGAAGACTCAAATTAGTTGATAAATATATTGATGATGATACAAAACCTTATGGAGACTACTTGGTTAACTATGCAAATATCTCTATTAACTATCGGGATATGTTCTCACGCTCGGAAGCATTGGATATTTTACCCATCATCCCCATTATAGAAGGTTATTTGGGTGAAACCAAAGACGATAGTCGTGAAGAAATTCAATATATTTTTGGGATTAAGCTCAAGTTTGATGGTAGAGTACAAGCACTAGGTAGTAAAAATGTTTTTGAATATCATTTAAATTTACTCAACCCAGATAGTCCAGAACATCAAGCTGGGTTAGCTTCGGAATCTACACGTGAAAGCTTTGTTCGGAAAGTTTTAAAAATCGCGTTTTTATATTACTTTATTTTCGCTTCGCGTTGCAATCCCACCAAAGAAGATTATATTTTACACCAAGAACTTGAATACGACCCTATCGCAGCATTCGACAAACTTGTTCTGGGTAAACTCAAAGGTAATGATGAAGCTGCCAAACAAAAGTTATTCCGCGATATTTATAAGTATTTACAAGAAATGCAGGTACAAGTCAAGATTAATCATATCAAAGACACACTGCGTCAGCTTCTCAAACAAAAAACTCAATTTATCACACGAGAGTATCCTCTACATATATCTGTCAAGGATGCAATTTTTGAAGGAAATATCGAAACGATTTTAAAAAGACATACGCTTTTCGTACCAACCTTGAGAGAAAATCCCAAAGATTGTCTCAAGTATATCTCAATCGGAGAAGCACAAGCCAATACAAACTCGTTATGTACCCTTAGAGCAAAAGTTACATTTAACGACATTCATTTTTTTGGTACCGACGACAAGCAAAGTTTCGCGATGGAATATGACCTACGGGGTATTGATGCTTTACCCATACTGTTTGCACCTCTCGAAAATGCTGACTGTAAAAGACTTTATGACCTAGAGTATGCAAAACGCAAGCTAATAGTGTTTCCCTACAGCGAAGACACAAACCAATACGACTCTAGAAAAAACTTTATTTATCAATTTACATACAGCTTGCTTGCGTACATTTGTTTGCATGTGTTATTACAGCATCCAAAAAAGCTATTCGTTCCAATTTTACGACTACACCTACATAATAAACAAGATAAGGCGCCTATTGAAGCATTTATTGTATCTCTATCAAATGTACTAGCGCATTTACTCAACGACAAGCATCGTTCTAACTCACAAGGTGTAGATATTCGTGACATACAGAGTAAGGGTTCATATAAAATCCCCAATGTAATGAGTTCGCTGTATTCAATACTCCCGAAAAAATTCTCATTCAGCAATACTAAAGATACACCAGAGCTAGATAAACTGGCAATTATTATAGTTTCGAGTCGTGAAAGCGATAGAAAATGGAGTGGTAAGGATAAAATATCCAACTTGATGGGAGAAATAATTGGTTTAATCCAGCAAGATAAATCGATACGAGTTCAATTGTTGGCAACTTTCTCCGAGAATTACGATAACGAACAACTATTTACCAACCCAGATGTCATCGTCCAAAACGTTGCCAAGCTATATAAAAAGGGTTTTCGACATTTTTTGTATATTGCGAAAGCACCTTACACAAGTACTCTTCACATGACACAAAACGAAGAAGACGGTTTGTTCTTCATGTCGAAAGATGTCATCAAAGCTTTGAACGGTCAATACGAGGATATCAATATATATCCAATGTTCTTTGATAAGTACTACGCGATTAAATCACAAAACATACAAGCTAGTTCACTATATATACAAGATACCTTAGAACTAACCAACCTCGTCGAAGATGCAAGTAAACAATGCGTAGTCTTCTTTAACTTGTTCAATGGCAATAATGCACCAGGCGCCACGAACTATTACAATGGGGTAATCTCCTACGCAACGCTGTTAAATATCTACCGAGATGTACTCGACGATAAAAATGTTCGTAATGGTTTGATATACGAAGGGTCTTTGAAAAACGATATTTTACAATACTTGACTTTGTTCCACTTTTCCCGATACCAAAAGTCTACCAAAGACATTCAACTCAAACTCGACCCATACGAAAATTTGATTGGTGATGACTCTGTTGGTAAGTTAGCAATGTCTGTCCACATGCAAGGTCGAACCGAGTTTAACCATTTGGCATTTTTAACTCTGGTCAAAACTACTTTAGCTATATAACTCCTTTTTGTTTTCTCATTTTCAATACAACTCATGACATCACAAATTTCTGAAGGATTCGGGCGCCTGTTCGAGGTAGGATTTAATATAGGTGCCTTAACTTGTATAGAACAGTATAAAATAAAGCAGAATTACGGAAGTTTATACCGAGAGGAACTGCAACAGCTAAATTACGGCAAGATTCGTCAAAGGATTACAGACAAGGTAATTAGTGCGTTAGATAGGGATATTGTCCAGACTTGGAGTACTTTTTTTTTGCAAACTGGTTTTTTAAACGGTTTAAATTTTTGGCTCTTGCGTACTTAGCGTGCTAATTTAGTAAAAAAACAGCTTGAAACTCTTACTTAGTTTATATTACAGCCATTATTATCTTCAAAACGTTGTTATTTTATAAAAGTGCAACCAGAAGTGTCTGTAAGCCTTGTAAATAAAGCATACTTCTAGATTTTAATTAAAATTTAGCACGCTATGTACGAAAGAACCAAAAAGAATTAATAATCGTTGTTTTAGGCACCTGGTAGCCAATATCTTCTAAAAACTTGGGTAACTGCGAGTTACGTCCACTAGCGTCAACGACCAAATCGGCTGTTAGTTCTGTGTCGAGAGTGCTATTTTTACAATGTAATTTTACTCCAGATACTTGATTCTCAGTATTTACGAGTAGTCCTTTGAATAAGGTAGATGTTACAAATTCTAAGTTTTGGTAATTACTTAATCTTTGCCGTATTAGCCACTCTAGAAAAACTCGGCTACAAGTATAAGTAACCAATTCTGAAGATGTACGTGATACCCATCCCCACATATTCAATGTTGTAAAATCACTAACCCAATCGATACTAGGGGCGCCTGCTTTCTCTAATTGGGCTTTTATTCCTGGAAACAGTTGCTCTAAAATTTGTTGCCCTTGTGTTAAGAGTATATGAACGTGATGTGTTTGGGGGACTCCTTGACGATATTCAGGCAATTCAGGAAGCTCGTCACGTTCTACAATAGTTACAAAATCAAAATGTTCTACCAATACTCGTGCAGTTAGCAAACCTGTTATACCGCTACCAATTACTACAGCATGACTACTTGCATTTTGTTTATGCTCGTTCTTTAGATAGGGCATTATGTATTTTTAACTCTATATATCGAATTACATACTTTTTTATTTATTTTTTACATCTATCTAAAGAATGAATTTTATATATGAAAGTAAACAATGGCGCCTATCACGACAATATCTTATTATTCAAAAATTTGATATATAGTTTTTAAGAAAAAAGGAATATGATATTTAGCATTATGGCTCTGCTCAGAATAAAATCTTCCTATCGCAAGTAGTAACTGTTCTCTATACACTTCAGCAGAACGAGTCCATTGACTGGAAGGATGAATTGATTTCCAATAATCCTTCGCTTTCTTGATTGTTAGCAAAGCTAAAACTAAGCTATTTTTATGCTGGTCATCAAGACTCGAAGTAAATTCTTTTTTCCAAGAATCCTTTAGCTTTTCTATTTCGCCACAATCCAATCCAGAACAATGATTAATACGATTTGATGCTCTTTGAAAATTACTGATTAAATCAAGGTCAGTACAAATTTTATTTGCCATATCTATATAAATATCTTCAAGCACTAATGCCTTACCATTATAATTAGGATAGTCTGAGAACCTATTAAATACTTCATGAAGGTCAGGAGTTATTTGCTCTTACGTTTCATCTTTCTGAAAATATTTATAGTATATAAGTAACGGGATAATTAGGGTTGTCTGGGTTGGGAATTAAACGTTGGTTTTTACAATCAACTAATAAATCTAATTTCTCTAAAACGACCTGATCTACTAAAACCATATCGCCTGTAACTAGTGCGTCTTCGGTTGTTCAGCGCCCTTCGCATTCTATGAACAAAGCTTCTGTTACTCCTACTGTATCTTCTCGACCATCAGCATACTTGGCTGCTTGCTGACCAATAATTCTTAAACCTAGTTTTTGTAATATTTCTGGTGATATCACTAAAAAATATGTTGAACCTGTATCAACTAATGCATCCACTTCACATGTACGCAGTAAGCTAGGCGCCAGTAAACCTCGACTTATTAATGCTTCGTCTATTGCATTGGTTAGTTTGATTTTGGTGTAAACTGCTCCCATTGTTTGAGTCATTGATTTTAGGTTACTGGTTATATATTAATTATATATTATTGGTATTGTCAGTTTCTAGGAGGGCGCCTACTTGTTGAGCTTGTTGGTAAGCTCTAAGTCGCTCCAACGCCACTCTCCTTAACGGGGAAAACCCCCGCACGGAGGTGGCTCCCCAACCTACGTATTTGCGATTGATGATAAATTATAGCTACTGTAGGATATAAGTAGAGGTTCATTTTGTAAAAGATAGTACGTAATTATGATTACTCAATCGTTAATTAGTGAGATTGTCAGCAAGCAGCGTCAGTTTTTCTATACGGGTGCAACTAGAGATATTAGTTTCCGTGTTGAACAACTAAGAAACTTAAAACAAGGAATAATGCAATATGAACATGAGATTACTCAAGCGTTAAAAGCTGACTTAAATAAACCAGAGTTTGAAGTTTATGGTGCAGAGTTTTCGCTAATTTTTACTGAAATTGCTGATGCTATTAAACATCTAAACAATTGGGTAAAACCTCAAAGAAAAGGACTTGAATTGTCTTTTTTACCTGGGTCGGCTTATTTATATCCTGAACCATTGGGTGTTGCTTTAATTATAGGCCCCTGGAATTATCCTTTTCAATTATGTTTACTGCCGTTAGTAGGCGCCATTGCAGCAGGTAATTGTGCAATTGTCAAGCCTTCTGAAATTGCTTCTCATACTTCCCATGTAATAAATGACGTAATATCAAAGGTTTTCCCGCGCGAATATATTGCTGTTGTTGAAGGTGGTGTAGAAACTACTCAAGAGCTTCTGCAAGAAAAGTTTGACCATATCTTTTTTACAGGTGGTACAGCCGTCGGTAAAATTATTATGAAGGAAGCAGCAAAACATTTGACACCAGTTACTTTGGAATTAGGTGGTAAAAGCCCTTGTATAGTTGATACAGATATCAATCTTGAAGTTAGCGCGCGACGAATTGCGTGGGGCAAGTTTTTGAATGCTGGCCAAACTTGTATTGCACCTGATTACCTATTAGTAAATAAGTCTATTAAACAGGATTTATTAAAAGCAATAGCAGATAGTATCAAAGAATTTTATGGCGATAACCCAATAGACAGTCCTGATTACTGTAGAATTATTAGTGAAAAGCATTACACTAGATTGATAAATTACATTGAAGGAGATATTTACTTTGGCGGGGAATGTAATTCAGATAAATTATTCATTGCTCCAACTGTAATCAATAATGTTTCGTGGCAAGATTCAATTATGGAGGAAGAAATTTTTGGTCCAATTCTTCCTGTCATTGAGTACGAAGATATTAATGAGGTTATAGCAGCAATAAATTCTCGTCCGAAACCTCTTGCTTTATACTTGTTTACAAATAATAAAGATTTACAAGGGCGAATATTACGTGAAACTTCATCTGGTGGTGTTTGTATTAATGATACTATTAAGCACTGCGGAGTGGCTTCGTTACCTTTTGGTGGTGTAGGAGATAGTGGAATTGGTAAGTATCACGGCAAAGCTAGTTTTGATGTTTTCTCCCATTACAAGAGTGTTTTGAAACGGGGTTTTGGTTTTGACATGAAAGTTTTGTATCCTCCTTACGAGGGTAAATTAGCTTTGCTTAAGCGGATTTTTGGTAAAAATTAAAATTGCAAAACAATAGGTGGGATGAACTTGTGGGATGGGCAGGAAAGCCCGTCTTTTTGTATTATTAGGAAAGCACTCTTCGTGCTTACAACGAGCTATTTTAAACATCTTATTGCTTCTAGTAGTCCGCGTGCTTTATTTAGGGTTTCTTCGTATTCTTTTTCGGGTTCCGAGTCTGCCACCAAACCGGCGCCTGCTTGTACACTAACTTTACCTGCGCGCGCTACCATTGTACGGATGGCTATGGCTGTATTTAATTGTCCTTCAAAGTCGTAGTATCCATATACACCTGAGTATACTCCTCGGCGTGATGGTTCTAGTTCGTTGATTATTTCCATTGCTCGAATTTTTGGCGCCCCACTTACTGTTCCTGCGGGAAAGCAAGCTTTCATTAAGTCCCATGCTGTTTTTGATGGCGCCAGTTTACCTATTACGTTACTGACGATGTGCATTACATGAGAGTATCGCTCGATAACCATTAGTTCATCTACGCATACGCTGCCACTTTCACATGCTCGACCTAAGTCGTTTCTGCCTAGGTCTACTAACATGACGTGTTCGGCAATTTCTTTGGGGTCTTGTAATAAGTCTTTTGCTAGTGCGTCGTCTTCTTTTGGAGTTTTACCGCGTTTTCTTGTGCCTGCTATTGGACGCAATGTTGCTATATTGTTACCGTCAGCGTCTTTTTCGGCTTTTACCATGACTTCTGGACTGGAGCCTATTATTTGCCAGTCTTGAAAGTTAAAGTACGCCATGTATGGTGATGGGTTAATTTGACGTAGTGAGCGGTAAAGTGAAAAGGGGTCTCCGCTATATTCGGTTGTTAGACGTTGGGAAATTACTACTTGAAATATATCGCCTGCTTTGATATATTCTTTGGCTTTTTCGACGCTGTGACAAAATTCTTCTTTACTAAAGTTACTTTGATATTCTTCGGTTTCGTTTGAACGAGGCGCAAGAGTTGCAGGTGGTGTCCATTCTAAAATAGTTTTGGCTGGCTGAAGCGGTGATGATAATTTATTCACCATTTGCGTAACACATTCTACAGCTTTGTTGTACGCTTCCTTAACATCACTATTACGTAAATCTGCATATGCTATTACCCAAATTTTACGTTTAACTTGGTCAAATATGAGTAAATTGTCTACCTGCATCCACAATCCATCAGGTATATTACGCTCATCTTGAGTATGAACTGGCACTCGCGGTTCTATCCACTTGATTAATTCATAACCCCAAAATCCAAATAAACCACCTATTCCCGGTGGTAACTCTGGTAACTTAACTGGATGATATGGCGCCAAACAGTTTGCTAATGCTTCAAATGGGTCGCCATCGAATACTACTTGTGAAGCGTCACGATGCGTTTGCGTTGTTTGTTCTCCACGCGCTTCTAATACCCATAAAGGATTACAACCAAGTAAACTATAACGTCCGACTTTCTCACCACCTTCGACTGATTCCAACAAAAAACTATAAGGTTGTCCAGCACATACCTTATACCAAGCTGAAACAGGCGTATCTAGGTCTGCAACCCACTCTTGATATACCGGAACAAAATTACCAAGATTAGCTAATTCAGTAAATTGCGAGAAGTCGGGAAAAATCATAGAAAAGAGTTTGGTGTTAAGACTTATCAGTTAGGAGTTAAGAATTAAGACTTGTAACTCCTAACTCCTCACTCCTAACTCATAACTTTAAATTAGTTATGCGTCGTAAGTATGCTTACCGCTGAACTTGACTTGAGCTTGACTGCCGTTTTGACCAATTCTGCGGTCAACGTAACGTACTTTCTCGCGTCCTTGGTTAACTTTTTCGGGGAATACACCATCTGCTGGGTGAATCTTTGTAGTTTCACCACCTGGTAGAATCCGGTAAATTTGGTAGTTTGTGATTTTGAATTTCCGGAGTTGACCACCGAGCGCGATACCGTATTCTTTACGAGCTAAATACAGCAGGTTATCACCTTGACGCATTTTAGCGGCGCCACCAGTGGGCATTTCAAAAACTTGCTCTTTGGGGCTAGTCCAGGTGATTGCGTACATTTCCTCCTCGGCTGCTTTTGTAAGCAAACCGCCAGTGGAGCCACCGAATAAAGGAGCTTGTCCAGAAAGTGTTGCTGCCATAAGGTTTTCACTTCATAGTTTTTACGGCATCCTAACATTGCCCGGTAGACATTATTGCGATTATTTCATAGTCTGTAACACTTTTTATTAAGTTATGAGTTGTGAGGCGCGGAGTTATGAGTTAATGATTCCTAACTCCTAACTCCTAACTTCTAACTTCTAACTTCTAACTTCTAACTCCTAACTCTTAATTCTTGACTTTTCGTAACGATGGGTACAGTAAAGTGGAATTCGCTTCCTTGGTTCTTTCCTGTTGATTGTGCCCATATGTCTCCTCCCCAGCCGTTGACGATTTGACGACAAATTGCTAACCCTAGTCCTGTTCCTCCTGCTGTTCTTCTTAAGGCGCCTTCTTCTTGGTAGAAACGGTCGAATACGATTTCGAGACGATTCGGCTCGATTCCTCTACCTGTGTCGGCAATTGTGACTTCGACCATTTCCTCACTATTCAGGCGCCCAACAATTGTGATTTTTCCGTCGGGTGGAGTGAATTTACAAGCGTTGTCCATCAGCTTTGCAAAAACTTCTACTAGCCAATCTCCATCTGCCAATACTAAGGGCAAATTATCGGCGATGTCAGTAGTAATTTGTGGCAGATTTTCAATCGCTGTACGGGCACGTACTCGACTCAGGGCCAAATCGATACATTCCTGTAATGCTAATGATTCTGGATGCCATTCAACTCGACCGCTTTCAAGATTCGATAGTGTTAAGAAATCTTGCACTAACTTTCGCATTCGCTCGGAATCTGATAGGGCTGTGTTGAGCATTACTTGCTGCAATTCCAAGGGCATATCAGGTTCCGAAGCTAGGCTTTCTAAACAAACTTGAATTGTTGAAAGTGGTGTGCGTAGCTCGTGTCCAGTAATGGCGATTAAGTTACTACGGGTACGGTCAAGTGCTTCAAGTTGAGTGTTGAGGTCTTCGAGGTTGGCAAACGACTCGGCTTGAATTAATGCGGCGCCTATTTGAGTTGCTATTGATTTAACTAAATCTATTTCGCCTGTGTGCCAAATGTGTGGCGAATTTCCACAGTAGTGTAACTCAACAATTCCCAACAATCGTCCTTGGTAAAAAACAGGTTCAAGTAACCAAGAACGAATTCCTAGTTTCTCTACGTGTTTCCATACTACGCTTGATGTTGATGTACGACTGTCATTCATCGTATCGGCGACGCACACCCCTTCTGAATGCTTTACAACTTCCGCAAATAAGGGATTGTTGTCTAGCTGCCAAGTTTGCCCTTTTACCGATGTTACCCCTGCACGAATAAACTCATGCTCGATTGTCGCCCCCAAGTCAGTCACCTGCGCGCGATAAATTAAACACCGACAGGCGCCTAATATTTGCCCCAGTTCTTGCGCTGCTGCATGAAGTACTTCTTGTGGGTTTAATGAACGTCTAATTGTTGTTGTAATTGAGTTGACTAAACGCTCTTTTCGTGCTTGGGCGGCAATTGAACGGTAAGCTTTATGCAATTTGTATTGACTCGCCTGCAAATAAGTTACTAAGCGCTGTACAAACGGGTCTGTGTCTATATCACAGGCATACTCGTTTGTTTTAACAGCCTCACTAACATCTTTGTACTTACCAATACCAAATCGGCGCCGAGCCGAGTTGATTTTTTTGGTTAGCTCCGGTCGGTAAGTTTGAATGCGCGTTAATAGCAAATCAGCAGCTTTCAGGCTAACACCTCGCTCCGACGTCCAGATTCCCTCAAACCTTCGCGCTGTGTCCATATCTAAGCTTGGACTTAATTCGCGCAGGTCTTCCTCATCTTGACTATCCTGTCGGCTGGTTGAACGTGAAAACTCTCGACAAACCAAACAAGTGGCGTAGTTTTGAGCAATTACAATTAGATGCCATTCAAGACTGAGGGCATCTTCTGGTTCAAAAGCTACTTTTTCGTAATACTCGGAACTGCTAGTAAAATCAGTTTCCGGGGCAGCCAAAACATATACTTGGTCACTTCGTTGTGCTAGTCGCTCATATCGATGTGCCTCTTGGCGATAAAAACGCTCGCGCTGAAAACTGGCTATCACCAGTGGGGCTTCGAGAGTTGCTGCCAAAACTTGGTCTTCCATCGCATGGGAGAGGGCTGTTAGCGAAGCCTTAAAATACAGTTGTGGTCGTAGGTAGGGTAAGGTCTGTAGCAAATCGCTCAGTACCGAAGTCGAAATGCTCATGCGTGTCTCGAGCAACAATCTGGACAAAAAACCATCTCTCAGCTGCATTGTACAAATTACAACGGTCTTTCAAACCAAACACATGGTTGCGATATGTAAAGATTATCAAAGCCGAAGCCGAAAGTTTTAGATTCCTCTCTATAGATATCTGTTTTTCTTATTATACATGGTTAGTTTCCTCTATATATTCGCACATCAGTTAAATTTTATCTACCCTAATAATGACAACTTGGCGCCATCACTCCAGTAGTATAATTAGCAATATTAAAAAAATATTAATAATATTACATTTGTTTAAAATCATCTCAGTATTTCGATTCCCTATTTTTCCTGACACTCCCTTGTTTACAATATACCCAACACCACTCCAAAGGTATGACTATCCTTAAAACAAACTTTAACATAAGTTTAGATTCATAATCGATTCACACTTACCTGTCTTAACTCATATTCAACTTCTTAAGTCATAATCAGAATGCATCATATTTTCGGACAGTTAATTTTTTATTAAATATATTAGTATATAAAAACACAATTTGAAATAAATAATAATACGTAAAAAAACAATTAATTTTCTATATTTACGATTCAATATACAGATATTGTGATATTTGACAAATTAATGTAATATAACTTTGTTGAAAAAATATAATTACAAAATCATGTAAGATAAACTCAATTATAAACTATTTATTTCAGATAGTTTTGCACGTGTAACTTTATCGTCATAAGTAGTTGAGTCCTTGTCAGCAAAGACTTTGATGGGGGAGATGAGTTTGAAAATAAGTTTAAAAACAGCAGGTAAATCATTTCCCTATGCCTTGGAGAAAAGTGAGTATATAAATACTCACTTACTTCAACATCACGTCTTGCATATTCAACAGTAGTAGGCATTTTCCTTTACCTGCTTGCGGTGAAACATGAAAATTGCAATTGTTGCTCCTTTATGGGAACGTGTACCTCCTAAAGGTTATGGTGGTATTGAACTAATTGTTAAGTTATTAACCGACGAATTAGTTCGGCGTGGTCATGATGTCACATTATTTGCTTCAGGAGATTCAATAACAGCAGCAAAACTTAGAACAGTACACCCACAAGCGCTACGACTTGACCCGAATATCAAGGAACCGGGTATTTATGAGCATATGCTTCTCGCTGATGTTTTCCAACACGCGCATCATTTTGATGTTATACACTCTCACTTTGGCTACCAAGCTCTTTCTTACAGCAGTTTCGTCAAAACTCCTACTGTTCACACACTCCACGGCGCCTTTTCTCCAGAAAATGAGAAAATATATAGTCGCTTTGCTTGGCAAAAGTTCATTAGTATTAGCTTTTCGCAGCGCGAACCACGTTTGGGCTTAAATTACATTCACACCGTCTATAACGGTATCGATACAAGCGTCTACGCTTTTAACTCAGAACCTGTACAACCACCATTACTAGCTTTTGTTGGACGCATATCGCCAGAAAAAGGTCCCGTCGAAGCAATCAAAATTGCCCGTGCGACTGGCTTACCCTTAAAAATGGCGGGTAAAATTGACGTTGTAGACAAAGATTTCTACACCGAGCAAGTTGAACCACTCATCGATGGTGAGCAAATTCAGTTTTTGGGTGAAGTCTCTCACGAAGAAAAGGTGAAACTTCTATCGGAAGCATCTGTAACTTTATTCCCCATTAATTGGCGAGAACCATTTGGTTTAGTAATGATTGAGTCAATGGCAACTGGTACACCTGTTGTTGCTATGGGTCTGGGCTCTGTACCTGAAGTTATTGCTCACGACAAAACTGGTTACGTGTGTCACTCTCTTGAAGCCATGATTGAAATGGTCTCTAATGCTATGAAGCTTGACCGTCATACTTGTCGCGAGTATGTTGTTAACCGCTTTAGTGTTGAATCTATGGCATCGGAGTATGAACGCGCTTATTCGATGGTTTTGATTTAGGCAACGGATACAACAGATGTAACGGATGTAGCGGACAACCTATCCGTTACATCCGTTACCATATGATTAGTAAAACTTATATATATAAAATTGTGTTTGCTTGATTTAACGAATGAATAATCGTCTTTTAAGCTCTTTTTTGCACTATTTTGTTCTTGTAGAACAATTACAGGCGTTTTTAAACATATATAATTTAATCAAATAGAAAAAATTTTGATATCAGGCGCCATTTATGCTTTAAAGCTGTAATAATGTTTTGGGTTGATTTGTGTCTTGAAATTTACATTTAATCATGCGGAAATCAACACATTTTTATCGTCTTTGACATACTATCTGACGTTATAATCTATAAAATTTCTAAAAGATTTACATAAGTTAACAAAGCGACTCGTTGCGTTTATTGTGTAAGTTTTATACCAAAATGCTTGGTATAGATATTTCTAACAGTGCTGTTTGCAATTCTACGGCAACACGGCAATAACGAATTGAATTAAAAAAAAAGGCGCCTTTTTTCCTGTTGACGCTTTTTTGACGAAGAAACTAGACCTGTTATCACCTGGAAATTGGAGCATGACACCGGATACATTAATCGCACCGGAAAAAATTTTGCTGGACGGAAAAGCTTTTGTCCCTGCCGACCAAATCCCTATTTCTGAATGGCCCTGTGTGGCTAGCTCGCGTCCACAGCCTACATTAACTATTAAAGATGACGATTTATTTTTAGTTACAGATACTTTAGGTAATATTTCTGGGTGCGGTCTTGGTGACAGTAACCCAAGTATGGGATTATTTTGTTCAGATACACGCTTTTTAAGTCGCTTAGAGTTACAAATTGACGGATACTCGCCTGTTTTATTAAGCAGCACTGCTGATAAAGGGTTTTCATTATCTGTTTTATGTACTAATCCGCGTATTGATGAGCGTTTACGACCTGATACGATTGGTATTCGTCGTGAACTTGTTTTAAACGGTGCCTTATTTGAAGAAATAGAAGTATCCAATTACAGTACTACAACGATTAGTTTTGAGCTTAGTCTTAGTTTTGACGGTGATTTCGCCGATTTATTTGAAGTGCGTGGACATGGTAGAGAAAAACGCGGTCGCTTATTGCGTTTAGCTGAAGGGGTATCTCATCTTGAGGTGCCATCAGAACAAGAGCATGAACATCATCATAATTCAGACGAAGTAACCGAAAAGTCTTTATTCCTTGCTTATCAGGGTTTAGATGGAATAATAATGGAGTCGCGGATTAGGTTCCAGCACCGTCAGCCAGATTATTTTAAAGGTTATACAGCACTTTGGCGCTTTGAGTTGGCGCCGCATGAAAAGCAAAAAATAGGCTATCGTGCTAGACCTGTTACAAATAATAAGTCGAGTTCAATTGTCAGTGCGCCTGTAACATTAGGTCAGGCGAAAGCTGCTGAAGTAATGGAAGAGCAAAACTGGGTACAGCAAATTACCCGCATTCGTGCTGATAAAGGTATATTCAACCGGGTTATCGAGCGTGCGGAACAGGATATGTATTTGCTACGACAGTCATTTGGTAAGCATAAAACCGTATCTGCTGGAGTACCTTGGTTTTCCACCCTGTTTGGACGTGACTCAATAATCACCGCTTCGCAAACCTTGATGTTAAATCCTGAAATTGCGAAGGAAACTCTTACTTTACTAGCTATATACCAAGGTAAGCTCGAAGATGAGTGGCGCGAAGAAGAACCAGGAAAAATTCTACACGAATTACGATTTGGAGAATTAGCACGCTGTAAAGAAGTACCTCATACACCTTATTACGGTACAGTCGATGCGACTCCATTATGGTTAATGCTTTATGCTGAGTACTATGCTTGGACACATGACTCTGAAACCCTAGAAAATTTGTGGAATAATGCGCTTTCTGGGATGGAATGGATTGACCGCAATATGAAACAAACAGGTTATTTAAGCTATCACCGTAGGTCAAGACTAGGTTTAGCAAACCAAGGTTGGAAAGATTCTGGTGATTGTATAGTTAACCGTAAGGGTGAACTAGCATATGGTTCAATTGCGCTATGTGAAGTGCAAGCGTATGTTTATGCTGCTAAATTACGTCTGGCTGAAATTGCCCGAATGAAGAAGCGTTTAGATTTAGCAGACCGTTGGACTGATGAAGCGCGTAGTCTCAAAATGCGTTTTAACCGTGATTTTTGGATGGAAGACCAAGATTTCTGTGCGTTAGCTTTAGATGGTGATGGAAAACATGTAGATAGTATTACTTCTAACCCAGGTCACTGTTTGCAACTCGGTATATTTACTCCCGAAAAAGCTTACAGCGTTGCCGAAAGATTACGGGCGCCGGACATGTATAACGGTTGGGGTATTCGTACTTTGAGTAGCTTATCACCTGCATATAACCCAATGGGATACCATATTGGTTCAGTATGGCCCCATGACAACTCAATGATTGCTATGGGTTTACGTTCCCTCGGTTTAATAGACCAAGCACTCGAAGTTTTTCAGGGATTAGTTGACATGACCAGCGTTCAACCGTACCAACGTCCACCTGAACTACTTTGTGGATACGAACGTGACGGAGACAACGCTCCAGTGCTATATCCTGTAGCATGTTCACCACAAGCATGGGCAACTGGTAGCGTCTTCCAACTAATACAAATGATTGTCAATCTTGTTCCAGATGCACCAAATAACTGCCTCAGAGTTATTGACCCAGCTTTACCCGAATCAATTAGTCACCTTTCTATACACAACTTACGTGTCGGTCCAACTATTCTAGACCTAGAATTTGAGCGTTCAGGTAACACAACAGCTTGCCGTGTAGCTAAAAAACGCGGCAACCTACGTGTCGTTATTGAAGCCTAAAGAGTGGTGAGTAAAAAGTCCTGAGTACTGAGTAAAATTGTTGTTACCACTCAGCACTCAGCACTCAGCACTCGTTACTTTTCTTCTTGAACGTCGCTTTTGTGTCCAGGTGATGCTTCAAATATTGCATCAAGCTGCTGACGAGCATCTTCTACATTAATAGAACGCATTACTAATAAAGGTTCTCTAATTAAATTGCCCGAACTATCCAACAATTCTGGATGAGGCACAAATTGCTTCCTTGCTGTGTAACCGTAGTTACCACCTTGTGGTCTTGTTGTGTATGTTCGCTCTCTATCAAAACTAAACATAATTAAGTTACGAATCAAATTCGCAACAGCAATAATCGCGAGAACTGTAAAAGCAAGAATGTAAATAAGGTGTAACATAGAGGTTTCCTCCAAGGCAGCGTGTTATTAAAGAGTTTATAAATCGATATAGAATTTGCAGTTTCTGGTTGATACTGAAATCTAAATGCAATCAAATCAAAACAAGAACTACGAAAACTTACTTAACTAGCTAAATATTGGGCTACACTCTTATCTCTTATCGATACTAAGTAGCATAATATACTTTAATCTGAAGATAAACTGGTTAAATCATTTCTTTGTAATTGTAAAGTGATACAAGTGATATAACTGTACTTCCTACACTTCGCGCTGAGCGCGATGCTTCATAGCCACATTCCAGCATTCGGTAACAAGCTGATGCCAAGGCATTAAGGCTTCCATCTCGATTCCAACTTGTCCTTCAGTCGCGGTAAACATCATCTTCGCGGTGTTTACCTGTTCTTGCGCGGTCTTTACTCGCAATAGCAAGTCTGACTGCTGCTGTGTACTCATAAAATCAATCCGCTCGGCTTCAAGCAAGTGCAAGGCACGAGCAAACCAATACTGGAAATCTTCCAATAAAGGCTGTAAAACTGACTTTAGTATTTCCGGTTCTGGTAGATTTGAGTCCCGCATAAATGAGAAGCATACTTCTAACTTTCTTATTAATATTAACTTTTTTAACGATTCTTAACACTCTAGAATCATAAGATACTTCTCACACCTGGCATTCTGTAGCAAGGGCTACAATTTATATTATAGTCGATTTTATTAATTTCCTATAAAACTTTAACTAGATAGGAAAAGCAAACCGTTTACTTTCAATATGTACAGAAGTGATACAAAGATATGAGTTTTTGCCTTAGTCCAAATAAGAATCGCTAACATAGATGCAGACCTATGTTCTTCGGCGCCGTCTGGAGTGCAAAAATCATATTTGTAATAAGTCCAATACCAAAATTAATTTTGCGCTTGGAATATTAAAATTACCATTACAGGTAATAAAAAGCAAATTGATTTAGTCTTTTCATTTAAGTACTAATAAAGTATTAAGTCAAGTGTCAGAGGAGGTATCTTTGTGTAAAGATGAACGTAATATAAATATTTTATTAAGAAAGCGTGAGAGAATATATCGCGCCGTAGCGGTATCTATAGGTTAGAGTTTGTTGACTTGATATTGTTGAAATCATCCTCCACATGGCTTAAGTTGTGAATGACGCGCGACCTCGTGGAAGGCGCCGCAAGAATCAAAAAAAAGCCATGCTAGTATAGGAACTATTTTTTACAATATAAGCGCAAGTTCAAATACAAGTAATTAAAGAATTAAGCCAAAGGTAAAACAGCCGATGTCGCCAAACGCAACACAACTAGATAATAATCAGCCAGAGCAATCAGAACACTCATTCGTCGAAAAAATTAGTTTACCCCGTACAAGCGAGTCGGAAAGCTTGAAGAAAATTCGCCACACGACTTCTCACGTCATGGCAATGGCAGTACAAAAGCTGTTTCCCAAGGCGCAAGTTACGATTGGTCCTTGGATTGAAAATGGTTTCTACTACGACTTTGATAGTCCAGAACCCTTTTCTGAGAAAGATTTAAAATCTATCTACAAGGAGATGATAAAAATTATCAACCGTAAACTGCCAGTAACGCGCGAAGAAGTTAGTCGAGAAGAAGCAGAACGTCGAATCAAGGCAATTAACGAGCCTTACAAGCTAGAAATTCTAGAGGACATCAAGCAAGAACCCATAACAATTTACCATGTGGGTGATCAATGGTGGGATTTGTGTGCGGGACCTCATGTTGAGAATACAGCCGATTTAAACCCGAAAGCAATTGAACTTGAAACGTTAGCAGGCGCCTATTGGCGTGGCGACGAAACCAAGGCACAATTACAGCGTATATATGGCACCGCATGGGAAACACCCGAACAGCTAGCAGAGTATAAGCGACGTAAAGAAGAAGCACTACGTCGTGACCACCGTAAATTAGGAAAAGAGTTAGGGTTATTTATATTCTCTGACTTAGTAGGACCTGGTTTACCATTGTGGACACCCAAAGGTACTTTATTACGGAGTCTTTTAGAAAATTATCTCCAACAAGAACAAATTAAACGCGGTTATTTGCCTGTTGTTACTCCTCACATTGCCAAAGTAGATTTATTTAAAACTTCGGGACACTGGCAAAAGTACAAAGAAGACATGTTTCCTCTCATGGCAGAGGATGAAGAAGCGAAAGCACATGAAATGGGTTTTGTCATGAAACCAATGAACTGTCCCTTCCACATTCAGATATATAGCAGCGAACTACGTTCATACCGTGAGTTACCAATGCGTCTCGCCGAGTTTGGTACAGTATACCGCTATGAACAATCTGGAGAATTAGGTGGTTTAACACGTGTGCGCGGATTTACAGTTGATGACTCGCATTTATTTGTAACACCCGAACAACTCGATTCTGAATTTCTCAACGTCGTTGATTTAATATTGTCAGTTTTCAAAAGTTTGCAATTAAAGAACTTTAAAGCACGCTTAAGTTTCCGTGACCCAGAAAGCGACAAATACATCGGTTCAGACGAAGCTTGGGAAAAAGCGGAAGGCGCCATTCGTCGTGCAGTTGAACATTTGGGGATGGATCACTTCCTAGGTATAGGAGAAGCTGCCTTCTACGGTCCCAAATTAGACTTTATCTTCCAAGACGCATTAGAAAGAGAATGGCAACTTGGAACAGTACAAGTAGACTATAACTTACCCGAACGCTTCGACTTAGAATATGTCGCCGAAGACGGTTCGCGTAAACGTCCAATTATGATACATAGGGCGCCATTTGGTTCATTAGAACGATTAATTGGTATTTTAATCGAAGAGTACGCAGGTGACTTCCCATTATGGTTGGCGCCAGAGCAAGCACGTTTATTACCAGTCAGCGAACAATTCTTAGATTATGCCAAAGATACTGCCGCCAAAATGCGCGCTGTAGGTATCCGTGCAGAAGTAGATATCAGTGGAGACAGACTAGGTAAACTAATTCGCAACGCCGAAAAACAAAAAATACCAGTAATGGCAGTTGTAGGCGCCAAAGAAGTAGAAACAAACACCCTGAGCATCCGTACACGCGCATCAGGAGAACTAGGAAGCGTAGCAGTAACAGAAGTCATCGACAAAATGAAAAACGCAATCACCAACTTCGAGAACTTCTAACACTCATGTAGCACAGGCATCCTGCCTGTGCATTGAATATAACCACATAACGCATCAAAAATCTTCACAATTGCTTATTAATCTCATCAGTCGGTCTATCAGAGTATCGAAAATATTTACCATATTCCAAAGCTTGAAGAAAAGCTTCCTCATCAGAAATACAACCGACCTTCTCTAACCAATTCCTACAATTTGAAGAACCTGCTATTTGTTTTCCATTAGTATTGATATAGCCATATTTTTTAGAACCTTTTTGCACAGGTGCCAATCCTTCACAAAAACTTCCAGCGTTACTATACTGACAAGGAATAATTATTTCTCCATTGGTATTAATATAACCCCACTTTCCTTTTTGTTCAACCAGCGCTAATCCTTCAGTAAAATTTTTAGCAGTATCAAATTGAGGAGGAACAATTATTTCCCCATTAGTATTGATATAGCCGTACTTTCCTCTCTGCTTAATGACAGCTAGCCCTTCGGAGAAATTTTCAGCGTAGTAAAACTGAGGAAGAATAACTAGTTCTCCACTGTTATTAATGTATTGAATATAACCATACTTATGACCTATTTTAATTTTCTTCAACACTAGTGCTGAGGGTATTGAAGGTAATGTTCGAGTGATTAAAGGTTGTGGTCTATATAAAGCTGTATTTAAAGCTTGTAAAACATCACTTGCGTCTGCGTATCTTTGGCGCCAGTCATACCGCACCATTTTTGTGATAACGGATGCTAGCTCATTACTAACTTTAACGTTATCTTGCCATAGCACTTCCCCATCGTTATCTTCTGAAAGTGAGTACGGTGGTATACCTGTCAACGCTTGAATAGCAGTCATTCCAACAGCATAAATATCACTTTGGAGTTTAGGTTTACCTACTGCTTGTTCATTGGGCATGTAACCAGGTGTTCCAATGCTAACAGTCAAGCAAGTTCCCTGTGGTTTATTGAGTAATATAGTACCAACTTGTTTAACTGCCCCAAAGTCAATTAGTATTAATTGACCACCTGGTTTGCGTCGCATAATGTTTTGGGGTTTGATGTCACGGTGGATTACATTATTTTTATGAACAAATGCCAGTACTTCTAATACATCTCGCAGAAGCTTGATGGTGTAACCCTCGCTCAGTTGTTTTCCAGGAGTAAGTTCTTTGCCTAAGTCTTGTCCCTCGATAAACTCCTCAATTAAGAAAAATTCGCCATTTTCTTCAAAATAAGCGAAGAGCCTGGGAATTTGATTATGGCTTTGTCCCAGGTTGTACATTATTTTCGCTTCTGTCTCAAACAACCGTAAAACTTCTGGTTGTATAACTTGAGGATGTAAGCGCTTGACAACACATTTTGGCTTCGGTTCTGCGGGAATGTCTAAATCTTCTGCCAAGAACGTTTCGCAAAAGCCTCCTTGCCCCAATTGCTCGATAATCTTGTAATGCTGCCGTATGACTTGTCCAATCATTGCGTTGATGCCACTGAAGTTATTATTGTAAATTTTGGCACAACAACCCTTCCGCAGTCAGTACTTAATTCAAGTTTTCAGGTTTAATATTTTCTTAACAATTATGGGATGGCGCCTTCGTCAGAATTTTTTTCCTCTTCCTCTGATTCAATTGTATCAAATTTTACTTTATTGTATAAATCTTGCAACGTAATTTCAAACGGAACAGTCACTAAAGAAATTTTTTCATCCTCATGATCGTATTCTTGTATTGACCAATGCTTATCATCTATTTTTGAATAATGCAATACATTAATTTCATCCTGTTCAATCAATAAATACTCTTCAAAAGATGGTATTGTGCAATAAGCATTAAATTTAGTTTTTCTCTGATTCTTCTCAGTAAGTTTTGGCAAAACTTGAATGATTACTTTTGGATTGGTAATTGTATCTTTACGATTCTCCAAAAATTCTGGCTCGCCTGCTATAACCATTACATGAGGATATGTGTAAATACGCTCCTTTGGTATCCACAGACGCATATCACTGTGAAATACTTGATAATCTTCTTGCTTAAAGGCAAAATTCATCACAGCATAAAAATTACCAGCTATTTGATTATGGTTTGCACTTCCACCTGCCATCGGAATAATCTCTCCATCTACGTACTCGCTTTTAGAGTCGGCTTTTTCCTCCAAAGCTAAGTATTCCTCTATGGTATAGTGCCCTTTTTCTGTGACTTGCATTTGGGTAATAATATTATTGGAAGCCATAGGACAAATATTAATACTTTCTTATGATAGAATTACTTTTGATTATAGCAAGCATATTAGCGTATAAACAAAAACATCAGTTCCTCTACTTAGCAGTATCAAACTTTACCTTATTGTATAAATCTTGCAACGTAATTTCAAACGGAATAGTTTTGAGAGAAATTTTTTCATCTTTCTCATTATATTTTTGTAACGACCAACGCTTACCAGTTGTTTTTGAATAATGCTCTACACCAATTCTATCTTGTTCAATAAGTAAGTATTCTTCAAACGAGGGTATTGTACGATACGCTTTAAATTTATCTTCTTTATCATAGCTTTTAGTTGATTTTGACAAAACCTCGATTATTACTTTTGGATTGGTAACTATATCTCTACGATTCTCCAAAAATTCTGGTTCACCTGCTATAACCATTACATCTGGATATGTATAAATACGTGGCTTTGGTAGCCAAAGACGCATATCGCTTATGTAAACTTTGTAATTTTGTCTTTTAAAGGCAAAATTTAATTCAGTGCTAAAGTTTAATGCTATTTGGTTGTGATTGTCACTTCCACCTGCCATCGGAATAATCTCTCCATCTATGTACTCGCTTCTGGAGTCGGCTTTTTCCTCCAAAGCTAAGTATTCCTTTATGGTATAGTACCTTTTTTCTGTGACTTGCATTTGCGTAATAATAATATTGGAAGCGATAGGACAAATGTTACTACTTTCTTATCGTAGGATTAGCTTTGATTATAGCAATAGTATCAGCGTATAAATCAAAACATAATGTTAATACAGCAACCCCTTACAGAAGAAACGATTGCGCTAGGTATACAAGAACTGGTAAGTCGTGATAATGACTTAGCAGAAATTATTCAAACCTATGGGTATCCACCAAACTGGATACGGGAAAAGGGTTTTATTGGACTGATACGAATTATTTTAGGACAGCAAGTTTCGGTTGCTTCGGCTAATGCAATATTTAAGAAGTTAGAACTTTTGGTTAATCCTTTGACACCGGAGAATTTTGTTACGTTTGATGATTCGCAGTTACAGTCAGCAGGTTTAAGTCGTCAAAAGATTGTTTATACCCGCGCGTTAGCTGCTGCAATAACTAGTAAACAACTTGACTTAGATAAACTTGAATTGGGTGATGAGGCAATTTTACGTGCGGAACTTACAAAAATTAAAGGTATTGGTAATTGGACTGTTGATATATATTTAATGATGTCGTTACAGCGCCCTGATGCTTTTCCTGCATCTGACTTAGGAGTGATTCTTGCTTATCAGAAATTAAAAGATTTACCTACACGTCCAACACCACAACAATTAGAAGTTATTGCGGAGAAATGGTGCCCGTGGCGTGCGATAGCTACAAGAATTCTGTGGCATTATTATTTAAATAAGCAAAAAGGTAAGTAACTGTAAGGTGGGCAGTGCCCACCATACTCTTAAATAGATTTAACAAATGATGACATTGCTTTTACAAATTCTGCTGTTGACTCATATGGCAGAACATTGCGTCCAGGAATTTTAACACCTTGTGCTTGAGGTAAACATGCTAAGTACTCGGCTAAACGTTCGTTTGCTTTTTCTTGTTCTCCTTCTTTGGCTATGCTCGATGCGACTTCACCCATAACTACAAGTACGGGTTTTTGAATTGCTGCTACTCTACTACGGTAATCCTGGCGCCAAAATCCTGCTAAGAATGAGAATACAGCATAGCGAGAAGCCATATTAGAGGCGCCTTGACGTAAAGTATTCAGCCACTCGCTATCAACTTTATCTCTTGATGCAAATAATCTTTTAGTTGAGAAGTTGCGTAAAAACTTTTCGGTACGTGCGTAACGATAAAATAAATTACCAAACGGTGAACTAAATATTGACCATGCTAAATTTTGGCGCCATTTGGGTCTGTCTTTACTAATTAGTGACCATGTGGGAGGCCCAGATAATACCATTCCCGCAATTAAATCGGGTACTTTGTGGTATAAGTCAACGGCTACAGGAAATAAGGCGCCTTGTACAACTAAAATTACAGGTTTCTGGATGACATTTTGAATGAAGAATTGTAACTGTTGTGCTTCAAAGTCAGGTGTAGATGGTAATGCGGGCATGTCACTATCACCACACCCAATTAAATCAGGATTATAAATCTGATTTTGATGACCTTGATTGTAAAACTCTTGGCAAAAACGCTGCCAAAATTGGCGTGATAAACCTACCCCAATGGGATGAATCAATAATAAAGGGGCACCATTTGGTATATTACTAGGATTGTACACCTCGTAAGCACAACGGTAGTTTTGCCAGGTGTAATATTGTGTCTGTGTAGTATCTTGAGTTAGCATGTTAAAAAATCATCTCCGGATGAATTAACTTGTAACCAGCAGCTTTAATTTTTTGATTTGAGATTTTAGCGTTGTAGTTTTTGTTGGATGGTTGTGAGGTATCCCATGTGACTTTGGGTAAATTATAAGTCTCACACACACGCTCAATTACTTCGCGATTCAATAAATAAGCATCGTCAACTAAATTATAAATTCCCTGAAGGTGATAGTGACGCGCAAACTCGATGGCGCCGACAATATCATCCAAATGTATCCAGTTAGATGGTTCGCTTCCATCTCCAGGACGAGTTTGTCCTGCGACTCGACCGTAAATTTTTACTAGTTCGCGTCCTGGCCCATAAATTCCACCCAAGCGTAATATACAAACATGTAATTTATCTTTTAATTCAGTAAGTAATACTTGTTCGGTGTCACAGAGAACTTGCTGACTTTCACTAGTTGGCGCCAGAGGTGTTGTTTCATCGACTAAATTACCGTTTTGATTACCGTATACTGAACAACTACTCGTATATATTAATTGTTTGACTGGAGCTTTTTTTAAGACTTGTGCGAGTGTTTCGGCAGTTTGTAAATAAGTATCTTGATAAGAATTACCGCGTCTAGGTGCAACACTCAACAATATACAATCTTGACCATGTACGACTTTTTCTAATTCTGCGCGGTCACTTGCTTCTAAAACAAATACTTTTTGAGCAAAAGTTTGTAGTTCTGAAACTCTTGGGAGTGTAGTAGTGGTCGCTGTTACAACCAGCGTCATTTTCTGCTGCCAACATTTAGCAACTGCCGTACCGACATAACCGCATCCAATAATTGCAACATTCATAGTTTAAAGTTAAAAGTTAGGCGTATGGTGGGCAGTGCCCACCCTACTAAATCTACTATTTTGCGAGTTCGCGCTCAATTGTTTCGATTAGTTCTGGTGCTTCGGGTGTGGTTCCACTTTTGAAGCGTGCGACTACTTCACCATTTTTGCCGACTACAAATTTCTCAAAGTTCCAAGATACGTCACCTCTTGGTTCAATTGCGCTTGTTAGTCGCTCGTAAAGTGGGTGTTTATCAGACCCTTTTGCGTGAACTTTATCGAACAAGTCAAAAGTTACACCATAGTTTCTGTCGCAAAATGTTGCAATTTCTTGGTTTGTGCCTGGTTCTTGGGCGCCGAAATCGTTACTAGGAAATCCAAGTATACGTAATCCGCCATCGCGGTACTTTTTGTTTAATTTCTCTAGTCCGCTATATTGCCCTGTATAACCGCAGTAAGATGCGACGTTTACTATTAGTAGTACTTTTCCTGTATATTCACTGAGGTTTTTTTCTTGCCCGTCGATTGTTTTGACTGCTATGTCTGTGATTGTGGTACTCATTTAACTAATGGTGTAATTGTAAACCATTGTTAAGTTTCTCACATTATTGGTACGGGGCGGGTTTAGTTATATGTTTGGTGAACAAGAAAGATTTGAGTTAACCCGCCCTTACGTTAATCGTGTACGGAACCGTCGGGCATAATGGCGCCGCTTAACATGGCGCCGATGAGTTTGACTTGAACTCTATCGCCTATCATGACTCTGGCATTACGGAAGTCGGCGCCACGTAAATCAGCACCGCTTAA
The DNA here is from genome assembly GCF_001904745.1 of Calothrix sp. HK-06. GTDB lineage: Bacteria > Cyanobacteriota > Cyanobacteriia > Cyanobacteriales > Nostocaceae > Dulcicalothrix. The sequence continues at coordinate 48,411 of NZ_MRCD01000029.1, forward strand.
GTCGGCGCCTATTAAGTTGGCTGACTGTAAATTGGCTTCTCGTAAATCGGCTAGCAGTAAATTTGCCCGAAATAAATTAGCTTCAGATAGATTTGCACCACGTAAATTTACTTTGTGCATAAATGTGTCGCTAAGATTGGCGCCGCTAAGATTTGCGTAACTCAAGTTTCGACCGGAGAAATCACGGTTGCTTAAGTTGGCGTTACTGTAGTCTTTGCCGCTTAGGTCTGGATGCTGCTTAGGCGGTTGATAATTAGATTGATATGTTTGTTCTTGGTAACTTGGCTGGGGTGTGGGTTTTGGTGTGGTTGAAGATGCAGGTCTGTAAGTTGTTTGGCTTGACGATGAAGATTTTGGCGCCGCTTCTGATTTGGGTTCTTTTGCCGCTTCTGCTTCATGTTCCGGTGCAGGCTCGTGTGGTTTCGGTTCGGGTGCTGGCTGCGGTTTAGGCTGTGGTGCTGGCTCGTATGTTCTTGATTGTGAGGTTGATTGTGAGGTATATCTAGTTGACTTTGGTGGCGGTTGTGATACAGGTCTAGATGATTGCCTGTACGTTGTTTGCGAGGATGTGCGATTAACGTTAAAGCGCGATTTGTACGAGCGTAACTTCTCGCGCGCTTCGTTAATGTCTTGAAGCTTTCTCTCAGCTTTTTCTCTTAAACGTTGATTATCCAACGGGATGCGGTCTGGATGCCATACAAAAGCCAAATCCTTGTAAGCCTGGTTAACTTCATCAAGAGTAGCTCCTGGCTCCAATTCTAAAATTCGGTAGTATCGCTCCAGCTCTCTCATAAGGCACTTTTATTTTTACCAATTTAATTATGAGTGATTTAGCCCCTTATCTGCTGAAATCAGGAGTAAATCTTTTGACCAATTCGTTCAGGGCATCACAAATACAGTATTTTTTAATTTTTGCTTTGCACCTAGAATTATGAATCGGGACTAGAGAATATACATTTTATAATCCCCTATTCCCGGACTCAGAATCCTCAATTTTTATCTACCGAATCAGCAAACGCTCGCGTATCGCTCGCAAATAAGCTCGAATCGGTACTTGATATATCTCAATGAACAACCATAAAATGATTGTAAAGTGTGATATAAAAGTCAACGCAGTCCAAATATAAGGTACCCAGCTTAACGGAGCCTCTGGCGATGGGGGGAAATTGTAAGCAACGATACCTATTAGTCCTGTTGGTAAAAATATAAAGGCAAGTGCTGCAAAAACATAACCCCAGCCAAATTCAACTCCTTCTAGTTGAGCTTCTGTCCAATTGAAACCATTCCAACGCCAAACTAAAGGAGGTTGTCGCGAAGGCATTTTTAGTTGCTGTTGTTCTATATTAACAGTGAAGATTTGCTGACAAAAATCACAAGACATTGCCTCCATCATGGGCATATGAGTAATTTTACCCACACGACAAACCGGACAGGGATAAGCACCGTGATAGTTAAATGATGTTGATAAAAGTTTGGAACTGGGCTTCATATATAAGTCGATGCGTCGATAACGTTGTGCAATGGATGGTTAATAGGTGCCGCGCTTTCCACTCAATCGATGCTATGAACATATCTTGCTTACCCTGGTGGTTGCCGATTGACTACTACCTATTATCTATAAAGCTTTACTTCAGTAAGCCGTACTTTACAGAATAAACACTATTTTTTTTAATGATGCTCACATATTGACTTTGCTGTGATACCCTGTTAAACTGTAAAGGATAGGATTATTATAAGTTTTTCCAGCAATCTAATCAATGATACATACAACTAGCTATTTTTATTTTTGGCGTCGGGTGGTTCACTGGGAGTGAATTATGTTTCCACATGGAAATCACCCAGTGAACCGCAGACTACATGTTCTGCGGTTTTTGTTTTTTGTACTTCTATTAATTTATTCGTCATGGCATACCTTACAAGCTGGTTTTACGGATTTTATTTTTGGTTCGGATATCCTCCGGAGCAATAGGCGCGTCATGACGACAAACTTTTGCCCGGAGTATTAACACTCCGGGTTTTTTTTTACTTTCACACATATAAACAACATCTAGCAATGAATAACGCTAAACTCGCAGCTAAATCAAACCAAGAACAATCTTTAGTCCAAATCTCTGATAATGTTACCTTCGGCGCCGAAGAAATAATTATTATTGGTGGCCCCTGTGCGGTAGAAAGTTACGAACAAATGGAAACCGTAGCAGAAAAACTCCATAATTCCCCTGTAAAAGCATTACGTGGTGGAGTTTTCAAACCCCGCACATCTCCTTACGCATTCCAAGGTATGGGTGAAACTGGGTTGAAAGTATTAGCAGAAGTAAGAGACAAATATAATCTACCTGTAGTTACAGAAGTAATGGCGATTTCACAAATCGAAGTCATAGCTGCTCATGCTGATATGCTGCAAGTAGGCAGTCGCAACATGCAAAACTTCGATTTACTCAAAGAACTTGGACGTGCAGGTAAACCAATTCTACTTAAACGCGGTTTAGCTGCCACAATTGAAGAGTTTGTAATGGCAGCAGAATATATTTTAAGTCACGGCAATTCTGATGTAGTATTGTGCGAACGTGGTATTCGCAGTTTCGATAACTATACTCGTAACGTATTAGACTTAGGCGCCGTAGCAGCACTCAAACAAATAACACATCTACCAGTTATCGTAGACCCATCACATGCTGCTGGCAGACGCGAACTAATAACACCATTATCGCGTGCCGCAATTGCATGTGGCGCCGATGGATTAATAATAGAGTGTCATCCAGTTCCAGAAAAATCTGTTTCCGATGCACAACAAGCACTGTCTTTAGAAGAAATGATTGATTTAGTTCACACATTAGTACCAGTTGCCTTCTCTGTCGGACGCAATATATCAACAAACAACGTAGGGGTGGGTTATAAAAAATCCACCCCTTTTCAATTAGTAGCTTAACTAGCTGCTTTTTCTACTGCTGCAATTACATCATCTAAAGCTCTACCTGCTTCTTTGATTAATTCGTCTGCTTCTGCATCAGACTCAGCATTGACCGCAGCTTGTACTGATGCAAGCGCGCGGTTCATTGCTTTGGCGCCTTCAGGAACACCAGCTTTTTCTAATAAACTTGCTGATTCTTCCATTGCTGCTAATGCTGTGTCAAAATGCAGTTGCACTTGTTGTGTACTTTTGGCAGATTGGGCTGCGAGCATTGCGTTTGCTGCTCTTTCTAATGCATTGCCTGCTTTGTAAAGTGCTTCTTGGTCGATAGCTTGCGCTAGTAGTGTTGAGGTTGGTGAAGATGGTGTTTTATTAACGTTAGTGCTAGCTGTTGCTGGAAATATGGTAAGCATTAAACCTGCGACTACAATGTTTGATAAAATAATTTTACGTAGCATTTTATGATTTCTTCCTATTTTAAAGATTGGAAATCCCCCCTAGCCCCCGCGCGGAAGGGGGGGAATAAGAGTGGTGTTTGAAGCTTTTTTATGAATGAAGAGGGAACAATATTATGATTTAAAGCCCCGCGCACTGAAGGGGGGTTAAGGGGGTTAAATTCCAGTTGTATTACTTCTACAAACTGGCATAACATTTGTGTTCTCGTCAATCCAAAATATAACTAAAATCAAAAATTTCAAGTTTTTATCTATTAAGTCGGTAAATATACTTTGTTTGTAAAAAAATATAGATAAGGGACGGGCAAGGATGCCCATCCCACAAGATGCTCTATAATATCTATTACAGAAATTTGGTTTTATTGGGTAATTTTACGGTATTCGTATGATTCAGCTTTGGCACCCCAAACTTGTTTACCGTTAGCATCAAAGCCTCTATCCCAGGTATTCATTCCGGTTTTACTTAATACAACTGTGTTCGTGATTTTCACGGCGCCTCGAACGTTAGCGGGGCAACCTTGATTTGGTGTTACGCCAATATAGTTTTCTCCTGAACGTGTAAGATAAACGCTACAAACTGGTTTACCAAGGTCAGTTGATGTAACTATTCGTTCAGAAACTGGTTTGTTGCAGAGGTTAATTACAGATTGTACATTAGCTGGCTTGTAAGATAATGACCGCACGGTTCGACCGTTATTTACCGAAGATATTTCTAGAAAGCGTTGCCGATAAGGTTTGTTCAGTTCGCTTGATAACGCTTGCTCTTGATATAAAAATATAGGGTTGTTAGATTTGTTTGTTGCTTGAGCATTATCATTTAAACTAATACGGCAAGCAGTCATCCTCACATTTGCAGCTTTGGGATTTACGCGCGCTCGTGCCGAAGTATCCATCATACCTTCCAAGCGCTGTGCAACTTCTTCTACCTGCTGCTGACTTGACACAGCTTTATCCTGGGCTACAGCAACCAAAGTATAATTGCTTAGTAGAGAGGCGCCGAGTAACACAATACCCAAACCACAATTCTGGAAAATTTTTGTAACAGCCTTCATCGGTAATACTTATGTAAAAATATGGAATTAATACAACTATTCTAAATCAAGATTACGGAAGCATCTCAAACGTCTAAAAATATGTCATCTGATGTGGCAATAAAAACATATGATGCATAACGCAATGGAAAAATTTAACGTAGGGTGCGATCAGGCCATGAAAGAATTTAAACGTAATTATAAGATTCTAGAGGAATGAGCGCTATTAGCATGGGGACTGAAAGGGACATGCAGGTCAATACTGCAAGGGATAGCATGAAAATCCCCCCAACCCCCCTTATTAAGGGGGGCTAAAAACCGCTCTTTTCCCCCCTTATCAAGGGGGGTCAGGGGGGATCGATTTCGAGAAAACCTCAAAACCTACGCAGTATTGCCATGCAGGTAGATTAAAAAGGAATATGCCATATTTTTAGATTATTTCCTGCGCTACCACCGCTAGCAACACTTTGCCCATCTGGACTAACGGCGATAGAATAAATAAAGCCAGAGTCTTTTTTTAAAGTACGAAGTTTTTTTCCAGTAACTGGATTCCATAGTTTAATAGTGTTGTCGTTACTACCACTGATTAAAATTTCATAGATGTTTAAAGCTTGATTATATTTAGCACCAGATGCGAAGGCAACAGAATTAACTTTTTCGGTATGTCCTTCTATGGTACGAATTACTTCTCCTGTTACCAAGTTCCATAGTTTAATAGTTTTATCTTTACTACCGCTTGCTAACATAACACCTCTTGCATCAAACGCAATGGAGAGGACAATATCTGAATGTCCTTTTAGTGTGCGGATTTCTTGACCGTTTACTAAATTCCATAATTTAATAGTTTTGTCCCAACTGGCACTAGCTAGTGTTGCGCCATCGGGACTAAAAATAATGTTATCGACTGCTTGAGAATGTCCAATTAGAGTACGAATTTCTTTTGCGTTCGCAACATCCCATATTTTGATAGTTTTGTCTAAGCTGCTACTAGCTAGTTGTTTGCCATTTGGACTGAAAGCTAGAGAGCTAACACCTTGTGTATGTCCTTTGAGTGTGTTGATTAAATTTCCTGTTGCCACATCCCACAGTTTTATAGTTTTATCGGCGCCGGAACTTGCTAGTATTTTAGAGTTAGGACTAAAAGCTATAGACCAAATCCAATTGGTATGTCCTGTAAGGGTGCGAATTTCTTGTCCAGTGGCTGAATTCCATAATTTAATCGTTTTATCATCACTCGCACTCGCTAGTATTTTACCATTAGGAGCAAACACTACAGAATTTACATCGCTTGAATGTCCACTTAAAATTTTAGGCACCAATTTGAATCTGTTTGTTTGTTCATCTTGATTCGGTTGAATATTTTGAGATTGCTTAGAATACCAACCAATACCTAAAGTCAATAAAATTATTATACTAAACAACAGTAGTTGATTCTTAAGTAGGTTATCTACTTGAGTTCGCTGTGTTAACTTGGTTTGAAGAGGTTCATCAATAGAGGTGTGATTGGAAGTGTTGTGTGTTAAGTGCGCGTAAGCTTCGTTAGCAGATTGGTAGCGTTTTTGAATATCAGCTATTAACAGCTTGTCTAAAAAGTTGCCTAATTCCTGACTTGGTAATACGCTCTTTACTGTAATATGGCGCCGCCAGTCGTTAGTCCAGCTAAAACCTTGTTCCATCCATAGTTTAGATGGAGAAATCCCTGTTAGCAGGTGAAAGCAAGTTGCACCTAAACTATATAAATCACTTGCTGGGTAAGTTTGCCCATGTTGTAATTGTTCAGGTGCGCTATAACCATGTGACCCAATGGCTGTACCAACTTTAGTTTGTACTGTTTCACTCAGTTGCTTCGAGGCGCCAAAATCGATAAGTACAAATTTTCCATCACTCGAACGGCGAATAATATTTTGTAATTTAATATCTCGGTGAATTACCCCACGCTCATGAATATAGCTTAATACAGGTAATAAATCTAACAAAAGTTCTTGAACTTTACTTTCTCTATAAATTCCTTGTATCTGTAGTTCTTTAAGCAAATTCATGCCATCAATATATTGTTGCACCAAGTATAAATAATTGTCTTGCTCAAAGTAAGCGTATAGCGAAGGTATTTGCGGATGTTCCCCTAACTGCTGTAGTTGGTTCGCTTCTTGTTTAAATAGCTCGATTGCTTTTTTGATAACCATTGGCTCTTGAGTTTTTGGTGCCAACTGCTTAACAACACACTTCTCATCTAACTTATCTACGTCGGAAGCTAGATAAGTTTTGCCAAAACCTCCCTCGTTAGATAGAACTTTTATAATACGATAATGGCCCCGAAGTAGAGCTATCAAAGGTGTACCGCATTCCTGACAATGACTGGCGCCATCAGGGTTCAAAGGATTTGAGCAATCGGGATTTAGGCAACAGAGCATACTGGTATTCGTGTCCAGCTTAAGTGATTATTGAGCCATACCTTACTAATTTAACAACCGGATTTTACTTAAACAATATTTACTAAATTCTTGTAAATTATATAGCTATAATCGCTATATAATACCTATACTTAAGTAATTGATTTCAAAATAATTATGATTATGTTGTAATTATTATCACAGCTAATTTAATAAATGTAATTTTACCATCAAAATTTTAAAATAAACCGTGAGGAGTAGAGTGATGGCAAACAGTAAGAATAAATATTATCCAAAAAATAATCAAGAAAAAATAAAGCTAATTTTAGCCAGTTGCATAAGCAGCAGTGTATTAGTATTAAGTAATGGCTTGTCTCTCGCAGCATCAGCAAAGTTTTTGACCGTAAATTCAGTAAGCCCAAATTCCCGAAGTATAAATTCTCTGGACACAAACTCTCCAAATCAAACAAATTCTAATTCAAAACAATTTTTACTCGCTAAACCACCAGATGAGAGGCAACCAGAAGCAGTAGAACAAGGTATTGAAAAAATTCCGACATCTGAAATACCGCAACAACGAGAACCCAAACAGCCAATAAAATCTCCTTTACCTCCTACACCATCACCCGTAACTCCAACACCCGAACCAACTCCAACACAACCAAACGTAACTCCTACAACAACTCCAACACCCGAACCATCTCCAACTCCAACACAAACGGCGCCATCTCCTCAACCAAATGTAACTCCTACGACACCCTTACAAACGACGCCACAACCTCAACCAGATGTAACCCCTACGACACCCTTACAAACGGCGCCACAACCACAGCGTCAATCAACACCTGTACCTCAACGAATACAATCAACACCCTCAGAAAATATTGAATCTAATAAAATACCTCAAAGACAGAGAAATCAGCAGCAAAGAACAAAATCACCTGTTTCTTCATCTGGTAATTATAGAAATATTAACTTTGTAGATGTAGAAATTGGAGTTTTAAAAAGAGGTGATTTTCAGTCACAAGGCAGATATTTTCATTTCTACCAATTCGAGGGTACAGAAAATCAACTTATTGAAGTTAGGTTGACTGGAAGTGTAGATAAGCGTCGTTCTAATAATTTGAGTCTAGACCCTTTTATGTTTTTACTAGACTCAAATAATCAAGTTATTTTAACTAGAGGTAGCAACGAATTAAGTAATGGACAAGCTAGTGGAAGGGTTAAGAGTGCATTTGCATTCGTTCGACTTCCTGCTACAGGTAAATATACAATTGCGGTAACTAGTCGTAACCCACGAGATAGTGGTCGCTATAGTTTGGCTTTACGGAACGATAGAGCTAGTTATGCTTTAGATAAATCTGGTGTGCTGACTACGCGAAGTTCTACTATTAGAAGAAATGGTAGTCCTTATAGTGTTTCTAAGTTTCAAGGTAGAAGAGACCAGCTTGTAAGCATACGTGCTGATAGTGTTTTTGAAGATTTTTCTCCTTATGTTGTGCTTTTAAATTCTAGAGGAGAGGTTGTTGCTAGGGATAATGATAAGGATGGTAGATACAGTGCTTTAATTGACAGGGTTAGGTTGCCTCAAGATGATACTTATTATGTGGTAGTTATTTCTGCTATTGCACGCGAGAGGGGAACGTATAGACTAACTGTTTTTTAATTATGGTGTTGGTGTTGGTGTTGGTGTTGGGCTCCGTTCCTCCACCTAACCTACATATTAGAATACAGCCTGGTTTTCGGGGTAAAACCAGGCTTACTGAAATATTAGACGAAAGCATCCTCCGTGACCTACAAGCGTTGGCAATTTTAAACTTTCGATACTTTTTTAGTAGGTGGCTTTAAAAATATCCACGCAACAAAGAAAGTTGCTGCTGTGAACAACTGCGTTAAGTCTAATGCAGATAAATACCCATCGGAAAATGAAGCAATGCTTCTATCGGTTATGCCGAATACCCAAGACGATACACCAAAAAGCCATATCCCATTCTTAAGGTTTCCTACAAATTCATTCGAGTCGCTCGATTGCTGATTATTCATAATTTCCTATTTTTTCGTATAAGTTGGCAAAATCGCACTATTTAGACTCAATTGACAAAATTAATCTCCTTAACATAAATCAATACCTTTGTTGCCAAGTATATATATATATTAATAAATATTTTACTTACTTGACATAACTACCCCTAGGTACATGTGCTTTTTCCCCTGGCTATGCCTTTGGGATAGTTTATTGTTAGCTTGAATAAACGCCAATACGATTTATCTAGGCTACATAAGGCTTTTCACCTTTATAATCAAGCTGAAACCCAGAGTCGGAGTAATTTGTATACTGCACCCAGGTAGTACTTTTTTGATGCCATTGTAATCACTGGTATTCTGAATTGGTGTTACCAATGTAACAATTTACGTAACAAATCTTAAGAAACCCGGTTTCTATAGGAAATTGTTGTTTTGATTACAAGTCGTCAAAAAGAAACCCGGTTTCTATGTAAAATTGTTGTTTTGATTACAAGTCGTCAAAAAGAAACCCGGTTTCTATGCAAAATTGTTGTTTTGATTACAAGTCGTTAAAAAGAAACCCGGTTTCTATAGGAAATTGTTGTTTTGATTACAAGTCGTTAAAAAGAAACCCGGTTTCTATGTAAAATTGTTGTTTTGATTACAAGTCGTCAAAAAGAAACCGGGTTTCTATAACTTGAGGTTATGTCTTTAGATACTGATTCTGCGGCGCCTGAGTTTGTAAAAGTAGAATTGAACGGCGCCACTCAATCACAGAACCTGATTATGACTACAACTCAAATCAAAATACCGAGACAGGAGGCGAGACGTAAGGATATTACGCCACAATTAGGATTGGTTTGTATTACGTTCTCAAAAGATGTACGTTTTAAGACAATTACGCGCACACGTTATTTACAGCTAACTGAGAATTTAAAAGTACGTACTTTAGAAGAGCTTTATCGTGAGAACTTACGGCGCCTGCATATTGCATTAGAGTATTGTCATAAGCGTGGGATAAAACTTTATCGTATGTCTTCAGGGTTATTCCCACTTAGTGACTGGGAAGATAATATTGGTGCCACTATATTAGATAATATGGGCGCCGAGTTAGCGCGGGTTGGACAAAAAGCTACAAAATTAGGTGTAAGAGTCGTATTGCATCCCGACCAATTTGTTGTGTTAAGTTCAGATTCACCGTTAATTGTTGAATCAAGCATCAAAATCTTAACAGGACACGCGCATACTTTCGATTTAATGGGTTTACCGCAGTCACCTTGGGCATTAATGAATATTCACGGTGGGAAATCGCAGCGTACAGATAATTTAGTTAATGTAATTTCCCAGTTACCTGACAATATAAAAAACAGATTGACGTTTGAAAACGACGAACATGCTTATAGCAGCAGCGAAATATTAGAAGTGTGTCAACGTACTGGAGTACCAATGGTGTTTGACGCGCACCACCATATATGTCACGAAAATTTAGAGTCTTATGATGACCCTAGCGTTACAGAAATGTTTTATGCTGCACGTGAAACTTGGGAAAATCCAGATTGGCAATTAGTCCATATTTCTAATGGAGAAGAAGCATTCAAAGATAGAAAGCATAGTGATTTAATTAATTCTATGCCCGAAGTGTACCGAGAGGCGCCTTGGATTGAAGTTGAAGCTAAACATAAAGAAGACGCTATCGCTAATTTACGTGATTGGTGGATTGATGAGTAAAAACACTTGCACAAGTAGCAGTTGTAAACAATACGCTAATTAAAAACTAAAAATGGCACTGGGATGATATATGATTTTGAGATGGACTAGCAGGCGCCGCAGCAGTCAATATAAAAGTACCATCAGAATCAATCACCCATCCCTCTGCTTCAATCATTTGATTAGAAGCAACTGAGGCAGTAGAAGATATAGGAGTATTCTGGGTTGTTACACTGATGGGCTTTTGTTGTGATACTTGCGACAGGCGCCATTTTGTAGTGATAGTGTTGCAGCATTGATATCGATATTGCCACCTTTTCCTACACCTCCTGCTTCGACTGTGCTGAAGATATTCCCATCTAAAAGGGAAACAGCATCAATAGTATTTATCCTTACATCTCCTGCATTCCCAATACCAAAAGTTGAGGCACTAAGTTCGGCGCCATCTTCTAACTTGAAAGAACCTGTATCAATGGTAATATTACCTCCATTACCTTTAGAATTAAAGCGCACATCATTAATAATTCCGCTACCAGAACCTGCAACTTTTATGCGAAAACCCGATTTTTTAGGGTTGTAACACGGGGTATATAATTTGTAAAAGATTGACCACGACCAAAAAATTGAGCAACCGATTTGATCTCGTGCATTAATTCAATATAATCATTTGGTGTCAAAGACTGAGGACCATCGCACAAAGCAACTGAAGGATTTGGATGAACTTCTATCATTAAAGAATCTGTTCCAACAGCCACCGAAGCTTTAGCCATTGTTGCTACATACTGTGAGTAACCAGTAGCATGACTTGGGTCAATCATAATTGGCAAATGTGTCAGTGTACGCAATACAGGTACAACAGATAAATCAAGCGTATTTCTGGTATATTGACGGTCAAAGCTACGAATACCGCGTTCACACAAAATTACATTTGGATTATCAGCAGCCATTATATATTCAGCTGCCATCAACCATTCTTCTATAGTCGCAGATAGACCTCGCTTCAGTAAAATTGGTTTACCAGTGGCGCCAGCTTTCTTAAGTAAAGAGAAATTTTGCATATTGCGGGCGCCGATTTGAATAATATCAGCAACAGCAGCCACTGCATCAATATCGCTAGTATCCATTAATTCTGTAATAATCCCTAAACCTGTAACTTCCTTTGCTTTAGCCAACAATCCGAGAGCGCTTTCTCCATGCCCTTGAAAAGCATAAGGAGAGGTGCGAGGTTTAAAAGCTCCTCCTCGAAGAAATTGGGCGCCAGATGCTTTAACTACCTGCGCTGTTTCAATAATCATTTCTTCATTTTCAACCGAACAAGGCCCAGCCACAACAACAAGCGGATGATTTTGCCCGAAACTGACGACTCCTAATGGTGTTGATACATCTACACTAGATGGCTCACCGTGACGGAAATCAATCGACGCGCGCTTAAAAGGATGCTTAACTCGAATCACCTGTTCAATACTTGGACTAATTTGTTGGATATTATCGGGATTAATTGAACTTGTCCCACCAACCAAACCAATTACAGTTTTGTATTTACCTACAGATTTCTCAATCGTTACAGAATACTGACTAAGTTCTCCTATAATTCGTTCAACTTCAGATGCAGGCGTTGCACTTCCAATTACAATAATCATATATACCTCTGTACTATTATCTCTAGGGTTATTTGTCTCTAAAAATTAATAGGGATGAGATTTTTCGATTATGCTTCTTTGAAATTGAACTTAAACATCAAATTCTTAAAACCTTCAAGTTTCCTGCCTTAATCCCCGCGCTTCCACTATTTCACGCCTAGCAGCACCCACAATGTAATGTTAGGAAAATATTATTAAATTTTCAAAATTAAAAAAATATCTAAACTTTTACTATTAATAAATAAATTAAATGTATTCAAAAAATAAAATAATAACAATGCTTCTCCCAACCCTTGACAGTCTAAAGTTGGATAACGCAAATAACGAAAAGCATCATCTTGGTAGCTATTAACACCTACCAGTAAAATCCAGAGTTTAGCTTCTCCCGTTTTATCACTACATATAAAACGTAAAGAAACCTGGTTTCTAGTGGTAAATAAAATTACCAATGTAACACAAAGTACGTAGACAAGCGGAAGTAAAAGTAATGAGCATGTGCATTAATCACATGAAACCACCACATATATTATATAGGTTCTTTTTTCAGTGTTTATGTAGGAATAAGTTATACAGTTATGCGAGTACGTCAAAATATCATTGAATTATTTTCAACTTTTTTAGAGTTAGATGCTTCTGGTGTAATTGGTTGGGCTACCGATGCGAAATTGCGGCGCCGTATGATAAACGCGGTTTCTGAGTTATCGCAACCAGAACAATCAGAGGATTTTTGGGTGCATTATTGGTACAAACTTTGGGAAAAAGCTCCTGAAGGTTTAGTTCGAGGGCATTTATCAGCTTATCTACAGGAAGTATGTTACTGGGCTGCACGTAAAACTATTACAAGTCTGTTCTCATCTCAATATACCTTATCTGACTGTTTTCAGATGGTAATTGTACGTGTCGATAAGATTTTGAAAGGGTATAAACCGGGTATAGGGTTTAGCCTTAAGAATTATAGTAGTGTTATATTTAGCAGTGAACTTAAAGAAATATTACGGCAGCAGAACGAGATTGACATCTGTACTAACTGGCGCCTATTGAAGAAACTAACTCAAAAACGGTTGGTAGAGTCTTTGCAAAATGCAGGTCAAAATCCTGATACAATTGAGCGCTACGTGCTAGCGTGGAAATGCTACCAAGAATTGTATGCTCCCCAACAAGCTAGTGGTACTCGTAGATTACAAAAGCCTTCAGAGGCGACGTGGCAAAGCATTGCTCAACTATATAATCAGCTTAGAATGACACAGCTGACTACTCCGGGCGCTGAATCCAACCCAGAAATGATAGAAAAATGGTTAAATAATTGTGCTTCTTCAGTGCGGACATACTTGTATCCAGATATGACCTCGCTCAATGCTCCTAAAGGCGAAGATGAGGGTGGAGAACTGCAAGACATTCTGCCACAACTCACACAAGAGTCTTACATCTCAGAAATTATAGCGAACGAAGAACAACGCGATAGACAATCACAACAAGCGCAAATAGGTGATGTACTAGTAAAAGCTATCACAGAGCTTGATTCCGAGGCACAAAAACTTCTTCAATATTACTATGCTCAACAATTAAAGCAACAGCAAATAGCTTCATTGCTAGGAGTTAAACAATACACAGTTTCTCGACGACTGGCTAAAGTTCAAGACACATTACTCTTTAAAGTAGCAACATGGAGCCAAGAAGCGATGCATATTTCTCTAAATTCCTCGGTACTTAATTATATAAGCACGGTATTGGAGGAATGGTTGCAAGCTTACTACAGCCCTAACTCCCCTTAATAGGAGCAGTTGATATGACGTTTAATCAAGAGGCGCCCGAAGGAATAGTTTGGCAAATTGAACCAACTCAAGATAACTTTGAACTAGAAATTTTATATCTTTGATTAATAAAAATTAAAATGCATAAACTCTGAAAGCGTTATCTTGGCTAACATCCAAACAATGAACTCCCAACTTCGCGTGGCGCCACTATGGGAGCGTTAGCTGTAAGTGTGACTTCACCATTTTCAATTATCCAACTTTGCGCTTCCACAATTTGAGTAGGGTTTGAAGAATTATTCTCTCGTTTTTGCTGCCTTATTTCTTGCGTTCCTCTTTGTACACCAGTAAGGCGCCAATCTTCCCACACAGCATTATTATAAAGTGCGTTGTCGGGAGACTCCTAACTTGCACATTTCAAAATCCCATATATACCAATGGTTTCAGAAAATGTGCTAGTTTCATATTTTACTGGTGCGTTTACGGCGCCAGTCATATCATGTCCGGTAGCATACCCATAGTATAGTTATGAATATGCCTTCTATTACAAGCATCTACTACAGCTATGCCAAAACGTATTAGTATAGAGCCTCATCTATCGTTATCCGAGTTAGAACAGCGTTACCGTCAAGCCAAGGATGGTGTGAAAAGAAGCCACTACCAAATCCATGAGGCTACTAGCGTCCGGAAGGAGCAGTAGCGAGGTCTCTGAAATAACTGGCTACAGCCGCGCGTTGGATTTATGAACTTGTGTGGGGATATAACCATATTGGTCCAGAATCATTAGGAGACAAAAGACATAATCATCCCGGCGCCAAAACAATGAGTGGATGATGTACAACAAGCACAATTATGGCAGGCGCTGCAATCGCCTCCAGAAGATGGAGGGTTATGGAACGGACGCTCATGTTGCAGATTGGATAAGCGGATTAGTCGGGTATTCAGTAAGTAGACAACGTGGATGGGAGTATCTTAAAGAAATGAAGCTGCGCTTGAGAGTACCTCGACCCTCACATCAGGAAACAGATTATTTTGAGCAGGAGGAATGGAAAAAAAAGTTGACATCCGAGGTGGCTCAAGTTCAAAAGAACCACCCCGGCACCCACTTCCGAAGTATGGACAATCGATGAACACAGAGTTGGGCTTAAACCTGTTATTAGAAAGATATGGGTGGATGAATGGACAGTACCAGTAGCAAATGTTTATTGGCGGTTTAAATGGTTGTGGTTATCTCATATCTTGCAACTACATTTTTGCATGTAATATTAATTGCCGAATCTGTAACTACGCTCATACCCACCTAGTATTCCATGTCATTAGTTTTGGTGGGTTGGTTTGCAACGGATACAACGGATGATTTTTTTGTTACAAACAAGTTTTGGCTATTTAAAATTACCTATCCGCTACATCCGTTAATCATCCGTTGCTAATATTTCTACCTCTCAAAACTTTTGACATAAACCACTAGGTATTTTTAAATAAATGCATAATTCAGACTTGCACTTGCCAAGAGTATATATAAAAGGCAATCAAACAATTGTTTTTTTCCATTAAACACAAACAACGGAGAAACAAAAATGTCTATTAACAGCCGAACACAAGCTCATCAAGAAGCATTTCAAGAATTAGTCGAGTTAAACGATGATGATTTGAATGTTATAGTTGGTGGACAAGGAAGTCAATACTTACATGGACAAATAGATCAAACCCGAACGATTAAGTTTTGTGAACTTGATAAGTTTACCAGGCAGACTAATAATGGATACGAGGTTGGTACGCGCAGTATCAGCTTTGACGCTTTAGAAACAGTTACATCTGACGACGTATAATCGATTTGATTTTTTGATTTTAGGTTTATTTCCATGTAGAGACGTGATTAATCGAGACATGATTAATCACGTCTCTACGGCAATATAATTTTGATTCTTTAGTATTGGTTACTTTTTATGATAGTACTTTTGTCTAACTTAACTTCTAATTTTTCAATTTTATTTAGGGCATCTTGCTTCTCTGCGTCTTTACCCTGTTGCTCATAAAGTTTAGCTGCTGTTTTAAAGTCTTTCATAGCTTCTTGATTTTGATTTAATTGCTGCTGAATAATTCCTCGACTATAATATGCGTCTGCATATTTTTTGTTTAATTTAATTGCTTGATTACAATTTTGTAATGCTTCTTGTTTATTACCTATGTTTTCATTAAATATGCCTAGGTCATAATAAGCACTTGCGTTTTGCGGTTCAAGTATAATCACTTGACTAAAATCTTCTGACGCTCCCGCTTTGTCTCCTAGGTCGGCACGAACTATAGCTCTATTCTTGTAAGCTCGTTTATAACTTGGCTTTAGTTCTATTGCTTTGTTAAAATCTTCTAAGGCGCCTTGTTTATCTCCTACTTCTGCGTGAATTAAACCACGATTGTAATAAATTATTGGGTTACTATAGTCATAGATAATTGCTTTATCATAATAAACTCTTGCAGCATCATACATTTTTTCTTGGTGTAAAGCTATACCTTTCTCAAGACAAGTTGATGCGGAATAACAATCAGCCGAGGGAGTAGCTAAAGCTGTTGGTGTTGGTTCAGGAGAGGGTTCAAGAGTAGGGGTAACAGTTGGTGTAGCTGCAACTGAGACGTTTTCATCAGTTGGCTCTGATGTTGCTTGAAAATACCTGTTTATACCAAACCCTAGTACTACAACGGCGCCTGCTATTAAAGAAATTTTCAGTTTATTAGTTTCATCAGATAAATGTTTTTGTACTATTGAGGGAAGTGCTAGTACATCTTGATGCAAGTTGCCTAAAAATTTATGTAATAACTCTTTTTGGCTTAAATCTTTTTGATTGTGATTTATGTGATCTTGAATATGATAATTCTTTTTTAATGCTAATGATAGTGGGTATAAGTCTCGTAAAACTTCTTTTGCTGATTGATAACGCTGCTGTATATCTTCTTGTAACATTTTATCTAATATTTTTTCCAAGTGCTTACTAATTACTATCCCCTTTGATGCCATTACCGAACGCCATATCCAGCATTTATTTTGAGGATTATAAAGTAAACCAGGGAATATATTTGTTAGTAAATGAATACATGTGGCGCCTAAAGCATATATATCACTTGCAGGATATGATTCACCATAGGTCATTTGTTCTAACGGTGTATACCCTACAGTTCCTATGGTTGTGCCTATGGCCATAACTGTGCAACTTAGTTCTTTAGAAATGCCAAAGTCAATTAGTACTGGTGGTTTTGATGGGCGCCACATAATGTTTGTTGGTTTGATGTCACGATGTACTACACCTTGTTCATGAATAAATTGCAGTACAGGTAGTAATTCAGATAATAACTGGATAATTTGAGATTCACTCATTATCTGTTCTTGTTCTAACTTTTTAAGTAAATTCTGCCCTTCAATAAATTCCTGTACAAGGTATAGTCTTGAGTCTTGTTCAATATGCGCTAAAAGACGGGGAATTTGTGTTGACTGGTCTCCAAGTTCATCTAACATCGCAGCTTCTCGGTGAAATAATTCTACTGCTTTTTGGAACGCTGTTGGATGATTAGTAACTTGTGCTATTGGAAAAAACTGCTTAATAACACAAGATTTTTTCTTTGGAGTACATTCATCTACTGCTAGAAAGTTTCTTCCCATACCACCAGCACCAAGCAATTCAGTCGCGCGGTAACGTTCATTTAACAGTATTTTTGTACCACAAGAGATGCAAAACTCAACTTGGTTGGGATTTGAGGGGTTCAGACAACTGGGATTCAAACAGTAGCTCATAAAAACCCGTGTAAGCTCGTATATATACCTGTATATCTTTATGGGAAGAAGAATCTAATTTATGCATTGGTATTAAGAATCAACCATAGCTCAAAAATTGGGGTAGGGTGCGATCTGCACTCTTGTAGTCTAAAATAAAACATAATAGCTAAATGTTTTCACGTACAAATAACGATTCATTACTTATAACAAACTTGCTCTCTGGAATAGGTGAAATCAAAATATGCAATTTTTAACCATGATTTGATTCAAAATATGTTACAAAACTTAATAATTGAGTCGCTGCATAAACTAGCTCTGCTTGTCCCTATAGTCATATTGAAAGGCAATATCTATAGAGTTGGACTGGGTTCCGGAACCCAACCTACGTATAAATGATTAAGGGGTGCCTATGCAATTTAAATGGTTAGAACAAGCTAAATTTGCTTTTTGTGTTCTATTTTTGACCATTGAATATCCAGGCGCTTGTAACGCGCAAATAGTTCCGGATGCGACATTGCCTACTGTGTCTACTGTACAGTTGCAGGATAATACGCAATTAACAATTGAAGGTGGAACGCGCGCTGGTAACAATTTATTCCACAGTTTTTCCGAATTTTCTGTACCAACTAATACTACAGCTATTTTTAATAATTCTGCGGATGTTCAAAATATTTTAACTAGGGTAACGGGTAACGCGCGTTCTGATATTAACGGTATAATCAAAGCTAATNANNCTGCAAATTTATTTTTGATAAATCCGAACGGAATTATATTTGGTCCTAACGCGCGGTTGGATATTGGTGGTTCGTTTATAGGGAGTACAGCAAACGCAATTGGATTCGGAAGTTTAGGAAATTTTAGCGCTACAAACCCAGAGGTGCCATCCCCTTTATTAACAATAAATCCTTCGGCGTTGTTATTTAATCAAATTCAAAGAAGTTCGATTGAAAGTAAATCGGTTGCAAGTGATGGTAACAATCCGTCAAACGCATTTGAGGTCAGAGGTTTGCGCGTAGAAGATGGTAAAAGCTTACTATTAGTCGGTGGTAATGTCAGTGTCAATGGTGGGGGATTGTATGCTTTTGGTGGACGAGTTGAGTTAGGGGGTTTAGCAGGTGTAGGTAGCGTTGGGTTGAATGAGGATGGTGGTAATTTTAGCTTGAGTTTTCCAGATGGTATACAAAGAAGTGATATTAATCTGAGTAATAATGCTAGGGTGAATGTGCGTGTGGCAAATGGTGGAAGTATTGGGGTTAATGCGAACAATTTAGAGATGACAGAAAACAGTCAACTATTAGCTGGAATAGAAAGCAAACTGGGTTCTGATAATAGTAGAGCCGGAAATATTGATATTAATGCAACTGGAACAATTTCTCTCGAACAGAACAGTGGCATTTTTAATGATGTACGACAAAATGCTTTGGGGCAAGGAGGTGATGTCAATATAAGAGCTAACATCTTGAGATTAGCTTCAGGGTCACAAATTGGCGCTAATACGTCTAGTACTGGTCAGGGTGGAAATTTGAACATTAATGCGGCTTCAAAAGTAGAATTGACTGGTTTAGATACTGTTAATAGTTATTTTCCTAGTGGTTTGTTTACTCAACAGGATACCGAAGAGGCAACAGGGAATGCAGGTAATTTGACAATTAATACCCTTTTGTTGCAAATCAAAGATGGAGCAATTGTTAGTACTAGTACATTTGGTGTGGGTACTGGTGGAGATTTGAAAATTGATGCTGACACAATAGAAGTAATTGGTACATCAAGCAATGGTTTTAGGAGTCAAATAAGTGCTGATACCAGTGAAAACGCAACAGGGGATGCAGGAGATTTGACGATTAAAACTAATACCTTGCTAGTACGAGATGGGGCACGGGTGAGTGCTAGTACATTTGGTTCGGGTAAAGGGGGTTCTTTGACCGTTAATGCCCAAGATGTGCAACTGATTGGTGTAAGTGCCGATGGTCAGTTTTCCATTGGTTTGTTTTCTTTTTCTTCACCAAATTCAACAGGGGATGCGGGAGATTTGACGATTAAAACTAATACCTTGCTAGTACGAGATGGGGCACAGGTCTTTACTGGTACATCTGGTTCGGGTAAAGGGGGTTCTTTGACCGTTGATGCCCAAGATGTGCAACTGATTGGTACAAGTGCCTATGGTCAGTCTTCCAGTGGCTTGTTTTCTTCAGGAGAGCAAGGCTCAACAGGGGATGCGGGAGATTTAACTGTTAAAACTAATACTTTGCTAGTGCGAGATGGGGGAATGCTCACGGCTCAATCTGAATCAGGTAAAGGTGGAAACATTCAACTAGAAGCGTTCAATCTAATGTTGTTGCGTCGTAATAGTTTAATATCTGCTACTAGTGGCGTTCCTGGTAATAATGGGCTTGACGGTAATATAAACATCGATACCAAATTCTTAGTTGCTGTTCCATTAGAGAATAGCGATATTGTTGCAACTGGCTTTGGAAGAACACCAGGCAGTAACATCCAAGTCAATGCTCAAGGAATTTTTGGCACTCAATTTCGGCAACAGTTAACTCCAGAAAGTGACATTGTTGCAACTGGGCGAGTCACGTTCAATGTACCCAATGTAGACCCTAGCCAAGGATTAGTAGAACTGCCCCAAGATGTTGTTGATGTTGCTCGGCTAGTCGATGATAATATTTGCGCGCGTACTGCAAAAAGTAGCTTTATAGCTATAGGACGTGGTGGTATACCTGACTCACCAGATAATCCCGCAGTTAGTAATTTTTCTTGGGAAGATTGGCGCCTGTTGTCCGTATCTAAACAACAACAAAGGAGTGTAACAGTCCGAAATACTCCTATCTCAAATACTTCCTCCAGAATTTCTAATCAAATTGTTGAAGCGCAAGGATGGGTGATTGATAGAGACGGTAGTGTGATATTGACGGCTACTTATCCTGTTAGTTTATCCCAAAATAATCTATCATCTCAATGCCATTTGTAGTAATTAATAGTGTAATAGGGCGCCGTGTTTAATTTTGGATTTTGGGCAAAAACTAGTTGTTCGTAAAATCACAGAACTATAACATTTTTGACAATAAATTTAAATATATTATAAAACTTAATAATTGATTTGTTGCATAAACTAGCTGTGCTTGTGGCTATAGTTATACTGAAAGGCAATATCTATAGAGTTGAGTTGGGTTCCGGAATCAAACCTACGTATAAGTGATTAAGGGGTGCCTATGCAATTTAAATTGTTACAACAAGCTAAATTTGCTTTTTGTGTTCTATTTTTGACCATTGAATATCCGGGTGTTTGTAACGCGCAAATAGTTCCAGATGCGACATTGCCTACTAGGTCTACTGTACAGCAGTTGCAGGATAATACGGATAATACGCAATTAAGAATTGAAGGTGGAACGCGCGCTGGTAACAATTTATTCCACAGTTTTTCCGAATTTTCTGTACCAAATAATAGTACAGCTATTTTTAATAATTCTGGAGATGTTCAAAATATTTTAACTAGGGTAACAGGTAACACGCGCTCTGATATTAACGGTATAATCAAAGCTAATAATCCTGCAAATTTATTTTTGATAAATCCGAACGGAATTATATTTGGTCCTAACGCGCGGTTAGATATTGGTGGTTCGTTTTTAGGGAGTACAGCAAACGCAATTGGGTTTGGAGATTTAGGAAATTTTAGTGCAACAAACCCAGAAGCACCATCGCCTTTATTAACAATAAATCCTTCAGCGTTGTTATTTAGTCAAATTCAAACAAGTTCGATTGAAACTAGCTCGGTTGCAAGTGATGGTAGAAATCCATCAAACGCATTTGAAGCCAGAGGTTTGCGCGTGGATGATGGTAAAAGCTTACTATTAGTCGGTGGTGATGTCAGTGTCAATGGTGGGGGATTGTATGCTTTTGGTGGACGAGTCGAGTTAGGTGGGTTAGCAAGTGCGGGAACAGTTGGGTTGAATGGGGATGGTAATAATCTGAGTTTGAGTTTTCCCAATAGTGTAGAAAGAAGTAATGTTTCCCTTAGCAATGGCGCTCAGGTAAATGTTCGTGCTGGCAATGGTGGAAGTATCGCCCTTAATGCTCGGAATTTAGAGATGACAGGCAGAAGTTCCCTATATGCAGGGATAGAGAGTGGACTCGGCTCTGATAATAGCAAAGCCGGAAATATTGAGGTTAATGCTCAAGGTACACTAAATCTTAAGGATTCGAGCAATATTAGTAATTCGGTGCAATCAGAGGCAACAGGACAGGCAGGCGACATCAACATCAGTACTGGATCGCTGACTTTAACCAATGGCGCTGAACTGGTTGCCACTACTTATGGACGTGGAGATGCGGGTAATGTGATTATTAATGCTCGCGATACAGTCAGGTTTGATGGGAGAAACAGCAGTGGATTCCCTAGTGGAGCATTTACCAATGTGGAATCACAAAACGCAGTGGGCAACGGTGGTGTCATCAACATCAATACTGGCTCGCTTTATCTAAGCAATGGTGCTGTAGTCAATGCCAGAACCCGTGGGCAGGGAGATGGCGGTAATGTGAATATTAAGGCCCGTGAAACAGTTTCCTTTGATGGTAGTAATGCAACCAGTACAGTCGAATCAACGGGGGTGGGTAAAGGCGGTGACATCAGCATCGACACCTCTTTTCTGACTTTAGCCAATGGCGCTGAACTGCGTACCAGTACTTATGGACAAGGAGATGCGGGCAGCGTAATTATTATTGCCCGTGAAAGGATTGACTTTGTGAGGGGTTATGTATTTAGCACTTTGGAAAAGGACGCCAGTGGTAAGAGTGGCAACATCAACATCACTACTGGATCGCTGGATTTAACCAATGGCGCTGAACTGGTTGCCACTTCTTATGGACGTGGAGATGCGGGCAATGTGAATATTAAGGCTGGCGATACAGTCAGGTTTGATGGGGTAGGAGGCAGGGGTAGAACCCCCAGTGGAGCATTCAGCAATGTGGAATCACAAGACGCAGTGGGCAAAGGTGGCGTCATCAACATCAATACTGGCTCGCTTTATCTAAGCAATGGTGCTATAGTCAATGCCAGAACCCGTGGGCAGGGGGATGGCGGTAATGTGAATATTATTGCCCGTGAAACAGTTTCCTTTGATGGTAGTAATGCAACCAGTACAGTGGAATCAACGGGGGTGGGTAAAGGCGGTGACATCAGCATCGACACCTCTTTTCTGACTTTAGCCAATGGCGCTCAACTTAGTACCAGTACTTCTGGACAAGGAGATGCGGGCAGCGTAATTATTATTGCCAGTGATAGGATTGACTTTGATCGGGGTTATGTATTTAGCACTTTGGGAGACGGCGCCAGTGGTAAGAGTGGCAACATCACCATCACTACTGGATCGCTGGCTTTAACCAATGGCGCTGAACTGGTTGCCACTACTTATGGACGTGGAGATGCGGGCAATGTGATTATTAATGCTCGCGATACAGTCAGGTTTGATGGAGTAGAAGGCAGCAGTGGAACACCCAGTGGAGCATTCACCAATGTGGAATCACAAAACGCAGTGGGCAAAGGCGGCGACATCAACATCAATACTGGCTCGCTTTATCTAAGCAATGGTGCCATAGTCCAAGCCAGAACCATAGGGCAGGGGAATGGCGGTAATGTAAATATTAATGCCCGTGAAGCAGTTTCCTTTGATCGTAGTTATGCAACCAGTTTAGTGGGATCAACGGGGGTGGGTAAAGGCGGTAACATCACCATCGACACCTCTTTTCTGACTTTAGCCAATGGCGCTCAACTGAGTACCACTACTTCTGGAAAAGGAGATGCGGGCAATGTGATTATTAATGCCCGTCAGAGGATTGACTTTGATCGTAGTAATGCAACCAGTTCAGTGTCATCAACGGGGGTAGGTAAAGGCGGCGACATCAAAATTACCACTGGCTTGCTTGAAATACTTAATAGGGCTGAATTAAGTGCTACAACTGAAGCAAGTAATAACACAGCTGGTAATATAGACGTTAAGACAAACTCTATCCGTCTTGACCAAAGCACTATCAGCGCCGATACCACAGCAGGGCAGGGGAATATCAACCTGCGCTCTAGAGACTTGATATTACTTCGTGGCAGCAATATCACCACTAATGCCAGAGGTAGCAACGTCATTGGTGGTAACATCGATATCAACACAGACGTATTAGCTTTATTACAAGGCAGTAACATTGCCGCCAAGTCTGCTAACTCTCGCGGTGGTAATATTAATATCAAAACTCAAGGTCTTTTTCGCAGTTTAGATAGCAGCATTACAGCAAGTGGGGCAACTAGCGCATTAAGTGGTAATGTTAATATTACTACCTTGGCAGACCCTAGTAAAGATTTAGTGCCTTTAACAGTAGATGTTGTTGATGTTGCTCGGCTAGTCGATGATAATATTTGCGCGCGTACTGCAAAAAGTAGCTTTACAGCTATAGGACGTGGTGGTATACCTGACTCACCAGATACTCCCGCAGTTAGTAATTTTTCTTGGGAAGATTGGCGCCTGTTGTCCGTATCGAAACAACAAAGGAGTGTAACAGTCCGAAATACTCCTATCTCAAATACTTCCTCCAGAATTTCTAATCAAATTGTTGAAGCGCAGGGATGGGTGATTGATAAAGACGGTAGTGTGATATTGACGGCTGCTTACCCTGTTAGTTTATCCCAAAATAATCTATTATCTCAATGTCATTTGTAGTAATTAATAGGGTAATACGGCGCCGTGTTTAATTTTGGACTTTTGTTACAAAACTTAATAATTGAGTCGTTGCATAAACTAGCTCTCCTTCTACCTATATTATTAAATGGCAATATTTATCGAGTTGGGTAGAGGAACCCAACCCAACCTAATACTACAAGGGATAGACATTTTCCTACAATACGATCCCCCCTAACCCCCCTTACTAAGGGGGGAACAAGAGCAGTTTTAAGCCCCCCTTAATAAGGGGGGTTGGGGGGATCAATTCCTTAACCAAGCAGTATTGCCAGCCAACCTACGTATAGAAACTATATTGCTAAATTATGACATTTAAAATCTTCTTGGTACTGATAGGAATAATTTTAAGTTTGGGTATTCACCTCCTCCCTATTTATATTGCTTCCGCAAATACTCAAATAGTACAAAAACCTGTACTAGAAAAGATGCAGCAGGGTAAAACTTTATATCAAGCAGGACAGTTTGCTGATGCTGCTTCTGATTTAAAGCAAGTAGCGCGCGCTTATGAATTACAAGGAGATTTTGTCAATCAAGCTTTAGCATTAAATTATCTTTCTTTAACCCAACAAAAACTTGGAGATTGGAACGGCGCCAGTGAATCTGTTACAAATAGTCTTAATATATTAAACAAGTTAAATTTAAATTCACATGACATTAAACATGTTTTAGCTTTAACTTTTAATACTCAAGGAAGTTTACTACTAGGACGCGGAGAAACTGAAAAAGCTATTGAATCTTGGCAAAAAGCTGTAAATATTTATAGTGAAATTAATGATGATACTGGTCGTATTGGCAGCTTAATTAATAAAGCTAATGCTTACCAAGCATTAGGATTTTACCGACGCTCTATGTCAGTTTTTGAATCAGTAGAAAAAGATTTGCTATCCTCAGCAAATTCTCCGTTAAAAGTTGCTGGTTTGCGAAGTTTAGGGAACTTTCTCCAAGCAACAGGTAAATTTGATGAATCGCAGAAAATGTTAAAGCAAAGTTTAATCGCAGCACAACAACTACAATCTTCTTCGGAAGAAAGTGCGACTTTGCTCTCATTGGGTAATTTATATTTAGCAAAAGCTAAAACAAAATTACCGCCAAATAACGCTATTCATCAAAATTATACACCATTACGCTGCGATACAATCACTGCAATTTCTGACGATGCAAAAAAAGATTACGCTCAGTCACTCGATTTTTATCAAAAAAGTCTTAATAAATCTACATCAGAAATAGCCAAAGTTCAAGCACAGCTTAATATTTTAAGTGTACCTCCAGAACTTAGGCAAAAGCCAATAACACAAGAAATTGCAGCGATAAAATCAGAAATAGCTACATTAACTCCTAGTCGAGCCGCAATTTATGCTAAAGTTAAATTTGCCCGTAACTTAACATGTCTAAACCCCCCCGTCCTGACTCCTAACTCCTTTCCTCCTGAAATTATAGAATTATTGAAAGGTGCCGTTCAACAAAGTCAAGAATTGAAGGATGCGCGCGCTCTTAGTTTTGCTTCGGGTAATTTAGGTCAAATGTATGAGCTACAAAAAGAATATAATCTTGCCAAACAATATACTGGGTCTGCTTTAACACTTGCTCAGTCAATTAATGCACCGGATATTACTTACCAGTGGCAGTGGCAGTTAGGTCGGTTAGACTATTTACAAAACAATATTTCAGCGGCAACAGCAGCATATCAAAACGCAGTTACTACGTTAAAATCAATACGTAATGATTTGGTAAGCCTAAGTAGTGAAGCTCAATTCGATTTTCGTGATGAGGTTGAGCCAATATATCGTCAGTTAGTTAGTTTATTATTGAATCAAGATGCAGCAGGTAAAGTAAATCAAAAGAATTTAATTCAAGCACGCGATGTTATCGAAGCTTTACAATTAGCTGAATTAGACAATTTTTTCCGCGATGCTTGTAATATTGTTCAACAAACACCAATTGACGAAATTGTTGATAATGCAAATCCAGCAACAGCAGTTTTTTACCCAATTATTTTGCCTAATCGCATTGAAGTTATTGTTAAATTACCAAAACAAAAAGATTTACTACATTATACTACACAAACATCAAATCAAGTTGAAGATGATTTAGAAACATTTCTTAAACAGTTACAACAAAGCTATACGCGCAAAGAACGCGATCAACTTGCAGAGAAAGTTTATAATTGGATAATTAAAGGCGCCGAGAAAGATTTAGAACGTTTACAAGTTAAAAATTTAGTATTCGTACTAGATGGTGCATTACGAAACATCCCAATGGCAGCGCTATACGATGGTAAGCAATATTTAATCGAGAAGTATAGTGTTGCATTATCACCAGGTTTACGGTTAATAGAGCCAAGAGCAAAAAGACGACGTATTGAAGCTTTAGCTGGAGGGCTAACGAAATCAGTTCAAAATTTTCCTGCCTTAACAAACGTTGAAAACGAGATAAATAAAATTAAATCTATTTTTCGCTCAACGTCCCTTATTAATCAAGAATTTACTGATAAAAACATCGAGCAAAAAGTCAGTTCTGATACATATCAAGTAGTTCACTTAGCAACTCATGGTCAATTTAGCTCGCAACTAGGAAATACATTTATTCTAGCTTGGAACGGTAGAATAGATATTAAAGAATTGCGAGATATACTCCAAACTAGAGAACAAATTGTTGGACGTTCATCTAATGTACCTAACCCGATCGAATTATTAGTATTGAGTGCTTGCCAAACCGCTACAGGTGATAAACGAGCAGCACTAGGACTAGCTGGGGTTGCTGTGCGTTCCGGCGCCCGCAGTACACTTGCATCATTATGGCCAGTTGGAGATGAATCGACTGCTGACTTAATGGGTAAATTTTATGAAGAGTTAGCCAACAACCCTAATATTACCAAATCAGAAGCTTTGCAACTAGCTCAAAAATATATATTACAAAAAAAACCACACCCACGTTATTGGGCGCCATACGTTTTAATTGGTAATTGGTTGTAACGACATAACCTATTATCTCAATGTCATTTATAGTGATTAATACGGCGCCGTGTTTAATTTTGGACTTGTAAGATTACAAAAATATGGCATTTTTTATGATGATTATAAATACGTTACAAAACTTAACACTTTAGTTGCTGCATAAACTAGCTCTCGTTGTACCTATAGTTTATATTGAACGGCAATATCTATAGAGTTGAGTTGGGTTCCGGAACCTAATTTACGTATAAATAATTAAGGGGCGCCTATGCGATTTAAGTGGTTACAACATGCTAAATTTGCTTTTTGTCTCCTATTTTTTAGCGTTCAATATTGGGGCGTTTGTAACGCGCAAATAGTTGCAGATGAGACATTGCCTACTCCGTCTAATGTACAGCAGTCGCAGGATAATACGCAATTAATTGAAATTGAAGGTGGAACGCGCGCTGGTAACAATTTATTCCATAGTTTTTCCAAATTTTCTGTACCAAGTGATACTACAGCTTTTTTTAAGAATTCTGCGGATGTTCAAAATATTTTAACTAGGGTAACAGGTAACACGCGCTCTGATATTAACGGTATAATCAAAGCTAATGAATCTGCAAATTTATTTTTGATAAATCCGAACGGAATTATATTTGGTCCTAACGCGCGGTTGGATATTGGTGGTTCCTTTATAGGGAGTACAGCAAACGCAATAGGATTCGGAAGTTTAGGGAATTTCAGCGCTACAAACCCAGAGGCGCCATCACCTTTATTAACAATAAATCCTTCGGCATTGTTATTTAGTCAAATTGCTGCGGCGCCGATTCAAAACAACTCAACAGCGCTACTAGCTCAAAGTGATCCGGCGGGTTTTACAGTAAAAGGTCTACGTGTACCGGATGGCAAGAGTTTACTGCTAGTTGGTGGCAACATTAGCATGGAAGGCGGACAACTGAATGCTTATGGTGGAAGAGTCGAGTTGGGAGGATTAGCTGCCTCTGGTTTTGTGGGGCTAAATGTAGATGGCGATAATTTGAGCTTGAACTTTCCTGCTTCTAGTACACGAGCAGATATATCTTTGACTAATGGCGCTGCTGTATATGTAGAAGCTGCTAATGGAGGAGATATTGCGGTTAATGCTCGTGATTTAGAAGTTACGTCTGGGAGTGTACTGAGTGCTGGTATTGGAAAAGGTTTAGGGTTTGTTGACATTGCAAATTCATGCTACTGATTCTGTGGAAGTTTTTGGTACAACCCCAGGAGCGGAATTTAGAACACTTTCAGAGCCGCCTAATAGTGAAATAAGTGCTGCGGTGGCACCAGAAAGTACAGGTAATGGGGGTTCGTTGAGCATTGATACTGGGAAGTTGATTATTAGAGATAGCGGTATGGTAACAGTACGGAATGAAGGAAAAGGTGGAACAAGCCAAGCAGGTAACTCAGTAATCAACGCGCGCTCTATCAACCTAGATCAAGGAACTATCACAGCTACGACCAATTCGGGTAACGGTGGAGATATAATCTTAACCTTAAAAGACTTGTTACTTTTACGCAATCAAAGCTCAATCTCCACTACTGCAGGTACTGCACAGCAGGGGGAAATGGTGGCAACATTACTATTAATGCTCCATCGGGCTTTATCGTCTCGGTACCAAATGAAAATAGCAACATCACCGCCAATGCTTTCAGTGGCTCTGGTGGCAAAGTTACAATCAACGCTACTAGTATTTATGGTTTGACAGTGTTTAGCCGAGAAGACTTGGTGAGACTATTGAAAACGGACGACCTAACTAAAATCAACTTTCAGCAGCTTCCGAGTAGCATCACGGCAATTTCCCAAACGAGTCCTATTTTAAACGGTCAGGTAAATCTTAATACACCTGATGTTGACATCAATCGGGGATTAGTGCAACTGCCAGTAGAAGTAGTCGATGCCGCTGGCTTGATTAACCAAAACTTCTGTGCTGTTACCGCAGGCACTGGTAGTAGCTTCACCATCACCGGACGTGGGGGTTTGTCTTCCTCTCCCGACTCCCAACTCAGCAGTGATACTGTGTGGGAAGATTGGCAACTTACTACTGTGCAACACGACCATCGCCCGACTACTGCTAAAAACTTTCAACTCTTCACACCAAAACGTGCTACACCAGAACCTATTGTCGAAGCTAATAGTTGGGTGAAGAATGAGAAAGGCGAGATAGAACTTACAGCGACACCACCTACTGTCACGCCTCTAGGTTTAATGTTTAACCCACCATCTTGCCATAGTTAAATATAATTATAAATAATTATATTTTCATTTTTACAGTTGTTGAAGTTGCAATAACTAATTCTCTGCTATCCAAGTCAAAAAAGCTAGAATCTGTCCTACTGGGGGTAAAGGATAATCATTTAAATCTATCGTTAATACCTTTTCTTTTAATTTCATGAAACGCCATTGACTCCCATTACTAATACAGCCATAAATTGTAGTGATAGGCTGTCCTTTCATTTGATTAAACATTTGTGCCGCTACCATCTCGGACGCGCACTGCCCTAAACCTGTTTTTAAGTCAGCTTTTTTTGCTTCAACTAAAATAAAAACAGGCGCCTCAATTTCTATCAACTCTGTAGAGCGACTTAACAAAAAATCGCAACTTCCGTTTAAACCTAGTGTTTCATCAACCGTAAAATCTTCCCCTGAAAAAAAGCTAATTTTTTGCTGTAAAATTTGGCGCACTTCTAATAAAACAGGGCTAATTATTAATTCCGAACGAGCCTTTTCACTTCCCGTCGCTGTAGCAACAGGTAAACTATATTCTAAATAATTCTGGAGTGTAGAAGAAGGTTCTAGAGGCGCCAACTGTGGCAAGAAACGCACACCCTCTTGCGTAGTAATCCCAAATGCTGACTTTACACTTGCCAATGTTTTGAATTGACTGTACGGCACAATATAATTCCCTTATTCTTAGTTGAGATGTGCAAGTGAAACTATATTTCATTTTATCTTTAATTATCTCATGATTTTTTCAAAATTTTGTACTTACACTAACAATTTATCAAATAAAAGGGGTTTAAAACTAGGGTGTTGACTTTGTTGCCTGACATTCAGATGATGAACTTCCCACTTTGTATGGTATCGCTGTGGCAGGTTCAGCTGTGAGTATCACTTCCCCATTTTGATTAATTATCCAACTCTGCGCTTCCACAATTTGAGTAGGTTCTGAAGAATTAGTCTCTTTCCTGCTCTCGCTATTTCTTTGTGTTTGCCTTGTTACAGCAGTAAGGCGCCAATCTTCCCAATTAGCATCACTATTAAATGTGTTGTTGGGAGATAAAGGTAAACCACCACGTCCAGTGTAGGTGAAAGTACTGTTAGCAGTTCGCACACAAACATTATCGTCTATTAAACGAGCGACATCCACTACATCTATTGTTAAAGGAACTAATCCCTTACTGGGATCGACATTCGGACCGTTAAGAAGCAATGTACCACTTAAATCAGCAGTTGCTCCTTTGACAGTAATATCACTTGTTTGAGGGGAAGGTTCTTTCCGAGGTTGGATACCAAAGATACCAGCAATGTTATTGATAGTAATATTTCCACCGCGAAAATCAGCAGAATCAGCCCGAATATCGCTGTTTTCTTGTGGCACGGCAACAATAAAACCATTTTTAGCATCTATATGGATGTTACCACCCTTAATTTCACTTCCAGAAGCATTAGTTGTGATGCTACTACCACGACGCAGTAATAACAAAGGTGAATTGAGAAAGATATTTCCCCCACCTCCAGTAGTATCGGCGTTAATTTTGGCGCTGTTGGTAAGCTTAATAGAGTTAGCATCTACAGTTAGGTTGCCAGCTTTGCCAGAATTTGCGCTGCTGACTGTAACTTGTGCCCCATCCCGTGCTACTAACTTTCCTGTACTCAAAGTTAAGTCTCCGCCATTGCCAGCGCCTGTAGTGTCAGCGGATATAATTGAGCCATCGCCAGTGAGAGTAATAGATTCAGGGGCAGTTATTCTTAAGGTTCCACCTTTACCACTACTACTTGTGGATGCGGATATTTGCGCTTCTTTTTGAAAATTCACCGTTAAAGTTTGCCCATCACCAAGAGGTTGAAAAGTTAAACTCCCGGCGTTTCCTGCCCCAGAGGTGGAAGTAAGAATCTTTCCATCTTCAACACTCAAAGTGTTAGCTTTAACTGTGATATCGCCTCCAAATGAGTTGGTCTGCGTTGTTGCATCCAAAACTCCTTGCGAAGCTATGTCCAAGCTGTTAGTTTTAACGCTGATATTACCACCAGGTCCAATATTGCTGTTAGCTGTACCCAGCAATAGCTCATTACTACCACCACTGGCAGAACGTAAGGCGCTACTTTTACCAGAAATCTTGATTGTATCAGTCGCATTCACCTGAATCTCTCCAGCAAAACCCTGTCCTAGAGTCTGCGTTTGTACAATTCCAGAGTTGGTTACTGTAAGGACACGAGATTTCAGATCAATATTACCACTGTTGCCTCTAGCTGCTCCTGCTACACCACTTAATATTGAACCGCTATCAACTGTGATGGAGTCACGAGCATTGATTGAAATGTCACCAGCATTACTATTGGTTCCAAATGTAGTAGTAGCGATAGCTGCCCCATCTTTGACGATGAGTTGTCCTGTTTCAATCTTTATATTACCAGCGCTACCATTAGAACCAGTGGTTGTTTGAGAAAAAACACCGCTCGGAAACTTGGTTACAGAAGGTATGTTGTTTTGATTAACTACAGTACCCGTAGGGATAAAACCGCCAAGATATTTACCGGGTTCAATTCCGGTAGCATTATTAGAGTCTTTTGAGCTAAAAAAGCCTTTAGGAGTTTCAGTTGTTGTTCCACTCAGTTCTACTTTATCCGAAGCAACTAAAGTGATATTTCCTCCTCGTCCGCTGCTGTGGGTAGAGGCAGAAAGTTGTGCGCCATCAGTGAAGGTAATAGAAGAGGCACTAATTTTAATATCTCCTGCTAACCCTGACCCAAAGGTATCGCTAGAAATAATACTATTATATAACGTAAAAGGCGCACCACTATGGATGGTAATGTTTCCTGAACCCGTTGTTCCGGAGGAGTTCATTGAACCTCTTGGCTTCACCTTGTCTGTTTTGGTTTCAGAGTCATATTCTTCAAAGTTAATAATACCATTAGCGCTGAGTGTAATTGCCCCTCCTGTGCCTGCTGCATTTCCTAAGTAGGTGGTGGAGTAGGAGTTTAGAGTTTGTGTATTAATATTGCGACCAGCGTTGAGTATAATTGCCCCCCCTGCGCCTGCATTTCCTAAGTAGGAGAAGGAGCCGGAATCGAGGGTTTGTTGTGTATTAATATTGCCGCCAGCGTCGAGTGTAATCGTTCCCCCTGTGCCTCCATTTCCTGAGTCGGAGTCGGAGGAGGATCTCAGGTCTTGTTGTGTAGTAATATTGCCGCCAGCGTCGAGTGTAATCGTTCCCCCTGTGCCTGCATTTCCTGAGTAGGAGTAGGAGGAGGATCTCAGGTCTTGTTGTGTAGTAATATTGCCGCCAGCGTCAAGTGTAATCGTTCCCCCTGTGCCTGCATTTCCTGAGAAAGAGTCGGAGCCGGAATCGAGGGTTTGTTGTGTATTAATATCGCCGCCAGCTTTGAGTGTAATTGCCCCCCCTGTGCCTGCATTTCCTGAGTCGGAGTCGGAGTAGGAGTCTAGGGTTTGTTGTGTATTAATCTTGCCGCTAGCGTTGAGTATAATTGCTCCCCCTGTGCCTGCATTTCCGAAGCGGGAGACGGAGGTGGAATTTAGGGTTTGTTGTGTATTAATATCGCCGCCAGCGTTAATTGTAATCGCTCCCCCTGCACCTGCGTTTCCTGACTCGCCAGAGTGGGAAGTGGAATTCAGGGTTTCTTTTGTATTAATATTGCCGCCAGCCTTGAGTGAAATTGCTCCCCCTGTGCCTACATTTCCTAAGTAGGAGAAGGAGTTAGAATTCAGGGTTTTTTTTGTATTAATATTGCCGCCAGCGTTAATTGTAATCGCTCCCCCTATGCCTGCATTTCCTGAGTTGGATGGGGAGAAGGAGCCGGAATCCAGGATTTGTTGTGTATCAATATCGCCACCAGCGTCGAGTGTAATCGCTCCCCCTGCACCTGCTGCATTTCCTGAGTTGGAGAAGGAGTAGGATCTCAGGTCTTGTTGTGTAGTAATATTGCTGCCAGCTTTGAGTGTAATCGCTCCCCCTGCACCTGCATTTCCTGACTCGTCAGAGTAGGAGGAGGATTTCAGAGTTTGTGTATTAATATTGCCGCCAGCGTTGAGTGCGATCGCCCCCCCTGTGCCTGCATTTCCTGAAGCGGAGTTGGAGGAAGAATCCAGGACTTGTTCTGTATTAATATTGCCACCAGCGTTGAGTGAAATCGCTCCCCCCGTGCTTGTATCTCCTGAGATGGAGGAGGAACCGGAGTTCAGGTTTTGTGTATTAATATTAGCACCAGCGTTGAGTGAAATCGCTCCCCCTGTGCCTGCATTTCTTGGGTAGGAGGATGAGAAAGAAAACAAATTGCCAGTAGAAATGCTACCATTAGTAGCGTTTAAGGTAATCGTACCTCCTGTGAAAACGCCCTCTGTAAAACCATTGAAATTGCCATTTTGCCCATTGGTACTAGTTAGCCCGGTATTCACATCCCCTGATGCTGCTTTAATATCGACTATTCCGCCAATCCCATTAAACGGTTGTAGAACAACATCTTTTAGTGTAATTCCCTGTGGCACATTTGAGTTACTAGAGGCTTGTGCATTTTCAGAATTGACACCGACTTGAGGCAAAGTACTTTGTCCTGATCGCAAAATTAGCGTTGAAGTTTTGTTTAAAGTTTCAGCATTTAATTTGGGAAGCAACTCAGTTGTACCCGGTTTAATAATGTTGATATTGCCACCAAAGCGAATATTTCCTTTTGCTTCAACTAACAGCGAGGCGCCTGTATAGTTAGCTGCTATATCTACATCCCCCAGTGAGGTAAAAATAGGAGTATTCGGAGAATTGATCTGAGTTAATCTATCAGATACACTACGAATACTGAGATTTCCTCCAGAAGATAGCTGTCCTGATAACTCCAGCTTATCAGCCACGAGTGTCAAATCTTGCTTTGATGCCAAATTCCCAAAGCTTACAATAGCTGCTTCTGATTGTGATGAGCCGTATTGCAATCCTGGAATTATGCTAGTTGTTAACAACGGTGGTGCATTGGGATTAGTAGCGCTGAATTCAGTACCATTAGGAAATTTGAAACTGCTTGCTGTTGTTGCGAGAAAGGAACCCCCTACATTTAATTGTGCATTTGGCCCAAATACTATTCCATTTGGATTCAGCAAAAATAGGTTAGCGCTGCCAAATGTCTGCATCAATCCATCTATATTTGAAATATTCTTACCTGTTACCCTGCTGACGATATTCTGGATATCAATTGCGTTGTTAAATATTGCGGCGCCACCAGTCGGAACAGAGAAATTTGTGAAGCTGTGAAAAAGATTACTCCCTGCTTGAGTGCCACCTGTGATATTGAAGGTTTTACTATCTGGTGTGACGATAGAATTATTAGGGAGAGTGTTATCTGGAGTAATTTGGGCGATAGCTTCGCTACTGTACAAAGTGCAGAACGCGCAATTAGCAGATAATATTAATGCACCAACAAACTGACGAATTATGGTTCGCACTCGCGCAATTTCTAGTTCTTTAAAGTACCCCAAGTTGAGATTTTTGCCTAACATTGCATCCCTCACTATAAGTAGAAATTTTTGCAGAGTTCACGCATTTTTTAGGCGCCATACGTTTTGGTTATTAATGAATTGTAATATTTTTCTATTTAGGTTTACAGCAAGGTGATATAGGTTCTGCTGCAATACTTTCCAAATTTACAGAATTTAATAGTGTTTTCCAATCTTCTATTAAAGTTGCATCGTTCTGTGACTGGCGCCGGAGTTCTCCTAAAGTGGTAATAGCATCTTGCCAATAACCAAGTTTCGCATAAATACTAACTTTTTCGCGTTCTGTTGCTGTTTGTAAATGCCTTTTTAATTCGGCAGAAGGCGGCACAACTTGAACTAAGCTTTCAATCACCACATCTTCCGAACGACTTTGAGGATTACAATCAATTAATAAATACGTATGATAAAACTGTCCTTCTTTTAGAGGTTGCTGGGTTTTAGGAAGGGTAAAACTGATAATTCCTGGTATTCCAGATACATTGACGGGAATTGGTTCTTTGGTTAATAAATTTTCGTCTCCATCTACAAGCGCAAATTTTACAGAACTAATGTTTTCTGCCTTATAAGGTAAATAATACCAAAATGTCGGGTATTCTGTTTCGGTATTACCTATAACAATTGGAGAATTATTTAATATTTCTATTGGCACTAAACCTGTAGGCACCATATTTACTGCTGGACACTCACCACGAGTTCCTGCTCCTCTTCTGTCAGTGGGGGCGCCTCTATTTACTGGTGGTCTTTGCAAAGTTGGTTTACTAAAATTTACTTTTTGCTTTACTTGATTTTGTGAAAATACTACTTGTTCTGTTAAACCAATTAAAATGGTAACACTAATTAGTAGCGTGGTGAAATAAGAAAGTTTTTTCATATTTAACTCAATAAACTAGACGTTACATACCGTCATAATGAAACTAAACATGTTTAGTCTCTAGAATAAATTCAAAATCTTGCTTTTGATTTTTACAAACTTTAACAGCAATAGCTGAAGACACAAATGCTAGTGACGAAGGTAAAAACGGCGCCCAACATCCTCTAACAAGCAAAATTAAGCAAGTTGTATATAAAGCAATTAGTATAGTACCTATAAAGATAATAAATTGCAGTCGAGATTTAGCATATAAAGCTAAAATGCAACCTAGTATTGAACAACCACCAACAACAATAACTTCTCCCCATACAGGTAAAGCAAAAAGTAAAGGACGTTTATCTAATACTGCACTAATAATTTGACTGACCATGTGAGCATGAATTATTACTCCCGGAACCTCTTGTCGCACAGGATTTACTAAACTATATGGTGTTAAGAAAAAATCTTTAGCACTATCAGAATCTACACCTATTAAAACAATTTTGCCCTGAAATAATTGAGGATTAAATTTATCGCTTAAAACTTCTCCAAGAGTAACTTGTGTGCCAATGTTTTTTGAGGCACGATAATTAAGTAGTATTTGATGACCCGTTGAACTAAATTTTTGATATCCACCTGTGGGAACATCTATTGGGTTAAATACAATATTGCCTAGTTTAAGTAAACCTTCCTCTGTTATTTCAAGTGTAATTCCATTTGTTGTAGCAAGGTATTGCTGCGCGACTCTCAAGCTTAATGAGTCGCTTGATTGACATCGTGAATCACTGTCAGGGGTCATTGAAAGCAGGTGACGACGAACCACAGAATAAGCATCTACCGAAACATCACTAAAAGCTGTACGCTCTTTGGGAATTTCGGGAGGAGGTGAAACACCTGGTGACTGTATTTTACTACTAGCAGCTTGACAAACTGCGATGAAATTATTATACGACTGCAATTGTGTCTTTAAAGAAGGATATTTTTTGTCTACAGGAAAGTCCCTATAAACATCAAATCCAATAGCTGCTGGTTTATGTAGTTGTATATAAAGCAATAGTTTCTGCAACGTTTCATCCGATATAGAAGATTTTTGCCTTTGTTTTTGAGCTTGAATATCTGCTTCTGTAACGGTGACAACTACAATGCGAGGGTCTGGTTTTTCAGCAGGACGCATTCGCATCATTGTATCAAATATTGAAAGTTCCCAGTATTGTAATATCGAGAGCGAACGTATTCCCATTAGTAAACTGGTAATAACAATACTAGCAAGAAAAATTATTTGAAATTTCTGATTTGGAGAGTCAGTTCCGGAAATTGTATTAGGTTGACCGCATAAAGAAAGCCAAGTTACAGGTTCTTCTGCTGGGTTTTGACAAACAACAGGTAACCAAGACACTCCTGGATAGTTATCTTCTAAACCCTGTAATCTTTCACGCG
Organism: Calothrix sp. HK-06; assembly: GCF_001904745.1. GTDB lineage: Bacteria > Cyanobacteriota > Cyanobacteriia > Cyanobacteriales > Nostocaceae > Dulcicalothrix. The sequence continues at coordinate 85,768 of NZ_MRCD01000029.1, forward strand.
CGTAACGCATTGCTACATAAAAAGGTGTACCGCTAGCAAAAGAGGTGAGAAAATATTTTAAGAACTTTTGTGCAACTACATCAGGTATATTATGACGCATAACTATAGTTTGCGGAATTTGTAAATCTGCTAGCTGCTGCGTCAACCCTAAACCATCACAAGAATTAAATATAGCCAACTTTAAACCGCGCGCGATTGCGAATTTTAAAGCATTTCGTAACTCAGCAATTGTTAAAGTACTATTTTGATTAATATGTATTTTACCTTTATGATTTTGACTAGAACTATGTCCCGCAAAAAAGAGAATATCCCAACCTCGTTTATCCCATAAATGTTTGTCTAATTCTTGACGCGAAGGTTCGACTAAAAAAACAGTTGATGATAATGGTAATTCTTCTAAAATCTTTTTATCTTTTTGAACATCAATTCCGGCACTATTTCCTAATACTGCCAAAATTCTAACCTGATTTGCATGATACTTTTTAATGAATGGTTTGACTTGCTCGTACTTAGCAAAACTTAATCCAACTTCTGCATAACGGTAATCTTCAAAAAAATTCCACAAATGCCAAGGTAGATATCTTAATACATAATTACTAGTTTCAAAGATAACTTGAAGTTCGTCATCTAAAGCCAATCGTGCCCTTAATTGTTGGTCAATTGGACGAAATGAGTTACAATTTAGCCAGTCGTTGAGTGCTGAATGTAACTGCTGTTGAACTTCGCCAAAATCAACTTCGCTAACATTATTTAATCCTACTGAATCAATTTCAATCATCGAACGTTTTACCATACGTTCATGAAGTGATTCGTACATTAATTGAAAACGTTTATAAATTTCACCTATTTCAGGCGCCGATGGTAAACTAGCTGTAAACTGTGTTGGACGAGAACTACTAGTCTCCCAATATTGTGCGGTGACTAGAGGAAATCCATCATTTAAGCTACCTTTGTCTAATTTGATCACAACTAATTTACTCATGACGCACTTGCCGTATTTAATTAACTTTTGTATCAAATTACAAAATCTTCGGTGATACTAAATTCGCCTAAGACTAGTCTAATACTAAAATTAGCACCCGGTAATACTTTAAAATGATTTAATTGAATATAGCAATCTCGACTACGAGATTGAATTTCTTGTAAAACGTTACCAGATTCTACAAGTGACAACTTTAAATTCAGTGGTAAGTAGCTATCATCACCAGTAGGATGAACTTGTGCAATTACTCCTGTTTTTCCCTCAGCTTCAGTAGAAATAGCAAGTAGCAGCGCTACAGATTTTCCACTGATTTGCATTCCTAAGTCAATTAACTTGGCGCCTTTTTGTGTTAATCCTTTACTGTGGGAACTTCTATACTCAAGCGCTAAATTTAGTAAATGTGTATCGACAAGTGCATCAAGAGACTGCCAACCTGCTTCAAAAAACTTTTCAAACCATTGATTAAGATTGACTACAGTTCTCGATTCTTTTACTGAAGACACAGACGCAACATTTTTTACTATACCTAAACGTCGATTGTAAAGTTGTTGGCGCCATTGAGAGTTAGAAATAAGTGCTGCCCATTTAGTAAACGGGATATCGAACAATCTTGGAGTATAAACAGATGCATCACCTAAAATATGTAATAAATTTGTAACTTCAGCTTCAGATAAGCTTACAATAGAAGGTACTTCTACCTGCAAATTTAATTCCAATGTTGTAAATACAGAAATAATGTTATCAGCTAATGCTTCTAACGGTAAACAGTAAGTACGAGAATCTTCGTTACAAATACCTTGATTTTTAAGTTGACGATGCGTTGTAAAACCACATACTCGCATCCAGCAATCATCATCACCATCTAAATTAATTTGTATAGCAACATAGTAATCAGCTTTCCAGCTTTCAATATCTACCCATTCTTGAGGTACACATAAAACATCTAAATCTAAAGTTTCTGTTGGAATTAATACTAGTCGAGTATTACCAAATTGGATAGCTGCACCACTGACAACTTCCCAAATGTAAGTGATATCTTGCTCAGAAGGAAAAACGGAAGCACTTAAATTATATTCTTCGCGTAACCAATCTTGAAGCCAATTGAGAAACTGATACAAACAAACGCTATTTAAATAAGCATTATAACAAGCAGTTGGATTAGAATAGCATTGAGCATGTCTATATGCTTTTTGTTGTTCAGAAGAAGAAATATTCAACCACAAATTTGTTGTGTCAATTGACATAAAATCAGGTAATCTTAACATGGTATTCTCCTCAGAGATTAAACTATTTAACGATGGCTGTTGTTGCTGATTTAAGATATGTTTCAACTAAAGAAACTATTGTTTCTATTTCTAAACTATCACGTGAATAATGAGAATTATCTAGAATAGTTACAACAAGATTATTATAATAGTTTGTCAACCATCTGTTAATATATTTTTTAACCCAATTGTTAATATTTAATAATAATTCATTTTGTAAATCGCAAATTATTTTGTTAACTTTTGTGCATGAGTAATTTATTTGTTGATTATAATAACCTTGTAAAATATCTCGTTCCTCCATTGAAAGTTTCTTCACGGCATCAACTAAACTTGCTTGAATTATATCTGAATGGATAGGCGCCTGATAGCTTTGCTTAAGCCATCTTTTCACATAGTCATCCGCCCATTTTTTTGGTTGTGAAATTTCCAAAATATTATCTAATAAATTGAGAGTAGATTTTGCTATATAACGAGAAAGAGTACTTTGATTAATATTTAATGTATCAGCTAGCTGTTTTTGAGTCAACTTGAAACCATAATAAAGAAACAATATTTTTTGAACATCAGGCTTTAATGTTATTAAATTTTCAGATAAAATCGAATTAATTTTTCCTGATAAATAAAATTCCGAGTCGCTAATTTCTTCTCGAGCTAATTCGTTTTGCCATTCAAGTTCTTCGGTTCCTCTGATTGATTCAGATTGAACTTCAAACCCTGTTGATTGCAATGCTTCAAGTGAAAACTTAGGCAAAATTGATTTTGGATATTGTTTTAATGCTTCGATACAAATCTGCATCCACTCCTGAATTTGTTTACCAGTAACTTTTTTTGAATTAACTGATACTTCGTATGGCGCCGACTTACTTAATCTTTCCGCATTATAA
>NZ_MRCD01000003.1 GCF_001904745.1 Calothrix sp. HK-06
TATAGCGAAGTTTTTGTCAAGAAGCCCGGTTTCTAGGCCTGGTGCAAGATGTGAGGTACTCAGTGATAGTGTTTTGCCAGTTAGTTAATACTCCCTGTTGGTTCGGAGCATTTTTCAAACTACCATCTAGGCGCTCTACCATTCGATGTGTGGGACCTTGAAGATACTTGGGTTTATATTACTGGGCAAAATCCACTTGCTTCTGACAGACAAATTGCTCAAATTCTTGACCGTTTGCCCATGTTAGCTCAGTTTCCTGACATGGGCAAAAGCCAAGATGCGTTACTTCAAGGACTTAGGAGCTTTTCAGTTAAGCCATATATTGCTTTTTACGTCAAAATTGAAGATGCCATTGAAATACTACAAATTTTGCATCAATCTAGGAATTTTGAAAGTTAGTTTGGGAACAATGCCGTCTAAAAAGAGAATACAGTTCGCAATGTACCTGTAAAAATAGTACCGTTATCTTCTTGGTTAGCAGGATTGGTTATCACTTGTACTAACGGTGTGATTCTAATATTATCGGAAATCGGGAGATTGTAGAATGCTTCAAAGTTTGTCTGAGTTGCATTACCTACTGCATTCTCAATAAACGGTTGACCAATAGCAATACCTGCCAAAGCACCTGTTTTCAAAAGGTCTCGGAATGCAACACCTGCCATCCAGTAACTAGGTTCAATGTCACCAAAGGCAGTGTCATTGTAACTGCCGAAACCGTAACGACCAAAGACTGCAAAGGAACGTGAAATCGCTAGTTCAACGTTGGCGCCGAATACATTAAACTGACCATTCAGCACATTCCCGCTAGCGTATTGAAGGCGTAACGCTGCATGTTTAGATGGAGCATATTCTAGTTCAACGACTCCTTGGTACGGGTCGCCAAACAATCCTTGGTTACTACGACCATTGGGGTAAAGAGCATAGCCCAATGGGAAAATACCGGGAACAAAAGATGAGCTAGTTTCCTTTGGTTCATTGGCAGATGCAGCTATATAAGCCGCACGTGCGGTGAATGAACCTTGACCAGGATTCCAATTAACGGCAGCACCTGCTCCTAACCCTTGAACTGGAAAAAGAATATAGTTGTTAACTAATGCTTGGGTAGAAAAATCTAAAAAGCTGAGGTTTGCATAGCTGTTTAAGTCTACGTAGTCAGTTAGGCTGATTCTTGGACCAAAGGAAAGAGTGATATCTTTAGATGGGGAGAATGTATAGTACAAACGCGAAAGACCTAATTTTTCTATAGGTGGTTTCGCTGAGAAATCTAAGGTACTACCGAATGCTGCCTCCAAAAATCCAGCAACGTTATCATCCGCACCATTACTACCAATATCAAGTCGAATTTTCAGTAAATCAGTACCGCTAAAGCTTGTATCAAAATCTAAAGCTGCTCGATAGATAAAAGTAGTGTTAGGATTTTCTTTGGCAATCTCCCTACCCGTCACATCAATAATCCGTTCACCACTAAAACCTCCCCCAGTCAGTGCAAAAATAACTTGACCACTTAGTTTTGTTGTTGTAGAAAATTGGTTTGCTTCCAAAGATGCTGCACTAACTTCTAAAAAGTCTATACGACCCCGTAGCATAGTTAACTCAATTGCAAACTCTTGCTGAAGTCGTTGTAATGTAGCTAAATCATCACGCAAGAGTGTTGTTCTCTGTGCAATCAGTTCGTTGACTCGTTCAAGTGTTGTGATTAATACTGCTGCAAATTCATAACGAGTCATTACTCGATTTCCTCGGAATCTGCTATCTGAATGACCTGCAATAACACCGTAACGTTCGATTAAGGATTGAAGCGCGCGAAATGCCCAGTCAGTTGGTTGAAGATCTTCTAATTGATTGACTGAAGTAACTTGTTCATCAATGAGAACTTTTTGCTCTTGTACATCTACATTTGCTATCTGGTAAACTGTATTAGGAGTATATGAAGATGTTTCTGCCCAAGCTGTGTTTGCAACACTAAGTGATAATAATAAACTCAAGCTATTTATTATACTAATAGACAGTAAAATATTTATTAAATTCATTTTATAATCCTTATTTTTTATATTTCTAAAATTCAGATTCCCGACTTTTCCAAGAAGTCGGGAATCTAATGGGAATCTAATTTCTAGCAACAAACTCTTGAATAACATCACTAACGGCAGCTATTGACTGTTGACGATTTTCATCACCCATTGATAAATTCTCGGCATGGATAAATGTAATATCTGTAATACCAATAAGCTCAAAAATAGCTCTCAAATACGGTTCTTGAAAATCGAGCTGACTATTTGAATACGTACCTCCGCGCGTGGTAATTACAAGTATTTTTTTATCTTTTACTAAGCCTTCATAACCATCTTGACCGACTGTAAAAGTTCTTTTAACTCTAACAATCTGGTCGATATACGCTTTGAAATTAGCGGGGATGCTGTAGTTATACATCGGAACACCGAAAACACATAAGTCAGCAGCTAAAAGTTCATCAATCAATTCATCGGATATTTTAAGCGCTGCTTCTAATTCGGGAGACAGTTCTCTAGAACGACTAAAAGCTGCTGCAATCCAAGTTTCATCAATTGGTGGAATAACATAGTGCCCTATGTCCCGGTAAGTCACAGTATCATGCTTATAAGCTTGTTTCCATGCGGTAATAAATTCTTTAGTTAATAAGCGAGAGATAGAACGCTCGCTTCTGGGACTAGAATCAATATGTAAAATATGTGTCATATCAGTTCCTAAGATTTCATGAAAAACTCAATTGCTATTCGCAAACTATTTATTTTAGGAAAACCCTTTAGGTAGACTTTCATTAGATAGAGTTACTTTTCTTTTTAAGTTGCTGGTAATGTAAAGCCAGTAAAATATTACTGATGATAAAAAGCACTCCAAAACCAAACAAGCTATTTACAATGCCTATTTTGTCAGACAAAAAACCAATAACAACAATAGGCACGCCATACCCTAGATAAGCACAAATGAAATACCCAGAAGTAATCCTTGCAGATTGCGAAGCACTAAACTTAAGGATTTCAGATAGTCCTCCTAAGTAGGTGAATCCATAACAAGCTGTTCCTGCTATCGCGACACCAAATATGACTAAACTTAAGGCGCCAGCATTTGCCCCATATGTAAAAACAATATAGCCAAAGACGAGAATCACGGCGCCGAATTGCACTGCATATCTTGCTTTCAGACGACGTGCAAATGGTTGGACTAGAACACCACTAATTACAAAAATGAACAACATTAGACCTGACCAGTCAGGCAAACCATATTTAATTAACTTTGCTGGTAAAGTCAGACTTACAATTCCTGCCAGCGACCATGCCAAAGCAATAGCAAATCCTGGTGCAATAGTACCATTTGGAAAACTGGGTAGGCGAACTAGCGCAGTTCTTGAAATTGGTTGTTCTGGTAGTTGAGAAGCAAAACCAATGCTCAAGAATGTCAGTATAAAAACAACCCAATAGCTTAAAGGCACTAAAGTTTTTTTGTCTAACAATAAAACAGCGTTTGTAAACAAAGCACCACTAGAGAATCCTAAAGAACTAGTTAAACTTACATAAGCTGCAACTTGTGCTGAATTATTCGGGATGATTGTGGATATGTAGGCTGTTCCTGTTCCAGTAATTAAGCCAACTGCAATACCTTGCAAAACACGAGTAATAAACAGCGCGTAGATATTCGGATAGATAATCATTACGAATGTAGCAAGCATAGCTGATAATAAACTTGCCAAGATTACCTTTTTACGCCCTACACGGTCAGAAATACCACCAAATAAGATTAAAGTCGGCAATAATCCTATTACATATGTTGCAAAAGCAACTGCTGATATTCCACTGCCAAAGCCTGCTTTTTGAGCGTATATGCTATAAAGCGGGACTTGTAAGCTAGGAGCATGAGTAACAAGAAATATTGCAGAGGCAACAATAATTACACTTCGTCTCATTTGCAAACCCTAATTAATGATATAACTAGTAAGCTTCGGCTCTTGATTTGAGTATGCAAAATATTCAACGTGTGTGTCTTGCAGATTCTTTGAATTTTGAGCAAATTCTTACTGACTTTCGATGAACTTTTTGGGACTGCTACCAAAATGGCGTCTGAAGTGGTAGCTCAAATGACTTTGATGAGTAAACCCAACTAATATAGATATTTCTGCAATACTAAGTTTTCCTTTAAGCAGCAGTTGCTTGGCACGTTCGACACGATAGCGAATTATATATTGATGCGGCGCCAATCCAGTAGACTGCTTAAATAAACTAGAGAAATAACTTGGACTTATGTGAGCAATTGCCGCTAATTTGAAAAGCGTTAAATCTTCATCTATGTTATCGTGAATATAATCTAGCACTTGCTGCAACTTGCGTTTTGGTAAACCGTTTGTGGAAGAAGGCAGGGTACATTTTTTAGTAGAATAATTACGCAATAGGTGAGCCATCAAAGCTGTAAAGAGCGAATCTACGTACAGACGACCACCTAATTTGTTGGATTCTAATTCGGATTTAAGGGCTATTGCAATACTATGAATCAATGGGTCGGGACGACTTAAAGTTGGTAACAATTCTATATTACTGGCATCGGTCGCTTCTGCAACGTACCGCAACAGCATATTTGATTCAAAACTCAATGTAATAAACTGATGCTCTGCTTCCCAAGATGCCCGATTCCGTAAATTCGCTGGCACAACCGTAATTGCTCCCCGATTTATGTTACTTGGTTGAGAAAATTCCTCAACTATCTCAAGCATCGGCGCCTGTAAAGTTAGATCGTGAACAATAATGCGATGTTGTTTAGAGGAATGTTCAACCATATCGTACTGCGGTTGACGGTGGTATCGAAAATCAATATCCCAATTTGAGGCATAACTAGATAGCAATGCAGCACGCGGATAAATCATTAAATCCCCATCTTGCTTAGTAAAATCAACCACTAAAGGATTTTTTGACATCATAATTTCTACCCTCTTTGCCTAAATAAGCCGCTCAAATTAAACATAGTCGGAATGACTTCATTTTAATCTAATTCTAAAGTTTGCAACCGCATTTGGGTAGGAATAAGTCGATAAATCTACAAATACTTAGTGCTTCTTAATCTAATATTTATATACTATACAAGATTAGTTAGATAGTCTGGTGCCTGCCATAACCAACAATCCTTTCTTGGTGAAATGCGGGTTGTATCATTCTGCGTTGACGTTGCCAAAATTCGCCATCGCTACTTACTAACCCATTTCCAAGAAGTCGTTTGAATATGTTTAAACATTGTTCTCAGGAAATTTTGCTCCCTTGCCTCTATTACTATCTTTGTGAGCAATTTGAAGATTACCTAGAGAATCTTCACCTCCTATACTGATAGGTTTATTATGGTCTACTTCAATATCATCACCTATGAAAATAAGTGTTCCTGAAATAGCACAGCGATTACCTTGCTCCCTAAGCATTTCAATTTTCTCTGCTTCAGAAAGTTTAATTTCTCTCTTATGTGTAGAATATTTTGCATGAAATTCTTGCACTTTTTCATAAAAGTTTCTCTATAAATTTCAGAGTTATTTCTCAAAATATGGAAAAACTTTTGTAGGTCTTTTTTTATCTCTAATCTATGATACTGAACCATCTTTATATTAAGTGGAGCTAAGAGATACCAAAGAATATAAAAGTCTTGTTTTGTACGTCTAAAAGAACGAATCTGTCTTTGAGCTTTGAAAAGTGAATTTAACTCATCTGTGAAAAACTTTTCTAATATACTTTTATCCTGGCTGACATCTCTATCTAGTAAAATCGTTTTAATTTTTTTTATAAAATACTCTACAGCCTTGATGCCTTTTATAAAATTAGCTTTTACTTCTTCGTCTTCCGATACATTTTGCAATAATTTGGTAATATCTTGGGATGACCCAATCCTTACACTAATACCATCATTTTTACTATAAATATACAAATATTTTTCAGAGTTATTACTCTTCATTCTTTGAAATTCCAGATATACAAGAGACATATAAAGCTCTTCATTTTCCATCCTATCTCTATCGTTACGCCCTTTAAATATCTTCGTATAAAACCACTCTCTGTGTTTTTTTACATTATCCCTAATAGTTGCAATAATTTCTCTATCCACCCATGAATTCCACATTTCAAATGAATTTTCACGAATTGGATATGGCTTGTTATTTAATCTAACAAATAAATCAACTGGATTAAATTGTGGGTTTAAGTCTTCTCTAATTTCGACTACAAATAGCTCAAAATCTAAAATTTTATCTTGTAAGGAAGAATTCAAATCTTTATAGCTTTTATTGTTTAATTTTTCTAATATTTGTAATCCTTTTAGTGAAAAACCAGAGTTTTTAGTTGTACATTGGCTATTGTTCTCGTCCACATATTTTTCACCTATAAAGCCTAATATTGTCAATAATCTTTGTTGACCATCTATGACTTCTGAAATTCCATCATTCCGTTTATAAATAAATATTGGAGGTAAGCTAATATCTAATAGTATACTTTCAATAATTGAAGATGCCTTAGATACACTTATAACTTCCGACCTTTGATAAGAAGGCCGCACAAGAAACATATTACGTCCCATGACTCTAGCAATATCATCAATTGAATTACGAGATGGTTCTGGTTTTGTCACCCTCAAAGACGCAAGCTCGCCTAATTTCGTAACAGTATCATTACTCTCGCTCATTCTTAGCTTCTTCAAATCATCTCTTACTTTCTTATCCCCATCAATATAAGCACGAAGAATAATATCAAATTCATCTTCTAGTAAGCTTGCAGTGAAAAAGAATCGCTCATAAACTTGACTATAATAATTTGACTCTATTTCTGTATATTTTCCAATATTACTGGATATCTTATTGCACAAACGATGAATTAAGTCAGTCTCATTTAAATTAGAAATAGTGCATCCTTCTGATTCTAAAACCTGTAAGCCCCATAGTAAACATTCAAAAACTAAACGATTATGTTGTAAATGAAGCTTTATGAAAGTATCTTTTATTTCACGAATAATAGATATTTTTTTAAGAAAATTATCAGTTAATTGATCTACATTCTCAGTCTGAGTAACAAGAAATTCATATAGCTTATCTAGAGTTTCTGTACGATTATTTCCCCATGCATAATATTTAATAGGAAATTGATGTAAAACTAAATATCTTCTTATAAATTGTAGAATCTTGCCGACATCTGAATCTTTACTACTTTCTCTTGGAGATAAAAATATGTCGATGATAGTCTTAGAGAAATCTGTATTATTTCTTATGATTTTTTTAAAGTTTTGAAACAATGGGTCAGCATCATAAACAGCATTATCTATCTCTGGCTTTTTCAAGGGTGTTATACCAGAATTATATCTACCAAATATTTCTTTCTTTACCTTATCTTCCAAAGATGAATTTAATTTTGGTTCGTTGACGATCTCGAATTCAATAATTCTAATTTTAGCATCTAAAAATAACTCAATAATGCCTGCTGTTTCCTGATTATTCTGTAAAGAATGATAAGTAGATTTCGCTAGTTGCTTAAGAGCAGCTAATCCATTTCTTGTAAGAGAAAAATCATTTTCCTTAAAGCGTTTTATAGTCTCAAATCTCTGCCTTCCATCAATAACTTCTATTTTAGTACCATTGTTAAAAAATATAAGTGGTGGAATTTCTGTTCCCAATAAAATACTTTCTATAAAATATGTTGCTTTATGATCGTCCCATACATAATTTCTCTGGTAATAGGGTTTATAGTCTATCTTATGTAAGCTTCGTAAGGTGAATAGAGAGTCTATAGATTTTGAGTAAGTTTCAATCTTTAAGTGCGAAGTAAAAATTCTTTCAAAATCACTAGGAGTTAAAAATAAACTACTCATGTTACAATTTATATATTCAGTATACTCATTTGATAATATACGACCTGTTGAATAATTTATCAGCAGTTTAAAAAAATATACATTCAAATCTCTCACACTATTGTATTGAGAAAGATTAAAAATCTATCTTAGATAATCCAGGCAAACTAATTGTGGCTATGCAATTATGGCACCTCCCTATCAAGTGAGGTACGAGAACCTCACCCCCAATCCCCTCCCTGCTTGCGAGGAGGGAACTTTTGATGTACCTCATGCAATTATACTAAACACGGCTAGGAAATAAACTTTGAGTTAGTGACCCGTAGGTTGGGTTCCACTGCACTTCACCCAACCTACAAAAGTATAGTTTTTAACCTTTAAAGTATAGGAAACGCTATAATTCTTAGGATTTTCAATAAAAATCAATCTTCCCGTAGGATAGGTAGGACAGCCTGTTACGAATGAGTATAAGACAGGCGGTCTCGCCTGTCCTATGACTTAATATTTTATTTATAAACATCCTCTTAATTTTCCCAAACTCAGACTAATTCTTATTAGTTCATAAATACTATATGCCGTGTCATGGATATTACCAATGAAGTAGCTATCATCACATCAGCCTGCCCACCAAACATTGAGTTAGCACCTAAGCTACCATCGATATTTTCATTATTCCAGTTAAAGCATCTGCAACTTGAAGATTCGTAATGTCATTATACACATTCAAACATTTATCTCCAACTAAAGCAACTAATACTTTACCTTTTCTAGCACAAGCAACAGTCTTCCCTGTTTTTACTTGGAATTGTATAACCTCAAACAATTTGTATTTTCCTTTTTCAGGATTTATTTTACCTTTACATGACAGTTCATGTCAGTATCATAAAGCAACTAAATCAAAGTGTACGTTTTCTGATATGGTATTTCACGCTTGTAATGCTCTAAATTGGGCGTACATACCATTAGAGTTTTGCAAAAGTTGATGATGATTACCAATTTCTACGATTTTTCCTTTTTCTAATACGACAATTCGGTCTGCTTTACGAATAGTCGAAAGTCGGTGAGCTACTACGAAGGTTGTACGATTTTTCATCAAGCGTTCAAGTGCTTGTTGAATTAATGCTTCGGTTGCAGTGTCTACTGATGCTGTCGCTTCGTCTAATATTAATACTTTCGGATTACGAATTAATGCGCGCGCTATGGCTAGTCTTTGACGTTGACCCCCCGAAAGTTTAACGCCATTTTCACCAATAAGGGTATCTAACTGTTGCGGTAAATTAATAATAAATTCTAATGCGTTGGCATCAATAAGGGTTTGTTCTAGTTGCTTGTCACTAACTCCTTGTAAACCGTAAAGAATATTCTCGCGCACTGTGCCTTCAAAAAGTATTGTTTCTTGGGGGACTATTGAGATAAACTGACGATAAGTTCTTAAGTCTAAGTCGCTCATGTCCTGTCCATCTAAATAAATTTTTCCTGCGGTTGGTCGTAAAAAACCAATTATGAGATTTAGTAAGGTAGACTTTCCGGCGCCGCTCGAACCGATAATAGCAATTGTCTCGTTAGTATTTACTTGAAGAGAAAGATTATCAATCGCTTTATGGTAACTATGGGGATAAGCAAAGCTAACTGCGTCGAATAAAAACTCTCCTTGTACTTGGTCAACTATACGCTTACCTTGATTAAGTTCTATATCTGGACATTCTAATATTTCACCTAATGACCGAATTGACTCAAACCCTGTACCCATTTGCGGTAGTACTGTGAGTATTTGCACTACAGAACCAGTAAGTGTATCAAAATATCCTGCAAGTAACACTACATCACCTGCGGTAATTCCTCCGTAACCTGTATAAGCCAAATAACCTGACGTTACAAGACACACTGCATGAAACAACCGCAATATTACCCAACTTGAGGCGCCCGTAACTGCATTAATTCCATCTAACCGCATTGCAGCTTTTTTGACTGAGATTAAATGCGAACTTGTCCGTTCCATCTCAGTTGCCTCTACTCCATGCGCGCGCGTCACAGGTACTAGCTTTATCATCTCTATTAAGTGCGCGGACATTACTTCAATTTTTCGCCGAAAATTATGGTTACGCTCAGTTATCGGCGCCTTCAATACCTGTACTAAAATTACTGCAATTGGAATTGTAATCACAAAAAATAACAAAAACCACGGCGCCCGCATCGCAGTAACTACCACAGAAACTAAAATCGTTAATAATGCCGCAGGTACAAGCTGAAAAATATAAGTAGTAAGTATTTGAATTTCTTCTACATCTCGCAAAAGCTTAGATTGCAATACACCAGTACTGCGTTGCTTATAAAATCCAATACTGAGTTGCTGTAATTGCTGTGTCAAACTATACCGTAAATTAACTTCCATTTGGCGAGTTGCTGCGCTCATTGCCATGATATGCCAGTAATGAGTTGGTATATTTTGAAGAATAGATACAGCTAAAACGGCGCCGTTAAGCCAAAGCTCAGTTAAATCATGTTGTTGAGGTCGAGAGATAATATCAACAATATTGGCAAAAACAACAGGACGTATCCACTCTGGACTGTGTTTGATTACATAAAACAGTAGTGATAGTAAAAGCTTGTGCCAATCATGGCGATATAACAAAAGTAGCGTTTTGAATGGCGCATTACTGCGGTAAAAATTTAAGTTTAACCTAGTCATGGAGTAGTAACAATATATTTACCCATAGGATAGCGGATGCTGCCAAAATTACGTTTAGCCAAAATGGACGATATAAGTGCTTTACAAGAACTTATTCCTCGCTCTGTTCGCCAATTACAAAAAGATTATTATTCTCATGAGCTTCGAGAAGGCGCCTTGGGTTCTGTTTTTGGTGTTGATAGCCAGCTTATTAAAGATGGTACTTATTTTGTAGTAGAAAACAATACTGCTATAATTGGATGCGGTGGATGGAGTTATCGCAAATTGTTATATGGTAGTGACCAACTCCATACTATAGATGAATTTTATTTACTTGACCCAAAACTTGACGCAGCGAGGGTTCGTGCATTTTTCGTAGACCCTAACTATGTTCGCAAAGGTATTGGTACAGCTATTTTAAAAGCTTGCGAAGAAGCTATTATTGTAAATGGTTATACCCGTGCTGAGTTAGTCGCTACGTTGACAGGCGAGCCTTTATATACATCATATGGGTATATTGCTGTAGAGCGCTATGATATTGGATTAAAGAATGGGCTATTTTTGCCTGTTGTGCGAATGTTGAAAAGCTTGGACGTGTGAGCAATTTAAACGTATAGGCGCCGAAATCTTCAAATAAATACAAAAACCTCTGTAAGATAGCTTCTTGTGAGATAGACTCTTGTGGGATGGGCGGTTCGGGATGCCCGTTCCACAAGAGAGATAATTTTTGTGGGTTTACTGCTTTGTTCGGAATCAAGCTTAAACATAATGAAGTAGTATATATCCCCTCGCCTCAACTTGATATTTTAATTATTAGTGCTACTCTACTGGAGGCTATATGTAATAAAAAGCACGTATTAACTGAATATGGAATTGTTGACTATACTTTTGTCTGGGTTACTGGGTTTAATAACTCCTGTTGGACTTTTTGTTGACCGCACCGCAGAAAAGGCAATTCGTTCGCAGTTAACTTCTGGACAATTACAAGTGCGTGTGGACAATGCGCCAACGCATCAATTGCTACAAGGAAAAGTTAATCGCGTCAGAATTGCTGGACGTTCGCTACAATTAAGGCGCCAGGATTTTCGCATCGCAGCGTTGGAGTTAGAAACCGACGCAATTAAATTCAATCTTCAAAGAAGAGGAAAACAATCTTTTCTTAAGCAACCTTTGCAAGCTGGTTTTAGGGTGGTTCTTACCGAAGCCGATGTTAATAAGTTTTTACAGTCAGAAACATTCTTATCGCGCATTAGTAAACTGAACATAGCTTCTATGGGTTCAGTAAATACGGTGTCTAACCCTATATACCGTATTGCCAATCCTAGAGTAAAATTTTTAGCCAACCAGCGTGTCAATTTACAAGTAGAAATACTGGAGGAGGGTAACAATCAGCCATTGCTGGTAAGAGTAGAAACAGGAATTACGGTAGTAGCGGGAAAAATTCAGCTAATTAATCCAGTTGCGAAAGCGAACTCAGAACAAGTCCCAGCTCGATTTTTAAATGTTATAGTAAATAACCTTAACCAACGCTTAAACTTACGTAATTTGGAAGCTGACGGTTTAATAATGCGAATTCTGAAATTTAATATGAACGCTAGTGAGTTAGAAATTGGTGCTTTTGTAAGAATTGAACCTTCTTCAAAATGGTTGAATGTCAGGTTATAAGTTTCTTCTTCGTGCGGTCAATAGTCATTATACTCATGGTTCAAAGCGACAAGGAAGGTAAAAAAGTGAGAGAACAGCCAAAAAATAATCGTATCTCTTCTGGTGTAATTGCGGCAGTCTCCGCTGCGGTTGTAGCTGTCAGTTCTGGTGTAGCTTGGATAACATGGCAAGCAACAAACAATACTCAGCCTGTCAATCCTCCTAAAGAGGGAGTTCGTCAGGATAATAGTAAACTGCCAGCAACAAGAGAGCAAACTGCCGAAATCTACTTGCTTAGAGATACTGGTAAAAATTTAGAATTAGTACCAATACCTGTAAAGGTATCAGCATCTAAAGATAAACCGTCGGAATTTCTACAAGCTGCATTCAATGGTTTATTGACTGCAAAAAACGATGGAGACACAAGTAGCACCATTCCATTAGGAACAAAAGTATTAGGAGTCAAAATAGAGAACGATGCTGTTCGGGTAAATTTATCTGAGGAATTTACTAGTGGTGGT
Organism: Calothrix sp. HK-06; assembly: GCF_001904745.1. GTDB lineage: Bacteria > Cyanobacteriota > Cyanobacteriia > Cyanobacteriales > Nostocaceae > Dulcicalothrix. The sequence goes on from NZ_MRCD01000003.1 coordinate 12,670, forward strand.
GGAAGCGCGTCGATGACAGGACGTGTGGGACAAGTTTTGTATACTGCCACTAGCCTGAACCCCAATGCTAAAGTCTACATTGATGTAAACGGCAAGCAATTGGATGTTCTAGGTGGGGAAGGTTTGGAATTAGACCAGCCCTTGACTCGTGACAGCTTTGTTAAAAATTACCAGTTGTAATTATGTAGAGACGTGACATGTCGCGTCTCTCCATATACCTACACCCATAATTTTTCACTTTGTATTTAAGACGCGAAAGTTTTTGGCTTGCTGTTCGAGTCTGGTCGCAAGACGGTCACAGACTCGGTTGCAAAGTTCAAAAATCATTTCATCCTCTACCCGGTAGTAGGCGCAGGTGCCTTCACTACGACGGCTAAGAATTCCGGCTTGCCACATCACCTTCAGGTGTTTTGAGACATTTGCCTGAGACGTCTGTGTTGCCTCCACCAATTCTTGTACGCATTTTTCTTCATCCCGCAATAGATGCAACAATCTTAGCCGCATTGGTTCACTCAGCAAGCTGAAGTATTCCGCGACTTGTTGCACAACTTCTGGCGGTACAGGCAACATTTGTTTCATCAGGTTTGACCCGCAAGACTACACTGAATTAGTGAAAATTACATCTCCGTTATATAGATTAATACCTAATCGGGATTTATTCGCACCAGAGGTTGACCATATTCTACAGGTTCGCCATTTTGTACCAGAATTTCCATCACAGAGCCAGATATTTCGGCTTCGATTTCATTCATTAGCTTCATGGCTTCGATGATACAAACTGTATCACCTTTACGTACTCGACCACCGACTTCGATGAAAGGAGCTTCCCCAGGTGCAGACGCGCGATAAAATGTGCCTACCATTGGGGACGTGACTTCAACGAGTTTGGAATCGTTAGTACTCGGTGGATTTGTTGGGGGTGCGGTTGCACCATCCACGCGATTAGCAACAGATTCTACCACAGGAGGTGACACTATTACCTGTGGTGTGGCGGGGTGTGAAATTATTCCTGTGTTGCCTAACCCAGTTTGACCTATAGACAACATTTGATGAGGAGGGCTAACAGCTTTACGTACTGTTATCTCAAAGTCGTCGCTTTTAAGCGTTACTTCGGCAATATCTGTTTGTGCAATAGTTGTTAATAATTGGCGGATTTCACTAAAGTCCAATGCCACAGTTTTTATTACCTCATCTAAAATATTCTGTTTGAATGTAGAAATCGCATTTTCAAATGGCACCATTTCCAAATATGTATCGCCTGAAAGTGAGCGAAATTGCACAGACGGTAGGGAACCGTCCGGGCACATTCGCGGCTAGACACATAAAGGAGCGTACTAGAGTTGACCTATTGTTTTAAATAGAATCTGTACTAAGGCATTTACCTTATTCTCTACCTAAGTACTTATCTTCGCGTGTATCAATGCGGATGCGCTCTCCTTGTGCAATAAATAAGGGAACCATTACCGTGGCGCCTGTTTCTAACTTTGCTGGTTTACTACCACCCGTAGCTGTATCACCTTTAACACCTGGGTCGGTTTCGATGACTTCGAGTACTACCGAGTTAGGAAGTTCCACATCAAGCACTTGCTCATTCCAACGCACAACATTCGCTTCCATACCTTCCTTAAGGTACTTGACTTTATCACCAATTTGTTGTGCAGTTAATCTACCCTCTTCGTAGGTTTCCATATCCATAAACACGTACTCGTCACCTTCTTTATAGGTGTGCTGCATCGTGCTTTTTTCAAGGTTTGCCTGCGGTACGGTTTCACCAGCACGGAAGGTTCGTTCTACGGTGTTACCACTTTGAGCATTTTTGAGCTTAGTCCGTACAAAAGCGGCGCCTTTACCTGGTTTAACGTGGAGGAACTCCACAACCCGCCATACAGACCCGTCTAGTACAATTGAGACACCAGGGCGAAAATCGTTACTGGAAATCATGAAACATTCAAATTTTCAAGACAATCGGCATTTATTGTACCCCTAGGGAGGAGAAAATTGTTAATTAGTTGGCAACAACAGTGTGAGAGTGTGAGAGTGTGGGAGTGTGGGAGTGTAAGAGTAGGGGGACTATCATTAACTACGGCCAAAAAATACAGCAGCCAGGATAATCAAACTTAATAGCACTAAAGGCGCCCATAGGTTGGGTATGTCAGATACAGTCATAAAGTAATAATTTTTACATTCAGTCAAAAAACACCAATTTATAAAAATAATCGATGAAATGTAGTACAGCTTGTTGCAAAAAAAAATGAGTTTATAAAGAGGCGCCGCTCCACGAGATAATTTGATTGATACACCAACGTGTGCGGAGAACACATTATGATATCTCCTGATACTGCGATATGGTTACAGGAACGCACAGCTTTAGGTATTTTATCGTCTTCGGTATTAGATGCTATCGCCGAAGTAATAGAAGAACAAGTTGTACCCAACCAAACCCAACTTGTGAAAGAAGGAACGGCGCCTTCGGCGTTGTACATTATTAAAGAAGGTCGTATAGAAACAAGCAGTACTTCTAATAATGCGGCGCCTTGTTGTGGTTTACTTCCTGGTACTGTTATTAATCTCAAAGAGTTTTTACTTCAGCAAGACAGCCAATACACAATTACTACTCTAAGTGAATGCCATTTATGGGTAGTTCCCGCAGAGAAATTCCGCGAGATAATTAATCAACATCCAGAAATTGCCCAAGCTGGAAATATATTACTTGCAGACGAATTAGCACAATTAGCTTCTGCTTTATCTTACGAGCAGGAACGTTCGTTAGAATTGCGTCCATACTTAGTGACTAAAGCTAAACGTGGTATAGTTGGCGCCAGTAGGTACGCAACAAAACTACGATCCCAAATTCGTGAAGCTGCAAACAACCGTAAGTCGGTGTTAGTTTTTGGTGAACCGGGTTTAGAAAAAGATAATATTGCCGCTTTGATTCACTACGGTTCAAATTATCGTCGTGAGCCTATTATTAAAATTAATTGTGGTATTCTCCAAACTAGCGGCGCCGATTTGTTTGGCAGGTATGGTGGTAAACCTGGACTATTAGAATATTTGGGTAATGGTACTTTAGTGCTAAATAATATTCAAGAATTACCAAAAGAACTTTTTCCAAGTATAAATAATTTAATTAAGAATGGGACTTATAAACCTATTAACCGTGATGATATAGAAATCGAATCTAGAGTCAGTAATACCCGCATTATTATTGTTTCAGAAAAATCATTACCGCAAGTTGAGCGTGCAGTAGGGACAATAATAAAAGTACCACCGTTACGGATACGCAAAGCTGATATAAAAGCGCAAGTTGATTACTATATTAGTTTGTACACAATAGCACGGGGAATTCCCAAAGCGCGTGTTACACCCGAAGCACTACGTCGGTTACAGTCATATGACTTTCCTGGCAACTTAAAAGAGTTAGAAAACTTAGTCGAACGGGCAATAGTTCAAGCAGAAGATGAAAATGAACTTACCGAAGAAATCTTTTGGTCTGCAGACACCAAGAAAAAACGTTTTCGAGTCAATCTATTAAATATATACCCGAATTTACGAAAATTCCTTCGCAGTGACTGGTACCCAGACCGAATAAACTATGGTTTTACCACTTTTGTTTTCGCGTTTATTGTCCTGATATTATTTCTCGGTCCACAAACGCGCGATAAAAACTTCGTACTAAATTTATTCTGGTCATGGTGGTGGATGGGGTTTTTAGTTCTATTCCCCTTCCTTGGACGTATATGGTGTGCGTTTTGCCCATTCATGATTTACGGTGAAATCACGCAAAAACTCTCACTTAAACTGTTTCCCAGACAACTTAAAAAATGGCCACGTGAAAAAGCCGAAAAATGGGGAGGTTGGTTTCTATATGGTTTATTTACTCTCATATTTCTGTGGGAAGAACTTTGGCATTTAGAAAACACCGCTTATTTATCAGGGTGCTTACTGCTACTTATAACTGCTGGCGCCATGATTTTTTCCGCTATCTTTGAAAGAAGATTTTGGTGTCGCTATCTTTGTCCTATTGGAGGAATGAACGGGTTATTCGCAAAACTCTCTATGACCGAACTACGCGCGCAACAAGGTATTTGTTCAGCAACTTGCACCACCTACCAATGCTATAAAGGTGGGCCGCAAAAAGGTGAAGGAATGGAAACGAACGGTTGTCCGCTATATTCTCATCCTGCCCAACTCGAAGATAACCGCGACTGCGTTTTGTGCATGACCTGTTTAAAAGCATGTCCACACCGTTCAGTTGAAGTCAACTTGCGTCCTCCAGGTGTAGAACTATGGACTTCTCACATAGCACATACATATGAAGTCGCTTTGCTATTTTTAATGTTAGGAGGAGTATATTTACACCGCTTACCCGAAATACAAACAAAACTCGGTGTAATAATTGACTTTAGTCAATTCTGGCAGCATCTAGGATTCTCACTGCTAGCTTTAATTGTGCCCGTATTAATTCCCTTTGCAGCATACGGCATAATTAAACTTCAAAAAATAATTAAAAATCGTAGATTTATCGAACTTGCCTATGGCTACCTACCATTAGTTCTAGCAGGAAACTTAGCCCATTATCTACGCTTAGGTTTAGGAGAAGGTGGACGCATATTACCTGTAGCATTTGCAACCTTTGGATTAAACGGCGAATTTTTACCCGTTGTAGTCGCACATCCTGCGGTAATTGCCTTTTTACAAGGTTTTACATTAATATTAGGAGCCTTCTTAGCCTTTGTACTGACACAGAAAATAGGGCGCCAACCCATACGAGTATTAATTTGGCAACACCTAGCAACAGTAATTCTAACAGCAACCTTGTGGCAGATAATAGTGTAGGTTGGGTGGAGCGACAGCGCAACCCAACATAAATCTTATTAATATAGTAGTAGTCCGTGTCATAAGTTTTGGAGTGTAGAAAAACGAACCGCAAAGTACGCTAAGGACGCAAAGAAAGAATGGCTCTTCCGTATATTCTTCCATAACTTTTACTTGACTCCTCTATAAATGGCTAGACTATAGCAAAATGGGAAGGTAGTAAGCTAGAAAGCTATCAATCCATAATGAAAAATATCCAATGAATGCTCAACACCTTTAAATTGTAATGATACTATCATTATTTTGTCAATACTAAAATCAATACGCTTGTCATTACTGCTAGAGATTGCTAGTTTGGGAGTAAACGGCATTGATGGTGTAAATTATGGCAGCCAAAAAAGAGAGGATTTTTATCCAGGTTCAAATAGACCCAGCAGTGAAGAGTAAATTTGCAAGCAAGGTTGAGCAGGAGGGGAAAACAATCACGGATGTTATCTTGAATTGGATTGATGATTACCTGAACGAAAACGAAAAAGTAGATGTTCTGGAATTGAAACACCGTGTAGACGCTTTGCAAGGTGTAGAACATCGTGTAGAAGTTCTGGAACGTTTACTTAAAGATAATATGTTATGAAAATTACATATGTGAAGACAGTAGGAACGCGAGATACGTTTTTCACAATTATTGTGTCTAAATGTTAAAAAATAATAAATTACTAACAATTTGGCGCAATGGCAAATATTCTACAACCACCGCGTTTGCGTACTAGCGAAGAAGAATCAGAACGACGTGCAACTTGGCTCGAACTGTTCTATGATTTAGTTTTTGTAGTGGCAGTTTCACAGCTTGCTCACAATCTCAAAGAAGATATTTCAATATCAGGGTTTCTAGGGTTTGTTTTTCTGTTTATACCTGTGTGGTGGTCGTGGATAGGGACGACGATGTACGCGAATCGCTTTGATAGTGATGATATTGGGCGCCGTTTACTCGTTGGTTTACAAATGCTTACAGCCGCAGCGATGGCTGTAAATATACACCACGGTTTGACTGAAAACTCGGCGGGATTTGCAATATCTTATGCTTTGAGTAGAATTGTACTTGTAATTGAATATGTACGCGCGGGTAGTTATATACCAGAAGCACGTCCTTTAACTACACGGTATGCTGCTGGGTTTGCGATAGCTGCTTTTATTTGGATAATTTCTGATTTTTTTGCCCCACCTTGGCGGTTTGCTGTTTGGGGTGTGGGAATAATTGTAGACTTGGTGACTCCTTTTACTGGGCGCCAGTATCAATTAAAGTTACTTCCCCATGCGTCACATTTACCCGAACGATTTGGACTGTTTACAATGATTGTTTTGGGTGAAGCAATTATCGCTGTTGTCAATGGTGTTTCCGAACAACGTTGGGATATTTACAGCACTATGGGCGCCATCTTGGCTTTGACTACTGCATTTAGTTTGTGGTGGGTTTACTTCGATAACCTTGGCGGTACTCCTATTGTAGCTGCTAAATCGGAAGGGCGAATTCGGAAAATGTTATTGTGGCTGTACATGCATTTCCCACTAGTAATTGGTATTGCTGCTGCTGGTGTTGGTGTTGAAGAGATATTATTAAGCCAACAAACTCAAGCTTTACCAGATAAAATCCGTTACTTAATGTGCGGTTCCATTGCTTTATGCTGGTTAGCTTTAGCAATTTTGCACCGGACTGGGATTATTCGTTACTGTAAAATGCGCGCAAAATATCGACTTGGTGGCGCCATAGCAGCAATTGCACTTTTATATTTTGGTAAAGGTTTATCACCAGTTGCCGTAATTGCTATTATTACAGCAATCTCGATTTTTCAAGTAGTCCAAGATTTAAGTGGTAGTCGCCCTACTACTCGTATTGCTGACGCTGATATTTAATCCCCCCCTAACCCCCCCGCGTGGAAGGGGGGAACAAGAACTGTCTTTAGCCCGCGTTCCATTAAATTCAATTCAGGTAAAATTTGATAAACTGGGGGATTCCTTGCTGGATATATACAAACTAGTAACTTCTACCGTTTGTTACCAATCCCCAAACGGATTCTTGAGAACTTAAACTTTCATTTACATACACCAATTAATTGCGCTTAAAATTCACGTTTAAATTCCTTAAACCACGAACCTTGAGAATAAAGCATTCCTTTATCACCTTCTGCAATTAAAGCATACTCACTACCACTCAAGCCTAATTCTTCGCGACTACCATCAGTAAATTCAAAAGTGATATAGTAACTAGTCGATGTGCTACTATTTCCTCCTCCCGAAACATGCTGACGTTTACTTACTACTTTTGCTTCTCGGTTAAGAATTGGCTGTTTCTTGTTATATGCAACTGTAGATATACCTTTGAAAATTGCAAAACCAAGTAAACCAAAAACTGTGGCAAATATACCAATGACAAATATTGGGAAAATTAGAGAGAAAATTGGAAGTATATCAGAGCTAGAAGGTTGGGTTGGTTGAGTATTTACCTGAGAAAATATAATTGTTTCTGTATTAGTTTTATCGTTGGTAACAATATACTTAGGGTTATTATGTATAAATAAGTTTGGCATATTGTTTATTTGCTTATATTTATATGTATATGATTATATACAATATGCGGGAACTTGATTCCGCAATAAGAATAGTATTTTTACAGATACTCTTGTGGAGCGGCATCCCTGCCCGCCCTTTTACAAAATCAACTATCAAGCTACTCTTTCAAATTAATTATCAAGCTACTTTTTTAATTAACGGGCAGGGATGCCCGTTCCACAAGAAAATTAATTCCACAAGATAAGACAAGAGAAATTTACCCTTTTATATTAAGTGTTTGCAGTTACAGTAAGCTGATTGAGAAGCAAGTAAAAATATTAATAATCAATATTTGAGGCAGCTTCTCTAACTTAATGCTGCTGGTTATGAAACCACGTATAATTGTTTGTGGCTTAGGACGCACTGGATATAAAGTGTTTCGTTTACTCCGTCAGCAGGGTGCAATGGTGGTCGGTATTCATCAGCGCCCTATTCCTGGTGAAACGGGACATGATGTGATTATTGGTAATTTACATACTGCTGCGACGTTGAAAGCAGCGGGTATTGAAAGCGCGCACACTTTGGTGATAGCTGGCCCCGATGATGCTATTAATTTGTCGGTGACTATGCAAGCGCGCGTTTTAAATCCTAATATTCGTATTATTAATCGATTTTTTAATACTAGTTTGGGTGAACGTCTTGACCAAACTTTGCCCAACCATATGAGTATGAGTGTCGCAGGTTTGGCGGCGCCTGTATTTGCTTTTACTGCATTAGGTAGTAAAACGGTTGGACATATCAAACTGTTTGAACAAACTTGGCCTATTCACGAAGAATATATAGATAACAAACATCCTTGGCACGGGCGCCAAATAGATGATTTGTGGGAAAATCGTTCGCGAATGCTAATTTATTATCTGCCTGTAGATGGCGATAAAGATTTAGTCTCAGCAGTTTTAGAAAGACGACGTTTGCGCGAAGGGGACAGAATTATTGTTGGCACTAAACCAAAAGTACGCTCTACCCACAGGTCAATAATTGCTAAATTTCTCAAAATCATCACTAACATACAGCGCTTCCAAGAACATGCTAGCCCGCTAATTGCTATGACCGCAGCACTTGTAGCTATTGTTCTGTTTGCCACATTTATCTATACATATACCAGTACTAATGTTTCGATTATTGATGCGTTGTATTTTGCCGTGGGGATGATAACAGGCGCCGGTGGTAACGATAAAGTTGTTGAACACGCTTCTATTAGCATTAAATTATTCACCGTAATTATGATGCTTGTAGGTGCTGGCGTAATTGGTTTACTATACGCGCTTCTCAATGACTTTGTTTTGGGTACTAGGTTTCGAGAATTCTTAGATGCGGCGCGCGTACCTCCACGTAACCACTATATAGTATGTGGACTCAGCGGTACTGGTATAAAAATTGTTCAAACTCTGCATGAAAGCGGACACGAAGTAGTTGTTATTGAACCCGACGCAAACAACCGCTTTGTTAATAATGCTCGCAGATGGGGAATACCAGTAATTAACGGTGATGCAACTTTTCCAACGATGTTGCTTGGCGCCAATTTAGAAACAGCAGCAGCACTATTAGCAGCTAGCGGTAATGATGCCACTAATCTAGAAATAGCTCTAAATGCCAAAGGTATTAAACCAACTGTACCAATAATAGTTCGCTACGCAGACCCAGACTTTGCGAGAATGGCACAACAGGTGTTTGACTTTGACGCAGTACTCAGTCCCGCAGAACTCGCGGCGCCTGCATTTGCTGCTGCTAGTTTGGGTGGACGTATACTTGGTAACGGTATTACGGGAGATAGTCTTTGGGTCGCTTTAGCAACTTCGATATCTATTACACATCCCTTCTGCTGTCTAAAAGTTCAAGATGCTGCAATGCTAGCCGACTGTGTACCCCTGTACCTTGAAACCAATAATCAAACATTACACGGTTGGGATTTACTCAATACAAATTTATGCCCAGGAGACATACTATACTTAACAATGCCCGCCACTAAATTACACATGCTTTGGCGCCATACCTCCCACGTAGCATAGGCATTCGGCGCCTGATATAATAATTAACGCACGGGTTTTAATTTTCCTTTAACTGTAAAAATCATACTTAAAGTACCAAGTGCATACACTCCCAAAACTAAGCTAGGTTCGGGTACAGTTTTCAGTCTTAATTTGTTTATTGCAAACGCGCGGTTGTTTTCTGAAGTGCTAAAAACTAGTCGTGCAATATTTGCTGTATCACTCTTAACTCCTAAAAATAAAGCTGAGTTATCCAGATTTAAAGAAGAAGTACCAGGCGCCGAGAAGCTACCTAATAAATTATTTTCACTGTCAAACGCTGAAATAAAAGCAGTGAAGTTAAATGTATCATCTACAGCTATTTGAGTTCCGACTGCTTGCACTGGTTTATTAAAGGTAATGCTTAACGGACCAGGATTACCAACCGCAGGAAAAGTTTGTGGATTAAGACCTGTAAACAATAGAAAATCCCCTGCAGCAAAGTTTGTAGCAATTCCAGGTGGTGGTAAAGTTTGAAAAACCAGTGGGGGTGTTACTCCTGGTACATTTGATTTAGGAATGTCTACGTTTAACTTCAAACCTCTACTAGATGTGGCGCCGAATTCATTCGGTAAAACCTTAAAGGGAAATGCAACACCTAAACTTGACCAGTCTAATTGGTCATTGTCTCCCAATATATTACTTTGAGTTACAAACGTAATACCATACGATGCTGTAACTTGTGATGTAACTGAAATGGTTGTAAGCGCTGTTGCAGCAATCGCTCTGTAACAATTTAATCTCAACTTCATTTTGTTATATCTGTGTTAAAAGTTTCGATTAAAGCAGATTAACCTCTTTTTGTCGCAGAGCATTAAGTATTACTGATTTTTTATATAAAATTTAGTGAAATTTCATACTTTATACATAAGTACTACTTAAAATTAATATTAACAAGGCGCCGTACTGCAATTTATAATTAGGTGCCTGATATAATAATTAACGTGAGGATTTAAATTTTCATATCATTTTCTTACTTGCTGCGGATTATAACAACACCCTACCGAAACACTCAAAGCCACACTCTCCCCCCCTCTATCTACATTAAAATTCAACACCGAATCAAGCCCACTAGACTGAATAGCATTTTGCACCTGCTTAACATTGCTCACACTATTCTCATTAATACTCAATATGACATCTCCTGCTTTAACACCACTGCGTGAAGCTGTCGAATTAGTATTTACGCTCAAAACCAAAACACCATTATCTCTAGTTACTTGGAAAGGTAAATTACTCTTTTGATTCACTTCATTTCGTTTCTCAGGTGTAAGTTCCACCATATTAATCCCTATGGAAGGATAACCAAGAAACTTTCTTTCTACAGGAGACTCAGTTAGTGACTTATTAGCGCCACTTAGCGAGTAATTACGCAGAACAACCGAATTATCTGGTCGTGTTGCAATTAAAAAATTATCAGGTGCGTAAGTTGGACTGGGAGTGTTAGTTTTAGCATCAATTGGGTTATTACCTACTAAAACTAATCCCTTCGCAGAAGACCAAAGCGTCATATTTTGTCGGACAGTCTGAGTTACACCGTTATCACCAGGAAACCTAACGGCCATTAAACCAGATGTACCCTGCATTGATAATAAAGCTTGATGTTGTACAACACCGTTGGCAAAGTTTAGCTCCCACACTCCATATATAGTGGTGCTTGCTGGTAGTAGTTCTCCAAAGAGTGGATTTTGCTGATTATTGTTTTCACTAAGTATATTAGGTGTTGGTGTTGGAGTATTCGTTGGCGCCGTTTGAGTGTTTGATGATATAGGAGATAGAGTATTTGTGGAAGCTGTACCAGGTAATTGTCCAACCACAACACGACCTAAAATAATGTAACCCACAGCTAGAGCAATTAAAGATTTCCAAGGTATGTTGACTGGTTCCCCACCACCATTCACAACTACACATCGAGCAATCATATCGTGAAGCGCTTGCTTTTCTGGCGTGAAAAATCCCATAAAATAACCAACAAGAGCTATAAAAATAGATACTAAAATTAGCAATCCGGCAAAAGCTAAATAAGCAGTATTTGCTTTGCCTGCACTAATAGTTTGTGACCTAACGGCAACAATTAGTGCAAAAATAAAAATAATTAACCACAACGATTTTGCTAAATATCTGAATGTCGCGCGAGCAAAAGATATTTTCTTTCCATCCGTATCGGTGACAATAATGGATAGTAAGCGTTTTCCAAAAGTTGCTTGCAGTGATGAACTTTCCATAACTGCAAAATATACCCAACCAATTAACGTTGCTAATACATTTGCCGCTATTCCCTTGGGTGTAGATAATTCTTCACCAATAGGTGGTTTGCCATAAGCTATAAAAAACACTACTTGTAGTAAAAGAGTATCGATTAATATAGCAACAAATCTTTTACCGATACTGGCATAGTGAGTTGTTGATATGGTAGTCATCTTGATTTCCTAATTACTAACGATTTAGAAACAATATCGTGTAAGGTTTGTTTTTTAGTCGTAAATCCAGCAATAAAAAAGCCAAATAAAAATGTTATATATGATAAAATTCTTGAGAAGTATCTTTTAGCTGATTGTTCAAAAGTAATTCTATTTCCCAAAGCATCTGTAACCGCGATACCCAAAAGCATTTTACCTACAGTTCCCTGAATTACAGAGCTTTCCATTACTGTTGCATAGACAAAACCAATAACTATATAGTAAAAAAATAATCTACCCCAAAACCCATCGCTATTTGTGGCGCCGTTTGTCATAAAGTCAAACATAAAGCTCGCAATTATCAAAATCGTTTTATCAATAATATCTGCGGCAAACCGCGTTGAAAAACCTGCATAGCGAATATCAGGGAGAGTCGAATTTATTACCTGTGGAGGTGGAGTTTGTCTAATACTTGATGGTAATACTGTTTGCGTTAGTTCACGAATTGCCTGTAAAGCTTGGGTTGCGTTTTGATAGCGTTGCGACGGATGATAAGCTGTCATAGTCGTTAAAACGCGCGCAAAATCTTCTGATACCAATACTCGCGGGCGCCAAATTACTTCAAACGTGTTGGGGTCAGTACCTAACTCATGGGGAAACACACCCGTTAATGCTTCAATTCCAATCATTCCCACCGCGTATATATCACTACACAACATTGGATGCCCACGCATCTGTTCTATTGGCATGTAACCTTGTGTACCTACAACATACGTTGTTGATGCTACTTGCCCTTGAGTATTAAATACTTGCGTACTAATTTGTTTGACGGCGCCGAAGTCAATGAGAACTATTTGATTATTCGGCTTTTGGAGTATCAAGTTATCCGGTTTAATGTCGCGATGAACGACTCCATGCTGATGGACGAATTCAAGAACTTCTAAAATATTTTGCAGTATAAAAATAACCCTGTTCTCATCCCATTGTTGCCCACGTATTAAATGTGCCCTGAGATTATCGCCATTAATAAACTCTTGGACTAAAAAGAATTCCTGCTGTTCTTGAAAAAACCCTAACAAGTCAGGAATACGCGGATGTCTACCAAGTGCTTCTAACATCCGAGCTTCGCGTTCAAACGCCTGCTCTACCCACTGCATGGTAGATTGATTTTGAGGTTTCAGACGTTTAACTACACATTGCCGATTAAACTTAGATGTATCAATTGCAAGGAAAGTGTCGCCAAAACCACCACCCCCTAGTTGTGATATTACTTGGTAATGTCCCTGTAGTACTTCTCCAACTAGGTTTTGCTGTAACATATTTTAATAAAAGTCTAGATTCTGAGTTTATTTTTTAAATACAACACAAATACTAATACAGAGATAGTACCGTGTTTTTATTCAGATGATTGCTAAGTTTTTATAAATTCTCAATGTTGGGTTCCGTTCCTCCACCCAACCTACGTTGTTGTATCGGCAAGCTTATAACAAACTCTGTATCTTGCCCTAAAGCAGAATGGCAACTAATTTGACCGTGATGTGCATCTGAAATAATTTTATAGCAAATCGATAAACCTAAACCTGTTCCTTGTCCCGGCGCCTTTGTTGTAAAAAATGGGTCAAATATTTTAGATATAATTTCTGATTTTATGATGGCGCCATTGTTAGAGATTCTAATTACAGCATGTTTATTTGTAACCTGTGTTAGAATCCGAATATAAGGGTGTATAGTTTGTAACTCTACCGTACTTGTTTTAATCTTTTCTTCGATAGCATCAATTGCATTTGCAATTATACTAATGAATACTTGGGTAATTTGACCAGGGTAGCATTCTACACTTGCCTTTAAGTTGTATTCTTTAATTATTTGAATCGATGGACGGTGTGGTTGTGCCTGGAGACGATGTTGCAAAAGCTGTATTACGCTGTCAATGCTTTCATGTATATTAATTTTTTTATACTTTGGGCTGTCTGTGCTAGAAAAAGCCTGTAACAACTTAACTATTTTACTAATACGCTCGGCGCCTTCTTGGATTGAACCAAGCAATTTAGGAAAATCTTGGCTGATATATTCTAAATCTATTGCTGCCTGTTGTTGACTAATTTCTGGAACAGGCTGAGGATAGTGTAACTGATACAATTTTACTAAGTTGAGAAGTTCTTGGGCATATTCATTCGCTGGTTGAATATTGGCATAGATAAAATTATTGGGGTTATTAATTTCGTGAGCAATACCTCCGACCATGCGACCTAACGAAGCCATTTTCTCATCTAAGATTAGTTTAACTTCTGCACGCTTAAGTTCGGTCAAAGCAACTTCGAGTTGTTGGGCTTTTTGACGTTCTTGGGTTTCACTAATTTGTAAAGCAACTTCAAGATATTTATGTCTACTAATATCGCGCGCTACCCATAAAACTTTATTTTCTGCAATTGGAGAAATATTTGCACTAAACCATCTTTCGCTATTATCACACTGTAAACTATAATCGAAATTGATAATTTGCTTTTTTCGTAATGCTTCGGAAACTTTTTCTAACCACAAAGGCGCCGTTTGCTGTTGATGAAAGCATTCAACCATTTCAGTAGCTAAATTAATTTTAAATTCTTCTTCATAACCGTAATAAGTTGGTAGTATTTGAACTGTTCCAACTTTGGCACCGTCAATATTCACTAACAGTATAATATCACTCATCGCCTCAAACAATGCTCGCATTTGCTCTTCAGAAGAGCGTAACTTAGCTTCATAAAGCTTACGATGCTTAACTTCGTGCAGCAATTGCTTGTTTAATTTGTTTAATTCTGATGTCTGTTCCTCCACAATATCTTGTAATGTTTCAACTGTTTGTAAAATTTCTACATAATTAATTGCTTCCAATATTTTGGCTTGGGTAATGAGTCCAACTAAATAATTTTTTTCGTCTGTAACAATCAAATGCTGAACTTGACGTGTTTGCATAATTTTATTCGCATTCCACATCAAATCAAAAGCTTTAACACTTAGGACTGGAATCTTTATCAACTTTGAGACTTTAATTGTTAAATCCAATGTCTGATTACAAAACTCGACAATATCGTGTTCAGTAATAATTCCAAGTGGAATTTGAGTAACTATATCCTCAACAATTACAACACAACTGACTTGTTGTTGAGCCATAATTTGCGTTAATTCCAAAATAGAAGTGTTTGCAGTTAAGCTAACTACATTAGGTGTCATCACTTCTGAAACCCGCTTTTGCCTAAGTAAATCGAGTGGTTGAATAATTTCTCGAATGCTTTGCGGGGTAATTACTCCAATTAAATTATTTTCGTTATCTACTACAGGAAGATGGTGAATTTTGTGGTTACGAAATTTAGTCAACGCTATAAATATATCTTGTGATTCTCTTTCTGTAATCGTGACTATTTTTTGATTCATCACATTATCAATTGTAATGCTATTTAAATTAATTTGCTTTGCAGCGAGTCGAACAAAATCTCTTTCTGTAAATATTCCTATTAATTTTCTGGCTGATGCATTGCTTGCTTGATTTTGATTAACTATAAATAAATAATCACTGCGGTTATAGCTCATCAAACTCAGCGCTTCAAATACCGTAATATTTGGCGTAGCGGTGAGTACATGATGGTTAACAACCGAACGTTTTACGTAACCTACCATAAAGCATTTATATTAATTTAATTTGATTTTTCAACGCACCCGAACTATTTCAAATAACTTGCGTTCTTAATGTTAATCTTATTGTTGAATATAGAGACAATTCTTATTATCAAAATCAATATTAATGGGAAACATCACGTTTTAAATGTTTGTATAGCTTATCACAATATATAAAAATTGTGTAACCCGTTTCATAAAAAAATATAATATATCATTAATTCTTTGAAGTAGGCACCTATCTTAGGTCTCTCTTCTCTGTGCCCTCTGCGACGGGCGTGGTAATAATGTTTACCGCTAAAATGAATAATAAAATAAAGTAAGTTGGGTTACTATTCCCTTCACCCAACCTACAAGCTATAGTGTTTCCATCCAAGTTAGGCATTTTTGCATCTGAGAAAGCATTGTTTCTGCGTCTGCATGATACCTACGACCGTGACCAGGTAAAACCCATTCAAATGTATACTCTGCTAATTTCCTCATTGATTTAATTTGTTCTGAGTACGAATACCAGCAGTAGTCACGAAAAGCTATAAGTTGATGATTTCTTTCTGACCATGCTAGGTGGTCGCCAGTAAATAGGAACTTTTTCTTGTATAGTAAGACTGTATGCCCTTTACTATGACCAGGTACAGGGATAATTAGTATATTAGGCATATCAGGCGCCAACTCTATAGGTTCTGTGCCTGTAAGCTTAATTTCCACATCCTTTGTATCGGATGTAATATCATCACTATGAAGAATTCGCTCACACTTGAAATGTTCGGCAAACTTTTTATGGTCAGCAACATCATCACGGTGTGTTAAATACATGTAGCGAATTCCTCCCAGTTCCTCAAGTCGCTTGACTAACGGTGGAGTAAACCGAGGTGAGTCTACTAATATATTTCCCTCTGGTAACACAATCAAATAACTTGCGGCGCCGTAGGAATGTTTTGAATGATACCCACAATGGTAAACATTATCTTCTACAAGTATAGGAAAACTCTGTTGTGCCTCTTTAATATCTCGCGGTTTCTCTACAGTTCCTATCGAACCTGTAGGACAAGCTAATAAAGCCTGAAACGCCATTCTTCTTTCAACTTCATTTTCCGGTTGATGATAAACAGCCGACTGTTCACCATCTTCTACAAATACACTAGGTGCCATCCACCTACAAGTATCGCAATCAATACAGCTAGTATCAACATAAAAATCACCACTGACATTTTGCGGGCGCCTTCCTTCCAAATGTGCCATCTCGGTATTAAGGACTTCAGTCCTTTCTTAAAAATCCATCCTAACAAAACCAAACTCATAACGACTTTGATTTATTGCCAAAAAGAAAAAAATCTATCCAAAAGTACAGAGACAGCTACCCGTCATAGGCGAGCATTTGCAATACAGAACTATGTACGCTGAAAATGAAGTTAGCTCGTTGCTTCTTAAAGTTAAAAATTGATTAAGTATGCAAATTTATCTTGACTATAGTGCTACCACTCCGACTCGAATTGAAGTCATAACACTTATTCAATCTGTTTTAGCGCAACAGTGGGGCAATCCTTCCAGCTTACACGAATGGGGGCAGCGGGCAGCAACAGTAATAGAAACCGCGCGCTTACAAGTTGCCTCCTTAATAAATGCCACAGAACCAGAGTCCATCGTATTTACATCAGGTGGAACAGAAGCCGATAATCTAGCAATAATGGGAGTAGCACGTTTATACAGCCAGCCTCAACACATAATAATTTCCAGCGTCGAACATTCAGCAATTACCGAACCAGCGCGCATGTTGGAACTATGGGGATGGCAAGTAACACGCTTAGGAGTTGATGCCAAAGGGCAAGTAAACCCCGAAGATTTAAAAGCAGCAATAAAAGAAAATACCGTATTAATATCTATAGTTTACGGACAAAGCGAAGTCGGAACCGTTCAACCAATAGCCCAACTGAGTCAAATCGCGCGTGAAAAAGGCGTATTATTTCATACTGATGCAGTACAAGTTGCAGGTCGTGTACCTATTGACGTGCAAGCAATACCTATAGATTTACTTAGCTTATCTAGTCATAAAATATATGGCGCCCAAGGAGCAGGCGCCTTATATATACGTCCAGGTGTAGAAATAGTGCCACTAGTATTAGGTGGTGGACAAGAAACACGACTACGTTCAGGAACACAAGCAGTGGCCATGATAGCTGGGTTTGGGTTAGCAGCATCACTCGCAGCAGAAGAAATTACCAAAGAGGCGCCAAGACTAGTAAAATTGCGTGATAGCTTATTTTCACAAATATTAGATATACCTGGCTTAATGCCAACAGGAGATTTATTGCATCGTTTACCACATCACGTTAGCGTTTGTATAAAAACAGGAGATAAAGAAAAAATCAATGGAAGAAACTTAGTTAGACAAATGAACCTAGCAGGAATAGGAATTAGTGCAGGTTCAGCATGTAGCAGCGGCAAAATTAGCCCCAGTCCCATACTTTTAGCAATGGGCTATTCAGAAAAAGCAGCTTCTTCTGGTATTAGAATGACACTAGGAAAAGACAGCACACAACAAGACGTAGATTGGACAGCAATCGTATTAAAACAAATTTTAAACAGACTCTAAAAATTAAGACAGTAAAAATTGAAACTGTAAAAATTGTGGAACAGGCATCCTTGCCTGTTCATAAAATACATGTAGAGACGTTACATGTAACGTCTCCACAAAATAATTGGTACTGTACACCTTTTACGGTATTGTAGTGTTTGCTATAATATCAAAAATCGTATATGCCAACAGTAGAATAAGCCTTTGCTTGTGTGAGAGTATTCCAAATGCTTTCAAGTGGATACCAACCAGTTCATCTTTTCAGATACGAGCCAAAAACAGGTATAATTTATATACTAGCAGGTATAACAGAAAGCACGGAAATTTTAATTCCCCCAAATGGAAAATGGAGGTTTATTGATAATGATGAAACCTGACTTAGTAAAATGACCAGACAAGAACTTAGAGCGTATGCACTAGAGAATAGAGAAGATAATGATGTTATCGAGGTACTAATTAAAACTGCAAATCCTAATGGCGAGTGGTATCCGTACCCTCAAACAGATGAAGATTTAGAGAAGATGCATGAAATCTTGAAAAATTATCTCAAAAAAAAGCAAGGCAACTAATTTTGTACATCTTGTGGAACAGGCATAGAAAGCCTGTTTCTTAACTGTTCATATCATGACAATAAATCTCCAACATTAAGCCTCCCAACTTCATTTCCCTCAATCATCACACTAACCTGTGAAGATAAATTATAATCCCGGCGCCCCATATACGTAGCTTCTTCACCCGAAACATCAGGTTGTGTATAAACTTCGATTTGTTGTTCAACCAAATTAACTATCCAATAAACAGGAATACCCGCACGCGCGTAAATACGTTTCTTATAACTTCTATCACGTTCCAGTGTCGAGTCAGCTATCTCTACAACTAAAGCCAAATCATTAGAACCGGGATGACGCTCAGTATAATCACGACTATCGCCTCGTACAATTACAACATCAGGCTCAGGTTCACTATCTATTAAAGTAACAGGTTCTTGAGCATCAACGTACCAACCAGCAGGAACGATTTCTTCCAAAGCATTAGGAACTAACTTATTCGCAACCCGATGCGGAGGATTTTTTGGCATTTTCTGAATTATCCACCCTTCGAGTAATTCCACAGGGTCGTCTGAAGTAAGTATACCAAGCCGAATCATTTCATGATATGCAAAAACACTAAAACGCCAAACAGGTTCAGTTGGTACTGGCGCTAAATTTTTGCTATCTGCATCAGAACGAGTAGAAATTGACACAACTTTATTTGAAGAGCGCGGTTGAAACGATTTTAACACCCGGCACTATTCACAGGTCAGGCGCCTGCCTTCAAGCTATAAAATAAAAAGTTGAACGATGCCCATCTAATATAGATATTTTATTAAAAACGAAATGGCTGAATTACCAAAGACTTTAGAAGACGCTGTTATTCAAGCGCAGCAAGCAACGAGCGCTGCAATAGCCGATGGTCAGACACGCTTGCAGGTCGAGTTAGTGTTTTCCGAACTCAAGTTTATGCCCGTAGCAGAGCAATTTATTCCGGGTTTTGAATCTTACGGTGATAAACTCAAGGTTTTGTTCGCAGATGCAGGCGCCAGTGCGCTTGCGCGTCGTGACTGGGGAAGCGTACCATATAAAATTGAAGACATTGGTACAGGTAGAGCAGCTTCGCTTGAATCTAAAATTCAGCCCGAAGATGAACTTTTCTTATTTATCGCCCCAACTACGCAAGAAGTACCCCAATTAGAACAGCTTTGTCAAATAATTGGTGACGCGCGTCCCTTTGTAATGTTAAACCCACGTCTCGAAGATGCAGGAACCGTAGGTATTGGCTACGCTGCCCGTCAAATTCGTGAAAGATTTATCAAAACTATCGAATCATGTTACTACCTGCGTCCAATTTTTGAAGAAGCAGCAGTGTTTCGATGCTATCCAGGAATGTGGGAAATATGGGTACAAAACAGCGGTAACTACGAAAAAGTTGCAGAATTACCCCAAAGACCCACGGGTGAAGAACTTGATGCAATTATTGCCAAAGGACAACGCACTACTGCCAACGGCGAAACGGCGCAGAATAAAAAACCTAACATGTTTAGAGATTTACAACGGTTTTTAAAAGCGTTGAGTAGCTAGCTTGCAACGAATGAAAACAGATGTAACGGATAGGTTACTCATCCGTTACATCCGTTGCCAGTTATTAATTGTAAACAAATATTAATTATTCTCTGATTAAATACTCATAGATATTTGTCTATGTGTTACATAGATTTAATATAATGTAATAATTACATTGTAAAAATAAATATTTGCCCGTACTACTAATATTTTCTACCGTTTTCCGACATTAAACGGGTAACAAAATACCATCAAAATGAGAATTGTCTTTTATAAAACAATAACTACTTACGTCACATTGTATTAATTATTTATTTCAGTAAGTAATATAACTTAGGAAAACCCCTTAGTAAGCTAACTTAACAGTGTTATTACTTATTTTGATATTTGAAAAATGAACTATCCTTTTATGTAGTACAGAGACATCTCGTTATAAAAATGTTGTAGCGAGCCAAATATTTCACAAGGTGCAGCTTTGTATAAATTTATATACAGTAGCTATAAAAAAATGAGTATATCTAGTTCTTTCACAGATTTTTCTTTAGCTGAACTATTTCAGTTGATTGACCAAGGAAAAAAGTCAGGTTGTTTGACGGTTTGTACTTTACCTAACCTGAAAGTTATTGGCTCAAAATCGCAGCACTACTATATCTGGTTTCGACAAGGAAATGTAGTTGCAGCGACAAGTAAATTAAATGGACTTGGGTTAGTCGAAAAGATTGTGCAGCGAGGTTGGGTAAACGAACGTACATTAAAAAGACTTCGTTTGCAAGCAGCAACAGATACACCTTTAGGTTTATATCTCAAAACTTTAGAAATTTTAAACGCAGAGCAGTTAAACTTGTTGTTTGCAAGTCAGTTACAGCAAGTTAGGCAGTTATTTGAAATCCAAAAGGGTGTTTTTAAGCTCGATAGTAAAGCAATGTTACCTACGAGCGAAATGACTGGGATAAGTTTACGCGCGACAGAAGTAGCTTTAATGGCTTTGCGAGTAATTAAAAATTGGGCAGCTTTGGCTGATGCTCTACCCAACCCGACTTCGGCAATCGAAGGAATTACACCCGCTAAAACCCAACTCCATCTGCATCCCCTCGAATGGCAGTTATGGGAATTTGCTGATGGAAATGTTAGTTTAAACACACTTGCATCTCAACTTAACCAACCAATTACTACTATCCAGCAAGTTGCTTTCCGATTGATGGTTGCTGGTTTAGTGGAAGAAATTCCATTATCATCGCATTCACTGAGCTTTGATGGTTATATGTCCACTTACAGTCCTCAAAAGTCTCAACCGTTAAAGGTAAGTACTTCGTTTTTACAAAATCTAGTTGGTTTTCTGAAGAGTAAGGCTTAAAACTCTATAAATTCACTGTTATGGAAATTCTACGGATTGTAGTCACAGGAAGTGTTGGTGCGGGAAAAACAAGTTTCATTCGCACTATTAGCGAAATAGATGTTGTTGACACCGATAAGCGTGCAACTGATGAAATGGCAGAAATTAAAGCTAACACTACTGTAGCTTTAGACTTCGGGCGCCTAACAATCAGCCCCAAACAATCGCTTCACTTATACGGTACACCCGGACAAGCGCGGTTTGATTTTATGTGGGATATTTTAATTCAGAAAGCCCATGCTTATATTTTATTAATTGATGCCCACCGTCCTGAACATTTTCGCCACAACCGTAAAATTCTTCAGTTTTTTAAAAAAAGAGTAGATATACCTTATTTAATTGGCATAACACATTCTGACTGTGAAGGCGCCTGGGAAGCGTCGGATATTGCCCTGAGTTTGGGAATGGTAGACGAACAACCACCCATTGTAACTGTTAACGCAACAGAAACAACATCAGTCCGAGAAAGTTTAATTAATGTTGTTGAGCTATTGGCAAATTGCTATCAACATCATTAGTACAAAAAATCATTGAAAAACAAATTGTAATATATAGCACATTCATTATTATTTCTTAAAGTATTTTTCACCTTAATATTGTTGAGTTTTGCTCACTATATCGAGATAATACTGCTAATGTATATGTGGTGATAAAAACATCGGATTCAGCACAAAAAATCAGTACATAAACCGCTATGGCTTTAGGCAGAATCCTGAAGCTACTCATGGGTGGGTTTCAGCAGTCTCCATCTTCCATTTTGCCGGAGCCGCAGAACACCGAGTCTGACATCAAATCAGACGAAGTAGAAGCAACTGTTATTCCAACTTCAGCCATTGAGTTACAATCGCTTGATTTAACAGCTATTGAATTACCAACTTCTCTAGGACAAGACATGATTAATATTTCGATGTTGCAACAAGAGTTGCAAAACTTTGTCACAGGCGCCTCAGATGTTCAAGGTGCTGCACTAGTAAGTCCAGATGGTCTTGCCTTAGCATCAGTACTTCCTGGTGGAATGGATGAAGAACGAACTGCCGCCATGTCAGCTTCAATGCTGTCGCTTGGTGAGAGAATTGGGCGTGAGCTAGCACGCGGAAACGTTGAACGTATTGTAGTTGAAGGCGAAAAAGGTTACGGTGTTTTAATTGGATGCGGTAGTGAGGCTGTATTACTAGTGCTAGCAGGCGCCGCAGTCAAACAAGGAATTTTATTTTTGGAACTCAAACGGGTGGTGGCAAGAATTGCCCCTTTGTTGGCATAATTAACAATCCTTACTCAGATGCTTGGATTACTGAGTTTAAGTGATAGTGACGCCCGCATAAAAATATTAAAGCATTATCAGAGGGAAGCATCGAATAATTTAAAGCACACAAACAATTTATTTTGATTAGTAGTCAGGAGTTTATAACATCATGGCCTTAGACCCACATGTCTTTATGTCCACCCTTGAAAAGCGCGTTGGCTTAACGGATGCTGACAAAGCTTTATTAAAATCTGAGGCAGAGTGGGGTGCAAAATTAGCTCCAGAAATGGCCGGCCACTTTTATGCTTATCTTGGACGTGACTCAGAAATGAACGACATACTTAATGGTGATGGCAACGGACGAGTCCATCGTTTACATGAAACCTTCGTTAACTGGTTCCAAGAAATGTTTACAGGTATGGACGGATGGGGTAATGCATACGCAGACCGTCGTTGGAGAATTGGTTTAGTTCACGTCCGTCTTGGTATTGGACCCCAGCATGTCGTTCCAGCAATGGCAACAGTTGTACACGAAGTTGGCAAACATCTCAAAGCTGATGGTAAAACCGAAGAACTCAAAGACGCGCTAGGAAGAATTTGTATGATTGATTTAGCATTTATCGAACAAGCATATGTGGAAGTCTCTTCCTCCGCAGTCCTTCAAGAAACTGGTTGGAGCGAAGGTTTGTTCAGACGCTTAATTGCTACTGGCGCCAAATCAATGTAATATCTACTTTCATCCCCCACAAGGGGGATATATGCAATAACTCTTTGGAAAGATGTATCACAAGATGCTAGTAAATTGTCGGAATATATATAAATATTTATCTATATATAAGTAAATATCTAGCAAATATAAGTAATATAAAACAAGGGTAAAGGCTTTAAAAGATAGATATTATATACACACTATATTTGTGTAAGCAGGATGTATTTGCCAATGTAGTAAATAATGCAAGCTATAAAAATTAAGGGAGTTTAATGTTTTCAAGTCAATTCGCTGTGGCTAAAAGTTTACAGGCGCTAAGTTCACAGTCTAATCAAAATAGATGAGAATTTTACGTATTGTAGTTACGGGTAATGTAGGTGCTGGAAAAACAACCTTTATCCGCACAATTAGCGATACCGATGTCATCGATACTGATAAAAAAGCTACTGATGAGACTGCTAAACTCAAACCAAAAACAACGGTAGCAATGGACTTTGGTACTTTAGCGCTATCTAACAAAGATTTATTGCATCTGTATGGTACACCGGGACAAGCTCGGTTTGAATTTATGCGAGATATTCTAATAGAAAATGCGACTGCTTGTGTTGTACTAGCAAATGCAACTCGCAAAGCTGACTTATTATATGCACGTGCGGTAGTTGAACTTATTGATGAGCAATTGCAAATTCCATATATAGTTGGACTGACGCATACAGATTTGCCTTCTCAACAATTATCAGATATTTCTGCTTTAGAAGCAAAGGCACCCATAACTCTAGTCAACGTTACCGACCGAATTTCAATCAAGACGGTGCTAACCAAATTATTAGAGCAATTGTAATAACAAATAAATCGTGTGGGAGGATAACCATGATTAATACTTCAATGTTACAAGATGAAATACAAAACTTTGTTACTGGTGCATCGGATGTTCAAGGTGCAGCATTAGTAACTCCAGATGGTTTAGCACTTGCATCAGTACTACCAGGGCCAATGGATGAAGAACGCACAGCAGCAATGTCAGCGTCAATGCTTTCGCTTGGTGAACGCATTGGACGCGAACTCGCACGTGGTAGCGTTGAACGTATCGTAGTCGAAGGTGAAAAAGGTTACGGTGTGTTAGTTGGTTGCGGTCAGGATGCCGTACTACTCGTGCTTGCTGGTGCAGGAGTCAAGCAAGGTATTTTATTTTTAGAAATCAAGCGAATTATTAGTAGATTGGCGCCATTAATTGGATAACAAATTTTTATAGGAGTCTTAACAATGTTACGTCCTAATTTGGGTGATTTTAGCAGTATTGTTTGCTTTAAAGCTGCGATTGTGGGAATGGAAGATGCTTTAGGAGATAAAGCAACCGCAATTGCTCTAACAACAGCAGGTCGTAGTCGCGGTAGACAGCTTGCAAATGAACTTGGTTTAACTGGTTCAATGATGTCGCTTGATGATATCGCTTACAAACTTGGTTATGCCTTGGGTAAAAACGGTACATGTTTATGTAGCGTAGAAAAAATTGTTTCCGAAGGTGATGTCATTAAAGTCTACACCAGCGAAACTTTATGTTCAGCAGGAGAACCCCAAGGTTCTGAACGTAAATGTACATATACTCTTGGGGCTGTTTGGGGTGCCTTAGAACAAACTCTCAGCAAACGCTTACAAGGTAAACACACCGAGTCAGTGCTACGTGGTGGCACTCATGATGTATTTGAATTTACTAAATTCAAATAAACTAGGCAACGGATGATGAACAGATGTAACGGATGGGTAATTTTAAATAACTCATCCGTTACATCCGTTACATCCGTTGCCTAAAGCACAACAGGCGCCGTTTCCCATATTTCACCATACTCATCACGCAAAGCTTGCCAAGCTTCAACTTGTCCAGGTTCATATTCTCCTGGTTTGCCCCATTGTAAAAATAAACTCAATGCTGACTCTTGCTTCTCATCTAAAAATCTAATTGCGTAGGTTGTAAAGTTACCACGCTTCGCTTCACCTGTTTCAAACTTTACTTGCTTAATTAAGTCCATATTCAAATGAAACTCAAAACCTTCGGTGTGCATATTCGCGTATTTGCCCTTCGCCAACTCCGCATAGAATATTTTTTCGACTTTTCCGCGCGCTTCTAATACTGCGGCACTACTGGTAACAATTAAACGCAAAGTACCTAAGCTCTCACAAGCTTCCAAAAACTCTTTTAAGGGTTTAGCCATTTTTCAATAGTCCTTTTTATAAAACTGCCATTTCCACAATACCGGGTTTACTGGACTTATTGAAGAAATGTAAAGAAATGAATAAATCTCAATACTTACATTTGTAATAGATATGTAATACCTTAAAAGTCGGCGTAACAATGGCAGATCAACTTTTAACTGATGCGAACCAAAAGCTGCACGACCGTTACATCGTAATTAGAAAAATCGCAGAAAACGGAGGCCGACGCACGCTGCTTGCGTTAGACTCTCATCATGGAAACGAAGTAGTCATTAAAATTCTGTTATTTAATGAAGAATTTCGCTGGGAAGATTTAAAATTATTTGAAAGAGAAGCAGAAACGCTTAAGCATCTGTCGCACCCAGCAATTCCTCAGTACCTTGATTATTTTGAGCTAGATACACCTGAAATCAAAGGATTTGCGCTAGTACAGACTTATTGCAACGCAAAATCGCTTCAAGAATATATAGACACAGGGCGAAATTTTAGCGAGTTAGAAATAATTCAATTAAGTAAATTATTATTGGGGATATTGCATTATTTACATTCACGACACCCAGCAGTTATTCATCGCGACATCAAACCCAGTAACATCTTACTCAATAATACTTCTGGTAATAGTGTTGGGGATGTATATTTAGTTGATTTTGGTTCTGTACAGACCAGTATTAAAGCACGTGGGACCAGGACTGTAGTTGGAACTTATGGCTACATGCCACTTGAACAGTTTGGTGGAAGAGCTTTTCCTGGGTCTGATTTATATAGTTTGGGAATGACGTTAATTTACTTAGCTACCAGAAAACACCCCTCTGAATTACTAGGTGATGATTTAAATATTAAATTTGAGCAAATACGAGATATCAGTGCTGAGTTAAAAGCTTGGTTGAATATTATGATACAACCTAGTGTTAATCGTCGTTTTGACTCAACAACCGCAGCATTACAAGCTCTAGATAATTTATCTAATATACTATCAAATGATGAATATAATTTGTACTACAGAGATATTCATTCCTCAAAAATAAAAAAACCATTATCTAGCAAAATAAAAATAAAGAAAACCAGAAATAAGTTAGAAATTATATTTCCAACAAAAACAATAAAGCAAATTATTGGTAATATACTCGGTGCAATAATACCAAGTGCAATTATATTATATGTAGGATATTATGTATTGTTTTACCCCACTAAATATCTAATTGAATTTTTACTACAAATATTTATAATTAATTACATAGTCATATTTTTATGCACTTCGCTGGTTTTATTTCTAAGCTCATGTGTACTAATTAACTTATTCGGCAGAACAAAACTATTAATTGACGAAAAGCGTTTAATCATAACAACAGAGGTATTTGGCAGTCAAGCATTAGCAGGCGCCCCGCGAAGAATTATTGCTCTTAGGCATATCTGGAAGCTAGTATCCAGCGCACAAGAATATAAATTAATTAACTTAAAAAATGATATTGAAAAAATAGTAAAATCCCCAAGTTTAATTATATGGGAAGGTACATTTAGCAATCATGATTTGAGTCAATATTTAAATCAACCTTTAACCTTACAAGAACGCGATTGGTTAGCGCAAGAAATTAGCGACTTTTTGGATATACAGATAATTCAAGAGTAAGAAACCAGGTTTCTCGTGACTAAGTATAAATAATTTTGATATTAACGAACAGAAACCTGGTTTTTTTTGACTAGATATGAATAATTTCGATATTAACAAACAGAAACCAGATTTATAAATATGACAAAACTTCCAAAAGAATTATTTAACAATCGCTACCAAATTCAAGAAGAATTAGGACGTAACACTGGGCGCCGTACCTTTTTAGCCCAAGATTTAGAAACTAAACAACTAGTAGTAATTAAACTACTAATATTTAACGATAATTTTCGTTGGGATGATTTAAAGTTATTTGAGCGCGAAGTGGAAACACTCAAATCTTTATCACATCCAGCAATCCCTAAATATATCGAGTACTTTAGCGTTGATATACCTAGCATAAAAGGATTTGCATTTGTACAAAGTTATATAAATGCTCGACCTTTACAAGAATATTTAGACAGTGGTCGAACATTTAGTGAAAGCGAAGTTAAACAGTTAGCAAAATCTTTATTGTTAGTATTAGATTATCTTCACTCACACCAACCACCCGTTATTCATCGAGATATTAAACCAAGTAATATTCTATTAGTTAATCGCTCTGCCCATTATATAGGTGATGTTTACTTAGTTGATTTTGGCTCAGTGCAAACCGCAACTCCTCATGATGGAACCATGACTATAGTTGGCACTTACGGTTATATGGCGCCGGAGCAATTTGCTAGTAAAGTATCTTATGCCTCCGATTTATATAGTTTAGGAGCAACGTTAATTCATTTAGTAACAGGTATCGAACCAATCGATTTACCTTCATCTAATTTACAAATTGAATTTGAAGAAACTGTAAATATTAGTTCTACATTTAGAGACTGGCTTAAGTTAATGACTCATCCCAGTCTCAGCAAGCGGTTTAATTCGGTACAATCTGCTAATACAGCTTTAGAATCTGGTGAATTAACCATCAAAAAGCCACCCTTGACTAATATTACCCTTAAAAAAACAGCAGATTGTATCAATATTTGTATCCCTTATGGCTCATTTGAATCTACAAAAAAATCTTATCGACAAGTTGTTAACAATATCAAAAGAGATTATCGGCAAGCTTGGTATGGAAAAATCTTTGATATTGTTAGTCTTCGTGGTTTTTGGACATGGTTAATTTGTATTTTAATTTGTTCAGTTGTAGCAATAATATGTGTTGGACTTCCAATCATAGCATTCTTGATGGTATTGCCAGAATCGATACGCTACCTATTTATATTTTTAGCTGCTGGCTCTGTAATTATGTCCCTAACAACTCCAAATTTATCTTTTAATATTAAAGATTTTTATAAAGCTACCATACCTGATGAGAAGATTAGATTCGACATAAAAAATTTAAGATATGTAGACGCATTACATCTAAACATCAATCAGCAAGATGTAACATTAGCATTTACTTATCCCAGTCAAGCTCAAACAACAGAAAATTATATTATTTTTAAACAGCCTCGACAAAACATTTCTAAAATAATTTTTGAAAACAAGAGTTATAAAATAATTCAAACTGGAACCGATGAGAATGGTAAAAAGCAAACAGAACAGAAAGAAATACCACCTCGCTTATATATACAGGTAGCTCAAAAAAGATATGGATTAAATTATAAGCTCACGGCGCCAGAACTTTACTGGTTAGCAGAAGAACTTAGCTATTTTTTAGATATACCCATCACTTGGGAGTAAATAATTGCCATGAGTCCCGCAGTGAAGCATCTCATAAATAATTAAGACATTGAGATTATTTCCTGCGCTCAGGATGACATTTTTTAGTGATTCAATATATTGAGAATTTTAGATTCTGAGCGTAGCAAAGAATGACATATTAGACAATTTTAGATTTTTGAGTGACAGGAATTTCGATAACAAATTCAGCACCTTGACCCGGCGCCGATTGGCAATAAATTTTACCATTGTGTTTATCAGTAACTATTTGATAGCTAATTGATAAACCTAATCCTGTACCTTTACCTACAGGTTTAGTAGTGAAAAATGGGTTAAATAGTTGATTTATAACTTCCTCACAAATTCCAAGTCCATTATCCGCAATAGAAATAGCAACCCAATTATTATCAATGACAGTTGTTGAAATTCTAATTGTGCTTGGTTTTGCTTCGAGTTCTTCAGACGTTAGCTTTTGCTTTCGCTCTTCGAGTGCGTCGATGGCATTCACTAATATATTCATAAACACTTGATTAAGCTGACCTGGATAGCATTCGACTAGAGGTAATTTATCATAGTCTCTAATTACTTGAATATGAGGAGTATCTGATGAAGGTTTGAGACGATTTTGTACAATCATCAAAGCGCTATCAATTCCTTCATGGATGTTAACTTTTTTTACTTCTGCTTCATCTATACGTGAAAAATTTCGCAGTGATAAAACTATTTCACGAATACGGTCAGTTCCAACTTGCATTGATTGAAATATATTTGTTATATCTTCAAACAAATATTCAAGTTCTGTGCTATCAAGATAATCTTGAATTTCAGTAACTGGTATCGGATAATGGCGCTGATATAATTTTAAACAGTGAAGTAATTGCTGTGTATATTCATTAGCATGTTGTAGGTTGCCATATATAAAGTTAATTGGATTATTAATTTCGTGTGCAACTCCTGATACTAATTGCCCTAATGAAGCCATTTTCTCTGACTGGATGATTTGAAGTTGGGCTTTTTGTAAATCATTTAATGTTTTTGTAATTTTATCGGTTTGTTCGCGCGTCTGATTGAGCAAATTAGCTTGTCGTAAGGCAACACTTAATTGTGCTGCAACCTGAGTGACAAATTTAAGTTCCACTTCTTCCCAATTTCGAGGACGGCTACATTGATGAATACACAAAAGCCCCCATAATCTTTCTCCTTCCATCAAAGGTACAATCATTTGAGCTTTGATTTGATACCGATTTAACATTTCGACGTGGCAGTCTTTAAACTGAGCTTGTTTAATGTCATTAATAACTTGAACTCTACCTTTTTTATATTGAGGAGCATATTGTTCACCAAAACAATGGTCTTCAATTTTAGACCCTAACGCTGATTCAAACTTTGATAGTACGTCTTCGGCAATAAATTCACCACTACAAAAGTTAAAGTCTAGGTCAAAGCGAAAAACACCCACTCGGTCGGCTTTTAATGAACGTCGCACTTCTTGAGCCATTGTTTTGAAAATTGTTTCTAGGTCAAGTGATTCGCGAATTTTTGCCACCACATCAAACAAAATTTGACGCTGTTCTGCTGATTGCTGTAACTCTTCTGCTCGATTTTGAGATTTAGATAATAAATCAGCGCTTTGAATTGCCACTCCTAATTGACCCGCAACTTGTGCTAAAAACTCAACTTCCACACCATCCCATTGACGCGGTGCCGAATGTTGGTAAGCTGCCAGTAGTCCCCACAAAGTCCGTCCCACAAAAATAGGCGCCAAAGCATAAGCTCGAATCTTGAATTGTTCTAATAAATCCAAGTGACAGCGCGTATGTCCAGCGTTGTAAACATCAGCAACAGCAAAGGTTTCGTTATTACGGTACCGACCACCTTTAGTCTCTTGAAGATGTGTATCTTCCCATACCGTGTTTTTCCCAATTCCTATACCCACCCATTGTGGTTCTGCCATGCAAAACTGACTGACAAATTCACCGCTCCAATCTTCATTAAAGCGGTATACTGCCACCCGTTCCACTTTCAATAACTTACAAACTTCTTGGCAAGTAGTTTGAAGAATTAATTCAGTATCCAAAGACGAGCGAATTTTGCTGACAACTTCTGTTAATGTTCGCTGCCGAGCAACTGCGTCTTCTAAAGCATTCGCTTGTTGTTTCGATTGCTCTAAAATTTCGGCTTGTTGAATTGCTACACCTAATTGGGCGCCAGCTTGTGCCAGAAACTCCACTTCATAAGCTGCCCATTGCCGTGTACTCGAATGCAGGTAAGCTGCTAAAAGTCCCCACAACTTTGAACCCATAAAAATAGGCGCCAACGCATAAGCACGTATCTTGAATTGCTCTAATACATCCAAATGACAACGTGTATGTCCTGCTTTATAAATATCATCGACTGCAAAGCATTCATTATTACGGTAGCGACCACCGAAGGTTTCTTGTAGGTAAGTATCATCCCACACCATATTTTGACCCAAGCGATTTG
Source organism: Calothrix sp. HK-06 (assembly GCF_001904745.1). Classification (GTDB taxonomy): domain Bacteria; phylum Cyanobacteriota; class Cyanobacteriia; order Cyanobacteriales; family Nostocaceae; genus Dulcicalothrix. The sequence goes on from NZ_MRCD01000003.1 coordinate 44,190, forward strand.
CACTTTCCCACTGCGGTTCAATGGTGCCAAAATTACTAATAAATTCACCACTCCAATCTGGGTTAAAGCGATAAATAGCAGCACGCTCAAGCTTGAGTAGTGTACAAACCTCCTTGCAAGTTGTATCAAAAATAAAATTTGTATCGAGCGATGAGCGAATATTTCCCACTACCTCACTTAAAGCGTGCTGTCGTGCAATAGCATGTTGTAATTCTGTAGTTCTTTGTTGTGACTGCTCTAAAATTTTTGCTTGCTGTATTGCTATTCCCAAATGTTGTGCAGCACTAGCTAAAAATTCCACTTCGTAACTAGCCCAGTGGCGCTTATCCGAATGCTGATAAGCTGCTAATAACCCCCATAACGAAGTTCCAACAAAAATTGGCGCCAAAGCATAAGCACGCACCTGGAGCTGTTCGAGTAATTCAATATGGCAACGTGAGTGACCATAAGAGTAAATATCGGCAACCGCAAACGGTTCGTTCTTGCGATACCGTCCTCCCTTGGTTTCTTGCAAATGCGTATCTTCCCAAATTAAATTCTTTCCAAAAACATTTAAAGTATCCCAAGGTGCTTGGGCAAACCCAAAAGCATCAACAAAGCTTCCGCTCCAGTCCTCATGAAAACGGTAAAACGCGACTCGCTCGACTCCCAAAGCCATACAAATGTCTTGCGAAGTAGTCAAACACAAAGTTTCCAAATTTATCGAAGCCCGAATTTTATTAAGAATCTTAGTTAAAATCTTTTGGTATTGAAGTGTTCGCTCTAGCTGTTCTTGACAAGTTTGATTCTCAATATCAATTTTTATTAAATCGTTTGACATAAAAGGTAGATCACATTTAATTGTTTCCTTAGTGTTCCCTACTTTTTATGTTAAATAACACACAGGTAGAGACGCTTTCACGTAGTGTCCCGCTCTTAATAATCGCGTCTCTACAAATGTAACAATGCTACTTTTCGTATTTTTCATACGCAGCAACAATTCGCTGCACTAAAGCATGGCGCACAACATCTTTTTGCGTAAATTCACTAAATGCAATTCCTTCAACGCCTTTTAAAATACGTAATGCAACAGCTAGCCCAGATTGTTGACTAGGTAACAAATCTGTCTGCGTCATGTCTCCTGTAATAACCATGCGTGAACGAAAACCCAAGCGCGTTAACACCATTTTCATTTGCGCTGGTGTTGTATTTTGAGCCTCATCTACTATTACAAAGGCATTATTTAGAGTTCGTCCTCGCATGTAAGCAAGCGGCGCCACTTCAATAATACCCCGTTCAATCAAACCAGGTACTTTCTCAGAATCAATAAATTCATTAATTGCATCATAAAGTGGACGCAAGTAAGGATTAACTTTTTGCTGCAAATCCCCTGGTAAAAAACCAAGCTTTTCACCTGCTTCTACTGCTGGACGAGTTAAAATTATTTTCTCAAATTGATTGGCTAATAATGCCTGTACCGCAACAACTACCGCCAAAAATGTCTTACCAGTACCCGCAGGCCCAGTACAAAATATTAAATCATCAGTACGCAACGCTTGAATATACTGCCGCTGACGAAACGTTTTAGCTCGAATTTCTTCACCACGACGAGTTTTTGCCACGGTATCGCGCTGTAATTCGTGCAAATCATTCTCACGGTGTGTATCAAGTGCTTGAATTGCAGCCTGTATATCTGTACTATACACATTTTTACCATGACCCCATAATTCTTCTAAAGAGTGAACTATTTGTGAGGCACGGTCAACTTGATTTTGTGTACCAGAAATTAGTAACTCTTGCCCACGCAGTGCAACACTTGCTCCTGTATGGCGCCCAATCAGTTTAAGATTTTCTTCATAGTTACCCGCAAGTGCGAGTGCGCTTTCAATACTGGGCAGTTGAATTAGAGAGGCGCCTGCCATAATTAATTTTAAAAATAAATCATAAAAAATTGAAAGCAGAGACGCAATTAACGCCTCTACTTACTCCAAACTAATAGAACAGATTACAAAGTGAAACGCAACGACTAGGAATATATCTAAGAAATATATTTAGTTAAGAAATGCGTCCACTTTTGCGTGCGGCTTCCGCTTTGAGCTTACGGCGCAAACTGGGTTTTTCATAACGTTCTCGGCGCCGGACTTCAGATAAAATTCCAGCTTTCTGAATTTTTTTCTTAAAACGTCTTAACGCGGAGTCAATTGTTTCATTTTCACCCAAACGGATTTCAGCCACTTTCTGCTTTCACCTCCTTGAAGTTCAACTTAATTGAATCAAAATTTAATCAAGATTGAATTAATTAACTTTCACGGTTTTCTGGAAACTAAATTTAACTAAACCTGGCGAGAGCGAGGTTTAATGAAGGGGCGCTGCCCATTAGTGCCGCTGCTACTACTGCTGCTATTGGTGCTAATAGTACGTCTATCTCTTGTATCTCTTGAGCGAGGGGGTGCATATCGCTCTTCGTTGTCTTCATCAAAGGACATTTCGTCACGACTACCACCGCTACCAAAAATATCTAAGTAAACGGATTGTCCAGTTAATTGGGCAAAAGACATTAGACACGTGCGAATCGCTTGAATATTGCGTCCACCTCGTCCAAATACTTTCCCTTTGTCTGCACTTGAGAAGGCGACACGAATCCAAATTCGATTACGGTTACTAGACAGTTCGCAATCGATACTCAAAGACTCAGGAGACTCTAAAAACGGTTCTATGAGATACCTGACTAAATCAGTATAGTCAGGAGCGCTTGAATTAATTGCTACGTTATGACGCGGGTTTTGCACTGGCCTTTTCCAAGACGTTAGCTTTCTCTAAAATGTAACGCACAGTATCTGTAGGTTGGGCGCCTTGCTGTAAGCGCCTACGGATTCCATCTTCATCCAATTTTACTTCTTTGGTTCTGGGGTTGTAAAATCCCAATTCTTCTAATGGTCGTCCATCGCGACGGGACAAACTATTCGTGGCGACAATACGGAAAGAAGCTTCCCTCTTTTTACCGAATCGCTTCAAGCGCAATTTAATCATAGCTGAGGTTTTGTCGTTTGCAGTTATTTGATACTGAAATGCTAATTTTAGCATTGGATATGGATTATTGGGTACCGAAATGCTAGAAACCTGGTTTCTTATTCAAATCTTGTAATGAAAATAGCGATTTTGCGAGCGAAACCAGGTTTCTTCGGTTTCTTTAAAGCGTTCCAAAACCCTTTTTCTTTTTATCCTTTTTCTGTTTCTTTTTGCCAGCAGCAGCGCCACCATTATATCCACGCCATCCTGGTGCTGATGGACGACCACCTGCTGCATATGCGTCTGGCATACCACCACCCATACCGCCAAACATTCCTCCAGGCATTCGAGGAAAGTTTCCTTGACCCATTTGCTGCATCATCGAGCGCATTCGCTGAAAATCACTGACTAATTTACTCACATCAGGTTCTTTATACCCCGAACCACCCGCAACACGGCGCCGACGACTAGGAGAACTCGCAAGTAAATCTGGGTCGCGACGTTCTTGGGGGGTCATTGAATTTATCATCGCTTCGCAGCGCTTCAACTGAACTTCACCCTGTTTAAGCTGGTCGTCGCTTATTTTACCCATACCGGGAAGCATTTTCATGATTCCCCCCAGCGACCCCATATTCTTCAACAAACGTAACTGTTTGAGAAAGTCGGTAAAATCAAACTTCGCACTAAGAATTTTTTCTTGCATTTTCTCAGCGTCAGCGAGGTCAATTTCTTCCTGCGCTTTTTCCACCAGTGTTAAAACGTCACCCATTCCCAAGATTCGCGATGCCATCCGGTCAGGATAAAATGGCTGTAACGCTTCGACTTTTTCCCCTACACCAATAAACTTAATCGGCTGTCCAGAAATTCGCCGTACCGACAACGCCGCACCACCACGACTATCACCATCCATCTTGGTTAAAATGGCGCCAGTTATTCCAATTTGTTCGTGAAAGGTACGAGTTAAAGAAGCAGCTTCTTGCCCCGTCATCGCGTCCACTACTAATAAAACTTCGTCGGGTTTGACGGTTTCTTTAATACTGGCAAGTTCCGCCATCATATCAGCGTCAATAAACAGGCGCCCAGCAGTATCTACAATAACAGTATCAATACCTTCTGCCCTAGCTCGCTCAACACCTTGACGCGCAATTTCTACAGGGTTGCCATCGCTACCCATATCAAACACGGGCACATCAATTTGCTTACCCAAAGTTATCAACTGGTCAATCGCGGCAGGACGATAAACGTCGGTCGCCACCATCATACAAGTACGATTGATTTTACGTAAATGCAACGCTAACTTTGCCGTGGCTGTGGTTTTACCAGTACCTTGTAACCCAGCCATTAACACTACTGTCGGAGCAGAAGAAGCCTGTGCCAAAGGAACGTTTTCTTCCCCCATGACCGCGAGCAGTTCGTCGTAAACAATCTTAATAAACTGCTGGTCGGGCTTAACACCAGCTAGGACTTCGGCGCCTTGCGCTTTTGCCTCAACTTCGTTAATAAAGTCCTTGACAACCTGGAGGTTAACATCAGCTTCCAACAGCGCGCGGCGCACTTCCCGCAAAGCATCTTGAATATTCGATTGAGAGATTTTATCTTGACCTCGAAGTTTCTTCCAGGCTGATTCTAAACGGTCTGATAGTGCGTCAAACATACAAGGATTTTTACAAGTAGGCTACATACCAGCTTAATAGTTTTTGAGCCAGACTGTCATATCTCACAACGCTCAGACCCCCTTACCAGTGATTAACCCATCCCAAACCACCAGTTCTACTCTTAACTCCCGGCATCAAAAAATTTATCAAATATTTGTAACAAATTTCCCAATCTTGTACGATTTTTATACTTTTTTGAGTATTAATAAAAATAATTGGTATGTATTTTAGCAATACAGCAAATAAGCATTTGGTAACATCTACTCTGTCAGAGACTTGAATATGGGCTGTTTTAACTCGGGGCAATTACTAAGGTATGGCTATCACAAATCGTAATAAAATTAACTTATATAGTGTTCGAGCATGGCTGATTATTTTATTTAAATATTGGACTGTTGCTGGTACATTTTTATTGGTAAGGCAATTGTTTACTAATAATGAACCATCAACGTCAACGATTGTCGTATGTTTAAGTTTGGGCATTATTGGAATTTGGGACAATATAAGTACGCTATTTAAGCAAAGAACAAAGCCTTTAAATGTATCCAAAGTATCCAAAAATTTTACCAACTCGCAATCTTTTAAAGACTCAGAGGCACAAAAGACAACTATTGAGAATTATTCTAATATTCAGTTAGAGATTCTTGCGAATTTAAACGATGTTCAGTTAGCGGGTGCAAATCTAAGTGAAAAATATTTAAGCGGCGCCAATCTCATAAATGCTAACCTTAAAGGCGCCAAGCTGAATTGTGCAAACCTGAGCGATGCCAATTTACAAAATGCAGACCTGAGTGATGCCATCTTAATAAAAGCCAATCTTAGTAGTATCAAACTAACTCAAGCAAATCTCAGTAATGCGAATTTAGCGAATGCGAATTTAGCGAATGCAAACTTGAATAAAGCTAATCTAGCATCTGCAATTCTAAGTGATGCCAATTTGAGTGGGGCTGATATAGTTAATTCTAATTTAAACGGTGCCAAGCTTAGTAATGCTTATTTATGGAATGCCAACTTAAGTGATACTGAATTAATTAATACTGACTTTAGTTTTGCTTACATGAACAGCATCAAACTTAAAAACGCCAATTTGAACGGTGCTTTTTTAAATAATGCACAACTAAGCTATGCAATATTTAAAGACGCTTGTTTAGTGAATGCAAATTTTTATAACGCGCAGTTAGAATTTGCTTCTTTAGAGAATACTAACCTTTGCGGAGCAAATTTAGAAAATGCTTGCCTTAGTGGCGCCAACTTGACTGGAGCTTGCCTTAGTGGCGCCAATGTAAAAAATACTTTCTTTGGATACAATCAAGGAATATCTGAAGAAATGAAGCTTGATTTAATCGAGCGTGGAGCTATTTTTAAGAACCAAAGTTTCGATATTAGTAGCTATGGTGGGTAGTGCTTTTGTTAAAACTTCGGCGCCTGTATCTGTAACTAATACATCATCTTCGATGCGGATTCCTCGGACATCAGCAAACTGTTCCAAACGCTCCCAGTTAATTAAATACTGGTACTGTTTGCGTGCAGAATTTAAAATTGCTGGCACAAGGTAAAATCCTGGTTCGATGGTTACTAACATTCCCGGACGTAGGGGACGACTTAACCTAAGATACCCCAAACCGAACCGTGCGCTTCTTTCTCTCCCTTCTTCATATCCCGCTAAATCTCCTAAATCTTCCATATCATGCACGTCTAACCCTAGTAAATGACCTATACCATGAGGAAAAAACACTGCATGAACATCTTTTTCGACTAAATCATCAGGTTTACCCTGTAAAATTCCCAAATCTACCAACCCTTCGGCAATTGTTTTACAAGCTAAAAGGTGAATATCAGCATATTCTACACCTGGACGTATAGCAGCAATACAAGCATCGTGGGCTGCTAGTACTAAATTATATATATCGAGTTGGGTAGAAGAAAATTTCCCAGACACAGGAAAAGTACGAGTGATATCAGCTGCCCAACCGTTTGGAGTTTCGGCGCCAACGTCAGCTAACAGTAAATCACCTGGTTGAATGGTATGATGATACTGTTCGTTATGTAAAACTTCACCATGAACAGTAACAATACTGTTGTAAGAAGTTTGGCAATTATGAGCAATAATAACCGATTCCATTGCCGCCCGAACTTCGGCTTCGGTTTTAGCGGTTTTTACTGCTGCCATTCCCGCTTCATGTGCCTTTACACTAACAGCAGCAGCAGAACGTAATTCAGTTAAGGCGCCTTCATCATGAGTCAAGCGCAGCTTAATAACAGCTTTAGCTAATTCTAAATCAATACCTTGCGGTGGTAATTGCGGCAAAACCATCCGGTCGAATATTTGTGTTTGACTAGTCCATGTTGCAGCATCTTGAACGGCAATAGTCGCTGCACCCTCAACTCGCAAACCTAATTCTGCCATTGGGTATGCAGCATCCGCACCAATTTTATTTGCAATTTCATCGCGCGATGGTGTAGCACCGTGCCAAAGCGCGCTGCTTGGTTTGGGGTCATCAATGAAAAGTTCCAGCTTACCTGCTTCCAGACGAATTACTGCATTCGGTAAAGGCAACCCAGCAAAGTATAGAAAATGACTACTAGCACGGAAAGGAAAGACATTAGCAGGAAAATTGCGAGGACTGCTGTTTCCTGCCCAAAGTATTGCTGGAAAATCAATTAAGTCAGCAAGACGCTGGCGCCTATGTCTTAGAGTGTCAATTAAAGATAGAGTCATAATAGTTTAATCTTTATCTTCTTTACTACTATCCTTATCATCGTCTTTATCATCGTCTTTATCATCGTCTTTATTATTCGCTTGATTAGATTGTTGGCTTGGCTGTTGGTTAGATTGATTATTTAACGATTGGGGTTTTTGAGGTTGAGTTGGTACTTCTGGTTTTTGAGGTTCTGGAGTACTACAACCATTAAGTAGGGTAGAAGTGACTATAAAAGCAGTAGCTGCAAAGATTTTTCCTAGCAATACAGTTATCTTCACCTTTTTGTGGAACATTGATATTTTTCCCTTGCGTATTTAAAGAGATATTTTTTAGGGTACATCGCATTATAGTTTTTTACCACAGAGACGCAGAGAACACAGAGAGGAGAGTAAGAGAATATTAACACCACCAAAACTTTTGGCACAGACTACTAGCTATTCAATATGTTACACAAAGCCAAATTTGTTAGTACAGCGATTACTTTACTCATTATTAATGGTTTAATAATATTACTCTAATTTAATATTGAACTAACTTAAACTCATTGCCGTACCTTAAAAATAAGGGTTTCGTACCACAAAAAAGGCTCATTTCGTACCAAAAATAGTAAGGTGCGTGACGCTACCAATAACTGCGCTTCGTTTCAGAATTTTAGTGGACTTCACGCACCCTACAAACTTCGTACCGTGGTACAGTAGCAAAAAACAACGAAAAAACGTACTTTTCTGCTTTATTATGCCAAATTGGTACCAGAATTTTAGAATTTTTCTTTGTTTGTTGGTACATTTTTTGTCGTTCGTACCTTAAAAGTTGGTGCGAAACTGTAGAAAAAATGGTACGAACTCGTTTTTTCGTACCATTCGCCATGCCATTATAAGTATGAAGCGGTACCAATGATTTTATGGTAGTCAATTTCCAATTTTATTTAATATAATCTTGACTAAAATATTACTTGCGCGCGTGAATATAATCGACGAAGTAAAATTTAGGTTCTAGCCATAATTTTAGTCCTGCGTAAGCTCCTAAACCCAAAAGTGCCAAAATTATCAGCGGAATACCTAATGTGTGTCGAGGAGCATCAGGAAGCACTGCAACAATTGATACTGAAATTGCAAAGTAGGCTAAAAGAAAAATTTGTAAACGTTGGATATTTTTCAAGGCGCCTCTACAGCTACTACAATTTTGAGTATGTTGCGTATAACGATTGAGAATTTCTTGCCGATTAATATTAATACTCGTATTTTCCAATGGGTTGATTCCAACTTTTTCCCAAGGTAATTTGCCTTGACAATATTTATCAAACCAATTACGAAATTCTATAACTAAGCGGTCAGCACTGGTTGGCATTTTGTAGGCATTTTTCCAACTTTCAGGATTCTGCTTTAGTAGATACTCTTGAGTTTGTAAAAGTACCATATCACCATCCAGAATTTGGTTGCGCTCCATAATATGGTTCCACCAGCGAGGTGTAATTTTATGCAGTGTTGGGGCAAAATTACGGGGAAATAAAGCGACAATGCGCGATTTACCAGGACTAACAGGAATACAGTAAGTTATTAACCCTAATTGTTTGCCTTCACCAAACGGAATTGCGTATTCTAACCGACAAGGCGCCTCAAAGGTAATTGTAGTTTTAAAACCTCTTTCGACAGTCGCTTCAATTAAATCAGGGGTACTAGTCGCAATTTTGATTGGGACAGGAAAAGCTTTGTCGCGGTTTCCCTGTACACCATGATGGGCAAAAGGAACATGACTAGGGTCTGCAACATTTTCGATTAAAGTTTGCCAATCATATTCCAAATCGCGCACCATTGAACTCCAAAAGAAGCCCTTGCTTGTGTCAGCATAAGGTGACAATGGTAATAATGTATTATCTGCTAGCTCTTTAGAATTTGCATCAAGCCATACCCAAAGTAAATCGGTTGCTTGACGAACTGGTAAAGAAGTTACGCAAAAATTGTCTTTATTTTTACTAATTATATCAGTATTTTCCGCTTGAGGAATATTAGTGCAAATGCCATGCTCATTAAATTGCCAACCGTGGTAACTGCACATTAAATTCCCCGTTTTATCATCAATTCTACCTTCACTTAAAGGCGCCAGACGGTGGGGGCATTGGTCTAAAAATACCTGGTATGTATCAGATGATTTAGGTTTCCAAATTACAAGTCGAATACCTAGAACAGTAACAGGAGTAGGGCATTTAGAGTTTAAGTCTTCGACTGGAGTTAATGGATACCAGTGCTGAAAAAAGTTAAATTCTGATGACATTGCTTGCTTGTTTACCTCATTTCAAGACTTCCAAATTAAAAAATATGCGCTCATTTCTTCTGGGATGGGCATCCTTGCCCGCCTCGACTCTTTAATTATAAATATTAGAAACAGTTATAAAAGTTAACACATAATTAATATATAATTCAAATTATCCAATGAAATTGTTTATATTTATCCAAATCATCAAAACAATAAAATTGCATTCTGCTATTTAGTTGCCACAATAGTAAAAAGAGTGTTTATTTGAGCTTTATAAAATGACTGTGCAAAAACAAACCAGGATGAGCCGTATCTCGTCCTGCAATTGGTCAGTTGAAGAATTACCAGGGTTAAGCGAACAAGATAAATTACAACTACAAAACTGTGGAATACACAGTACAAAAGAACTTGTAAAAGAAGGTAAAACGCTGCAAACGAGAACAGAGCTAGCAAGTAAACTGCAAATGCATCTAACTTATATAAATAAGTGGATAGCTTTAGCTGACTTAGCACGTGTACCAAGCATTGGAACAAAGTACTGCGGGTTACTGCTTCATGCAGGTGTTGGTTCGGTAGTACAGCTAGCACAAATACCTACACACCGTCTTCATAAACAAATTGTGCGGTTACAGGTAGCTACCATGCAACGAAGTGATTTATGTCCTGCCGTTGATATAGTCCAACAATGGATTCAAGAAGCACAACTAGTGTTGAGTGAAAAGTGCTGAAGATTCAGCACTAAATTATTTATTTTGCCAGTACACCATTTAAGAAAATGTCAGCTAAACCTTCAGCCATTGATTGCATTTCTTGAGGTGAGGCATTAGGTGATGCAATTGTTTCGTTTGAGAAGCCTGCAACTGCAAACATTCCCAGAAAGACTTTCGCAACTAAATTGGCATCCATCTTGCGATAGATTCCTTTATCCATTGCTTCTTGAAAAAATGCTTCAGCAACACCAGTCATTTTCTCAATGACTTCTTGCTGAATTTTTTCGCGTAAGTCTGGATGAAATTGTGCCTCCATAAAGCAAACTCGCATCATGTCAGCGTTCTTACGCATGTTCCACATTCGACGCTTCATGACTTGAGCAACAGCTTTGTAGCTACCCATTTCGCTCAACTCAGTTAGTAAATCAGTAAGAATTTCTATCCATCCTTGGGTTGCGACTTCGACTAAAATAGCTTTTTTATTGGAAAAATGACGAAATAAGGTTCCTTCTGCAACTCCTGCGGCCTGCGCTAAGTCGCGCGTTGTGGTGCCGTCGAAACCTTGGGCAGCAAACAAACGTTGCGCTGCTTGTAAAATACGATCACGAGTTTGTGCTTCAGAAGATGGGGGGGAATTGAAGACGCGCATAGAAGTTATCGTAGTATTTTCGGAACTGGGTGTGTAGCATTATTGTCTAACGATAAAAAGCGAAAGCCGAGAAAGCTTAATACAAGATTAAGGCTCTAGCTGTGCAAAACATGATTTTCGTAAGGAGGTTTTCATTTTTTGATGAGTAATAACGCAGTAATGCAATTGCGAATTGGTTTAATGTCTTAACATTAGAGAACAGTTATGAACCGAATAAATGGCTTCCGGCTAAATGTGAGTTTTCAAAATGCGCTTGTTATTAATAGGATATTCGCAAGGATAAACCAATTATTGAAGCAGCGACAGCAGTTACTATTAATTTTTGTAACTGTCATCTTTTTTTCCTGGGGATTTTTACCCGAAATTGCTCTTGCTAAAACGGCGCCACCAGCTCAAGCAAATTCAGCTTCAATTCAGCCATATTTAGACCGGGTAGTTAAAAACCTTACCGAGTTTCGTCTCGACAACGGCTTGAAGTTTATTGTTTTGGAGCGTCATCAGGCGCCTGTAGTTTCATTTTTAACTTATGCTGATGTGGGTGGTGTTGATGAACCCAATGGACAAACTGGTGTAGCACACTTTTTAGAACACTTGGCTTTTAAAGGCACAAAGCGTATCGGTACAATCGACTATAAAGCCGAAAAACCGCTACTTGATAAATTAGAACAGCTAGACTCGCAAATCCGTGCGGCAAAAGCTGCTAAAAAAACGGATGACGTGGAAAAACTACAAGCACAGTTCAACTCTGTAGAGTCACAAGCAGTTAAACTCGTTAAGCAAAACGAATTAGGGCAAATAGTTGAACAAGCAGGTGGAGTTGGTTTAAATGCTAATACCTCTACCGAAGCAACTCGTTATTTATACAGCTTTCCTGCAAATAAATTAGAGTTGTGGATGTCGTTAGAGTCAGAAAGATTTTTAGAACCTGTACTCGGTCGCGAATTTTACAAGGAGAAACAGGTAATTTTGGAAGAACGTCGGTTAAGGGTAGAGAATTCACCTATCGGGTTGATGATAGAGAAATTCGTTGACGCTGCTTACAAAGTTCATCCTTATCGGCGCCCTGTAATTGGTTATGACGAAGATATTCGCAATTTAACACCTGCTAATATTAGAGATTTCTTCGCAACATATTATGTGCCAAGTAATTTGACAATAGCTGTAGTTGGTGATGTTAACCCAGCACAGGTAAAACAATTTGCACAAACTTACTTTGGACGCTACAAGTCTAGCCCTAAACCAAAGTCCAAAATAGCTGCTGAACCGAAACAAACCCAAACACGCGAAGTAACAGTCAATTTTCCTTCACAACCTTGGTATTTAGAAGGATATCACCGTCCAGCTATTACGCACCCTGACGAAGCGGTATATAACATTATTGGCAGGTTGTTAAGTGATGGACGTACTTCAAGGTTGTATAAATCTTTGGTTGAAGAGAAAAGGTTAGCGCTTGCGGCACAAGGTTTTAGCGGTTTTCCTGGCGATAAATACCCAAATTTGATGTTATTTTACGCGCTTACTGCTCCTGGACGTTCGGTTGATGAGGTTGCGACTTCGTTAAGAGCAGAAATTGAGCGTTTGAAAACTGAACTTGTAACTGAAGCTGAGTTAAAGCGGGTGAAAACTCAAGCGCGTGCTGAGTTGATAGAGGCGCTTGATTCTAATATGGGTATGGCGCAACAGTTGTTGGAGTATGAGGTCAAGACTGGTTCGTGGCGAAATTTGTTTAAACAGTTGGGACGGTTGGAAGCTGTAGGTGCTAGGGATGTGCAGAGAGTTGCGCTCCGTACTTTTACACCGCAGAACCGAACTATTGGTAAGTTGTTACCAAAAAGTTAGTAGGAAGAAAACGAACCGTAAAGAACGCAAAGGACGCAAAGAAAGATGAGGTTGAAGAAGAGTTTTGTTTATACGTTGGTTTTGACTTTTAGCTTTTTGCTTTTGACTTTTAACTATTCTTGGGCAGCTAGTGGCGAGGCGAAGCATTATACTGATTTGCAGTTACCACCTTTGCCGGAGGTAAAGTTACCAAAGTATGAGCGGTATGTTTTAAGTAATGGCATGGTCGTTTATTTGATGGAAGACCATGAATTACCTTTGGTAAGTGGAACTGCGGCCATTAGAACTGGGGATCGGTTTGAACCAGCAGAAAAAGTTGGGTTAGCTCAATTTGTTGGCACTGTGATGCGAACAGGGGGGACGAAAGAACATACTCCTGACCAGCTTAACGAACTACTCGAAGCGCGTGCTGCTGAGGTAGAAACGGGTATTGGTGAAAGTATGGGAACTGCTAATTTTCAAAGTTTGAGCGAAGATTTAGAATCTGTGTTTGGGTTATATGCTGAGGTGTTGCGAACTCCTGTTTTTGCTCCTGAAAAGTTAGAGTTAGCAAAGACTCAAGAAAGTGGTAGTATTTCTCGTCGTAATGATAGCCCAGATGAAATTGCCCAACGCGAGTTTAAGAAGTTAGTTTACGGTAAAACTAGTCCTTACGCGCGCATTACAGAGTTTACAACCCTATCTAATATTACTCGTGATGATTTAGTAAAGTTTTATAACTCTTACTTTTATCCTAATAATATGATTTTGGGTATAGCTGGGGATTTTGATTCACAAAAAATGAAATCGTTAATCCAAGCAAAATTTGGCGATTGGAAACCTAGTGCAACACCTATTAAACCTCAATTACCTGAAGTTAACCAAGCGAGTACTGGTGGTGTATACTTTGTTAACCAGCCACAGTTAACACAAAGTAATGTTTTAATTGGTCATTTAGGTGGACAATTTAATAGTCCTGATTATGCAGCATTAGATGTACTCAACGGAGTGTTAAATGGATTTGGTGGGCGCCTGTTTAACGAAGTGCGCTCGCGTCAAGGTTTAGCATATTCTGTATACGGATACTGGAATCCTAAATTTGACTTTCCGGGAATGTTTATTGCTGGAGGACAAACTCGTAGTGATGCAACAGTACAATTCGTCAAAGCCATCCAAACAGAAATAAAACGCTTACAAAGCGAACCAGTGACAGCGAAAGAATTAGCATTTGCCAAAGATTCGACGCTCAACTCATTTGTATTTAACTTTCAAGACCCAGCGCAAACTCTATCGCGCTTAATTCGATACGAATACTACGGATATCCTGCCGACTTTCTATTTACTTACCGTAAACAAGTAGAAACAACAACAATTGCCGATGTCCAAAAAGTCGCACAAAAATATCTCAAACCAGATAATTTAGTCACACTTGTAGTAGGAAACCAAACAGCAATTAACCCTCCGCTTTCACAATTAGCTACCAAAGTAACACCTATTGATGTAACCGTACCTAGCCCAACAGCAACATCACAAAGTTAACAACGGATAAAACGAATGTAACGGATAAACAGATATACTGCAAACGGCTAAAACCTCAACTGTTGTCATGAGTTGTGAACGAAGGGCGCAGTTTTCCCGCAGGGTAGCATCCCCCAACTGTCATGATACAGAAGACCGAATGGTAGGTCTGACCCCTCATTATCACGATTTGCCTGCGGCAATGAATGCGTCATTTCAGACCATGTAGAGACGCGTAATCCGAAGGATTTCTCGAAGAGATTAATCGCGTCTCTACCTACCAATTTTTGTGAAATGATGGGCGCCACCCCTGAATCGCCAGCGGTATCCTGTCATGCTGAGGAACGTTAACGCAGTTTTCCCGAAGGGTAGCATCTCAAGAATGTTATATTCATATCCGTTACATCCGTTACATCCCTTGCATCTGTTACATCCGTTACATCCCTTGCAAAATATCTTCAAACCACTCAAAAAATCTGGCGCCCAAAGCGTCGAGTGAAAATTCTGTCTCAGCTTGTTTTCTACACTCATAACGGTCGATACTATCCAAACGTTTAACAGCGTCTATTAAACCTGTTACACTATCAGGTTCTACTAAAAACCCTGTTTTGCCATCTTTGACTATTTCCGCAGGGCCACCACGCGCGTAAGATATTACCGGAACGCCACATGCAAGCGCTTCAATTGCTACATTACCAAACGCTTCTACCCACCTTGGCGCCATTAATAACCCTTTACACTCACGCACAACTTGCTGCATTTTATCAGTTGATAGAAATCCTAAATACTCAATAGGCGCCTTTGGATAATCGTTTATAATTTTTTGCCAGTATGCTTCATCTTGCATTTTACCCATTATTTTTAACGGTATATTCGTCTGCGCTGCTACTGCTACCGCATCTTCTAAACCCTTTTCAGGTGAAATTCTTCCTAAAATTGCCAGTTGTTCAAATGGTTCGGCGCAAAATTGATATAGCGATAAATCAATACCACTGCTTAAGTAATATAACGGAGGAGTTAATAAAGGAAAAGTGGCGCCTTGTGAAGGAGTGTAAAATCCAATTGTGCCAGGATATAACTTGGAAATTTGAGCAATAACTGTGTCGAGAGCATTACTAAGCGAACCCATACTCACAAAGTGAGCTATCGGTGTTTGAAAAAACGGTGTGAGGTAAAATGGCAACCAATCGTAAGCAAAATTTACAATTAAGTCATACTCGTTTTGAACTGAGCGTGCGTATTCCCACATATTCGCCAATAGCGAGTTTTCAGGCATAGTTATAGGGGTATCGCGTTCTTGAATTTGAGCAATAATCTGTAAATTGCCAGTAATTTCAACTATATTGAAAATATCCCGATTCCACAATGAACCTTCGGGAGCAACAATTTGCAGTGTATGACCTTGCTCTATAAAGTATTTAGCAATGTTGTATAAACTTAGTTCAACACCTCCACCCAGTCCAGTTCCAAGTCCTCCGACTGGGGTTGAGACGAAAAGTAACTTTAAACGCTTGGGTGATGGTGATATATTCTGCATGGTACTTGAAACATCAAGGTAAACTTTAATTTTATGACGAAACGATTCGGAATTAACTTGGCATGGGCGCCGTTGTTAGGATTGGTATTCTCTACAAGCGCAAAGGCTGATTTTAAAGGTAGTCTTAATGTTGAAATCGACGGTTTGAGAAATAACGCAGGTCAAGTTTGTATCACTCTTTTTGGCAGCAGCAAAGGATTTCCAGATGAGGGGAAAAAAGCTCTACAAGATAAATGCTTCAAAATTACAGAAATTCCTTTAACTATTAAATTTAACCAACTAAAAGCAGGTAGTTACGCTGTTGTTTTATTGCACGATGAAAATGGCACTAAAACGATGGAAATGGACAGCTTAGGAATGCCACGCGAAGGTTTTGGATTTTCTCAAAACCCAGAAATTACAAATAGGGCGCCGAAATTTAGCGAATCAGCATTCTTTATCGCAGGTCCTGAAACTAACATCAAAATCAATATGAAATATATGTCAGGATTTTAATTTATTTCACAATTACGTAGAGACGCGATTAAATCGCGTCTTTACCAACGAATTTATATGAAACGCTAATAATTCTGATGACTATTAACTTAAGTAACCATCCAATCTGGCAAGAATTTACGGAAATACTTAATAAACTTGATTTAAATGCACTTGTTGCAAACCATCTGAAAGCTTGCAATTATAAAGTGATTGGATACCAAGATGAAAATGATTTTTATGAAGAGATTGAATTTATTACCCCAATTGAAGCAGAGTTTATCAGTGGTTCCTTAAATGTAAGCAGCGAAAAAAAAGACGAGTCTGGCTGGATAACAATTAATTTTTTGCTCAAAGCAGCTACATTAACTCAGGGTGGTAAATCACTTCATCACCAAGATGAAATAGATGAAATAGCTGAATTAACATTGATTTTTGATTCAAATATGAAATGTATCGATGAAAATTGGCTAATTTATATAGAATCTCCCTTTATTGTAGCCAAAGCTAAAAAATCTATGCAGGAATTAAGCCCAGCTTGAGATTGTTATTGGTTGCGGCAGCGGTTTTTCTTGTGCTTGGTAATCTTCTATTAATAACTCTAAAACTTCCTCGGCATTTTTAAGCGCTGAAGCATAAGTATCCCCATGAGTATGTGCATATGGGCCAAACTCAGGTAAGCTAACAATATATTTGTTATCTTCCGTTGACCACTGAATAATAATGCTATATTGCTGATTCATTCGGCATCAATTCTACTCCATATCTCGCTGATTAGTCTAGTTTGCCCAGCTTTGAAAGGCTCAAATCCTCTTTTTAAAGAAGCTTTAACATCCTCTATAGGCGTATCATCAGGATCATTTTCTTCTTGTTCTGTAAATAATACTATAACTCGAACTCGATTCGAGTTATATTCTGTTTGAATGGGTTCATCCAGAATTAGGTTTCCGTTCTGGTCAATACTGGCATTTACTTCAACAGCTTTCATATGGAGTAGGTGCCTCTATTTTTCAATGTTTTAACTCGTGAAAAGTTAAAATTATTCTTCGGGGGAAGTTTCTGGCGCCAGTGAGCGAATTCGATTCATTTGTGATAGTGCGTACTTTGCTGTTGCTTGTACATTCGCGTCGTTATCGTGGCTGGCGTGATATAACATTTGACTTAATTGTGTCATCATGTCGTATACGCGCGTTAAATCACGAATTGCGTTTTGTCGAACTTCTGGACTTTCATCTTGGAGTGACATTGCTAACGCGCGGTTCATTGGTTTAAGGGTACGAGTACCAATTTCAGATAAAGCTGCTAATATCAAGCTGCGCTGTTGCGAGTCAGCGTCTATCATTATATCTACGAGCGGTTGAATTGCGCGTGAGTCTCCTTGCTGTCCTAAATCCCAAATTGCTTTGCGTCGTTTGCTTGGGTCAGTACTACCAAGGTCTTTAACTAATTCGTCAACAATATTAACTTTGGCAAGACGAGAAGTTGTTTCTGGCGCCAGTAACTCGCTTGAAGTTAGATTTGACTCATGCAAACCGTTATATAAACCATTTTGCGGTTCTGGCTCAACTGTTGACTCAATAACTGGCTCAAAATCTTGGATAATTGTTTGTTTTTGTGGTGGTAAAGCTATTATCTTGGGTTCTTGTGGTTCGATATGGCTTAAATCTTTGTATGTTGTCACTCCTTCACCATAGTCTGTGCTTAAAACTTCTGAGTTTATAACTTTGAAACCACCTATATCTGGTTTTGGTTGCCTAAATTTTCTTAATAAGTAAGCAATGGCGCCAGTTGTTCCTACTAACCCCAGTCCAACTAGTGCCCACCAAAATATACCTCTTCCACCATTACCATTGGCAGGCGCCTTGGTAGTTGCAGTTGGACTAGCTGTTGGTGTCGGTTGCGTTTTCTGTAAAACGGCAGCATCAAGTTTTGTACGAGTCGTGGTGCCGAAAATACCATCTGCGGTTAAATCATTGTCTGCTTGAAACCTTGATACTGCTATTCGCGTACTAACACCATAATCGCCATCTATCTCATCAGTATATAACCCTAACTGCTTGAGTTTAGTTTGCAATGCTTTAACTTCCGTACCTGAACTACCAGGTCTTAATAAACGCTGGTTACTTGTTTCAGCATTTGTGCTGCTTGTTGAATTCGTTGGTGTTGCTTGTGCTAATTTGACAGCATCAGGCAGCTTTTGACTCGATAGGGCAATTTGACTTGTGCTAAACCCAGCAAGCAAACAGCTAGTAATCAGGATGGAAGAACCGCATAGCCTCATATCAGAAAGTTTCAGTCAGTACATGTATTATAAATTACCGATTAATACGATAATTTCATTTGTAAGTAAATGTTAACTTTTATCTGGACAGAAAAATCTTATTGGCACCTTGAATCAAATAAATAATCAGACTTTAGATTTTAGAACCTAGAATCGCGCGTGCGTAATCAAGATATCACCCTAACTCAGTAACTACACTCAAGAACGCATTGCTTCTGACTCTGTATGCTTTACAGGCACGGTTAAAGTAGTTTGTTGTGCTGCGCTTATTTCCTTGGCAGGGATTTTTGTTTTGGTGAGCGCTAGGGTATCACGTTGGTTAATCAGGTAAATACTAATTAACGTTAAACCGACACCTGTCCATTGTATAGGGTTTAGAACTTCTCCGAGCAATAAATTACCGAAACATAAGGCAAATACTGGCGTTAGAAAAGTTAACGAGCTCAAAGACGTCAAATTACCGCTTGAAGCAAAATAGAAAAACAAAGCGTATGCTATTGCACTTCCAAAAACTGTGGCATAACTGAGCGCTATCCAATCAGAACTTACTAAGTTAGACCATTGGTGTGTTTCAATAACCGCAGAAATTACCCATAATGGCAATCCACCTATAATCATATGCCATCCAGTTGCCATTACTGGGTCTGCATGTTTTGTGACGTACCTAATTAAAACTGTTCCCACTGCCATTGATAAAGCGGCTAGCAGCATCAACCACTCTCCACTCTCAAATAGTGAGTAAGGTGATAGTAACAATGATGTCGGCTCAAAAGTAACGTTACTTGAAATTAAGCTCAGAATTAATTGCTCAGGTAAGCCTATAAAACTAATACCCGCAACACCTAGGCTTAAGCCCAACCATCCCCACAGTCCTATGCGTTCTTTAAATAGCCATAGTGACATCAGCGCAACTGCCAAGGGTTGTGAGTCAATCATCACCGAACCTAAGCCGGCGCCTGTCCGTACTAATCCTTGAGCGAGGAATCCTTGAAACATCGCTCCATCTATCAAGGCAAATAGCGTAATCCATAACCAGGCTTTTAAACCACTTGGTTGAGGTTTACCCATCAAGGCGCCTGCAATTAAAATCATTACACCTGCTGGTATTATTCGTACCCCAGCCATAAACATCGGCGTAGTATGGTCAATTACACCTTTCATTGCCACCATCGCCGTTCCCCAGAGGAAAAACGGCGCAATTAAAAGTATTGGAGCTAGGGGAAGGCGTGATGCACGCTCGTTCAGTTGCATGGGATTGGCAAAGCCTTTATTTTAACGACGCATAATGATTGCTTTACCTAATTTTACCTAAACATTGCGATTTGTGAAGAAATTTGTACGTAGCACAGGCATCCTTGCCTGTGATGTCTTGCCTGTGATGTCTTGCCTGTGCTTTCCCACCTAATTTTGGGAACTATATCTATCATGTGTGAGTTTACCTAGAAACCAATGAAGATAGAAAGAGACAACAGATTGGACGCATTAAAAGCAATTAGTATTATTTTTGTCTTAATTTGGCACTTACGACCTATTAGCTTTTTTGTCAATAACGATACGCATGTAATGATTGTCGTTATTGCTTGGATAGTTCGAGATTTGGAACTACAACTCTCTTTATTAGCTGTTCCTCTATTTTTCCTTGTCTCCCTTTACTTATTTTTTACCAAAAAGCCAGACAACAAATATCTAAAAATTAGATTAATCAAGCTTTTTAAGCTATTTAGCTTCTGGTCTATATTTCATAATATTTTTGTGTTTGCCGTCACTAGAGAAGTTGCTGATTTTTCTTGGGATATTATTACAGGCTTAAAGCCCAGCTTACCCTTTGCTGGCGATTATGTATTTTATTTCTTATTCAATTTAATGGTGCTAACTATAATTAGCTTTTTGTTTTTTAAAATTAATTCCAAAAAATTTACTCAACTATTATCGTCTGTAACTATTATATTTTCTTTGTTATACTTTGAAGTTGTTGGTATAGCAAATTATAGTATTCCCTATCATTGGCTATAAAATTTTATTGTTTATATTCCAATTGCTTTCTACCTTGCAAATTACTTAGATAAAATATTAAATTTTAGATTTTATTATTTAGTGGCTTACATTTTCTTTTCACTTCATGATATATATTTACGTATTTATGGTTACAACCAAAGTATCTATGGAAGAATTTCGATAGTATGCGGCGCCTTTGCTTTGTTCTGCTATGTTTACAGGCTCAAAATTCCAGAAAGTTGGTACATACAAAAATTATCTCAATACTCACTGGGATTATTTGCAATACATAAATATTGGCAATCTTTGCTATTTTTGCTAGTTCAACATTATCAAATAAGTTTACTTCCAAGTCTAGTTTCTTTAAATATTATGTTTCCTTTAATAGGCGCCTTGGTTGTGTTGTTAACTATAGTATTTATTTATTTATTAAAATCAACTAGTTTGAAGCAGTTTATAGGTTAGCACAGGCAGGGATGGGCGGGCAATGATGCCCGCTCCACAAGAAAAATCCACAAGACAAATTTACAAGAAGCTTAAGTGACTGTAACTACGGTTGGTTCCAAGATGGCGGAGACTTTGAGATTAAACTCTTGCTCAAAAACTTCTTTGCTGTAATCTAAGCTCCAAAGTTCGAGCGCACAATCATCGCTAGGGTTTGATGGATGAATTCTTAACTTAAGAAGCTTTGCTTGTTGGTTGTAGTCGCAATGAACGCGCGATACTGCTCCAATTTGTCTGCGGTCAAGGGCAGTTGCTAAACGCAATATAGCACTTAACTGATTCACCATTAAACGATGCTCTTTGTTTACCAAAATGCGGTAGTTTTCATGCTTTTTCTTTGGTGGAGATTTTCGGTGGTAACGCGCTATATTGGCGATAATTTCGATTTCAGCTTCGCTGTATCCCAGTAATTCGCTGTTGCGAACTAAGTAGTATGAGTGTTTATGGTGGGCAGAATGGCTAACATAGTGACCACAATTATGCAAAATTGCTGCTGACCACAGTAGCTGACGTGTTTCGTTATCCCAGTTGTGTAAAATAGCTTTTGTTTGGTCAAATATACTTGTCGCAAAGTTTGCTACACGGTCGCTATGAGACAAATTAACGTGATACTTTTTGGCTGTTTTGAGTACGTTACGTTGACGTACCGAACCTTGGTAGCGCAGACGGTCTTCTATTAAACCGTGAGTTAGCATCCAGTCAACAATTACACCTTCACGCAAGGAACGTTCACAAACAGTAATGGCTTCACACCCTAGCAGCGTCATTGCTTCTTGCAAAATAACTGCTCCTGCGAGTATTACTTCTGAACGCTTTTCTGGCATTCCCGGAACTGTTGCGCGCTCGACGTAGCTCATGGTTTGTAAACGAGTTACTAACTCACGTAAGTCTCGCAATGGAAACTGATAACCGTTGAGCGTTGAAGGAATAAAACCTAAATGTTCGCGTGCATGAATTGCTGCTAGTGTCTCAATAGTTCCTGCTGTCCCTACTAAACGCGGAGACTCACCTAGTCGTAAGTCTGCTCGTACTTCTTCTACCGAACGTTCGAGCATTCCCCTTGAATATGCTTGGAGGTAGTCAAACTCTGCTGGAGAAATTGGGTCGGTGCTAATTAGTTCACTTGTTAAGCGCACGGCGCCTATTTTTGTACTAGTGAGAACTCGTTCTTCGTGGCTATCACCCAAAATAATCTCGGTAGAACCACCACCAATATCGATTATCATGTGGGGCTGGTTGTTAAATTCCATTCCCGACAGCACACCCAAATAAATTCGTCGCGCTTCTTCAGTACCGGATATTAAATCAACCTCTAACGCTAACTCAGTTTCGATTTGATGTAGAAAATCTCTACCGTTAGGCGCCTCACGTACAGCAGAAGTCGCCACAGCAATAATAGTTTCGGCGTTGAAGGTTTTCGCAACATCCTGAAACCTTCGCAGTGCAGCAATTGCCCGCTTCATAACTTCAGGCTTTAAATTACCTGTCTCTAAATCTCGGTCGCCAAGTCGAACTGTTTCTTTTTCTCTAGCAATAATGCTAAATGCTGGTAATGTCGGTTCAATCCGTACAATTACCATGTGCAATGAATTTGTTCCCAAATCAATTGCAGCAATTATCCGTTGTAGGTCAGTTGTTGTTAATCCAACTGAAAAGCTAGCCGACGTAACTGTATCCACCATTTTTAGTTATCTCTATGAACGAACCGCAAGCTTTAAACCAACAAAATATGACATTCACTTAGCTGCTTATCATCAACACAACAAATTTAATATATTTAAAAGGTCATTGCTGATGAATCATCTTAATCAATAGCAAAAAAAGTTATCCTATAAATGTGAAGATGTATTAAATATTGTTTGCAAATCATTTTTCCTGTTCATGCTAAAGTCGCTCGAAAACCACCAAAACACGGCTGTTGCCGTAATTCAGCTTTTGAGGTGGCACAAGCCCGAAGGAAGATTAATCTTAATGATTCCTGCCTTGTGGGCTGTATTCCTAGCAGCAGCGGGAAAACCTCCACTACCTTTAGTTGCCGTCATTGTGCTTGGCACTCTTGCTACTAGTGCTGCTGGTTGTGTAATTAACGATTTATGGGATAGAAACATTGACCCAGAAGTTGAGCGCACTAAAAATCGTCCCATAGCTTCACGCGCCCTTTCTGTAAAAGTTGGTATCGCTGTTGCTATTGTTTCTTTTGTTTGTGCGGCAGGTCTGGCTTTTTATCTTAACCCGCTTTCATTTTGGTTATGCGTTGCTGCTGTTCCAGTTATTGTTCTTTACCCAGGCGCCAAAAGAGTATTCCCCGTTCCACAATTGGTACTATCCATTGCTTGGGGTTTTGCTGTTCTAATTAGCTGGAGCGCTGTTACAAAAAATATAATGCAGCCGACTTGGTTATTATGGGGCGCCACTGTATTATGGACTTTAGGGTTCGATACTGTATACGCAATGAGCGATAGAGAAGACGATAAACGTATTGGCGTAAATTCTAGCGCTTTGTTTTTCGGCGCCTATGCCCCTATTGCAATTGGTTTTTTTTACATTGGTACTGTTGCTCTGCTTGGCGCTTTAGGTTTTACTATTCACCTTCATATTGCTTTCTGGTTAAGTCTTGCACTTGCGGCACTAGGCTGGGCTTGGCAATTAATGCGTCTAAAAGATGACACTCTTTCTAGTATAGCATATGCTGAAATGTTTAAGCAAAATGTTTGGATAGGATTTATTTTGCTAGTAGGCATGATAGCTGGTAATTTGTTATGAAAAGCGCGAGAAAGTAAATGTCAACTACAATTACAGTAAATATTGACCAAATTAATACTTTGGACATTTCAGCGGCTGTTGAGGTAATAGAACTAATTAGTTCAAAAAACGCAATTCTGTCAAACGAGCAGCAGCTAATTTTCAATATTGACTATCCAAGGGAAGACGGTGACCCACGCGAACTTTCAGAAATACCCGAAATTCGTTTATGGTTTGTTCGTTTAGATACACGTTACCCGTGGCTACCATTTTTTTTAAATTGGCAAGAAAAAGAATTTACTCGCTATGCGGCAATGTTAGTACCGCACCAATTCACAAAAGAAGGAATACAATACAACCCAGAAGCACTAGAAATATTCTTGATGAGCAAGATTTTTCTTTTAACCGACTGGCTTAAAAAACAAGAAATACCGCACCAATCTAGACTTAAAGCAATGGCGCAGTTATTAGGATATGACCTAGAAGATGGTCTATTTTCCATGTTCTAATCGATGTAGAGACGCGATTTATTCCCTGCGGGACACTACGTGAACGCGTCTCTATATTATTTAATTTATGCAATGCGACTTAAGGCACTATTAAAAGCATATTCAACAGCTTTTGATTCGCTTGGTAATAAAGCTTGCCAAATACGATAATCATTTAAATCTAAGATTAGATTGACCATATCATCAATTTTAAGTTGTCTGAGAATTTCGTGCTGTATGTACTCAAATTCAACAGAGTTTCCACCCGCTTCTACAATAGATGTAGCAGCTTGAATAAATTTTTTCATAACCGCTTGCATATATTTTTCACCTGCGGTTTCGGCGAAAATGGCTGAGGTATGAAGTACTTGATACTCTCTATATAATAAATTAGAAATTTTTCTAGCTTCAGTATTATCCCAGCCCAGTGGCAATTGAACATCAAGATACTTGCCTTCTTGATAGCGATACTGAAGGTACTGATTAATATTTATTGTTTCTTGAGCGAGTTTATCACCTGCTAAAAGTCGATAGAGGGGTTTTAGACTTGTGTCAATTCCAGAGTCCGGGAATACATTTTCTTGACCATCTGGACATTCATATAACATGTATGTCCATATTCCAGGACGCTCTACTTCCGATTTATCTGCCTGATAGAAGGTAACTGTACCATCTTCTTCACAATAATAATAAGCGTTATGAATATCATTAAGGCTACATTTACGTAATTTCATCCACTCCGCAATTTTTCTTAATATGCCAGTGATATGAAGTGGTTGGCTATCAACTTGGATGTACCGTTTTCCGGTAATAACAAAGCTATGTAATTTAATCGCCATTATATTGTCCCCTTGAGAATATCAAATCTAAAAGTAAATGCACGCCAATCACTTTCATTTCGTCAATCAGCAATTCAACCCTATACATCTCCCTTTAGGAGTATTCCAGATTATCTAATTTTATATTTTTAGATAAATGCTACTTGGATTTAATCTGGATAATCTGTGAATTGTTAAATGCTATACTTGACAAATTAGCGTTGAGAATAGAACCACAATGTTAATTTAGATAACAATGTGTAGAGACTGACTTTGTTGTCTTCTCTAATTTCAGTCCTATATAGTGTTCCCAAACAGTTGCCGAAACTAACAAATTAATTAAAAAAATTTCTGTTTTTTTGGATGCGTTCCTGAAACCCTTACTGTATAAGCTTTTTAAACTCAATATTAGTGCCATGTTTTACAATTACTAGTTATATGAGTAAGCTAAAAGGGCGCCTTAATGCTACAAAGAGTTGATATACATGAACTCTCTAACAGCAAAGAAACCTATAAAGCTGATAACAACTTGATGCACTAACCTCAGAACCAAAACCTTCGTTGAAAGACTAATATTTTACTTAGCTCTACTCAGATTTGTACAGAGGGGTTAGACCACTCATTTTATTTTTTTAGGTATTATAAATTACAATCGCCACAAACTTTCGGTTCGCTAGCCTAATGTTACGCTACACACTTGATTATGAGCATTAGAATATCTTACGCTCAGTAAAGTAGTATACATAAAAGTTGCTTTCCTCGCAAAACATGCAATTCCAATCCTTGAAAGTTTTTTAATTAGTAAAATCAACCTAAGAACGTATTTGAGGTACCACCATCAAATACAACTCACTATTTCAATCAACTCTCGCCAACTTAGCTTTATTAACCGAATTGAACAATTTACTGTTAACTTAGTTTGTAACTGGATTAAAGAAAATTCAAGTGGTCGCAATATACTTTTTATCCCATATAACCAAATATCAGTCTTTAGGTATAGACTTATCTTTCCTCAAGCAGTTGTAGTTAACTTTATTTATTTTCAAAAAATTAAATATTAAATCAAAAGGAAATGTTAAACTGTTCGCTTAACTACAACAACCCAGTTTCTGATTTTTAAATAGATAGATATTTTAAATGATTTGAGGTTGTAAAGAAAAATATTAAATAATGTAATTTGTATCAAGGCAGACTAGTTTGCCTGCCTATAGAACTAATTAACCACCCCAAATTTTTTCTAAAACGGTTTGGCTTGAAATATCCGCTATATTACCAGTGGGTGATTGAATGGCGAGGAATTTATCGTTTTTTGGTAACAGCTTGGTGCTATTATCGGCACCAAATAAGGCAACAGTGAAGGTTTGAACTGCGACGCTTAGGTGCATAGGGTAGCTAGAGTCACATACCATTAAATTGGCGCCTGCAATCATGGCAGCTAGTTTACCAATATTGTCAGGGACAGTAACTTTGAAATTTGGCGCCGACTCTTTTAGAGTACGTATTAACTCTTCGCTTTCTGAGGTAGCAACAGCAATTAATGGCATATCAGGTTGTTTGAGTTGCCAATTTTGAATTATTTGTAACCAATTTTTCACTGGGTAAATATTATTCAATCGAGTTTCAGACGAAGACGAGGAGGTACCGTATAACAGTACGTACCCAGTATCTTTAATACCAAGGCGTTTTTGCTCATTCGTTGCCCATTCAATATCTGGCTTTGGGACTGAGAGTGCTAATTCTGGACAAGGTGATTTAATACCCAAACCTTGAACGAGTTCATGATATGTAGTAGCAAAGTACTGTTGGGAGTTCATAGGTATTTTATAAGTTAAAAACCCAGAACCAAAACTAAGAAAGCCAACGCGGGTAGGAATTCCGGTTAACCATAGCATTAGGCCAACCGACCAGCTTTGTTCAAGGGTAATTGCAATATCGTACTCACGGTCACGAATTGTACCAACTAAGTTACCCCAGTCAGCTAAACTATTACGGTCTTCAAAGTCAAACGTTAACACTTCTGACACTGACTTACTTACCCGGTAAGCAGCCTTTGAACGGCTTGATGCAACGACATCGATTTGCGCGTCTGGATAATGGCGCCTAATTGTATCAATTGTCGGGAAAAAGAGAATTTGGTCTCCTATTCCACCTGAGACAAGGGCTACTACTCGCATAATTATTTTTAAGGCTCTTAGGGCTACTCGCTAATCATTTTATTAGTTGTTTGCTGCTAATGGTAACTTCCGCAGTGATTAGGCATTATATTGAGTATTCTTGTTTTATTTGGCTTTTATTAACTATGTATCTATTAATTCCTGCTGCGGGTATGGGTAAGCGGATGGGAAGCGACCGCAATAAACTTTTGCTATCGCTTCTAAAGCGTCCTATTCTTGCTTGGACGTTATTAGCAGCACAAGCATCTGTGGAAATTAACTGGATTGGCATTATATTGCAGCCTATAGACTACGAAGCAATTAATACAATTTTAGAATCATTAAATTTGAGCAAACCAGTACAATTGATTCAAGGCGGCGCCACTCGTACTGAATCTGTATACAATGGCTTAAAGGCTTTGCCACCAGAAGCACAACAAGTACTAATCCATGATGGCGCCAGATGTCTTGCGACTCCAGGTTTATTTGATAGATGTGCTTTAGAAGTACGTTCTTGTGCTGGTTTAATCGCAGCAATACCCGTAAAAGATACGATTAAAGTTGTTGATTCTAGTGGAATAATTACTAGCACACCCGACCGTAAAAATTTATGGGCGGCGCAAACTCCACAAGGGTTTGATGTTAAATTACTTCTTGAGTGTCATCAGTTAGGAGTTGAAAACGGCTGGGAAGTTACCGATGATGCGACTTTATTCGAGAAATGCGGTTACAAAGTCAAAGTTGTACCTGGGGAGGAAACTAATTTGAAAGTTACTACACCCCAAGACTTAGCTATTGCTGAATTTATACTTAACCAACGAGCTTAACTCTTTTACTTGAACGGACTTGACGCTACCAATATATAATGGTATAATCCGTGCCACTCACTTGTTATTTGTCTTAGAAGCCAATGAGTATAGCAGCGGCAAAAATCGAAGCAATTCTCTATTTAAAGGGTAGACCCTTGTCTATTGGCGAAATAGCCGAATATGCAGCGTGTGACCGAATGACGGCACAAGAGGGAGTTATCGAGCTAATTGATGAATATGCCCATCGAGATACTGCTCTAGAAGTAGTTGAAACTTCAGGTGGTTACTGTCTGCAAGTACGTTCAGATTATCAAGATTTAGTGCAAACGCTGATTCCTGTAGAGTTAGGTGTAGGCGCCTTGAGGACTTTAGCAGCGATTGCACTTCATAGTCCAATTAAACAAAGCGATTTAATTAACGTGCGTGGTTCTGGAGCATATCAACATGTTCAAGAATTAGTTGAGCAAGGCTTTATTCGTAAACGTCGTGATAGCGATTCTCGCTCGTACTCGCTACAAACAACTGCAAAATTTAACCAGTACTTCCAAATCGACCAACTTCCACAGCCTTTTGTAGCACGACAAGAAGAGCGTCAGTTAGAATTAGAACTCTTACCACAAGCAGAAGCAAGTTAATAACTGCACGCGCTTAAGTTGAGACACTTTTAATAGTGGCTTTCACACCTTAGAATGTGGCTCACTCTTAATGCTATGGTTTAGAGTAGAATTAGCAACTCAGCTAAAAAAAATAGCCAATGGTATTTGACCCTAACTTTTTAAATGACAACTTCGATGGCCGCACTTCGGAGCTTCCTTTTGAGAGCTTTGAGGAACATCCAAATCCGTTACTCAATTACCTCCAGCACCAATCGCCGGAAGTTCTAGCGCGCGTCGCCCAGTCAGTCAGTCCTGAAATTAAGCAAATCATATCGCAAAACGTCCAAGGCTTAGTAGGGATGCTGCCTCCCGACAACTTCAACGTACAAATTACAACCGACCGCGACAATTTAGCCGGACTGTTGGCATCGGCGATGATGACGGGATATTTTCTGCGCCAGATGGAACAGCGGATGCATTTAGACAATTTAAATAGCAGCCATTAATTCAAATTAATTAATGGCTTATCTAGCGGCACTTAAAATTGCCCTTTTGCAATTAACTCTTCGGGTAAGTACCCGACTGGATTTTGAAAGCCTGAATTTTATCATTACGGTTGACTTCTATTTCTAGAATGTCCCCGACCGAGCTTGATTCTACGAGCTTTTGAACTTGAGCGGCCGTTCTTACGGGTTTGCGATTAACCTTGACAATTAAATCGCCTACTTGAAGTCCGCCTTTCTGTGCTGGAGATTTTTCGGTAATTCCTTTAATCAATATCCCCGTATCTTGCTTGATACTTAGGTTATTTTCTTGATTGATTTGCTGTTTTTTGTTTGGACTTAAATCTACCATTTCAATTCCAAGAAAGGGATGCTCGACGCGCCCTTTCGTGAATAGTTCGCCAGCGATACGCGCAGCAGTTTCGATGGGTATAGCAAACCCCAAACCTTGTGCATCAGCGCGAATGGCAGTATTTACACCAATTACCTCACCAGTAGAATTGAGAAGTGGGCCACCTGAGTTACCAGGGTTGATAGCAGCATCAGTTTGAATAAAGCTGACTCGTTTTTCTGGCACACCAACTTGGGCGCTTGTACGGTCAGTTGCGCTAATAATGCCAATAGTCACGGTATTATCTAAACCGAGTGGATTACCGATTGCAATTGCCCATTGTCCAGGAATTAAATTTTGTGAATTACCTAGTTTTACCGTTGGTAGCTTAGAACCTTCAATTTTGACGGCAGCAACATCCGTAACCGAATCAACTCCTACAACTTTTCCCTCAAAAGTCCGACCATCTTTGAGTGTCACCTGTACTGTGTCGGTATCAGCGACAACATGAGCATTTGTAAGTAATTGACCATCTTGACTCAAAATAAAACCAGAACCAGTACCTCGTTCAATTCTTTCTTGGGGTACTGGTTGCTCATTTTCACCAAAAAACCGTTTTAATATTGGATTTTGAAATGCGCTCGAGATGGGGTTTGCGACTTTGCGAGTGGCATTAATTCGTACAACTGATGGGCCTGTACGTTGAACCGCAGCAGAAATAAAGTTCACATCTTGCTCTCCAACTGCCCCAATTACACCCCCTACAGAAGGTGCCACAATTGTATCTGGGGTTGAGGCAACTGTAACATTTCTTAACTCTTGAAACTGGCGCCTTGCTTGTGGAGCAAGGAAAGAATTAGCAAACATTGCCGTACTACCACCGAACATTCCGCCGACCGTTACAAGAGAAAAATAAACAATTAGTTGCTTTAAGGATAATTTCATAGTAATAACACGTAAGAGACAATAATTTTAAGAAGAAAGCTGCAAGCACTAATTTATAAGTTTAATCAAGCAAAAAGCTTGTTGCCAGATAGGAATTGACGTATAACACCCGCGCTTACAAGGCTTTGAGGTTTTATTGATGTAAAAATCGTCCACGAAGCGACTTGTAGTAACTAGTCATAGCCATGTATTCATTGGTTCTATGGCAATAACCGTATTATATGAAGGCGCCAAATATCAAATCGCAATCTAAAATCTAAAATAAAACCTAAAATTAATAAGACTGCTGCACTTGGATTCATGCATGAAATCTCCTATCTACTTACCGATAATTTGTTACGTATTTAACATATTTGCCGTATTATTAGCACTTTCATCAAATACGCTAGCTCAAAGTAGTAGCAGTTGTCCAAGAGCTGCATTATCGCGGTTTTTGCGACATACGGTATCGAGTGGTGAAACCCTTGAAACAATAGCCCAAACGTACAATCTCACGCCTAAATCAATTCTTACCATGAATCCGGGGCTGCAAAACCGTGCTATTATTACAGGTACTCAAATCTTGATACCTCCCTATAACGGTATCATCGTTGAAGTCCCGCGCGGAATGACCTGGCGTGATATCGCAAAGCAATATAAAATTCGTGCCGATGTACTATATGAAATTAATGGTTGCCAATCCATACCCCAACTAGTATTCATTCCATCAAGGCGCCCTTCTAACCAATCTGACGAAATATCAACAGCCAGTACAAATAATTCTACTTCCACACACTTCGCTCTTTATCCACTTGAAAAATTGGCAACAATAGCTTTACCCTACGGATGGCAAAATAATCCTAAAAACGGCGAAGTATTTTTTCACAGTGGAATAGACCTACTGGCGCCAGTAGGAACCGAAGTACAAGCAACAGGAGACGGAACCGTAGCATTTGCGGGTACACAAGGTAGCTATGGAAACTTAGTAATAATCAACCACGGAAAAGGGATACAAACTCGTTACGCTCAATTAGAAACTATTAAAGTCACAGCAGGTCAAAAAGTTCAACAAGGTGACATCCTTGGAACTGTCGGTACCACAGGAAAACCAACATCACCCCAACCTCATTTACACTTTGAAGTTCGTAGCAGTTCTGATTTAGGTTGGAAAGCCCTAAACCCTCAAGATTATTTAAAATAGCACAGCCCACGTAGCACAGGTCTTCTTCGCCTATACAGTAAATATTGTTCTTGATTTTCTGTATAATATTAAGCCGTCTCTATGGAAAAAATAAAGCAATGTATGTAACGGATGTAAGAATAACGCATCCGTTGCAAACTTTGCTGATTAGAGATTCTTCTCTACGTTCAGAATGACAAATGAAATTAATTAAGTACGAATTGACTTAGGTATGAAATAGGTTCATGAAGTAGAAGCATTAATTGTTGAGACGTTAGGTTAAGTTCGGCAAAAGTTTGTCCGGATGTGTCACTAAAATCGACTTCAAACACATCAGGCGCCACTATATCAGTAACAGTACCTACTTGACCGCGATATATTCCATACTCAGGTAAATCTTCGACTAAAGCGACAATATCGAGCAGTCTAATGGACGCATTCATTGTTCCAATTTTCATAATTTTCAGTCTTTTTGTTGAAGTAAGAAGTAGAAGTAAATAAATTTATCCTTCTGCCATAAGTGGTAAACTAACTGTGAAAGTGGAACCGTTACCAGGTTCACTTTTAAGCAGAATTTCACCACCCATCATTTGGCAAAAATGACGGCTAATAGCTAACCCTAAACCAGTACCACCGTACTTTTTAGTAGTCGAAGCATCGCCTTGGGTAAATGGCTTAAATAATTGCTGCTGCTGATGGTACGTCATGCCAATACCAGTATCGCTAACGGTAAAGATTATTTTTTCCTGTGGGTATTCGCCACCTTTATCTTCTTTTTCCGTGCGTACTCTCAAACATACTTTGCCATTCGTTGTAAATTTAGCAGCATTACTGAGCAAATTCAATAATACCTGACGGACGCGCGTTTGGTCAGCATACATTGTTCCAAGTTGCGGGTCGCAGTCTATCTCAAAAACATTACCATTTTTTTCGATTGATGGTTTGACTGTTAGAACAACATTATTTATTAGCGTTGCAATTTCAAACGTTTCCGGATAAAGAGTCATTTTACCCGCTTCAATCTTCGATAAGTCGAGAATGTCGTTAATTAGTTCGAGTAAGTGTCTACCTGCGGAATTAATAGTTTCTAGGTCAGTAGCAAAATCTCCTTCTAACCCCATGTCGGCAGCGTCGTCTTGTAGCAACTGACTCAAACCAATAACGGCATTGAGTGGGGTACGCAACTCGTGGCTAACGTTGGCAAGAAATTGACTTTTTGTTTTGCTCGCTGCTTCGGCTTCTTCTTTTGCCTGCTGTAGTTCTTTCGTTCTTTCTGATACTCTTTCTATCAATCTGTTAAGGGATTTTGCTAGTAACCCTATTTCATCTTCGGTTGTTACAGGCGCCCTTAAATCGAAGTTAGATTTTCTTGCGACCTGTTCGGCGACCTGGGTAACAATAATAACAGGCTCGGCTATATCACGTGAAGTTCTCCAAGCTACGATAGCAGCAACAGCAACCGAAGCTAACATACTCAAAATAGTAATTAAACGTTCATAAGTTCTGGCATTTTCAACATCTTTATAACGTTTCTCGCTTTCAATTTGAGCAGCTTCAGCAGTTTCAAGCAACCTTTGTGACAGTTGGTCTAACCGTATAGCAGTATCTTGACGCATTACCGAAAGTAACTCCGAAGTAATCTTCGCAGCAGATTGTCCTTCGAGTGGTTGAAGAGCTTCTACATCTTGTAAAATTGACTCAACTTGCCCAACGTAAGTTTTTAAGTTATCAGCATATTCACTTAAAAAAGTACGTAACGCTTTTGGACGTGAACTGGAACGCGACTTATCATCAAGGAAAGAGGCTAGTTTTTGCTCGGATTTTTGCGCTCTAGTAAAATTATCTCGAAAGCTATTTTGCCCTTCGAGTAATTGCTGTTTATCTTGTACGACAGCAGGTAGCTTATAGCTAATAAGCAGTGTCCGCATTGCCGCATCTTTATAACTAGCTAAAAGTTTAGATTGGTCACTAGCTTGCTTTAACTGTTGAATTTCGTGTCCTCGGTAATAGTTAGCTGTGATCAATCCAGTTAAAGAACCCAAAAATCCAATGCCAATTGCCAGAAAATAACCGTAGCCGATTTTTTGGTGAATCCGCCATGAGCTGGCTTTGAGTTTCCCGCGTGTGGGAAATTCAATCGTCGGCAGTTCATCGGTTGAGGGCTGATTTGGTGGCACTGTTTTAGTTTCGGAACGTTTATTGAAAGCGGTCGGCTGAAGCTTCGTTCGCATCCCTCAATCCTCCCTTGCCCTCCCGCATTGGACATTTATATATAAGCGTAAATTTGCTGCTTTGTGTGGATTTCTTATATTGATACTTATTAAGTTAAATTAGAAAGCAAATAATGCCAAAATTTCTTATTTTTGACCAAAAATAAGTATTAATGACTAATTACATACTTTCAACACAAATGCACCTGCGTTTCATCCATGATTCTCAAACCAACAAAGCAAATATTATGATATCAAAAGAATTTAGTTTTCTCAAAAAAACCAAAAAACCCGGTTTCTTGTTCAGAAACCGGGTTTCTGATATATCAAAGGGTATGCAGGAGTTGCTGCATACCCTGTTGTTGCCATCAAATTACAGCAAGCTTTCTGAGGCAACATCAAAGCTTTACACAACTGCTGTTAACTGTAAGTTGGTAGCGGCAGCTTTGAGTATTTCGGCTTTGTCGGTTTTTTCCCAAGGTAAATCTAAATCGTCTCGACCAAAGTGACCGTAAGCCGCGACGTCCTGATAAAAACGTCCGCCTCGTTCATTTGGCAAGTTTTTGAGATTTAGGGTGTGAATAATTCCTGCTGGGCGCAATTCAAAGTTCTGCTTGATGATTTCTAGCAAGATGTCGTCGCTAACTTTGCCTGTGCCGAAGGTTTCAACAAAAATACTTGTTGGTCTTGCTACACCAATAGCATAGCTTAACTGTACTTCGCATTTTTCTGCTAAACCAGCAGCGACAATATTTTTAGCAACATAGCGACAAGAATATGCTGCACTGCGGTCTACTTTTGTGGGGTCTTTTCCTGAGAAGGCGCCACCACCATGTCGAGAGTAACCACCGTAGGTGTCAACTATAATTTTGCGTCCAGTCAAACCAGCATCACCTTGTGGTCCACCAACAACAAATTTGCCAGTGGGGTTGACAAGAAAGCGTGTTTCTGAATCTGGCTTAATTTCTAAATCGCCAAACACAGGTTCAACGACGGCGCCCCATAAGTCTTCTTTAATTTTGGCTTGAACATCAGCTTCCGAGGTGATATCACCAATTACAGCATCGTGCTGAGTTGAAATTAGAATAGTGTCAATGCCAACTGGGCGCCCGTTTTCGTAAATAACAGTAACTTGGGTTTTACCATCTGGACGAAGGTAAGGGAGTAGTTTTGTTTTACGAACAACAGCTAAACGACGCGCGATACGGTGAGAAAGTGAGATTGGCAAAGGCATGAATTCTGGAGTTTCGTTACATGCGAAACCGAACATAATACCTTGGTCGCCGGCACCAACTTTATCAAAAAGTTCATCGCTGCTTTGTTCGCGAGTTTCTTGAGCAGTATTTACACCTTGAGCAATGTCAGGTGACTGTTCATCTAACGCTACTAAAACCGAGCAACTTGTAGCAGAAAAGCCATTATCAGCATCGTTGTAGCCAATTTCAGCGATTTTCTGACGCACTAATTTAACGTAGTTGACGTTAGCTTTAGTTGTGATTTCACCTGTAATCACTACCATGCCAGTATTGACGACAACCTCAGCAGCTACACGGCTTTGCGAGTCTTGTGCAAGCAGTGCATCCAAAATAGTATCTGAGATTTGGTCGCAAACCTTATCTGGATGCCCTTCGGTTACAGACTCAGAGGTGAATAAATTTCTACGTGACAAATGAACATTCCTCCAAAATCGGTTTATACTAAGCTGCCATATTCAGTCTGTATACACAACCTTTATTTAGCGGCTTTAATCAGCAATCATAACAACATTTCTACTTTGACAACGAGCGAGTTTTGTTATCTTCATCAAAATCAAGTATTTTCACGGAATAAATTTAATCAATATATGACTTTTGGCAGATACTAATTTAATTAGATAGTGATGTTACGTAAAAAAGGGCACCCTAGAAGATGCCCTTGATTTTGTATTGATTTTTTATGTATTCAGTTACACATTAACGGCTAATTTTGCTTCTTTTGCAGTTAAGCGTTCGTAAGCGGCACGCATTTTCAAGCCAGTCAGAACTTGGAACAAGCCAGTGCCGTTGTTGGAGCCAGGATATTCACGGTGCTGAACCAATAAGTGGGTCATTTCACCCTCATACTTGGTTGAAGTCTTACTGAGGTGAGTTTCAATATAAATCACTTCGTCGAGATTATCGAACTGACCATCAACCTCTAAAACAGAGACGTAGCGACCATAGTATACATCTGAACCGTAGTAAAGTTGCATACCTGGGTAAGAACATGACAACTTGCGTCCGCAAGGAGTCCAGTTAATAGTTGAGCCTTCATCGAATAGATACACTGGCTCAAATCCTTCCTTGCCTTCGCGTTGTAGCATTCGCACACGCAGAACTTTACGCTCTTCGTCGTTTTTAATTAAGTTGGTGGGCAATACTTGAAGAACTACATCCGCGAATTCGCGTTGAGGTTCGATATATTTTTGGAAATCTGGTCTACGCGAGTTGATGGCTTGTAAAACATCTTCGTAGCTATGACCACGTTCAGCCATATCGCGCTGAACTTTCCAAGCAATTTTAACTTCATCGCTTATATCAAAATAAACGCTGAAGTCAATTAGTCCGCGTACCCGCTCGTCATATAAAGGATGTAAACCTTCAACCACAATAATGTGATTTGGCTCGATTTTTTCCGGCGGGTCAATCATGCCGGTTTCGTGGTTGTAGATAGGCTTCATAATTGACTGACCATCTTTGAGCGTTTTGATTTGCTCATACATTAGGTCAAAATTATTTGCTCGTGGGTCAAGTGCTGTTATTCCTGTTTCTTTGCGTTGTTTACGGTCGAGACAATGATAGTCATCTAAACAAATAACAGTCATTAATTCTTCACCGAACAAATCAAAGAGGCGACGCAAAAACGTAGACTTACCACACCCAGAGTCTCCAGCAACTCCAATCAGCACCACACGTTCCGGCTTACTTGTCATAAATCTCCTTACTTATACTAAAACAATGAATTACAATGATGATTTTTCACACAACAGACCTGAATAGTGAGGTTTGGAGTTACCCCACTGGCATCCTTAAAAGCGTTTCTGCCACCCAGCGCGCTCGCCATATCACAAGCCGCAGGTAATAACATGTTTGTTTTACCTGGAACTGCTAATTGTGAGATTTGTTGCTGGTAAGCATTTAATCCTAGTGCTATTAGGGATTTTAACAGAAGGAGGTGAATCTATACAAGGCTTAATTTTTGTAAGAATTATCTTAAGTCCACATCTTACTAAGGGTTATTGCAATATGAGCAGAAGCTATGAAGCTATAAATATTTGTTAGATGGTAAAATAATTAATTTAATTTGAAGCACACTCACGATAAAAGCCCCTAATAAGGTATAATTATAATTTTTTAAGATTTTTGCTCGTTATTTGAACAATTGCGTATGGTGCATTGAAATTAGAACCGCTAAAACAGTCAACTGATAACGGTTGACAGATTTTTCACATCAAGTAAAACTGAATATTGTAAGTTATTGCGGGAGCATGTGGGAAAGTAAGGATGTGGTAATTGGAATTACTACTGGGATAGTCCGTAACATGTAGTTTAACAAACAGTTTCGGGCGCCCATGAATGTACCAATAGTAACGCCTGTTTCTTTTGGGGAGACAGGTTAGACGCGCTTTACTGGCACCACATGCGTTGCGGCGCCTCGGAAATCTTCTGTTTTTCGCTTGGACTATCTCTATCTGATAAAGGTAGTATTTAAGGAAGAAAAGATTAAATTGACTCATTATTAACATTCTCCAATAGACTTATCCTTTACTTTAGAAGGTACACAGGTGTGTTTTTTCAGTACCTGCATGTCTATGGCGAGTGTTCCGAAAGCGCAAGGCATTGTTACGGAGATGCCGATTTTACAACGGTAGTGCTGGTTAGTTAGCCACATTGACCGTAGAGAGGGTTTGAAACGCATGTTAAGTAAAAATCGGAGTGGTAAAACGAAATGAACAATACAGGTGCCGTTGAGGGTGCTGCCATTACATCTGATGGTAGTCGTTTATTTATATATGAAGTAGTGGGTCTGCGCCAAAGTGACGACACCGACCAAACAAGCTACCCAATTCGTAAAAGCGGCAGCGAATTCATCAAAGTGCCTTACAGTCGCATGAACCAAGAAATGCGGCGGATAACTCGTCTAGGCGGCAAAATAGTTAGTATCCAACCAGCTGGTATATTAGAACAACCAAATGGTAACGGTTCAAATCAAACTGCGGTTGCTACTATCGAAGGGAATGGAAAAGCCACATCTGACCAACAGCCCAAGAAGAGTAAAGAAGGCAACAGCATGACTCAAGCGAAAGCCAAACACGCTGACGTTCCCGTAAACATTTACCGTCCGAATGCTCCTTTTATTGGTAAATGTATATCGAACGAAGCGTTGGTTAAAGAAGGCGGTATTGGTTTAGTACAACACCTCAAATTCGACCTCACAGGAGGCGACTTACGTTATATCGAAGGTCAAAGTATTGGTATAATTCCACCAGGACTAGATAAAAACGGTAAGCCCGAAAAATTAAGACTTTACTCCATTGCCTCGACTCGTCATGGTGATGATGTAAATGATAAAACTGTTTCGCTTTGTGTTCGTCAGTTAGAGTACGAACATCCAGAAACAAAAGAGAAAGTGTTCGGTGTATGTTCAACTTTCTTATGTAACCTCAAACCTGGTGACGAAGTTAAAATCACAGGGCCAGTTGGTAAGGAAATGCTCTTACCCGAAGACACCGACACTAAAGTTATTATGATGGCAACTGGTACAGGTATTGCGCCAATGCGTGCGTACTTGTGGCGGATGTTTAAAGACGCAGAAAGAGCAGCTAACCCTGAATATCAGTTCAACGGTTTTGCGTGGTTAATTTTTGGTGTTCCCACAACTCCAAACCTTCTTTACAAAGAAGAATTGGAAGAAATGCAACAGCGTTATCCAAATAACTTCCGTCTCACTGCCGCTATTAGCCGTGAACAAAAGAACCCAAGTGGTGGTAGAATGTACATCCAAGACCGTGTAGCAGAACATGCAGACGAGTTGTGGCAACTAATTAAAGAACCAAAGACCCACACCTACATTTGCGGTTTACGCGGTATGGAAGACGGTATCGACGCAGCTTTAACTGCTGCTGCTGCTAAAGAAGGTATCACCTGGAGTGACTACCAAAAAGACCTCAAAAAAGCTGGTCGTTGGCACGTTGAAACCTATTAATAAGTAGAAAGTGCGCTCGTTCTGAGTTCTGAGTAGAGACGTGATTAATTGTGTAGAGACGCGATTAATCGCGTCTCTACTGGTATGGTGGTCGTGTGCCACCCTATAATATTTTTTACTGTTGATAAATATTATCGCTTTACTCATTACTCTATATACGGGGTGTTTTATTTGTGGGTATAAAATTAGGAATATTAGGATTAGGTACAGTTGGAACTGGAACTGTACAGCTACTTCAAGATAATGTCGGGCGCCATTCGCTGTTACAGTTAGTTGAAATTCATCGGGTTGGTGTAAAGTCCCTCGATAAACCTCGTGATGTCACATTACCTCAATCGGTAATTACTACAGATTTAGAGTCAATTGTCAATGACCCAGAAGTAGATATTGTCGTTGAATTAATTGGTGGATTAGAGCCTGCACGCGAGTTAATATTAAAAGCAATTCAAAACGGTAAGCACGTAGTCACAGCAAACAAAGCTGTAATATCAAGATTCGGCGCCGAAATTTTTACTTTGGCAAACCGTCAAGGTGTATACGTCATGCTCGAAGCTGCTGTTGGTGGTGGTATTCCAGTTATACAACCGTTGAAACAATCTTTAAGTGTTAACCGAATTCATACAGTTACAGGTATTATCAACGGTACCACTAACTATATATTGACGCGAATGCAAACCGAAGGCAGCAGCTTTGACGCAGTTTTAGCAGATGCCCAAAAATTAGGTTATGCCGAAGCAGACCCGACTGCTGACGTTGATGGATGGGATGCTGCTGATAAAATCTCAATATTGGCATCATTAGCTTTCGGTGGACGCATCAACCGCGAAGAAGTAAGCAGTGAAGGTATTCGACAAATTAGTAAAACAGATATTACTTATGCAAACAATTTAGGTTTTGTAATTAAATTACTTGCTATCGCCAAAAAAGTTTCTCCCACGGATTGTACACTATCTGTTCGCGTTCACCCCACACTCGTCCCCAAAACTCACCCGCTCGCTAGTATCAACGGTGTATATAACGCAATACTTGTAGAAGGAGAACCTCTAGGACAAGTAATGTTTTTTGGTCCCGGTGCAGGTGCAGGTGCCACAGCTAGCGCAGTATCATCAGATATTCTAAATTTAGTAGCGCGGTTACATAAAGGAGAAATTTCGGCACCGTTAGACCCACTTTTAGGTTGTTCGCATCAAGATTACTGTCAAATAGCTCCTCAAGACGAACTAACAGCAAGATTTTACACAAGATTCTTAACCAAAGACCAACCAGGAGTAATAGGTAAACTCGGAACCAGCTTTGGAAAACACGGAGTCAGTTTAGAATCTATTGTACAAACAGGATTTCAAGATAAACTAGCAGAAATAGTCGTAGTAACTCACGACGTAAAAGAAGGAGACTTCAAGCAAGCGCTAGAAGAAATACGTACATTCGAGGCAATAGATAGTATCCCCAGTAAATTACGGGTGCTGTAACAAACAGTTCAGTGCTTGATATAAGCACTCTTCGTGCTTAGTACAAATAAAAATATTATTCCAATTGTTACATTTGCCCAGCAACCTTGTACGCTGTAATTAATATTTGCTCTATAGCACCAATTCTTTACTTCGTGGCTATGTTCGTGTAACTACTTTCTAGTTACATACAGATTTTTATACACAGTACCTATTTACAGCATCCAACACTAAGCACGTTCTTTGGTAATATGACAAATTTACCTCCTAGTGGTCCTAGGTCGCCTCAACGAAGTCCCCTTGACTTTGATGAGTTTATTGGAATAATAGTTGCATTTACAACTATAGGCGCCATTTTATTCTGGGCATTTTCGCGTCGAGACACAGGTTGGAATTTGGGATCATTACTTCCAACTCAACCAACTCCAGGTGTACAAGTTTCACCAGGCGCCTCTAATAATGTAATACCTGGATTACAAAATCCAGACAGCAAAGTAACACTACCTGTCATTCCACCAGTTGGCACCAACCCAGAGTCAAATTCCAATATTTGGCCTCCAGTAAATAACGAGCAAAATCTTGAACCCAACGTTGGAGTGGCGCCTCCTATAATACCTGGTGTAGTAGTACCAATACCCAACATTAACCCGGCGCCTCAAATTACAACACCAGTAACGGGTTTACCTGTAACTCCACCACCAAGAGCATTTACAGATGTACCCGATAACTTTTGGGCTAGACGCTTTATTGATGTATTGTCATCGCGTAAAATTATTGAGGGATTTAAAGATTATTCGTTCCGTCCAGACCAACCAATTACACGCGCTGAATTTGCTGCTATTGTAGAACGCGCTTTTAATAAAGACATTGGACAAACAAAGCTCCCGTTTACCGACGTACCGGGAAATTACTGGGCAACTGGTGCAATAAATGATGCCATAGCCACAGGTTTTTTAAAAGGATATCCTGATAAAACCTTTAAACCTGAACAAAAAATTACCCGTGTTCAAGTATTGGTTGCACTCGTTAGCGGTTTAAACCTCAAAACACCAACGGTGCCAGATAAAGTAGTTAGTATTTACTCTGATGCCAAGAACATTCCCAAATACGCCGTTGATAGAGTCGCAACAGCAACCACAGAAGGACTGGTAGTCAACTACCCCGACCGAAATGCTTTTGCACCAAACCGAGAAGCAACGCGCGCAGAAGTCGCAGCAATGATTCATCAAGCATTAGTACGAGAAGGTAGATTACCAGCAATCAAGTCCGAAAATATCGTTCAAGTCAAATAAATGTAGGGTGGGCACCCTCCGGGTTCACCAGTTTGACGCGCACGGAAACCGAGACGCGCTAACTGGTTCACTGCCCACCTTAGCATGACTTAGTTGGTAGCTTCTTTACCAACAACTTGCTTTTTAATGGTTGTGATTTCAGAAGTTAACTCTTGACGACTCGAAGCTTTGAGTAAATAACGGTAAACAAACCAAGCTGAGTAGCCAATTCCAATTAGCTCAAAAGTGGGCGCCACTAAAGGAATATCATTTAATGCATCTAATACAGCAAGTACTACCTTTAAAGTCACAATGGCAGCAACAATCAAGCCCAAGACGGTTAAAGGCTGTTTATATTTGTTAAAAATTGTTCCAGCATATTCGGGAAGGGTTGCTAGAAAGCTAGAAACCTGTTCTCCATACTTAAGCCATTCGTCCTGTGACGGTGAAGGCTGAATTTTGGTAATCGTTCCCGTTTGGTTATTTAATTCTTGCATCTTAGTTTCTGGAGATTGAGTTTCCATGATTTCCGGTTCTTGCATTGTGAGCTTCCATTAATGATGACACGTCTAATCACAATAATTGCCTCTAAACTACTACATAATCACCCGATAAAACAGAAGATATGCAGTAAGGTAGAAGTCAGTCTTACTCTTTGGAGATACAATACGCAACTGCAAGTTCGTTATTTGTAATCTCAAATTTCCTTGTTCGTATCGATTTTAAGCTGTGTCAGTAGACATTTGCAGCAATCTTACAAAACAAGGCGAGAAAACTTGTTCACTTTTCTTTTATACAAGTCATCATGCCGATTTTGTTCGACATTAAGCTATATTAAGACACTTTTAATAATTTAAATCCTTGTACTATGTATATTTACTTAAGCAAATAAGTATTTGTTTCTATAATTACCATTTGTTATATATTGGCTTTTTGTAGCCAGCATTACAATTTATCTTGTGGAACAGGCATCCTTGACTGTTTAGGGGGCGGGTAAGGATGCCCACGACAAGCTTATATTGATGGGCGCCTTATTTGGGCTAGCGATGTACAACAAGATGTAGCGCCTATTGATTGGAGCGAAGAAGGCTATGAAGTTGAAGGCGCCTGGACTTTTGAAGTAGATGAAAAAGATGATAATATAGAAGATGTTGTAGAATCCGCTTTAGCACCAGCAGTTTCTAATGATTCAGAGAAACAAGGTGTTGAAAAATTGATTGAAGTATTACAAACGCCGCCTTCTTGGCAAGAAGTGATGTAGCGTTAAAAAATTATGAAGAGTTTAAGCAACAGGCTTGGGAAGGATTAACACCTGTGGAAAGGCATCGGGTAGTTTCAATTACACTAATTGAGGTGAGAAAGTTATCTCAAGCTAAAAGAAATGCTAAAACAATTGATTTTTGCGAGATAGGTAAGGATGTGTATAAAGTTCAGTATTCAGAATATATATACGTATATACGGAGAGATAATTTATAAAGATAAACTGAATGATTTTTTGGCGCGGTTCTGAAAAGAGAATATTTAGTAGTATTAAATTTAATCCCCCCAACCCTCGTTAATAAGGGGGGTTGGGGGGATTTTTAAAATGGACATTTACATACTGGTCTTTTTGTCGTTGATATTTAAATCGCCTTGAGTGTCAATGTCTAATTCTTCGCGACGAATTGTTTCTTTAGCTTCAAAGTTTTCTTGCTCAACTATTTTTTTGATTCGCACTTCTTCGCGTACATATGCTTCTTTACGAATTTCTGGTGTTTCTTCGTAAACATCAATCCGCGCAATTTCTCCTTCTTGGAAGTTTATTATTGTAGAATCTACTACTGCTTCGCTAGATGGTGTTGAAACTCGTTCAATTACTACTCGCTCTTTTTCTAGTGGGACTGTAACTGTTGCGGTTTCTGTTTCGATGTGTTTACCAAGAGTGACTTCTCCAGCTTTGACACGATTTTTATTGGCAATTAATCGTTCTTCGTATAATTTGAAGGTCTGATTGTCGCGTGCGTTCAAATCGTACAAGTTAGAGTCTTGTTGATAATTGTAGGTGTCACGGTTATATGTTGTATTCTGCGTGGTTGGACGATACGCTTGTCGTACTCCTTCTTCGTAGTCGTAATCAACTACCATGCTATCTTTATATTCTGGTAAATGTTCGACTTGTTCTTTACTCAGCCCATCGACATAGACGCGCGATTCGTTATAGGCAATTCGAGATAGTCCAATTGGTAATAAAATACTTTTATTTGTTAAGCCATGCATTGTATTGATAACTAAATAGCGAAACTTTCCTTCGTCATCAACTAATGCATCATCAACTGAACCAATGTGAGTACCGCCTTCGGTATACAGTTCTAAGCCTTTAACGTCATCACCACCAAATGTTTCTTTATAAGTTGGGTCGAAGCTAGCAAGTTTATGGAGAGGCATATTTTTAACTACAATATTTTTAATGTTTGTTGTTATCAGTTTAAATTTTTATTTATGCCGTTGCATCTTGCTCGCGACTGAATTAAAGGTGGTATCTTTTGTGATTTTTGGGGGTGGGCAAGCAGGGATGCCCGCTCCACAAGAGAAGATTAGATGAATAACTATATTGGTTGTAGGTCTATTAGGAATTGGGAGTTATAGGCGCCTCCACCATGTCCGATGGCGATGGTTTTACCGTCTGGGCTAAAGCGAACGCTGCTGGGGTATATACGGTCTAGATTTTGATTATTGGCAGCAGGAATAAGAGTTTTTACAAGTTTCGCTGAAGCTATATTCCATAATCGTACTGATGCATCTAAGGAAG
Source organism: Calothrix sp. HK-06 (assembly GCF_001904745.1). Lineage (GTDB taxonomy): Bacteria > Cyanobacteriota > Cyanobacteriia > Cyanobacteriales > Nostocaceae > Dulcicalothrix. The sequence goes on from NZ_MRCD01000003.1 coordinate 88,759, forward strand.
TTGTAGCTACGGTTGTACCATCGGGACTAATGGCAATTGCTTTGATTCCTTCTGCCGATGGTGCTTTTATAGTATTTATTAACTCACCGTTTGAGACGTTCCATGTTTTGATAGCGGTTTCATCACCACTAACTATAGTTTGTCCATCAGGAGTAAAATTTACAAAACTAACGGCATTAGTATTTGCTGTAATACTACGAATTAGTTTTCCGGTGCGTAAATCCCATAGTTTAACAGATGTATCGGTATTCTCTGAAAGCGAACCACCTCCACTTACTAGGGTGTTACCGTCTGGACTAATTGCAATTGCTCGCACCCAGGCGCCATGTCCCGTTAACGTATTAATTAGTTGACCTGTGTTTAAATTCCACAGTTTGATGGTTTTGTCATAACTTCCACTAACGAGAGTTTGACCATTAGGACTTATGCTCAAAGAAGTGATACCTTGTGTATGACCTTTTAAAGTGCGAATCACTTTACCTGTTTTTAAGTTCGTGATGCGAATAGAAGTATCAGTATTGGGTTTTGCTGAACCACCCGCATTTGCTAAAGTTAGTCCGTCAGGTGTTAAAGCTACAGCATTTACACCATCTTTATTACCGGGTAACGACCGTATTAACTTACGCTTCGACAAATCCCATACTTGAATCGTTTCGTCTAAGCTACCACTAACTAAAGTTTTTCCATCTTTTGTGAACGCTAAATCTGAGACATCCCATATATGTACTCGTAAGCTGTATGAATTGCTTAGAGCGATTTTTGATGTTATCGGGGGTGTGATTTTTTGGGCTGGCGATATCGTTGGCGCCAAGCTACAAGTTATCGCCAGAATTGACATTATACTAATGGCTGTTTTGTCAAGTATTTTTTTTGCTATCATGCAAGCACGAATATAAAGTGTTTTTTACGTGTATTTATTTAGAATACATTTGTAGAGAGAAAAATAAAACTAATGTAAATTGAATTAATAAGTTTATTTAATAGCTAAGAATTGATGGCTGATAATTGGTTATCGATATTACGTAAGAATCGTGCATTTGCTGTAATTAGGGCGCCCAAACTTGAAATGGGACGGCAAATGGCGCTTGCCGTTGCAGCATCAGGAATGCGTTTAATTGAAATTACTTGGAATAGTGATTCAAGTGCAGATTTAATTACCAAGCTGCGTTGTGAATTGCCAGACTGTATTATTGGTACAGGAACAGTACTCAATTTACAAGATTTGGAATCGGCGATTAATTGTGGAGCGCAATACATTTTTACTCCACACGTTGACCCTGAACTAATTCGTGCTGGTATGGCTCAAAATATACCAGTTATTCCCGGCGCCTTAACTCCTACAGAAATTGTCACAGCTTGGAAAGCCGGCGCCGCATCGGTTAAAGTATTTCCTGTTCAATCACTCGGTGGCGCCGATTATATTAAAAGTTTACAAGGGCCTCTCGGACATATCCCCCTCATTCCGACAGGAGGTGTCACTATAAATAATGCATTACAGTTCTTTAAAGCAGGCGCTGTTGCAGTGGGGTTAAGCGGAGAACTATTTCCAAAAGCATTGATAGAAGCGCAAAATTGGGAACTAATTACTCAAAATGCGAAAAAACTTCTTCAAACCCTAGATGTTGGCTAATTTTGTATGTTAAAAATAAAACTAAGAATACTATGTAATTAGAGCTACCTCACACACCACGGCGATATGCCGATATTTGCTGAAAAATTATTAACTGAATGCAAATCATGAAAAATTGGATTCCTAGCAATTGGGTGCGTCCCTTAACAGCAATATTTGTTGGTGCAGCAATAACTCTCGGTTCTCTGGGTGCAAGTTCTACAGAAGCTTTAGCGCAATCAAAGGGTTCTAGAATTCGTCAATCGATTCAAAGACTCAAACAGTCGGAGCGTCGTTGGATTCAGGTAGACTTATCTGAACAAAAATTAGTAGCTTGGCGAGGTAGAACACCTGTTTATTCGATGCGGGTTTCTACTGGAAGAAGAAAAGACCCAACATTAACAGGTGTTTTTAATATTCAAAGCAAACACCGCACAGCGAGAATGCGTGGTGCAGACTATGACCGGAAAAATGTTCCAAGTGTTATGTACTATGACGGTAATTATGGTATTCACGGCGCCTATTGGCATAATAGCTTTGGCACCCCAGTTAGTCGCGGTTGTGTAAATTTGCGACCCAGACAAGCCAGAGCATTATATACTTGGGCATCGATTGGTACACCTGTAGTTGTACATCGTTAAGTTCCATCACTGTAAAAAATATATGTAAAGGGGAGAGAATACAAAAGAGAATTCTCAGTCCCCTTTTCTTTATATAGGAACGCTATGGAAGTTATTCCAGCAATTGATTTACTCGAAGGACGTTGTGTACGACTTTATCAAGGAGACTACGCGCAGTCACAAGTTTTTAATGAAAACCCTGTTGAAGTTGCTCAAGAATGGGTTGCAGCGGGCGCCACTCGATTACATTTGGTAGACCTAGACGGCGCCAAACAGGGTAAACTAGTAAACCTCGAAGCAATACAAGCAATTACCCAAGCAGTCTCAATACCTGTAGAAGTTGGTGGAGGGTTACGCGACAGAGAAAGTGTTAAACAACTTTTTGATGTAGGTGTACGCTACTGTATATTAGGTACCGTCGCAGTTGAAAAACCTGAATTAGTTCAAACGTTAGCACAAGAATATCCCGGTCAAATAATTGTTGGTATTGATGCTCGCAATGGTCTTGTCGCTACACGGGGTTGGCTGGAAACTTCAGAAATACAAGCAACCCAACTCGCAATACAAATGCAAGAATTAGGCGCCTCGGCTATTATATACACCGATATCCATCGTGATGGTACTATGCAAGGCCCCAACCTTGATGCACTTCGCGAACTTGCTAGTAAAATCTCAATTCCAATTATCGCTTCTGGTGGAGTTAGTTCTATCACCGATTTACTTAGCTTACTCGCTCTCGAACCCCAAGGTGTAACAGGTGCAATCGTTGGACGTGCTATTTACACAGGTGATGTTAACTTGCGTGAAGCCATAAAAGCAGTAGGCCCCGGACGCATTCAAGATATTCCTCCAAACCTAGACTTTTCTACCTTCGCATAATAAAGACATGTAGAACAGGCATCCTGCCTGTTTTATAAAATTTTGTTTGAATATTTCCGGATTCAGAAATTCCGTCGGTGTATCTCAAGTTATGGATAGTTACCAAGCTACTGATAGCTAGGCTCATTCAATTTGAAATTTCAATATACAATTTCAATATCTTTTTCAATATCTTTATAAATCAACAAAAATTTAATGGGTTTCCTCTTTATAGAGACGCAGTGCGTCTCTTTTTTTGTTTGCAATAACTCTAATATCTCAGCATCAATACATAATAACTAATGTCAAAAAAATATCTTTCGTTTCCGGATTCAAGAAAACGACATATGTAGTAATACCTGTAACCAACCACAACAAAGGTAAACTAAAATGTCACAAAAAAGACCAACACCACCCACAAAAGATAGACCATTTAAAACAGATAACGGGTTTACTGTAGATACGAATAAACCCAATGGTGACAAGAGCAATACTAAAAAGTCAACTCCATAAATCATTTATTTTCGCTTTTTATTTCATTCATTAATAGAGACAAAAAATAAATATTATCAACTGTAAAGACAAATTACCAAGGAGATTATCATGGCACAACCAAAACGACAAGACCCACCACCAAGAACTGGTCAACCAATCATCAGAGAACCAGGTTTGCTACCACAAAATAATTCATCCCAACAAAATAATATCAAAAAAAATAAGCCTTAATAAAACAAACCCGGTTTCTCAAATAAACCGGGTTTCTGAACCCAATTAATTATTTAGCTTTCATTTGACTTTTGGCTTGTTCTAAAGCAATTTCTTTCATTGCTTGATAAGAGTTTACACTCGAAGAACCTTCGATTGCCTTGACTGCCAAATCTTGAACTTGTTTTAATGCAGATTCAAGCTGTCTGGAAAGATTTTGAATGCGTGCGTCTTGGTTAGAAATAGTTTGCTCTAAAGATTGAAGTCTTTGTTCGTAGAAGCGCTTTTGCCCGTCTACGTCTTTTGCTAACAAGTCAGATTTAATTTTGGCTTGGTAATATGCAATTCCTTTACCTTCTTCAGTTGCTTTCTTAATTGCTCCTTCTTTTTCTTTTGGCAAAGCTTCGACTTTCGCTTTTAATTCTTCAAATTGTTGCTCACGCTCAGAAATACCTTTTTCGCGAGCTTCCCATTGTTTATTCGTTTCTTGCTGTAATTCTTCTAGCTGAGTATATAAAGCTTTTTGTTGCTGTTCGTACTCGTCTATTGCGAGTTTGCGTTGCAGTTCTAAATCATATTTATACCCAGATTCTTCACGCTGACGACTTCGAGAAAGATTATCATTACGTTCTTTGACTGTTAACTTGTGCGCTTCTTGTTCCTTTTGCCAAGAACTTCGCATTTCCTGAATTTGCTGCAATAGCGTTTCTGACTGCTTTAAATATTCTTCTTGGTAAGTTTTAGAGTTATTTTCATAAGTTTCGACAAGAGTGTCTAGGGTATTCTCTTTTACTTCTAGCTTATGTAGTTCTTTGAGTTGCTGTATTTCCTGCTCAAAAGATTGCTTGACTTCTGCAAGCTTTAATGCCCTTGCTGTTAATAGTTCAGATAATTCATTCGCAGCACTCCCAAACCCCATTTGAATTTTAATCAAGCTTTCAATCGTCGAGTTCATTTTTTGTTGAACGCTTGCGGATGAATTCATAGTTGTTTTCTCTACTGCTACTGGTTTTTCTTTGACTGTGGTTTTAGGCGCTGATGCCGTACTATTATTTGAACTATTTTTTGCTGCTGCATCAAGTTCTGTTTTCAATGCTGCCTTCTCTTTGGCTAACTCTTCGTATGCTTGGAGGATTTCGGCTTTGGTATTTTTATCTGTTGGCTTTTTCGCTGGCACTGTTACTCTCCTTTTTTGTAATAAAGTACTTAAGTACTTTTCGTACTATTGATTGAAAGCACGCATCGCTAAATCTTGTGCTTGTTTGAGCGTTGTTTGGAGTTGGGTAGAGATACTTTCGATTTGTTCGACTTGTTTTTGGATTGTTTCTTCGAGAGACTTTACTTTGAGTTCGTAACTTTGCTTCGTTCCTTCCCACTCTTTCTCAAGTAAGTCAGCTTCAACTTTGGCTTTTTGGCTTGTGTCTTTTATTGCTTCTTCACGCGCTTTTTTAACTGCTTCTTCTAATTCTGCTGGAAATGCAGTGACTTTTTTTTGATATTCACCCAACAATGTTTGATTTGCTTTCAGGGTTGTCTCGCGTTCTGCCCAATTTTTTTCTCTTGTTATGGCGCCAAATTGTAGTTCGCGTTCTAAGTTACGCTTTTTAGCTTCGTATGCGTCGGTATTAATTTTACGAGTATTTTCGAGTTTATACTGATAGTCTTCTGTTTCTTGCTGACGCTGTTTGAAAAGCAGTTGATTATACACTTGTACAGCTTCATCGAACTCGGCTTGTTCCTTAAGCCAATCTTTACGAGCTTGTGCTGCTTCCTTTTCTAATGCTTCACGCTTACTTTGAATATCTTGTTCAAGAGTTTTCAATTTCTCTTGATGCTCCTGCGTCAAAATATCAACCGCATCTGCTACGACTCTTACTTGTTGAATCTCTTGCAACAGAGCAGTTTCAATCTCTATACCTCGGTTGAGTTCATCGAGCTTCGAGTTCTCTTTGGCTAACTTCTCAGATAAGCTGTTGACGATGCCGCCAAACTCTAGCTGTAAATCTGCCAAGCTTTTAACTATACTATCAACGGTATATGTAGAAGCGGCTTCGAGAATTTGTTTATTTTTAGCTTTCTCCGCAACTTCGAGCTTTGTAGCTATCTTCGACTCAAGCTGTTTACGCTCGACAATGATTTGCTCGAAAGCTTGCATTAACTGCCGTTTAGCGTCTTTATTCGCAACGTCCATACAAACAAACTCCTAATATAAGAAATATACGAAATCTGAAATTCTCGCAAACGCACAGCCAATACCAAGGCATTACCCATGCAGACATTAGGCTAGCCTTGAAATGCTTATTTTTGGTAGGGTGAAAATGCTGAAAACGACTTTATTAAGCCTTTTGAAACGTAGTTCCTTACGACTTAATTTAGTTCTATTGTACTAAATTAAGTATACAAAGGAAAATATGGCTTGTCAAGGGAGTCATGAAAAAAAGAGATAAGCGATTAGGTACCCCTTATTATTAGCACTATGACCACGAACAATAACAAACTTCTCATGATTTCTACTGAGTTTAGTCTATAATTGGGTGGATGTCTTTGTGTAAATTACTTTTTAAAAGTTTTAGTAATTACTCCAAATCATTTAGTACGCATAAGTAATAATCAAGATTTCTGTAAGCGAAAACCTCATAAAGTGATATCATCAATGTATAGCAATGAACTAAGTAAGTATCCCTCGAATACGGAGTTCGTACAAACAAGTCGGATTTTGGTAGTAGAAGACGAAGAATTGATACGCGAAATGCTACTGATGGCTTTAGAGGGTGAAGGGTATGTAGTAGTAACGGCTTCGGATGGACGTTCGGCAGTTGATTATTTGAAGGGTAACGAATCGAATTCAAGTGAGAATAACTTTGATTTGGTGATTTTGGATTTAATGCTGCCGCAAATTAATGGTTTAGATATTTGTCGATTTTTACGTCAACAAGGTAATCCTGTACCAATTTTAATGTTGAGTGCGAAGGGTAGCGAGACCGACCGTGTGTTAGGCTTGGAAGTTGGCGCCGATGATTACTTGACTAAACCGTTCAGTGTTCGAGAGTTAGTGGCACGTTGTCGGGCATTATTACGGCGCCAGAGGTTGAGTGCATTACCGCAATCTCCTGTTTTACAATATAAAGAAGTAACGTTGTACCCCCAGGAATGTCGCGTTTTGGTACGGGGACAGCAAGTGAACTTATCACCAAAAGAATTTCGCTTGTTAGAAGTATTTATGAGCTATGCACGACGAGTTTGGTCGCGTGAACAGTTATTAGACCAAGTATGGGGCCCAGACTTTGTAGGTGATAGCAAAACAGTTGACGTACATATACGCTGGTTGCGCGAAAAGCTAGAGAAAGACCCAAGTCACCCAGAGTACATAGTAACTGTACGTGGTTTTGGCTACAGATTTGGATGAGTTATGAGTTATGAGTTATGAGTTATGAGTTATGAGTTATAAGTTTAGAGTGATGAGTTATGAGTTTTAAGTAATGAGTTCTAAAAATTTAAATAAAGCAGAGTTACTGGTACTGATTGCACCCTAATTTACTAACTCCTAACTCCTAACTATTAATTACGAGCAAGTGACAGGTAATGGTGTTATTGAGTTTTTGTTTGGGTTTGGTGGTTGGTTTGACTATTTGCGTATGGCAGCAGTTTCAACTAAACCGCTACATATCCCAAGTGCTGCGACCCCTAACCGCTCAATCATCGAAAGTGGCGCTACCATTAATTCCCCGGTTGCGTCATGAACTTGCATTGGTAAAATACCAAGGGTTACACCTACAGCAGCAATTACAAACTTATCAAGATTTGTTAGAGTTCGCACCAATTGGTTATTTACAGCTAGATGACCAAAATCAACTACTGTGGTGTAACGAACAAGCGCGCGAAATATTATATTTACAGCGTTGGCAACCAGGACAAGTTAGGTTACTGGTAGAACTTGTGCGTTCGTATGAACTAGATAGATTAGTTGAACGAACACGCGAACGTCAACAGTTACAAATTAAAGAGTGGGAGTATCACCCCTCTTGTGACAATGCGGCGGCAATGTTAGATGTAAAGTCATTGGTTCTTCGTGCAACTGGATTGCCTTTACCGAAAGGTCAAGTTGGTGTGTTTTTAGAAAACCGTCAGCCGTTACTCGAAGTGAACCAGGTTAGAGACCGTGCATTTTCTGACTTAGCACATGAGCTAAGAACACCTTTAACATCAATTAAACTCGTAGTAGAAACTTTACAAGACCGTTTAGATTCACCCTTGAAGCGCTGGGTTGACCGTTTGATGCTCGAAGTTGACCGCTTAATTAATTTGGTGCAAAGCTGGTTAGACTTAACCCAACTCGAAACCAATCCGACAATGCAGTTAGCTCGACAAACCATAGACCTGCGTTCGCTGATTATTTCTGTTTGGGAAACACTTGAACTCAGCGCGCAACAGCGAGAGATGCATTTTATTTATTCTGGGCCTGACCATGTATGGGTTAGTGCTGACTCTTCGAGAATGTTTCAAGTATTTATTAATTTACTTGATAACTGCATTAAATATAATCCGCCTGGTGCTAAAATTCATGTTGATGTGAGAATTGACGCTCGCAATCAACAAGTTGAAGGTAACATTGGTAATTATTTGCCAAGTGTGGAGATTAATATAGTTGATTCTGGATTTGGGTTTTCAGAAGAAGACTTACCCCACGTATTCGAGCGGTTTTACCGAGGTGACACTGCCCGAACTCGCGCCACGGCATCAGAAGAAAGCATAACGACAATTGGTACTGGTCTTGGGTTAGCTATAGTTAGGCAAATTGTAATAGCACATAATGGCTCAATCAAAGCTATGAATCATCCGGAAACTGGAGGCGCCTGGATGCAAATAGTGTTATCAGGAATAATGGCAAAATTTTAAAGTTGATATTATTGTTAGAATTATCTTCTCTATCTGAGAATAACCGAAGCGTGAAAGCTCCACTTTCTAATCACGGCAGTAACAGCAGTAACAATTCCGAATCTCAGCTAACGCGCGATATCCGGCGCCTTGAGCGAGATGTACTGCGTATGGGCGCCTTAACAGAGAAATCTTTTCGCCTTAGTCATCAAGCATTGTTCGCTCGCGACCTTTCAGCAGCCCTTGAACTGCCTCAAATTGATAAAAGAATCGACACTTTTTATCGGCAAATTGAGTTAGAATGCACATTAATAATGACAAGTCTTGCACCTACCGATAGAGATTTAAGGTGTTTGAGTGCATTTATGCAGCTAGTACGAGATTTAGAGCGCATTGGGGATTATGCTGAAGACTTGGGAGAAATAGCAGTCAAAATATTTCCTTATCCTCAGCATCGTTTGCTTCCAGAAATTGCGCTGATGTCACACCATGCACAAGCAATGTTGGCAACTAGTTTAGTCGCACTCGCCGATTTAGATGAAGTTAATGCACGTAACATTAAATATCTTGATGACACAGTTGATAACGCTTATGAACGAGTTTATAACGCTCTGGCTCAACAACGCGATATTAGCGGCGCCTTAGAACCATATTTACTTTTAGGATTAGCAATTCGTTGCTTAGAGAGAATGGCAGACCATGCCACCAATATCGGTCAACGAGTCGCGTATATAGTCACAGGTCAACGTTCTTAATAATTTTATTCATATCGCTGCGTCTCGTATTTAAGTATGAAATTGTAAATAAATTACTCCTTAAGGTAGATATTAAAAACAGCAGGTAATCAGTTATATGTAATAAATTAATGCATCTACTTAGAATAGTTTATAACTTGAGATAGAATAGTAAGGTTATTCGTTATACATCCTTTTAAAGTTTATAAATACTATAGATCAAGGTCTATATTAGTTACTTAATCTTTATAAAAAAGTATATTATTATGATTTTTTAATTTGAGTATTTGAATAAAGTATTAGAAGTTACTTCAAATGCAAAGTAAATCTTGAGATATATGGATGTATAATTTAGGTATAAATTTTAACGGTGTTGATTTTGAACTGTACAATCATTACTAAACAAGACTTTGCAGTGATAGATACTGCTAGTTAAATTTGTTACTTAAGTTAAACATCGGTTAAATGACATACATTTTATGTAACGCTTACCTATTCTTAATCTTCTTAGATTAAATTAGCAGAGACATCAATAAAGTGTTTCTGATAGCACTCATAGGTTTGGTACAATTACGAAGAACAGATATTGTTAACACGGTATTTTTACTTCTTGCAAAAGTTAATAAATAACTTTGGTGCCGGACAAAATTTGAGTGGATATTCATTCTATCAGATAATATAGCTGGTGCGAAATTTTGATAAAAACATCAGGGAAAAATAGAATACGCTGATTCTGTGGATATTACATGCCTACAAGCATTCATTAAGCAGATAAGTACCGTTAAATTCAACATACAAACCTTACATTGAATAGTTTGTTACCATCAATAAAACCAATGTATAAAACGTGACAGACAAAGACGTAAAAAAGCACAATAATGCGATTGAACGTCAAGCTTGTTACAAAGGAAGATTCACAACAACATGTGAATCGTATGGTTGACCGAAATATTACAGGTTATTGATTCCTTGTAATTGAGGAATATTGTATGTGGTGAGCAGTTAGAAAATTAATAGTCGCTGCCATTAAATGCAACTTGCTCCTGTGTATACTGTGAGCGGTCGAGAAATAAAATGAATGAAATAGCTGTCTTCCTTCTTCTGCTAGCTATTGCCTAAAAGCTAAAAGCGCTCCCGCTTGAAGTTTAAAGTATCAGCTTCTTTTAGGTTTAAACAAAAGCAGGTGTGTATTGAAGCGTTTATCAATCACATAAAGATATCAACAATCAATCAGTCACAATTGCTAAGTAATTATTACGACTTAGCTTAAGAAATGTGATTGCTAGATGACTAAAAAGTTTTGGTTGATATATTTCGTATCTATCAGGGTATTAAAGTATAAGCCTTTAGGCATCTATCTTTGGGTATAACCGCGCATTTCGCGTTAGTTAAATTGCTAGATATTCCTGAATTAATTCTGCCACTAGTTGCTTATTTAGGGCAGATCGCCAGGATACCTTCGACAAAGTTTAAATCGACAAAACACATTAATTTACCTATTCCCCAACTATGATGTATTCCACAAGCCGTAACACAAATGGTATTCCCCAGAATTCAGCTACCAACACCAACACCAACACCAACACCAGTACAAATACATCCGGTTTGCAACAACGGTTATTTACTCGTCGCGAAACAATTCCTGCACGTAATGACGTGTTATGGAAAATCGAGCGTGGCGCCGTTCGGACTTTGACATGGAGCGAAGATGGAACGTTCATTACCTTGGGATATTGGGGACCTGGAGATTTAATCGGCTACCCTTTGTCACGTGTAAAGCCTTACCAAATTGAATGTCTGACCAGCGTTGAAGTTAGTGTCGTTCCTCCTCAGTTATGGCATCAAGATATTAACTCATTCTTGTCACACATTCAGCAAGCTGAAGAGTTGTTGAGCATAGTACACCGTAAACCTATTTCTCTACGCTTGTGGCAATTCTTAGTATGGTTGAGCGAGAAATTTGGTCGTGACGTTGAGCAAGGTAAGTTAATCGACCTCAATGTTACTCACCAAGAAATGGCAGAAGTATTAAATACTACCAGAGTAACCGTAACTCGTTTGTTGCAACAGTTTGAAGAAGAGAAAACAATGATTCGTCACAAGCGTCGGATTATCTTGCGTACACCAGCAAATAGTAACCAGAATACCACTCAGCGAAAATAAATAAAACGTGCGGTGGCTGACAGAAATCAGCCATCGCCTCTTGCTACACTTAGTTTGGAAGTCATAAGTAAATTCTCGTAGAAGGAAAAGACTATGAGAAGCAGCTCAATGATTAAACCACTAGGTGTGAGTGAGAGAAAAATAATGACAAAGCTATTCTGGAACGTTATCAAGTTGGCGCCAGTTTTAGTTGCTGCAACATTCATTGCTTCAAACAGCGCATTCGCAGTTGAAGCAAACGAAACATCAGTAGCTAAACTAGCAGAATCGAACAACATCGGACAAGTAACTTCAGTTTCACAGTTTTCTGATGTACAGCCTACCGATTGGGCTTTCCAAGCATTACAGTCTTTAGTAGAGCGTTACGGATGTGTTGCAGGTTATCCCGGCGGCACATTTCGTGGCAACCGTGCAATGACTCGTTTTGAATTTGCGGCTGGTGTAAATGCGTGCTTAGACCGTGTAAACGAATTGATTGCCACAGCCACCGCAGATTTAATTAAGAAAGAAGATTTAAGTGCATTACAGCGCTTACAAGAAGAGTTCGCTGATGAACTCGCAACCCTACGCGGTCGTGTTGATGAACTCGACGCGCGTACCACAACATTAGAAGGAAAACAGTTCTCCACTACAACCAAGCTAGTTGGTGAAGCTATTTTCAGCGTATCTGATACCTTTGGTGATAAAGAAGCAATTGGTTCACGTGCTTTGATTAACAGCAACATTGTTAACGGAGTTAATCAAGCAGCATCACGAGCAAGAACCTTGGATAGCAATCCAACTTTATCTGACCGTGTACGTCTAAGCTTCAACAGCAGCTTCACTGGAACAGACCAATTGCAAATTCGTTTGCAGGCTGGAAATGTCCTCAACAACGGCAGCACCACTGGACTTTCAGTTATTCCTGGTGCTACTCCTGCTACGGGTACTAACATGACCCGTTTAGCATACGACGGTTTTGCTACTACCAGCAACAACTCCGTTAGTATTGACAAAATCAGATATGCATTCAGCCCAAACGACAAAGTTCGTGTCACTGTTGATGCAAACAATGGTGAGTTCTTCGAGAACGTTAACAACTTCAACCCTGACCTTGCTAGCTCCAGCAGAGGTTCGATTTCTCGCTACGGTCGTTTCAGCCCAATCTACCGTCAAGGTGCAGGTGGCGCCGGTGCAACTGTTGTCATTAATCCTAAAGGTAAGTTGAATGCTTCTTTTGGCTACTTAGCAGGTGGTGGTAGTAACAACGTTTCAAACGACCCTTCAGTTGGTAAAGGTTTATTTGATGGTAACTACGCTGCATTAGGACAAGTAGCTTACAAATTCAACGATGCTTTTAACGTAGGTGCTACATATGTTCGCAGCTACCAAAACTCAGCGAATGGCAACGTAAACTTATTTGGTTCTACTGGTAGTGACTTAGTAAACGCACCATTTGGTACTGCCGTTGCTACTTCTGCTAACCACTACGGTATCCAAGCTAACTACAAATTTAATCCTCAAGTTGCTCTTGGTGGTTGGGTTGGCTATTCTAACGCTACCGCTGAAACCAACGCTTCTAGCACACTGACTGCGGCTCAACTTGCAACTGGTAACTTTGTTCGCAAAGGCGACAGCGCAGATATGTTCTACTGGGCTGCTAACTTGACAGTTAAGGACTTCATCAAGGAAGGTAACTTGCTTGGTATCACCTTTGGTCAATCTCCTAGAGTAACCAGCAGTGACTTCGCACCTACACTTCGTTTAGTAAATGGTGTAGCAACAAAAACCGAGCAAAAAGATGCTGACACCTCTTACCACTTGGAAGCTCTCTATCGTATGCAAATCAGCGATAACATCACAGTAGCTCCTAGCTTGTTGGTTATCTTCAACCCAGAACACAACAGCCTTAACAACACAATCTACGTTGGTACTGTTCGTACCACCTTCTCTTTCTAAGATTTAATCTTAGTTACTTGATTTCTCCAGTAATCCTCCAATAATTTAATCCCACCCCCATTCCTATCCAGATGGGGGTTTCTTTTGTACTTTTCCACAAACAAGATTCTCCCCCGTCACAAATAGAGGCGCCGTCCAACGTGGGGAATTTACCTTATTGACAAAATATTGTTTATTCTTTATTTATAAGACAGGCGGTTTTTGGACAAGAAAGTTAAAGACGCGATACATAGCTTTTTTGTGCCCAAATTTTTCTAAAATTTTATGTAAAAAATGTTACATATAAAAATCAAGATTTTATAACACTTCCACAAACATATAGGTAAATTTTCAGCCTTCATAACCTGGCTTTAACCTAGCGTCAAGTAGAATCATCACTCAACTTGACCTGGCTTAACAAGGGTGAAATGCGGCATTTCAGAGACTTACCGAATTGTCAAGAGCTTAATTTATAAAATTTATGCAAACAATTTAAATTAAATCTTTGTATAAGTGAGAAAAAACTCCCAGACACATGTAAAATAATTACGTAGGTGTGAGTGAGAATACAAAGATGCGAAAAATACTTTGGAACACGATTAAGTTAAGCCCAGTTGTTGTAGCTGCGGCATTTGCTACTGCAAACAGCGCTTTCGCTGGCGAAATGGGTCAAAATGTGCCTTCGGTTAGCGAAATGGCACAGGCGCAAAAGACCGATAATATAGGTCAGGTAACATCAGTATCACAATTTTCAGACGTACAACCTACTGACTGGGCATTCCAAGCATTACAGTCATTAGTAGAACGTTACGGTTGTATCGCAGGTTATCCCAACGGAACCTACCGTGGAAACCGCGCATTAACTCGTTATGAATTCGCAGCAGGTTTAAACGCTTGTTTAGACCGCGTAAACGAATTAATCGCAACTGCAACAGCTGACTTAGTTAGAAAAGAAGACTTAGCGACATTACAGCGCTTACAAGAAGAATTTAGTGCAGAACTAGCAACCTTACGTGGTCGCGTTGACAACTTAGAAGCACGCACCGCTGAATTGGAAGCAAACCAGTTCTCCACCACAACCAAGTTATTAGGTGAAGCAATCTTCAGCGTTTCTGATGCTTTTGGTGACGAAGCAGCGATTGGTTCTCGTGAATTAGTTAATAACCCGAACACTGCAAGAAGAGATTTAAACAGCAACACTGTTTTCTCCGAACGTATTCGTTTGAACTTACTCAGCAGTTTTAGTGGTAAAGACCAATTGCAAATTCGTTTGCAAGCAGGAAATACAACCCCTAACAACAACGTTACGGGTACACAAATGACCCGTTTGGCTTACGACAACGACACTGGAAACCGCGTTGATATCGATAAAATTAACTACGCTTTCAACTTAAGCGATGCTATTCGCGTTAAGGTTGATGCCAATAACGGTGAGTTCTGGGAAAACATCAATAACTTTAACCCAGACTTTGCAAGCTCTAGCCGTGGTTCAATTTCTCGCTATGGTCGTTTCAGCCCAATTTATCGTCAAGGTTCTGGTGGTGCTGGTGCTACCGTTACCTTTAATCCAAGTGGCGCTATTTCTGTATCTGCTGGTTATTTAGCAGGTGGACGCGAAAATCGTGCCAACAGTCCGTTTGATAAAGAAGGCCTGTTTGATGGTAACTATGCTGCACTTGGTCAGATTGCTTTCCAGCCTAGCAAACAATTAGGAATTGGTTTGACTTACGCGCATTCTTATCAAAGTGCTTTTGCGGTAGATGCACAAAACAATAGAGTTGCAGGAGATTTCGGCGGTGGTGTAAACGTATTTGAGGGTACTGGTAGCAATTTAGCTAGCACACCTTTTACTCGTAACGTTTCTACTGTTGCCAATCATTACGGCGCCCAAGTTAACTTCCGTCTAAGTGACAAAATTGCAATTGGTGGATGGTACGGTTTGGCTGACATCTCAGGTGAAACAGATGTAAATAATAATAGATTAGATGCAACTGCTACATACTGGGCAGCGAACTTAGCGCTTAGAGACTTTGGCAGCAAAGGTAGTTTATTAGGTGTTACTTTTGGTCAACCTCCTAAAATTACAGGTAGCAATTTTAGAGGGTTAGATGCAACTGGTCGTGCAGGTAATGCAACTGGTATACGTCAAAAAGATGAAGATACTTCTTACCAATTAGAAACTCTTTACAGATTACAACTGAATGACAACGTTTCGGTAACTCCTGCGTTGTTGGTAATCTTCAACCCAGAACATAACGACCGTAACGATACCGTTTACATCGGTACATTACGTACAACCTTCACATTCTAATAATACGAACATGTTGTAGAGACGTGATTAATCACGTCTCTACGATTAATTTGATTAAATTGATTTTGGCTCACCCAATGGTGGGCTTTTTGTTTAGATTTTTTGTTTTGTTGGGTTCCGTTCCTCCACCCAACCTACAAATCGTCCAAATCGTCTGGTTTTTTTAAGTTGGTGGGTGGTCTATCATTACTCCAAGCCCACCAAACGCCACCGCACTGGCAACGGTAAAATTCTTGCCATTTACGTTTATAATTTTCGGTAGTTACAGGCGCCCGTCGGTTAATCCAAACCTGTGTTGCTTCCAAACTACTTGAATGGCATGTGGGGCAACAAAAATCGTAAGCATGAATTGCCTCCGAAGTCCATTCTGGCGGGAAAAATGCAAAAGCTTCCATAGTATGTTGAATTAGAATTGATTTGATTTGATTTGTATGTGTGTGGGTTTGATTTTGAAGTTTTTTATGTGATATTTATTAATCAAGATTATTTGATTATGTAAAAAATATTACTGTAGTCCAATGATTCCACGCTCGTTGCTTGTTTTAGTAATCACAATTTTATATCAAAAATATGGAGCAGAACATTGAGATTCGCCGCTTGTTGGAAATAATGCCAGCATCAAGCAGGATGACAGTAAAAATACTCAGCAAGCCAGAGCAAGCTAAAGTAATAGATGTGGCTTTTCCATTGCCTTGGAATTCTGATAGACCTATATATATTAACTTTGATTTGTGGCGCCGACTAACTAAACCCCAACGCGACATGTTGTTACTACGAACGGTCAGTTGGTTAACAGGGGTAAAATGGTTTAAGCCTGATATATATCAAGGTGTAGCAGTTGCTGGGTTATTAGGTGGGTTTGTAGAATTAGCACAACGAGATGTTGTAGGTATTATAGCTGCTGTGGGTTTAAGTTCAATGGCTGTATTACGAATATGGCGCCTGAATAATGGACAAGACTCAGAAATTATAGCCGACACTGCGGCAATAAAAATCGCACAACGTCGAGATTATATCGAAACCGAAGCAGCAGAACATTTGCTAAATGCTATAGAAATAGTAGCAAAAATAGAAGGGCGCCAAGGTTTAAATTTTATAGAATTAATTCGTACTCAGAACTTGCGCGCAACTGCTGGACTATCTTCTATGGGTATTCCTAGGTAAATTGATCCACTATAAATTGGGTGTAGCGACAGCGTAACCCAACATCCAACTAGTAACAATTTCCATAACTTGCTTCCAATATTAAAGGCGCCCGTTGGTTGTATTGTGGAGGCGCCAGCAACTAAGTAACATACAGTTTAAACGCGCGCGAGCCAGTTCTTTAAATCTGTAATTGAATTAAAATCTAATAGCGCTTCCCCTAATTCTTCTAAACGTTTTGCAGAAAGACCTTGAATACGTTCCTGCTGACTTTGGCTTAAGTTTCCGAAACGACGTTGAAGTAAGCGTATGATTAGCTTTGCAGTTCCACTTTGCTCACCTAGTTGCATACCTTCTTCTCTACCTTCTTCTCTACCTTCCTCCCTACCTAGTTCCTTGCCCTTTTCTATACCTTTTTCCATCCAGCTAGTGACAATTTCCATAACTTGCTCCTTTTTCTCTAATTCTATGGTAGCAATTTGTGAATTAAACACTTCTTCTTCCTGTGTATTGAGTTTTAGGTAAGTATCGATAAATCCGGAGATTTGTCCGACTTGTGCGGGATTTAGTCCCAACGAAGCAAGTACCTGTAATGAAATTAGCTTTACCATTGGACGCTCGTTAGCACCCATCTTCATTTTCGACATCAAAGCACTGGCAACAGGGTTTTGTATATTTACGAAGTCTTGCCAATTAAGTTGATTTAACTGAACTACTTGATAGTCAAACTGCATTACACTCTTGGTTCCAGCGCTAATGTTGAAGGATGATGGTTGTATAGTCAACGGCGCATCATGAGAGAAGATAACGATTGGTAATATTGGAATGCCGTATATTTTATACAAATCGGCAAAGTATAAAAACATTCTTTCATTAAAGTCTTTCTCAATATAGGACTGATGTTCGATGTGTATAATAAATAGCGTCGTCTGATTTTTGTATTTTGCTTGGACTAATACGTCTATAATTTTTTTCTCACCTTTTCTGACATTTGTCAGTATCTCCTGTGGTAAAAATGTTATAGAGTCTTTATCCAAAACATCACTGATATCTGGAAAGAATAACTCGATGAAATTAAAAAAGAAATTCTGTATTAATTTTTTAAATAAGCTATCGTGGTCAATCATGAAGTTACTTCACTTTCTTGTGCAACCTGGATAGTATGAAATTATTAGATAGAAATTATTTTATTAAGTCTTAATAATCAAGATTATTTAATTAATTGTATGAGTTGGGGGGCGGGTTTAGGAAGGTTGTTTTTTTTGTTTTAAAGTTATGAGCTAACCCGCCCGTACAGTATTATGTTTGTGTCGTGCCGAATCTGAATTATCTCCAGAAATGTTTATGTGGTGCCGAATCCTCCTCCTCCGGGTGTTTCGATGATGAATATGTCTCCTGGTTGCATTTCTACTGTTCCGGTGCTGCCCAAATTTTCTTTGTTTCCGTTACTGCGTTGTATTGAGTTGCGTCCTAGTTGTCCGTTTTCGGCGCCTTTTAAACCGAATGTGGGAATTATTCTATGACTTGAAAGAATATTTGCTGTCATTGGTTCGAGAAATTTTATTTTACGAATTACTCCGTTACCTCCTGAATGTTTGCCTTTGCCACCGCTATCAGAACGTATACTAAAACTTTCTACCATGACTGGGTATCTTGTTTCTAATACTTCTGGGTCGGTTAAGCGTGAGTTTGTCATATGTGTATGAACTGCGTCGGTTCCATCAAAGTCGGCGCCTGCTCCCGAACCGCCACAAATTGTTTCGTAATATTGATAACGCGCGTTACCAAAGGTGAAGTTATTCATTGTTCCTTGAGAAGCTGCCATTACTCCTAATGCACCATATAAAGCGTCAACAATAGTTTGGGAGGTTTCGACGTTACCAGCAACTACTGCTGCTGGATATACGGGATTAAGCATTGAGCTTTCGGGAATAATTATTTCTAAGGGGTTGAGACATCCAGCGTTGAGAGGAATGCTATCATCTACTAATGTTCTAAATACATATAAAACAGCAGCTTGAGTTACAGCTTTGGGAGCATTAAAGTTGCTATTGAGTTGTTGAGATGTTCCAGTAAAATCTATTACAGCGCTGCGATTTTGTTTGTTAATGGTGACCGTAACTTTTATAACTGCATCGTCATCCATATGATACGTAAAAGTGCCGTCTTTGAGAACATCAGTCGCGCGTCTCACTGCTTCTTCAGCATTGTTTTGTACAAATAGCATGTAAGCTTGAACAGTTTCCAAACCATATTGAGACACCATCTTTTGCAGTTCTTGAACTCCACGTTCATTTGCGGCAATTTGTGCTTTCAGGTCTGCTATATTTTGGTCGGGGTTACGCGCTGGGTAACGATGGTTTGCCAGCACTTCGCGTAGTTGTGCTTCTTGGAAATTTCCTTGTTCGACTAAGAGAAAATTATCAAATAATATTCCTTCTTCTTCTATTGTAGTACTGTTGGGTGGCATTGAACCGGGAGTAATGCCGCCAATATCAGCTTGGTGTCCGCGCGATGCTACGTAAAATATTGGTGTGGCGCCGTTTAAGTTTATATTTAAAGAATTTGCATCTAAAAAAACAGGTGTAATTGCTGTAACATCAGGAAGATGTGTTCCACCGTTATAAGGGTTATTGGATAAATATACATTTCCTGGTTTAATAGTGTTGCCTTTGTCGTTGATTAAACAGCGAACGCTTTCACTCATAGAGCCTAAGTGTACGGGAATATGTGGGGCGTTTGCTACTAGTAAACCAGAAGTATCAAATATTGCACAGGAAAAATCTAATCTTTCTTTGATATTTACCGAAGTAGCTGTGTTTTGCAGCACTATTCCCATTTGTTCGGCAATAAATTGATACAGATTTTTGAAGATTTCTAAGCGTACTGGGTCGGGTTGTGATGTAGTATTCATTGTAAACTCCTAAGATGTTAATAAATGTTGATATTGTCATGTTGAACGCAGTGTAAAGCAGAGCTTTTCCCGAAGGGAAACATCTGTAAAATTCTCAAAACAAATTAAGATTTTCATATTGTCATGTTGAACGTAGTGTAAAGCGGAGCTTTTCCCGTTATCGAAGATATCCCGTAAACGGAGTTTTCCCGTAATCCGTAAACGGAGTTTTCCCGCAGGGTAGGATTTCGCGAAGGGTAGGGTGGGGTAGGGTAGGGTAACATCTCTAAAATTCTCAACCAACAATAATAAGAGGTTAAAGATGATTATTCGTTGGCGCCGAGAAACCCGGTTTCTTTTCGTTTTATTCCAATATTGTTGTGCTTAGTGTAGAAGAAACCGGGTTTCTGGGGTTTCTATGATAAATTTTTCCATTACGTAGTTTATAAATGTTTGTCCTCTTGCTTCTACTTGTTGTTCTTTAATAACTGAGAAGCCCATGCGTAGGAAAAAGGGTTTGGCTGTAATGCTTGCTTCGGTATATAGACGATTTATTCCTAGTTCATAAGCTTTTGTTTCTATGGCATTGTATATACTACTACCAACACCTAGGCGCTGATAGTTTTTGTGACAGTAGAAACAATCTATATGACCGTTTGCTTCTAGTTCGCCAAACCCGGCAATTATTCCTTCATCGTCCGCAACAAAAGTAAACTTTGATGAACAAGCTTTTGCCCAGTCTCTAAAATGTATATCGTCCGGCGCCCAAGCTTTTACTTGTTCAAGTGAGTAATCACGAATATTTACTTCCCGAATTGTTTCATGGAACAATCGTGCGATTTGTTCAGCATCATTTTCTTGGAATAAACGTATATCCATTTTCTCTTCCCCATTCAATCCATGCTTGAGCCATTTGTTAGAGTCTTCCACGGTGTTCTGCCTTAATAGAATTTTCTCCTGTAATAGCAGTTAATGCTAAAAACCAATGTTCAAGTTCACAAACTCCTATCTGAATTTAATCAACTGACATTAATAATTATCCCTTAAACATTCAGAAGACAGTCGCTTGCGTTTTGGAAAGAAATGTGCAAAATTTCCCCAATTTTGGAGAACCCAGCTCGTATGTATATTCGTTCCTCTGCTTCGTGTGCTGCCATTAGAAAAGCTACAGTAACTCCTTTATTAAAAGCTTCACATACCAAACGTGTTGTTAACGCACCTGCTACTCCACGTCTTCGGAACGGTGCCCGTACACCAATGGCAGCAATTTCTGTCATTCCATTATTTGGCACAGTGCAAATACCTGCTCCCACAGCTTCACCAGTTGACGCAACGCGAGCCAAAACTACAATTTGCCCTGCTGCTACACTTGCCTTTATTCGGGCGACAGCATCATCTGTTGGCGCCGACTCACCACCATACGCTTCGTTTTGGGCAGCAATAGTGGCAAGCAGTTCGGCATCACTTGTTGGTATGATTAATTCAATACTTTCTGGTACGGGTAGATTTTGTTGTGAGCCAGGAATGCAGGTCATAAGCGGTAAGCGTCCCTCAACAGTAAAACCTGCTGCTAGTAGCGCACTCTCAACTGATGGCGCCAGTTGTGTAATATATTCAAGACGTGGTATGCGTGAACGTTGTTTGTAAGCAGTAATCAAAGCAGTGACATCAGCAAACGAAGGTACAGCATCATCGTCAGGAATGGCATAGTTAAGAAAGGGGTTGTCACTGTGAACACTAAAGGTTGCCAAGAATGAGCCAATTTGCTGTGTATCACGCTGCTTGCTCGCTGCAAAGCGTAAGTAAGATTGAATTCGAGATTTCATAATTTACCATCTATATTTAGAACGGGCAAGGATGCCCATTTCACAAGATTATGCACACAAAATACTGTTAAATAAAGCGCTCTAAAATTAAGTGATTACGTTCGGTTAATTTTGCTTGCCAATTTGGCTCAACTACAATGGTGCTAATCTTCTCTACGATAATTGCAGGCCCATTTATACTATCTTCTGGTTGTAAATCGTCGCGTCTATAAACTGGTGTATCATGCCATTTATCAAGAGCAAATATCTTTACCGTCTCTACACAAGTAGGCGCCTCATTTAAAGTTCGAGTGCGAGAAACTAAGGGTTCTTTGGGAGTATCCATTTTGTGAATAACTTCCACGCTAGCTGATTCGACAATTAAATTTTTTCCTGATTGAATAAAACCGTAGCGTGTTTTATGTTCAATCTCAAATTCCTGTTGTATAGCTGTTATGTCTATATTAAAATTAACAGTTAATATTGAATTAGTCCCTTCATACTTCAAATTAACTTTTTGTACTACTTCCTGCTCGCTCTCGTTGTTTAGGGGTAACTCACCTCTAGCTTGTATCTCTAAACTTTCCATCAGCACCTGCAACTGATGTATTAACTCCTGTGTTAAAGTTTGTTCTACTGCGCCTTCACGAAGCGCACGCACATCAGCAAGTCCCATTCCATAAGCTGAAAGTACCCCTGCATAAGGATGTAAAAATATCTTTGTCATGCCCAGAGTATCAGCTATTAAACATGCTACCTGCGCTCCGGCGCCTCCAAAACAGCAAAGTACATACTGCGTTACATCATATCCACGTTGTAAACTAATCTTTTTAATTGCCGAAGCCATACTCTCTACAGCAATGGCAATAAACCCAGCAGCTACTTGTTCAGGGGTACTATTATTTCCTGTCTTTGTTTTTATCTCTTGTGCTAGCTGTGTAAATTTCTCAATGACAATATCTTTATCTAAAGGTAAATTCCCATCTACACCAAATACGGAAGGAAAATATTGCGGATGAATTTTACCTAACATTACATTCGCATCTGTTACAGCTAATGGGCCACCACGTCGATAACAAGCAGGCCCAGGATTTGAGCGAGCAGATTCTGGACCAACGCGATAACTGGAACCATCGAAAAATAAGATTGAACCACCACCTGCTGCGATAGTATGAATATCTAATACAGGTACTCGCATTCTGGCGCCTGCAATTTCGTTTTCCAACTGTCGTTCATACTCACCTTTAAAATGGGCAACATCAGTACTAGTACCTCCCATATCAAAGGTGATAACTTTAGAAAAACCTGCACGCTTGCTTGTTTGAACGGCGCCGACAATACCACCAGCAGGCCCACTTAATATACTATCCTTACCTTGAAATTGTTCTGCCGCAACCAATCCCCCGTCAGATTTCATAAACATTAATCTAACTCCAGGTAGATGACTTGCTACTTGGTTGACGTAATGCCGCAAAATTGGAGTTAAATAAGCATCAACAACAGTTGTGTCTCCTCTACTAACTAGTTTCATTAAAGGGCTTACTTGATGTGATACTGATATTTGTGTAAATCCAATATCTGAAGCTAATTGTGCAACTTGTTGTTCGTGTTGAGGGTAACGGTAAGCGTGCATGAATACTATTGCACAGCTACGAATGCCTGAATTATAAGCTGCTTGTAAGTCTTCTTTTACTGCTTCGATATTTACAGGCGCCAGTTCTTGACCGTGAGCATTGTAACGTTCGTCAACTTCTATTACCTGTTCGTAAAGCATTGACGGTAAAACAATGCGACGGGCAAATATATCAGGACGGTTTTGATAGCCTATTCGTAAAGCATCTTTAAACCCTTTGGTAATGGCAAGGACTACACGCGAACCGTTTCTTTCTAACAGTGCATTTGTTGCTACTGTTGTTCCCATTTTTACCACTTCTATTTCTTCGCAGGGAATAGGCGCTTCACCTGAAAGCCCTATAATATCTCTTATTCCTTGAATTGCGGCATCCTCGTATAATTCGGGATTCTCGGAGAGAAGCTTATAAACGATTACCCACTGATTATTTTCTAATGGCACAGTTAAAAACCGCTCTGGATGATTTGAGAGGTTATCTATAATTTGTCTACTATCTGTAACAGCTACTAAGTCTGTAAATGTACCACCCCGGTCGGCAAAAACTTTCAACATAACTATACACCCATCGCACTATAGAACGGTTCTTACTTTGTGTCCTCTGCGTAAGAGTGGTGAAATTATGCATTTTGAAATAATTTTTTTACCACAGAGTCACAGAGGACACTTAAGAGTTGAGATTTACCTACACCGATAAACTTTGTACTCGTAACCGTTTACTGGTGGCAACGGTTTACTATTGAGCGAACAAGTTTCTAGTTCTTCGGGGTCGTCGGCAAAAAAGTTCACCTTCCATAAATCAAATGGACGAGGTAAAGTTTTTACGGCTTTGCCCAATGCTTTTGATGAAGTGCTAGGATTATTATCTTGATGTGCTAGTAGAAACTTTGTATTAGTTAATTTCTGATTTTTTTTCAATTCCCTTGCTACACCCATCATTTCCCCTATATGTACATGGGTTTTTTGTGTGGTGGCAATCAATACTGGTTGGCTAGATACTCTTTGAATAATACCAATGAATAAATCAGGACGATAGTATTTTTGATAGCCTAAGTTATTAACAACTGTTATGCCGCTCGCTAATGACATCAGCCAAATTATTAACACGGCTTTTTTTCCTGATATCCGCCATTTAAACATTTTGACTGTTTCTAGGCGCCAGCAGATAGCTAAACTTGCTCCCACTAGTATTATTACTGCCGGAAAATAAATAAAATTATAGCGGGCGCCACGTGTTAAATCAATACCTAAAAAGTAGGTAAATATAGAAAATAACAGGAGTGCGCTGATTATAAATGCAATTAAGACCTTGGTGATAAATCGGTTTTCTGGTTCATTGAGTGTAGCTTTTAGACCGCGAACTAATATTGGTGTTGCCCAAATAAAAAAAGCTAGCATCACAACTCCCGAAGTAATCATCACCGCTAACCGTGGAGACTCAACGGGCAGTAGCGAAATCATTGTAATCCAAGCTGCTAAACCTTGAAAAATTGGACTCAACCAAGCAAGTCCAACTCTATCACCTTGAATCCACTCGGTTAATTTTCCACCATAGCTATTCTGTAAAAATACGGGTATCCAGACGGTGCCTGCTATTGCTGTACCCACTGCTACCGCGAATATACGGTACCATGCACTTCCCCATTCTTTATTCCTTACTTGTTTGACTAAAAGGAAAAGTAATACAATTGCTTCACAACAAAGAGTTAAAACAAAGAAATAATGTGTAGCTATACCCAAAGCGTTGACAACAATCCATGTTAAAGCGACTTTGAGAGGTAATTGACTACGACTTTGAACGTGGCGAACGGCACTGATAAAACAAGCAAGCGTTGCCATTACCCACAAAATAGGTAAAGTATAGTGCCGTGTTTCTTGAGCCAAAAATATAGCGTAAGGTGAAGTCGCCATAAAAGCCGCAGCTAAATGACTGACTAACCGTGAACGATACAGCTTAAAACTAAATATATAAATGCACAGAACACTCATAGCACCAAATAGTGCAGCCAACGCACGGGCGCCCCAAACCGATACCAATCCGGCATCTGTTGGAAATAGCCGCAGCCACAAATGCGTCAATATAAAATAAAGTGGCGGGTGATTACTTTCTGTAAATAAGTGCTTTAACACATCTTGTACACCAGCACCAGCACGCGGTTGCAGTGGTTGTAAAAGTGTATCAATACCAATAGGCTGGTCGAGCGGTACATTTAAGAAGCTATTGCCAAGACTAAATACCAAAGTTGAAAACTCATCAGTCCAAGGTGGTTTAGCATCCAAATTAATGAAGCGTAAAATAGTACCAACAGCAAACCAAAATAGAAGTAATATTACAGAATTTTTAAATGTAGAGACGCGAAAATTCGCGTCTTTTTGACCCGTTAGTGCTGAATGCTGATTTTTGAGTGAAGAGTTAGGAAATAGCTTTTTCAGCATATGTAGAAAGCCGCAAGGAACAATAGAACTAGAATACTGTGGGTGCCATAGGAGGAGACGCTCCAGAATCGCGTCTCTACATTAATTTATTTTTGTACATCAGTTACACGCCAACTGAGCTTGAGATTAACCCAAAAGTTCCACAAAACTACCACTGCTATCGCAATTAATTTTGCTAGATACTCGTTGACCTTCATAACGTTGTAGAGCGAATTTACTATCAAAGCTTGTAAAATGACTCCAGCCAAACAAATGACGTTGAATTTCAAAAATCTTTTCAAACGGGCGCCTTTTCCAGTTTGTCGGCTTGAGATATCGCGAAATGTCCAGATATCATTCCATAGGAAGTTGTTAATAATTGCCGTTTCTGCTGAAAGTATAGTGCTACGTGTCAGTCCTAGCTCGAAAATTTGCCGCAGTATATAAAATACCGTCAAATCGACTCCTAAACCACTAAAACCAACTACGCCAAACCGCAAAAATCTACCAATAGGAAAATTCAAACGTTTATTCATACGTTCCAAGTGTCCTGTAGTTAGACGCAAGCGGATTAAATGGCGTAAGTAATCTATATACTGTTTCCATGTGACTTTGCTTTCACCTTCAACGCGCTCGTTAAAAACATATCCTACTTCAGCAATTTCTTGAATATCACCTCGTCCAATTATTTCCAACAGTATTTTGTAACCAACCGGATGAAGTGTGATTTCAGCTATACTATCTCTCCGCACCATAAAATAGCCGCTCATTGGGTCAGATACTCTACCTAAAACCCCTGGTAAAATAATTAAACCTAATACTTGGGCGCCTCTTGATAAAAATCTTCTGACCACACTCCAACTACTTACCCCACCTCCATCTACATGACGACTACCAACCGCTAAATCGGCGCCTTCTTCTACTGCGCGTAGCAATTGCAACATGACATGCGGTGGATGCTGTAAATCTCCGTCGATAACTCCCAAAATACGTCCCTTTGCCACTTGCCAACCGCGAATTACCGCTTGTGATAGTCCTCGTTCTCCAACTCGACGCATTACCCGTAGTTGGGGATATGAAGTCATTAAAGAAGCGGCAACTTCCCAAGTACCATCAGGACTATCATCATCTACAACAATTAGCTCGTAATCTCCATACATCGACGAATCGAGTAACTTCGTCAACACTTGCACAACGTTTGTTATATTGTTGCGCTCGTTATAAGTGGGAATTATTAGTGAGAATAAGATACAATCTTTACTACCAGTAGTAATGGCAGGATACTTTGGAACCCGTAATGCACCAGATGGTGCCGATAGCAATGGATTTGGTTCAATAATACTCATTCAATAAGATGGTGGAATGTCCAAGGGTGAGCAGAGAGATGAGGTTACATAAAAATTTATCGCTCTTGATTTTAAGTCAAAATCAGAATTTCACAAGCATTGGTTACACTTTCCAAAACGATTAATGGTTGTATATATTACAATTAATAAAGTGATTTAATATAAATAAACCCATTACAAAGAAGTTTAGCTGTGGTTGTTATAAGTGTTGAAGCTATTTTAGAACGCGCTAAAGAGTATGATTTGTCTCCACAGGAAGCCGTGTTCTTATTGAAACAAACTGACCCTAGTATTATTGCTGAAATTCGCATAGCTGCTGATAAATTACGTCAACAACAAGTAGGAGATACTGTAACATACGTCGTTAATCGCAACATCAATTTTACTAACATTTGTGAACAGCACTGTAGTTTCTGTGCTTTCCGTCGAGATTCAAATTCAAATGGTTCATACTGGTTAGATTGGGAGCAAATTAGAGCTAAAACAATTGACGCAGTACAACAAGGTGCCACAGAAATTTGTATGCAGGGTGGTTTAAACCCAGAAGCAAAAATCAACGGCAAGTCATTGAACTACTATATAAAGCTTGTCGAAATTATTAAACAAGAGTTTCCACAATTACATCTCCACGCATTTTCGCCCCAAGAAATTCAGTTTATAGCCAGACTTGATACAATTTCTTACGCCGAGGTAATAACAGCTTTACGCGACTCAGGTCTCAACTCAATGCCTGGAACTGCCGCCGAAGTGTTAGATGATAATGTTCGTGCTGTATTATGCCCTGAAAAAATCAATTCAGCAACTTGGTTAGAAATCGTCGAAACAGCCCATAAATTGGGTTTACCCACCACTAGTACAATGTTATCGGGGCATATCGAAACACCCTTACAGCAAATTGAACACTTAGAGCAACTCCGCACGCTTCAGCAAACTGCCATTAAAAACAACTATCCAGCCCGAATTACCGAATTTATAATATTACCCTTTGTAGGAGCATTAGCACCAAAATCCTTACGGCGCCGTGTTGGTCGTGACCAACCAGTATTACTTGACACACTTTTACTTACAGCAGTTGCTCGAATATATCTAGGTAATTACATACCAAATCATCAGCCCAGTTGGGTAAAACTTGGTCTAAATGGCGCCAAAGAAGCATTGAAATGGGGTTGTAATGATATTGGTGGCACCTTAATGGAAGAACACATTACCACAATGGCAGGCGCTATTGGTGGAACCTGTATGTCCGTCTCAGATTTACAAAACGCAATATCAGAACTTGGGCGCCCATACCAGCAACGTGACACCCTATATAAAGTTATAAGTTATGAGTTACAATTGCTAACTCCTAACTCCTAACTCCTAACTCCTCACTAATTTGATCCCAATCCAAGATACGATAAAGCTTGATTTAAGTATTTTTTCACTTTTGATTGCTTATGAAGCGCTATTTGTCACGCCTACTTGCCTTGGTTTTGGTTGTAACTATTGGTTTGATGGGTTGTTCGTCTTCTGACCCCAACAGCTTAACGGGGAATTATAGCCAAGACACGTTAACTGTAGTCAACATTATACGTAATGCAATTGAACTACCGAATGATGCGCCTTCTAAAGCAGCAGTTCAAACCGAAGCACGTCAAAAAATTAATGACTTTTCGGCACGCTATCAGCGTAACACCTCTGTTGCAAGCTTAAGTTCTTTCACCACCATGCGAACTGCCCTAAATTCTTTGGCAGGACATTATAGCTCTTATCCTAACCGCCCTGTGCCCGAAAAACTTAAAACCCGCTTACAACAAGAGTTGAAACAGGTAGAGTCTGCTTTGCAACGTGGTGCTTAACCGTTTGTTGTGCTGTACTTACTGTACTTGCTGTGGGTTGGGTGTTACCCAACCTACTATAAAGAACTTTTATATAAAAAGAATAAATTAGATATATAAAAGAATTAATTATTGACTCATCTTGGCTCAATATTTAAAATTAAATTAAATTCCATCTATGTCTTTACGTCCTTTGAATGTTGTAAAAATGTTCTCTTGGCGACGCTTCAGAGCTGCCGCTTTAATTAGTAGCTTGTTAATTCCCTTTTTGGGACAACCTTCAGAGGCTCAACTAAACGAGTATTGTCAGTTACCTAACAAGGCAGTACAAGAAAAAGAAAACTTACGTATATCGGCGTTTCGAGGAAACCTGTCGGCGCAAAAACAGTATCAAAATTTACTACAAAAACACGGTGAAGCCGTTCGAGACTGCCGTCAAAACAATTGGTTGCAGGTTCAAGCGATTTGGTTACGTTTGTATCCTTGTGATATTCAATCAGGCGCCCTTGACCGGATTATGGATAGAATCGTCAATAAGGGTTACAGCGCTGTCTATGTAGAAACTTTTTATGATGGACGGGTAATGTTACCCTCAAACGATAATCCTACAGTTTGGCCCTCTGTAGTACGGGCACCGGGACAAGAAAATACTGATTTGCTAGAGAAAGCAATTCAGAAAGGACGCGAACGCGGTTTAAAAGTGTACGCTTGGATGTACACCGTTAATTTTGGTTTTAACTATGCTCAACGAAAAGATAGAGAAAGTGTAATTGCGCGTAACGGTAAGGGGCAAACCAGTTTGTACGTTGTTGATGGTGGTAGTCATGTTTTTATTGACCCATACAGCGTAATCGCTCGAACAGATTATATACGCATGGTACAAGAAGTCGCTCGTCGGCACCCAGATGGTATTTTGTTCGACTATGTACGTTATCCGCGTCAGTCTGGTAATAATTCAATCGCGACAAAAGTTACAGATTTGTGGCTATATACAGAATCAACTCAGCAAGCTTTATTTAAAAGGGCACAAAATATCAAGGGGTTAGATTTAATACGTCGCTTTCTAGGCAAAGGATATGTAACTACTAGTGATATTACAGATGTGGATAGATTATATCCCTCGGAAGGCGAACCAATGTGGCAGGGACGTACTTTGGTTGCTTCTAAGTCGCTCTTATCGGCAAGTCAACGTCAACCCCAACTTCAATCAGATTTATGGCAGCTTTCGGTTGCTCACGCAATGCAAGGAATTGTTGATTTTATAACTTTAGCAGCATATCCAGCACAACAAATGGGTGTTCCGGCAGGCGCCGTCTTTTTTCCTGAAGGCAACCAAATTCACGGTCAAGGTTACGATTCACGCTTACAACCGTGGGATAGATTTCCTAGTAACTTTGAATGGCATCCAATGTCTTACGCGAACTGTGGAAACGTCGCTTGTATTGCTCAACAAGTTCAGCGTGTTTTAACTATGTCAAGACCCGACACACAAATTATTCCTGCTGTCGCCGGTACTTGGGGTAAATCTGTTAGCGGGCGCCCATCATTAGAAGTTCAAATGCAAGCACTCCGCCAATTTGCCCCCCGTGTACGTGGAGTTAGTCACTTCGCTTACTCTTGGCAAGACCCACAACACGACAGCGAACGTAAATTATGCCGCACACAGTAGAGACGTGTAAACCGGAGGTTTTCCCGCTCTTATTAATCACGTCTCTACGAAGCAATAGATAATGCAGTTTGCACTCCCGCCATCTCAATAAGTCTAAACGTGAAATCTAAAAGTTCAGCGTCGTTTAATTGTCGGCGCGAAGTTTTTGCGTAATTTTGCTGTAAGTATTTACGCCCCATTTCTGGTGTCCAATTCAACTGCGCTAAATACTTATCTATCTGTGCCATCATCATGGCGCGAATTTCAGTGTTTTTACTCGTACCGACTTGCGTGGTTTGAGTTTGTGATGCGATAGTCTCTATTTTGGCGCTAACTCTCTGCTCTAATGCTTGCAAATCAATTTCTTTGTGTCCACCCCAACTAAAATCAACGACTCGATACGTCGCTGGGTCGTAAATGCTGCAAAATACTACCGTTTTTTCACCAGGACTGACCGCAATTGTTAAAGGATTACGCAGTTGCTCAACAGTCAAAGCATCAAGCGATAGCAGTAAACTCTTGGAAAAATACGATTCCCTTCCCGAACGTATTATGCAAGGTATTGGCGCCAAAATTGCTAAGTCAGTTTTAGAAGTTAATCCGTACTGCGTTTCAACGCTCTTATTACACTCAATCCCAGTAATTAAACCTGTTAAAGCTTTTTCATAAATTGGTATTTGCTTACCCTCTTCGGAGAGACTATACCAACAAGCATCACCTTCACGACTCACAAAAACATATTGCGCTTTTGGAACCGTCCCAAACCCTAACTTTATATCCATACGCCCTCTCTTGCACGCTACAGTAAGTGTACCCAGACGCGAAAACATTCTAACAACGCACGCATCCAGTTATAACTAAGTATAGTACTAATATACTGCAAATACTTAAAAAAGGTAGGATACTTCTCACATATACACCCCAGTACTGATTATTCGGGAGACCCTTGAATCATTGTCATCAAGCGGTCTAAAGTTTGTGTAAGCTGCGAAAGCTTTTGTAGAGAATCATCTTGAGTTTCAGCCAAAGTTTGCACTGCGTCGCACAATGCCAAAATTTGATATCCCTGTTGTTTAATTTGCTTTCCTTGCTCTTCAATCTGTCCGCTTAAATTTTCAACACGGTCCCCCAACCGCTCAATTGTCTCCGTAGTCGCAAGTACTGCTTCTCCGATTTGTTCGACAATCGACTCTAAACGACCAACTTTTACGTCAAATCCTACAGCAACCATTTCTTTAGCACCTCATCGATAGCACGAGCAGACAGCAATTGTAATTGCCTGTTTTGGAACATATAGTTATTCGGAATTTAAGTAGTAGTAAAATTTACTACCTAAATTCCAAACTTAATCAAGATTTTATACAATGGTTTCTAATGTTTAACTTAAATTGACATAACAGTCAAATATATACATTACACAAAGACGACTTTTTATCAGACATATTGTAAATATTTAAGCTGGATAAGTGTTTTACCCGAAAAATGCGTGTAATTTATACATTGCTGAATAAATTTATTACACGTACTTGACTGGTAGTAAACTATAGCACAACTCTCTCAAATATACACAACAGAAAGTATTTTTCATCCTTCATAAGATATATTAAATTTACTTCATATAAGATTTATAAAAAATCATCAGAAGCCCGATGCTGATGAAGATTCAGTGAATATACGGTTGATAGTAATTATATTTAGGGAAGTCAAGTCTATAGTCTAATTAAGCTTACGTAAATATACGTTTTAATAAAAAAAATTCGGCTTTACAATGTATCAAATACTATTTACACCCATAGTTCAGGGTGCAGCATCTGAAACTTGGGATAATCAAATTCAATATCACCCTTCGGTCAAGTCTAAATTTAAACGTTGTTTAGACATTGTGGGTAGCATAGTCGGGTTAGTTATTTTAAGTCTCGTATTCATACCTATAGCCATCGCGATAAAATTTGACAGTCCCGGGCCTGTTTTCTTTGTACAAGAGCGTTATGGACTACATGGGAAGACATTTAAAATTCGCAAATTTCGCTCAATGGTAGTAGAAGCGGAACAGCTAAAGAACTTGGTAGAGAACGAAGCAAACGGATTATTTTTTAAAAACAAGAACGATTTTAGAGTCACAAAATTAGGTCGTTTTTTGCGAAGCACAAGTTTAGACGAGTTACCTCAGTTCTGGAACGTTTTAATGGGGGATATGAGCTTGGTTGGTACCCGTCCCCCAACAGCAGACGAAGTTATGAACTATAGTCAGCATCACTGGCAACGCTTAAACGTTAAACCAGGTTTAACAGGTGAGTGGCAAGTCAACGGTCGCTCTCAGGTCAAAGACTTTGAGGCAGTCGTCGATTTAGACTTACAGTATCAGAAAAAATGGTACCCAATGTACGACGTATTAGTAATCGTTAAAACTATTTATGTCATCTTAGCCAAAGTCGGCGCCTTTTAATTAGTTAATACTTAATAGTTAAGAGTTATAAATTAGGAGTTAGGAGTTAAAAACAACTCATAACTCATAACTCATAACTCTAATTTCGTTTGCCTGAGACATTAGTTCTTATTGACCGAACATGAGTACTTGTCGCATTTTACGCATGTTAGCAGGCAATTCAAGGTTCATGGCTTGTTGAATTAAAATTGATGGTACAGGAATTGTTGGTGTTGCCTGAACTGCGTATTTTAACAAGGTTCCATTACCAAAATCAGATAGCTCAAGATTGGCTGTAAAGTCATGGAAAGTACCCTTCTCTAATTTAAATTGGATACGCTGTCCTAATTCCTCTACTACATTCAGGTAAATTTCAACTTGGGCTGTCAAAAATAAAAATGCTTTTTGTGCTGCTTGATACAGACGTTTAACTTCGCCTCGTTGTATAATTTCACTTTTTGTGACATCGGGGAAATATTGCACCCAGCGAGGATAATCTGTTAACTGTTGCCATACTTGGTTTCGTTTCATTGGTAAATACATCCACGCTGTTACCGCTCCACCCCAAGCACTATAAGATGAAGTTTCAACAAAAACCTCACCTTCTAGCATTTTAGCTTGTTTATCAGAACTCCAAGCTGTGCCTTCGGTATATATTACTGAATCAGAAGTATGGGATATAAACATAAGATTTTCAATCACTCCTCAACACATTTACTACGAAAGCGCATACAAACAAACGAAACTTTTGAAATAGCTGTTAGCTGTTAGCTTAAAGCTAATGGCTAGCAGCTAACCGCTTGTATAATCCACTAGTTCTCATTCCACTACATTATCTAAGTTGTCCGGAAATGGTTCTTTGTTGCTATATTATTCCCGAAAATTCACCAAAAATATGTCTTTTTTATGAATAGTATATTTTTTATGTAAAAATACTGAAGTATTTATTGAAATAAGCAACATCAAATGTAGTTATCTGCTAATAGAGACGTTAGAATAGCGCAAAAAGCATAACGAATGCGTCTTGTCTTAAGAGTTGCCTAAACGTCTGAAATCTGAAATTCTATAGATAAAGAGCGTTCAGGCGCCATATCAAGTCCAAAACAACGTTAGCTTACCGTTAATGAAAGCAAAAAACCAAGATAACTATTTATACTTCATCAAATCTTTATAGTAGTTGGAGAAACCTAAATGTCACAGTCTTCTAAGTTAAACCGTTTACTAACGCAAGCATTTGGTATGTTTTTTGGTATAGCTCTTGCTGTCTGGATACTGCGAGGACTTGGCGTTGGAATTTTATCTGCCATCCCAGGAGGAATCATTTGGCTGCTACTTGGACTTGCAATCGTATTCGCTATTCTTGCTTACGTACAAAAAACTTGGTGGCGCTTCTAGGCAACGGATGTAATGGATGTAGGACAGGCGCCTCAAACAACTAGATACGATGGAGGGTTATCAGCAGGTGTACAGTATGACCCTTTTTGTTGTATTATTTAGGATACATATCTTAACAATAGTATACAATTATCAGAAAACTTGATACTTGAATTTTCGCACGTCAGGTACAAGTGTTATCTCGATGCCCATGAATAAAAACTTTATAAAAATCTTATTGGTCGTAAGCGAGCAGAAAGATGTCGCTTTACCAATTAATTTTATCCAAGAAGAGAATTTAGACATCCAAATTGCGACTTCAACTCAAGAAGCTATCACAGCAATTGTCTCACCTCCAGATTTAATAGTGTTGGATGTGACAACAGATAATATAGATGAAGTTGAAATATATAAATTTTTAAAAAAAATAAAAAATTTAAAAGATAAATTCAAAGAAAATTTACTTGCTGATATTCCAATTATTTTTATTACCGACATTAATCATAATTTTTCGTTGATAAGTAATATTGATATTAATAATTTTAGTTTTGATTATTTAAAAAAACCGTTTCCACAAAATGAATTATTAGTTAGAATCCGGCAAAATGTACGAATTATTAAACTCGAAAACAAATTAGAAATAAAAAAACAACAGTTATGTACTGAGCGCGAAATTAAATCGATTGCAGCGCAGTTGGAAATTACGGTATCTCAAGCTAAACTTTTGGAGCGTTCCAAACAAGCTCGTCGTGCTGAAGCTAAATTAGCATCAGCTTTTCGCTCATCTCCAGACCCTATTGCTTTAGTAACATTCCCTGATATATATTACATCGAAGTTAACGATAACTTCTGCCATGTGTTTGGTTACGAACGTTCAGAAGTTATTGGTAGTAGTGCGAAATCTATTGATATTTGGGTGAATCCTTCTGAATGTAATACTATTCTCAATATTTTACGAGATTCTCACAAAATTCGCAATTATGAACTTCAGCTTCGCGGCGCCAATAATGAAATAAGAACAATGTTGTTGAGCGCAGAACTAATTGAAATTGAGGAGCAGCAATATTTATTAGGAACTGCCAGAGATATTACCGAGCGTAAAATAGCTGAAGCTGCACAGCAATTAAGCGAAGAACGATTACAACTAGCACTAGAAGCTAGCGACTTGGGAATGTGGGATTGGAATATTGCTAGTGGTAAAGTATATCGGGACTGGCGCTGGTTAAAAATGTTAGGGTATGACTCAGCGGAAGTCAATGAAACCCGTCAAGGTTTCCTTGAATTAGTACATCCAGATGATTTAAATTCAGTAAATATTGCTTTAGAACAGTATTTACTTGGTAACACCCCTGTTTACAAAGTTGAATTTCGGATGCGCTCTAAAGCAGGTGATTGGAAGTGGATAGAATCATGTGGGAAAATTTTTGATTATAATGAACGCGCTGAACCTTTACGTTTAACTGGCACTCATAAAGATATCACCGAGCAAAAAACTTTAGAGCGGACACTCGCAATTCATCAAGCACGCTTGGATGCTTTTTTTAATAATGCTCCTGTTGGTCAGTGTATTGTAGACGAACAAATGCGCTTTGTACAGGTTAACGAGTTGTTAGCACAAATAAATGGACTAAGCATCGAAGCACACAATGGTAAATATATATACGAAGTTTTTCCGGCTCTTGCATCTGTAATTGAACCGATTTATCGACGAGTATTAGAAACGGGAGAACCAGTTCTTTGCCAAGAAATAAGTGCTTACTCTCCTAACGAACAAAATTCTTTGCGCCATTTTTTAACTTCTTATTTTGCTATTCAAGGTTCAGACGGGCGCCCTAGTAATGTCGGCACAGTGGTTGTAGAAATCACAAACCTCAAACGCGCAGAAGCTGCTTTACGCTCTGCTGCTGAACGCGAGCGCGCTATTACACAAGCAATTCAACGAATGCGCCGAACGCTCGATTTAGAAACAATATTCACCGCTACAACTGAGCAATTACGTCAAGTTATTAACTGTGACCGCGTTGTTGTTTATCGATTTAATCCTGACTGGAGTGGCGAATTCGTCGCTGAGTCCGTCGGTTCCGCTTGGGTTTCACTTATAGAAGAACATAATACCAACCCCAACTTTACCAAAGGCGCCCTTGATGCGGATACTTGTGTAGTAGAAAAAATGAACAGTAACGATAATCAAGTTATCGATACTCATCTCCAAGATACCAAAGGAGGAGTATATAGTCGTGGCGCCAGCTTTCTATGTGTTCCTGATATTTACAACGCAGGATTTGAAGACTGTTATATTAAACTGCTAGAACGATTCCAAGCCAAAGCATATATTACCGTGCCCATATTTTGCGGCAGCAAACTTTGGGGGTTGCTTGGTAGTTATCAAAACAGCAGTTCGCGCTCTTGGGTTCAGGGAGAAATTAATATTGTAGTTCAAATCGGCAACCAACTTGGTGTCGCACTTCAACAAGCAGAACTATTAGCACAAACACAACTTCAATCGCAAGCACTACAACAAGCTGCCGTCGCAGCTGATGCTGCCAACCGCTCGAAAAGCGAATTCTTAGCAAATATGAGTCATGAGCTACGAACTCCACTCAATGCCATCTTAGGATTTACGCAGCTAATGAGTCACGATAATGATTTATCTGAAGAACATCAGCAAAACCTTAGCATTATTAACAAGGCAGGTGAACATCTCCTCAACCTTATTAATGACATTTTAGAAATGTCAAAAATTGAAGCGGGTCAAAGTCACCTTAACATCACTAGCTTTGATTTAATTAGCTTACTCGACACTCTCAAAGAGATGTTGCTATTCCGTGCAACAGCCAAAGGTTTAATGCTGACATTTGAATACGAAAGCAATGTTCCCCAATATATTCAAACCGACGCAAGTAAACTTCGCCAAGTTCTATTAAATCTTTTAGGGAACGCAATTAAATTTACAAGTAATGGTAGTGTTAAGCTGCGCGTATGTATGAGACAAGCAAGACTAGGAGACCCACAATACCTTGTATTTGAAGTTAAAGATACAGGAGCCGGTATTTCTCCAAAAGAAATTGGGTTAGTTTTTGAAGCATTTGGACAAACTGAAACTGGTAGAAAATCACAACAAGGAACTGGTTTAGGTTTAGCAATTAGTCGTAAATACGTCAAAATGATGGGAGGTGATATTACACTTAATAGTACTTTAAACGTAGGTAGTACATTCACTTTTAATATTGAAATGTTACCTGCCTTACGAGATGACATTTCCACAAATTCCTTTACCAATCAAATTATTGGTTTGGCGTCTGACCAACCGACTTACCGTATTCTAGTTGTAGATGATGCTGAAGATAGCCGTATATTTATCGTAAAACTACTGAGCTTAATTGGTTTTGCAGTCAAAGAAGCAGTAAACGGAAGAGAAGGAATATTAATATGGAACGAATGGCAACCAAACCTAATTTTAATGGATTTGCGAATGCCAATGATGGATGGTTACGCCGCAACGCGAGAAATTAAACTGCGTGACTTACAAAAACACTCCTCTCCATTAAATCGCACAGTCATCATAGCGCTCACAGCCAACGTTTTTTCTGAACAGCGTCACGCAATCCTCGAAGCTGGGTGTGACGATTTTGTAAACAAACCTTTTCGTGAAGAATTTCTCCTCGAAAAAATTAGACAGCATCTCAAGGTGGAATATATATATAAAGATGCAACGAGTCAAACTAGCGAAGCTCAATATCCTCAAACTCTATCCGATGCTCAAGTAGTAAAAATATTGTCCAAACAACCGCGTGCATGGATAGAACAATTATATCATGTTGCTGCTAGTTGTAGCGATAACCTAATTTTCGACTTACTCAAACAAATACCCACACCACATGTTTCGTTACACAACTTTTTACAAGATTTAGCGACTAGTTATAACTTTGAGAAAATTATGGAACTGGCAAATTTAGCATTAAACTCGTAGCACAGGCCGGAATGCCTCTGTAGTAAAAGTAATTATTCTTACCACTCTTACGCAGAGTACATAGAGAAGATATTTTCCTAGAGGATATTTTCCTAGAGGATATATTTACATCCAACTTATCCTCTAGGAATTCGGCGCCATCCCCATATACCTTGCTGAAAATCATTACCATTACCAATCTTAACAATTAAATATTTTTATACAAGTAAACTGCATAAGCGTGATATTTTCACAACTATATAATTAGTGTATTTACATATTGAGCAAATGCCAGGAGCAGGTGTAATGAAGGGTGCTTCGCCAAGATACTGGAAAATATACCGAATTAATCCAACACGGACTCATAACGGTTATGAGTAT
Organism: Calothrix sp. HK-06; assembly: GCF_001904745.1. Lineage (GTDB taxonomy): Bacteria > Cyanobacteriota > Cyanobacteriia > Cyanobacteriales > Nostocaceae > Dulcicalothrix. Next base: position 127,377 of record NZ_MRCD01000003.1, read on the forward strand.
TCTGTTGTTTCTGCTGCCCAAGCATTTTTGCAACAAGGCATTTCTGAATCTGAGGATATACAAGCAGCACTACTAGCGTGTTTCTACGCTCCAGCTAATGATGTTAAAAGTCGCGCTTATGCTGGGTTGTGCTTACGATGCTTTGTCTCAGAACCCATATTAAAAGCTTGTAAAAAAATTCAGAATCTTTTTGCTAGCGATAAAAGTTTTACATATCAGGAGTTGTTGGGTTTTGTTTTGAATGATGACGGTCAAAGTTTGGTAATTACAGATGATGACCGCAAAGCACAACTCGTTGTTAATAGCGAAGGAAAAACAGACACCGCTAAGTATCAATTTTTTACAGTCAAAATCTTACAAACGTTTAAAAGCGATTTGCGTGTGCGTTTATCGTTAGAAAACTGGGCTTACTTGCAAACGAAGCAAAATCCTGAAGTTAAAGACTTTTTATCGGAGTTTGGCTTTAAAAATTTGAGTGACTGGGCACTTTTAAACCGTGTTCGACCTAAGCAAATAGAACGATTATCAAAACAAGACGCAAATCTTGTTGAAGTTTTTCATTGTTGTTACCGTCGCGACCGAATACAACAACGCAAACAAAACCGCTCATTCGGCGCCAAATGTCCCGACCCTAGTGAGTGCCAACTTCAAGAAATGCTAGCGTTACTGCAAAAACGCGGCAATAGTGCAGTGATTAATAATACTAAAGAATTACTAAAAGCACTTAAATATGTGGCAATACAACTGCGGCAATACGACATTTGGAGTTACCGTGAGTCACTAGAAATTCAAGACCCAGAAACAGGAAGCTATGTAACAAGGACAGATTTAGCATACAACTCAACTAGCGAAGTCGATGTAGAGCAAAATGAAATATTAGAGTTCTTACACTCTCAACTTGAAATTACTTTAATAAAAAGTATTGAGCAAGAAGTAGAAAGTAGCATCTTAAGATTGCAGAAAAGTAAAAAATATGCTCCTTTTGCTGCAAAGTTTATTCCTGGTTTACAGCTATACTATCAAGAGGGAAAATCGCTTAAAGAAATTACCGATATTTTACAAATGTCGAGTTGGGACCAAGCACGTCGTGTGTTTAACCCTGGTGAACTATTGGCAAAAGTCCGTTCAAAAACAGTTGAACAGCTACTCGACAGTATTTTAAACAAAGCATGTGAATTAGGTCTAACGAATTTGCCTCCTGCACCCGACTATCTCAAAACTTTAGCAGAACAAATCGAATTGTTTGCCGATGAGGAAGTATTTCAAAGCGCAGCAGAAGAAATTCGCGCAGGTAAAAATCGTGTCATGAATAGTCGCTACGCTCATTTTCTGTGTCAAAATTTACAGCTAGCGTCAGTTATTTCACTTGCATCATAATTTATTCCATAGGAGTTTCATAAATGTTGTCGGCAAATTCAACTGATAATTTCAGTGATATAAGATTATTAATACCAGAAACAATTTGGTTAGATATAGAACATTTTGACCAAGCGCAAGCACTAGTAAATAAAGATATAGACTCGATTAAAAATTCAACTACCAATCAGTTACAGCAGTGGCAAGCGTATCTAAATGCATTAGCACTGTTTGGTTTAGAAGCATGGGTAAACGAACGTATTAAAGTCCCAACAATTTGTGAGACTAAAACTATTTCAGAATATGGTATTATTAAAGTTGGAGAATTTAAAATTTGTCTTATCGCTACAGAACAAGTGCTTGATGAAGTGGTAAATATACCTCAACAAGCATTAAATAATTCTGAACCAATACACTTTTATTCACTGCTAGAAGTCAACGAAGAAGAAGAACAACTAATAATTCGTGGATTTATCCGCCACGACCAGTTAATTAATTACCTTAATACTTCATCTCATAGTTTATATAATGACTGTTACCAGCTACCTTTAACTTTATTAGATGCCGAACCATCACATTTATTATCCTACATTCGCTATGTTGAACCAAATACAATTAATTCACAAATTGGCGCCTCTCAACAAAATGTTGTAAAAAATAACTTAAACACAGTAGAAATAACTACTAAATTAAGTAATTGGCTGCAAAATATATTTGACGACACATGGCAATTAATTGATACAATGGTTAACCGCGAAGCTAGTTTAGCTTTTAGTACTCGCAGTATTGAACAAAATATTTCCTCGTCAACGCGCGGAAAACTAATAGATTTAGGAATGCAAATTGATAACCAAAAATTAGCGCTACTAGTCAGTATAACAGAACAAGCAGAAGGTATAAATGTTTTAGTTCAATTACATCCTACTAATGGCGAACAAACTTTGGCGCCAAATATAACCTTAACCTTACTCTCAAAAGCCAAAAAAAATCTACAGCAAGTGCAATCTCGCGTTTCAGACAACTATATTCAACTTAGACCTTTTCGTGGCGAAATCGGCAAAAAATTTAGCATCGAAGTTAAATTCAACGATGCTACTATTTGCGAGAATTTTGAATTATAAAAGCTAAATTTTCTTGTGGAGCGGGCATCCTTGCCCGCCCTCACTATATTACACAGTTCTCAATTCCATAGCATTAATACAAAAAGGAATATGAATACCTTGCTCTTTCGCTGATATCACTAACTTCTTAACTCTACCCTTAACATCTAATAAATTTAAAGGAATGGCGCCAGCATCTAGTTGTTGACTGAGTGCAGAATGTTTAATTTTCTTAATACTAGTGTCTAAGCGGTCGAATGCTTCTATCGAGACAGAATAATCAGGGTCATTGACAACATCTGGCTGAATTCTCATGTTGACTCCATATATTGGTTGTTCAAACACGATTGTCATGGGGCCAGGATTACCATGACCTGTACATAAAAGCGCATCACCAATACAAAAATCCAACGGTTCAGAGGATGTTTGGTCTATTCTTAACAAATGTCCAGCAGCAATACTTACTAAAACTTCACGACCTTGACGTGAATTGATTAAAAATGTTGTTGGCAAAGAAGTTAACGGTTTACCAAGCACTTGCCAATCAATTACATCATCAGCTTCAAAATTGTTTTTATTTTCCTCTCCCTCTGCCTTTATTGAATTCGATGTCATATTGTTTGCAGTAGTAAGATATTGGGTTTTAGCGTCAGAACCGATAATCATAATTTTGCCCGTGCCTTTTAATATTTACAGATTACTAAATGATCAGCAAGACTTTATTTAATAGCTTCCTACTTGAAACCACACCGATACAATTATTTTCAAGTAGATAAATTTAGATGCTTGTATAAGTTATATGTAACTTAAGCAGACTTTGTGACTCATATTGCTTGGGGACAGTTATTTGCATAACACTTATTCAAGCGTTGGTAAAGAAATTATTAATTGTATTGTTTATTGTTTACTACTCAATCCGTTGCTGTTATCTTCAACTGCGAAATTCCTGATTCCGGAAATGTATTTCAACATTTTTCTACTGAACTTGTAAGTAGTTTATTATACCAATACACTTAAAATTCAAGGAAATGATGATTTTTGATTTAATAGTGGCTAAATAAAAATGTCATCTTACGAAAAAGAATATTTTTTACATGTAGCAAACAGCATAATACTAGTTCACATGTAAAAAATAAGTGTATTCTCATGAGTAAGTCTGTTGTCATAAGTTTGGGACACGGTAACTTAAATCAGGGATTCCCAAGAGTAACAGTGCAGGTTTGGGAAACTAATAACCCCCATAGAGAACAGTTTATTGGAAGCTTGCCACCCGCTCCACAGTTAGACCAGTTGTATAAAAACTGGCGAATTACTTATCAAAGTTTATGTGACCGTAAGTTACTTCGGACACGAAGTACTGATGACTTGGATGATTATTTAGAGATTGGTAACGGCGTTACAAATGTATCTCAACATAACTTTACTGAGTTGTGTGCGGGTTTGGAGGCAGGAATGGATACCTGGCTAAAATCTGAGGGGATACTTAGTTTAAGTCGCAAATTACGTTCAGCATTACATTTGAACGAAGAAATTAACGTAATAGTAGAAACTGATGATGACTTGATGCGGCGCCTACCTTGGCATCGCTGTGACTTTTTTCGTGATTATTCTAAAGCTGAAATTGCAATATCACGACCTGAGTATATGCGTCACAATGATTTAGATTTGCAACCAAAACGTAGTGTCGTTCGCATTTTAGCAATTCTTGGTGATAGCGAAGGCATTGACTTAGGCGCCGAAACCGAATTTTTAGAAGGTTTGAACGAATGTGAAGTTGTATTCCTTCAAACTCCAACTCGTCAACAGCTTAATGCTTCTCTATGGGATAATCTCGGTTGGGACATTATTTTCTTTGCTGGTCACAGTCGTACCGAAGGCGCCACTGGCAGACTATATATAAATAATGGAACTGATAACAGTATTACTATAGAAGAACTTTCTGAAGCACTCAAAGCTGCAATTAATAAAGGTTTGAAATTAGCTATTTTTAATTCTTGTGACGGTCTTGGAATGGCACTTGCACTGGAAAAATTACATATTCCAACTGCTATTGTAATGCGCGAACCTGTTCCTAATCGCGTTGCTCAAGTTTTTTTCCATAACTTTCTCACCGCGTTTGCTATATCGCATTTGCCTTTACATACATCATTTCAAATGGCACGCAGGCAGTTACAAGCTTTAGAAAATGAATTCCCTGGCGCCTCGTGGTTGCCTATAATTTGTCAAAACCCTGCTGTGGAACCACCTGTTTGGACAAAAATATAAACAAGACAATATGTGATATGGTGCGTGACGCTTTTAGGTTACTTGCTTCGTTGTAAGATTGTTTATGGCGTCACGCACCCTACTTATGACTCAAAATGTTTTGCTGTTGGCCGCACAAAGTGGTGATATTAAAAAAGTACAAATGTTATTGGACACTGGAGCGTCTGTTAATGTTTGTGATAATTATACTGGTACAAGCGCATTAATGTATGCTGCTAATTATGGTTATGTTGAAGTAGTGCGTGCGCTGATTAAAGCAGGAGCAGATGTTAATTTACGACGACGGCAATATGGGTTAACGGCATTAATGTTAGCTGCGGCAGCAAACCAGGTTGATGTTGTTAAGTTACTTGTTGCCGTGAACTCGGATGTCAATGCTACAAACGAAGATGGTAGTACTGCTTTAATGGTGGCGACGAGTAAGGGTAATGTTGAAGTTGTTAAAATACTTCTTGATAACGGCGCCGACCCAAATATTATAGATAATGACTCAGATACAGCGCTGCGGTTAGCGGTAAAGCTTGGTAATGTTTCTATTATTAATTTGTTGTTGTCAGCAGGTGTAGACATAAATACTCAAGACTTCTTAGGTGAAACTGCGCTGATGTTAGCAGCGGACTTGGGGAAAATTGATATTATTCAAACTTTGCTTAATGGGGAAGCGGAAGTAAAATTACAAAATCAAGATGCAGGAACGGCACTCTCAGCAGCAGTGGCAGCAGGAAATAGTGCGATAGCATCTTTACTACTACAAGCAGGTGCCAATGTCAATCATCAAGACTCTGATGGTGAAACCGCGCTTCATATTGCTGCTCTAGAAGGATATGTTGATGTTACTGAAGTTTTATTAAATCGAGATGCTGATGTAAATATTAGAAATAAAATTGGTGATACTCCATTACTAGTAGCAGCATTACAAGGGCATAATCAAATTATCGAAGCTTTACTACGACGCGGCGCCGATGTAAATGTTAGTAACTTGAATGAAACTCCTTTAACACTGGCAGTAGCACAAGGACACACTGATATTGTAAAAACACTATTAGATTTTGGCGCCAACCCCAACACAGTGAACATAGAAGGTAAAAGTGTTTTGCTCAAAGCATCAGAACGTAGTCATACCGACATCATTAAATATTTAACTTTATCAGGTGCCGATGTAAATTTCCAAGATGCAGCAGGTGCAACCCCATTAATGTGGGCAGCATCACGGAACTCACTACCAGCATTACAAATATTACTACTAGCAGGCGCCGATGTCAGTTTAAAAAATAAAGGTGGATATACAGCGCTAATGCTCGCAGAATATAATAATTATCCAGATATAGTAAAAGCATTAACTCAATACTCGTAAGGTGGGCAGTGCCCACCCTACCTCTGACTTTAAGCTTAAGCACTCCTACTGAACTCATAATTGAGTTAAAAATGTAATATTAATACAGTTCTGATCTAATTTATATAATCTAATATCTATAAATGGTTTCTTTATCTAAACTTGTGAAAGAACGCCAATATCCTCAGCTTGCGGCACTATTATCACTGATATTGTTACTTGTGTTTGCAGCAGTACCAGGATATTTGAGCGGAAAGTGGCAATGGAAACAACCCCCAGCAATTCCTACGCTCAAAGAATTAAGACAAATACGCAGTCAAGGTTTAAATATACCAGGATGGCAAACTGTTGAACAAAGCGAACACACCATTGGTGAACGCAAATGGTCGTTACAGACGATTCAGAAAGAAGGCGCCGACAATACCGATAATAAAAATAAAGTTATCTTGCTACTGTTGCCACAAAATGGCCCAGCAGACCAACCCCAAGTTGAATGGACAGAAGTAAATAGTTTTTGGCAATGGGATACTGCTCAAGAACGTGACGTTGAATTTACCGTTAAACCACCAGCAGGTTCAACTGTAAAAAATGATGTGTTAGTTAAAGCGAGATTCCTTCGGGGTTCAACAAAGCAGCAAACCTTTAGCGTCTTACAGTGGTATGCTTGGTCGGATGGTGGCAACCCATCACAATTAAAATGGTTTCTTGCCGACCAGTCAGCGCAATGGCATAAACATCGTGCAGCTTGGGTTGCCGTGAGTATTCAAATACCAATGGAACCTTTAGGACAAATAGATACGACTTGGGAGCAAGCGAAGTCAATAGGTCAAACTATACAAACTCGCTTAATGCAAGGTATCGTGTCAGCAGTTAAGAGTTAAAAAACCGGGTTTCTATCTCAAATTGATAAAGATTTGGTATTGTGCATTTGACAATTTGGCTGTAATTTATTCTTTATGCAGCCAAAGAGATTATTTTTTAAATTTCTTGATTTAAGATTAGCAATTAATTTTTACCAAGTATATAACCGTATTTGTGCTTCGCGATTTTACGTGTGAGAATCTTTCGGGAACTTGTCAAATGAAACACGGGACACAATTTACTAAATTTGGAGAGTAGAATGGCATATCGGCGCCTTGTCTCTCTAAAGAAGCATTATAGTATCAATGTTTATGTCTTTGATTTGGAAAATACGTGGGTACCGCGCTTTATGTGTCGCTAGTCTCCAGGTGGTAGTTTATGCAGCAACGATTGCGAATGATGCAGCTTTTGCTCAAAACAACCCACAGACAGCACCAGCACCAATACAATTACCGACAACAGGAGAATCACCATTACAACCAGCTCCACCTCCATCGAGTGTTGAGTTTACACCACTAGATATTAATGATGGAAATTCACCACAGTTTAGTCGATACTATTTAGGGCCTGGTGATGTAATCAACATCGCAGTTCAACGTCCTCCTGGTTCTTATGTTTTGGGGCCGGGTGATGCTGTTTCTGTTTCGGTACTGCGTTTTCCTGATTTAAGCTTTACCGCACAAATCAATCCAGAAGGTAATATCGTCGTACCGCTATTAGGGACAGTGCGGTTACAAAATTTGTCGCTTTCCCAAGCGCAAGAAAAAATCCGCGTCGGGTACAATCGCTTTATTGTTAACCCAGAAGTGGTATTAGCGCTAGCTGGTCAGCGTCCTGAACAAGCGTTTCAAGTTCAAGTTAATACTGAAGGTAATATAGCCGTACCACAGTTGGGAACTATTTCGGTACAAGGTTTGACGTTAGAAGAAGCGCAAGAAAAAATTCGCGTTGGATTGAGTAAAATATTAGTACAGCCTGTAGTTACTGTATCTATATCTGCCCCACGACCAGTGCAAATTACTGTGAGTGGTGAAGTTTTCCGACCCGGTATTTACCCAGTTGGTTCATCTGTACCGCGTATAACAGACGCTGTATTAATCGCAGGTGGTTCAACAATGATGGCTGATTTGCGACAAGTTCAGGTACGAAGGCGCCTGGTTGATGGTACTGTGATTTCACAGAATATAAATCTATATGCATCAATACAAAATGGCGGTTCAGTACCGAATTTGCGTTTACAAGACGGTGACAGTATTGTAATACCTCGTCGCGAAGTCGGAACAGATGATGGTTATGACCGCAATTTGGTCGCACGTTCGTCTCTAGCAGTACCTCAAATTCGCATACGTGTATTAAATTATGCAGGTGGAGGCTTGGTGACACAAGCATTACCCAATGGCAGTAACTTTGTTGATGCCATATCAGGAATAAATCCAGATAACGCGAATTTGAGCGATATTGCCCTAGTTCGGTTTGACTCCGAACGTGGAAAAGCAGTGACGCAACGACTTGATGCAAAAAGGGCACTTTCTGGGGATGTAACGCAAAACGTGCCACTTCAAGACAATGATGTTATCGTGGTTGGTCGAAACTTACTTGGTAAAATTACGAACGTTTTGAGTACGATTACAAGACCATTTTTTGACATACAATCGTTTATTCGCTTTTTTGAAACCTTCGGTGGAGGAAGGTTTTAAAACACTTAGTGGATAAGACTCCCACTCTCCTACCCTCCCACTCTCCCACTCTCCCACTCCGAGTTACGGCAATGGCACCACCAATTGTTAAGCGCTACTTAATAGCATTCGATAAATATAAATGGATAGGACTAGCAAGTTTTGCGCTAGTTGTTGCGGGTTCGACGGTAGTAGCGATGCAACCAGACCCACCTGCAAATTATGTAGGTGATGCTGCGTTAGCTTATTCAGGTCCACCAATCTCGTTTTCAGCAATTGGTAGTGAAATTCAGCAGAAGGGACAAAGTTTAACTGAAGCTGATTTATTGTCAGAACCAATTGTGCGGGTGTTGGTAGATAAAACAAGGTTAAAACCGCAGCAGTTAGCAAATACAATTGCTATCGCGTTTCCTAAGCGTACAAAAACAGGCGAGTTAGAATCAAATATTATTGAGCTTAAATATCAAGATACCGACCGCAAAAGAGCAGCAGAAGTTTTAACAATAATGTTAGAAGAATCTGTGAAATTGAGTGCCGACCGTAACACAGGTCAATTAAAAACAATTATTAGTAAAATTAACGAGCGCTTACCGGATGCAAAAAAAGAACTTGAAACTGCTGAAAAAAAGCTTGAGCAATATGACCGTATAGAGCGTCCAGCAATTTTAGCCGCTGAAAACGGCAGTTTACTGAGCGCTGTGACAGTCAGTCAAAACCAACAGCGTCAATTGGTGCAAACTTTAATTGGTATTGATGCTCAAATTCGTAGTCTCCAAGAAAAATTAGGTATGGACGCAACAAGCGCTTATGTATCTAGTGCGCTAAGTGCAGACCCTATATTAAATAATTTGCGGGCACAAATTTTTCAAATCAAGTCACAAATGGAGCCATTGCGAAAGGAAGTACGAGCAGAGTATCCAGCAATGGTACAGTTAAGGCGCCAGCTTGAAGCAGCAGAAACATTATTTAACGAGCGTAAAGCACAAGTTGTAACAGGTGGTGGTAATGCAGCACCTTTACCAGGAAGAGTAACAGACCAATTAGCTCGTAACAATTTAGACCCAGCGCGTCAAGAACTAGCAAATCAACTAGTAGCGCTACAAACTCAACGCGATACACTGCGTCAGCAATTAGGTAACGAAACAAGTCAAGAAGCGCAACTGCGTCAACAATACGCACTTATTCCTAATAAACAATTAGAGCGCTCGCGTTTAGAGCAGCAAGTAGTTCTTAAAAGGTCTATTTTCGACCAAATGCAGGTCAAACTTACCGATGCAAGAGCAGCGGAAGCAGAAACGGTAAGTAGTTTGAGTATTGCTCGTCCACCGCGAATTATAGCCGATGTCAAACCACCTAAGAGCGTTCCCATTACCTTAGCAGCAGGTGGATTTTTTGGACTTGTAATTGGAGGTGGGGTGATATTCTTACTTGGTTCGCTCGAAGGTACCTTCAAAACCAAAGAAGATATTCGCGACAACTTGAAACAAAAAGAAGTTGCGCTGCTGGGAGAATTACCTATATTACCATTTGATTATGGTAAAAATACCGTACCTGTAATTGTTTCACCCGATTCAGGATATTTAGAAATCTACGAAAAATTCCGTAGTAACCTGCGTCGAGTTGGAGGTAGCAATATCAAAGTAGTACTCGTTACGAGTACAGGCGCCTCTGAAGGAAAAACAGTAAGTGCTTACAACTTAGGAATAGCGTGTGCGCGTGCTGGAAAACGCACTTTAATAATAGAAGCAGACTTACGTTCACCTTCTTACTGTGAATCATTAGGAGTTAGCATACACCCAGATGCAACGACAGAACCGCTACGTTACTACGCGAGTTTAGGGGAATGTATTCGTCTAGTTCCCGAAGTAGAAAACCTATACATCCTTCCAAGTCCGGGACCAGTAAGGAATTCAGCGGCAATATTAGAATCAAGCGAAATGCGGCGCCTAATGGAAGACGTGCGAGCGAGGTTTGATTTCGTCATCTTAGACTCAAACCCCCTTGGTTTATCGAATGATGCCCTACTAATTCAACCTTACAGCGACGGTATGATATTAGTTGCACGACCCAACTTCACACAAGAAAACGTATTTAGTGAAGCCATAGACCAGCTAGTTGAGTCCGAAATGAACTTAATAGGCGCCGTCGTCAACGGAGCAGAAGACATAATTATTACCTCGCAAGCAGTAAAAACCCTAGAAGACGAAACCGATAGAGTCACAGTAAACGGCAAAGGAGTTAGGAGTTAAAAGTTAGGAGTTAGGAGTTAAAACTTACAACTCATAACTCATAACTAATATTCATCTTGCCTAAGCAAACCAAATATAGGACCAAGAATAATACCAAACACAAACCCACCAATATGTGCCCAGTAGGCAACACCTCCACTTTCCACGCTCATATTAGCTGCTTGTTGCAAACTAGCTAAACCAGACACAACATTATTAACCACAAAAAGTCCAATCAGCACTAATGCTGGTACACGAATCGTAGTCACAAAAAACAATAAAAATACTAGAGTTACAACTTGTGTTCGTGGAAAGCGTATAAGATAGGCGCCCAAAATTCCTGCGATTGCACCACTGGCGCCAAGAGAAGGAATTGTAGAATCCATACCAATTACCCACTGACACAACGCCGCCAAAGCACCACAACTTAAATAGAAAATTAGATACTTAAAGTGACCCATACGGTCTTCGATATTATTACCGAAAACCCATAAATAAAGCATATTAGAGGCAAGATGCCACCAACCGCCATGTAAAAATTGTGACGTAAATAACGTTACCCATTCAACATCAGGCAACCGAGTTAGCTGACGTGGAACCACAGCATAAAGCTGCAAAAACTGGTCGAGTTGAGCTTCAGACAGGCGTAATTCGTGCAAAAACACTAGAACATTAATACCTATCAGCCCGTAAGTAATGTACGGAGTGATTCGCGTTGGATTTTCGTCGTATAGAGGAAACACAAGTGGTTTTTTCTATATTGTTATAAATGCACTATAGCCTGAATCCTCATATAAGCATCAGTTATAGATATACATACAAAGTAATATTTTTTAAACTCTCTTAACAAAATTCTCTTGTAGTCTTGTGGAACGGGCATCCTTGCCCGTCCCCCAATACAAGATAAGATTGCTATTTCAACAGCAAATAATACAACTGTCCATTACCACCAGTAACACCTGCTCTATTACCTGCCATTTCACCAGTACCCATAAAATAATCAACCCTTCCAGGTCCTTTTATTGCACTACCAGTATCTTGGTCGAGAACAAAACGACTAACTTGGCGCCTAACCATACCTCCACCTGGTACAGGAAATGGGAAAGCGTTGTTAACCAAAGCAAGGGCGCCTGGAGGCATTAGTGATTTATCGGTAGCAATCGAACGTTCGGCTGTTACTGGTACTCCTATACTACCTGTTGCTGGAGCGCCGCTAGTTTCTTTAAAGAAAACAAACCGCTCCCATTTAGGTAAATAAACATTCATATCTTTTGGTACGCGGCGGAAGTGACTAATTAAAGCAGGCATAGTAGCATTTTGAGGGTCTAATTTGCCATCTTTAATTAATGCCTTACCAATACTCGTCCAAGGGTAGTCAGTGGCGCCTGCAAAACCGACACTCGTTTGGGTACCATCAGCGAGTCTGAGTTGGGCTGACCCTTGAATGTGAATCATGTAGGCATCAAAACGGTTGCGGAACCAGAATATTTCTGAGCCATGTAATGGACTCTTATCGCCTAACAACCCATTTTCGCCTTCGAGTTGCACTCGTGTAGGATGGGGTTTTGCCCACTGGTCGAGGTTAACAGGAGCTTTATAAAGTGGGTACTTATACTGAGCAGAGCGAGTCCGGCTAGCAGTATAAACAGGCTCATAATAAGCAGTAAACTTTACAGTACCATTACCGTCGTTACCGATTGACTTATAAAAATCAAACTCACGTTTAACAGCAGTTTGTAATTGTGCAGGTGACTTAGCGCTAACAACCAATTGCCGGAACCGCACTAAACTTCTGCGTACCCGGTCAAGTGTAATTCCTTCAACAGGAAAATTTTGATACACTGTAGCCGCTTTCGGTGTATTCAAATAGCGTAAACTATAGTCAATTGATGTCAATAACGCTTTGCGGTCTCCTGGCTTACCTTTGCTCCAAAAAAGTTGCTCATCCCAACCAATACAACCACGCGCGGGCTGGCAATTCAAATCCAAATTGACTAGTTTGAGTGGTTGAACGGGTTGAACAACTTCTCCTCCAGGGAATGGAACTGGTTGAGTGGGTGGTGGTAACTCTTGAGGCAGTTGGGGTGGTAGTTGTGGACTACTAGGAATTCGTATTGGAGGTAATGTTGGAACCTGAGCAACCACAGATAAAAAAGGTATAAAAGCGGCAATACCTAGCAAACCCGAAAATAAAGCAAGCGTTTTTCTCATCGTTTAAGTAAATCGTTCGACACTAGAGCTAAAAATAGGCTCAACGCGAATTGCCACGACTCTGGAAGGTCGGACAACCATGTATTCACCTTGAATATTTTTTATAGGGACGCTGATGAAATCATCCGAAGCAGCCTTGGGCATCAATTCGCCACTGTACCACTTTTGGAATTCTTGAATCGTAGGGAAGCGTACTTCCTCCCTATGACCGCTTTCCATCATCATATGTACTACGTATTCGTTCGGTGTTCTAGGCATAGGTTGAATAATTTATAAATACATCCAACCCCTTTTTAACTTCCCAACTCACTGAATGGGAAGAGCAAAAACAATGGTACTTTATGCTATTTCTCATTTGGACGCTCGTTTACCCAAATACAGTTCCCATTTTTGCTTAAGTAAGTTAACTAAAACCAATAAGCATAATAGTTTTTACACTTTCCATCAATCCGCATACAATATTTTTGATACTGTGCGAGGTACATACTAGGGTGGACGACGATTATCAGACTTATTTAAACCGATTAGCGCGCATGACGCTACCTGAGTCTTACCAAACTCAAGTTCAACACATTCATGAGTCGTACAAATACCAAGCGGTGCCAAATGGACCCCGACAACCTACTCCGTTTCCGGGTTATACAATCATTACCCCACCAAGTGAGGATGATAAGAATAATGCCGACTTTTATACTGCGTTACAGGAATATCAATCTCAAATACTAGATTTATCAGTGAGTACAGAGCTTATTGTCCCATTACCATCTACGAGTTTCCACTTAACTGTTGCTGATTTAATATGGGATAGTGCTTACCGCGACGAGCATTCACGCAATCCTAATTACGAATCAGATTTACAATCATGCTGCGCCAAAATATTTGATACATACAAACAAACGGCGCCTGCAAATAATCCAATTCGATTTGATGTACTAGGAATAATGGTAATGCCAAGGGCAATTGGTGTTTGTTTGGCGCCAAGTACACGCAGCAGCTACGAGCAAATAATTAATTTTCGTCGCACTTTATACCAAAATCCGCAATTAATGAGTTTAGGTATTGAACAAAACTACCATTTAACCGCTCACATTACCCTAGGATACTTTGGGGAAGTGGCGCCTGACTTAGACCGCACATCTTTAGTCGAAAAGATAACCGACTTAAATCAAAAATGGCTAGGAAACCTCCCCGAATTCATAGTACATCGTGCCGAACTACGAAAATTCGACGACATGACTCGCTATTATCGTCAATCCGAATGGGCAGCAATTGATTTTTCTTGAATAGTAAGGTGGGCAGTGCCCACCCTATTCCTACTCCTAATTCTTAACTCCTAACTCCTAACTCTTCCACATGACTTTTATTCTTACCAACGACGACGGTATCGACGCTCCAGGAATTCAAGCACTATTAAAAGCCGTAGAAGGTTATGAAACAGTTATCGCCGCTCCTTCATCGCATCAGTCAGGTTGTGGACATCAAGTAACTACTACGCACTCAATACCACTTTTACAGCGTTCCGAACGTGAATATGCCATTGGTGGCACACCTGCTGACTGTTCCCGAATCGCATTAACTCATATTTGTAAAGGCGCCAAATATGTTTTATCAGGTATCAACGCAGGCGGTAATTTAGGTGTTGATGCGTACATTTCCGGTACCGTCGCCGCAGTTCGCGAAGCCGCAATGCTAGGTGTACCAGGCATTGCCATTTCACACTACCGTAAAGGCAAACTCAATTACAATTGGGATGCAGCATCAAAATTTACCACAAAAGTTTTGGAAGAATTATTAAATCGTTCATGGGAACCTGGCACATTTTGGAACGTAAACTTACCGCACTTGCAACCAGAAGAACCAGAACCAGAAATTATATTTTGCCAAGCTTGTACTAAACCCTTACCTGTAAACTACCGCATTGAAGGTAACGAGTTTTATTACGTTGGGGACTACAGCAAACGCGAACGCACAAAAGGAAGCGATGTTGAAGTTTGCTTTTCAGGCAACATCGCAGTCACTCAACTAAGAGTATGACATTTCCTCAGTTCGTTTACGCGCAAGTAGTATAAAGTCAAACAAATCGCCTCTATCCCATAATTCCACATCATTACTAGCAGCAAGGTTACAAGCTTGTTTGGTAAAACGACTGTTAGTAATTACTAATGCCTTGCTCACACTATAGTGCTTAACGGCGCCCAAAGCTTCTTGTACAG
Organism: Calothrix sp. HK-06; assembly: GCF_001904745.1. Taxonomy (GTDB): domain Bacteria; phylum Cyanobacteriota; class Cyanobacteriia; order Cyanobacteriales; family Nostocaceae; genus Dulcicalothrix. The sequence continues at coordinate 142,620 of NZ_MRCD01000003.1, forward strand.
CTTTAATGCCAACAGATTTACTATACCTTTTAGCTTGAACAACCATTCTTAAACCATCTTTAGAAACTATTAAATCTGCTCCATAATCTCCACTCTTTGCAGTTGCATACACTCTATATCCGAACTTTTCCAAAAGACGCTGTAAAAAAGACTCAAATTCTGTTCCTGACATACCATCAACACACTTAATAAGCTCAGAATGATTTAAATTCAAAATTTTGATTATATCCATTTCTTCCCTCTCAACTTTTTCTGTTTTAGAAGCCGATTCATAAAGAGAAATTGCCAAATTTAAAACCCATGAACATGTAGCACAAATCAAAACAGTACTTATTAATTCCATGTTTTCATTCCTTGATTTTTTTTAAACCACCCATCCGTTACATCCGTTAAAATCCGTTGCCAATGGGCTTACTATTACTATTCCCAGGCAAATAAAAAAAATATCACTATAAAAAATTTTGAAAAAAAAGAGTAGGCGCCATGTCCTACCCTAAATAATTAATGAAATTTGAGAACTATTATTATTCGCTTATAGCAGGCGCCTGAAGCGAAACAGCAGGTGATTCTTTTTGTGCTATCGTAGGCACTGAATCACGTAATCTTGCGGTTAGCTGTACCGTAGTTGAATCGTAAACTTGGGTTAACATCTTAGGATATAAACCAATTCCGATAATTGGTACCAACAAACAAGCAATAATGAAAATTTCGCGTGGTTCAGCATCGATAAGGTTTTGATGCGATACGAGTTCTTCATTTTCTTTACCGTAGAAAATCTCGCGCAGCATCGACAGCAAGTAAATTGGGGTAAGAATAACACCAATTGCCATCAAGAAGATTACAATCACTTTAAAAGTTGGGCTATAAGCATCGCTGGTTGCAAAGCCAACAAATACCATTAATTCAGCAACGAAACCGCTCATTCCAGGCAATGCCAAAGATGCCAGCGAACAAGTTGTAAACATCGCGAAAATTCTACCCATACGCTTACCAACACCACCCATCTCATCAAGCATCAGCGTGTGAGTACGGTCGTATGTGGCGCCAACAAGGAAGAATAAACTAGCCCCTATCAAACCATGAGATATCATTTGGAGTACGGCGCCGTTTAAACCCAAATCGGTAAATGTAGCAATACCAATAGTTACAAACCCCATGTGCGAAATCGAAGAATAGGCGATTTTACGCTTGAGGTTACGTTGGGCAAACGATGTTAAAGCAGCGTAGATAATATTTACGACACCTAATATCACCAGCACAGGCGCAAAATAAGCATGAGCATCAGGTAACATCTGAGCATTCATGCGAATTAACGCATATCCACCCATTTTCAGCAGAATACCAGCAAGCAACATGTGGACAGGTGCTGTTGCTTCACCATGAGCATCGGGTAGCCAAGTGTGGAGAGGAATGATAGGTAATTTTACCGCGTAGGCAATCAAAAAGGCGCCGTAAAGCAAAAGTTCAACATTAAGCGCATAGTCTTTAAGTCCTAACGCTTGCATATTGAATGTCACCGTATCGCCATAAAATCCCATTGTTAGGGCAGCGAGTAAAATAAACAGCGACCCACCTGCTGTGTACAAAATAAACTTAGTTGCAGCATACTGTCTCTTCTTACCACCCCATATAGACAGCAAGAAGTACACAGGTACAAGTTCAAGTTCCCATACCAAAAAGAACAGCAGCATGTCCTGCACAGCGAATACGGCTATTTGTCCACCGTACATCGCCAAAATTAAGAAGTAAAATAGCCTTGGTTTCAGGGTTACAGGCCATGCAGCCAAAATTGCCAGCGTTGTAATAAACCCTGTCAAAATAATAAGGGGCATCGACAAGCCGTCTGCCCCTACTGACCAATTCAAATCAAGTTGTGGTACCCAAGGGTAGCTTTCAACCAACTGCAAATCTGGATTAGAAAAATCGTATCCAGTGTAAAATGCAGCAACAATCAATGCAAAATCAACCAGTCCAACGATTAGCGCGAACCAGCGTACTGTTTTGCCATCTTTATCCGGGATAATTGGTACTAGTAGCGACGCCGCAATCGGCAAAAGAATAATCGTCGTCAGCCACGGGAAATGAGCTGTATTCATCGGAAGTTTTTGAGTAACGAATAATCAAGTTTCGGCTATCATCCACTAGCTATTTACTAGCAGTTTTTTTTAGCTTTCGCCCAGATTGTTAGGTTGATTTAATAAAAATGAAAAAACATGAAGGATAATTACACACTCCCTCATGTTTACGTTAAGTATTATTAAAATTTTTGTAGATTTGACATCCCTCGTTAGAAATAACACCTGTAGAGACGTTACATGTGACGTCTCTACATGATGGCGCCATTATTAGGTAACACCAAACACAATAACCAACGCTAACACCGCACCAAATATAATCAGAGCGTAGAATTGCGCGCGTCCGTTTTCGATATACTTGAGTCCTTCACCACTAACAAGCGTGAAGAAACCAGTCAAGTTAACGGCGCCATCAACGACGCGGAAGTCAACTTCCATAACTTGACGGGCAAGGCGCCGCAATCCTAAAACAAAGACTTTGTGGTAAATATCGTCGAAATACCACTTGTTGAGCGAAAGTTCGTACAAAGGCTTAATTTGAGATGCAATCTTAGCAGGGTCAATTTTTCGCATTAAGTACATCAACGAAGCCAAGGTTATGCCAATTAACGAAATACCAACCGAACTACCCGCCATTACATAAAACTCTTGGGGGTTGAATTCGGCAGCTTTTTCTGCAATTTCTGCTACCGATTCGCTAGGAGCGTGGATAAATTCCTCGAAGTAATTAGCATAAGGTGTACCCACTAAACCAATTAACATCGAAGGAATAGCAAGTACTGCCAACGGTAAAGTCATTGTCCAAGGTGACTCGTGAGGTTCGCTACTATGACCGTGGTCATCATGATGTCCACCACCAGTAGCTTCTAACTCACCTTGTTTCATTGCACCTGGTCCAAAATTTGGCGCCAGCGCTTCACCTTCAACCAAAATAGTTGCAGCTTTCTCAAGCTTTTGAATTATCTTCTTATCAGTACCCCGGAAACCACCTTCAAAGGTAGAAAAGTACATCCGGAACATGTAAAAAGCAGTGATACCAGCGGTTGCATAACCAATAAACCATAATAATGGGTTAGCTGCAAAAGCGGCGCCGAGAATTTCATCTTTTGACCAGAAACCAGCAAAGGGAGGAATACCAGAAATAGCCAAACAACCAATTAAGAAGGTAAAACCTGTAACTGGCATGTATTTCCGCAGTCCACCCATTAACCGCATATCCTGGGCTAAAGCTGGATTGTGTCCTACAACACCTTCCATACCGTGGATTACAGAACCTGAACCTAAGAACAACATTGCTTTGAAGTAAGCGTGAGTCATTAGGTGGAATAATCCTGCACTATAGGCGCCAACACCCATTGCCATGACCATGTAGCCAAGCTGGGAAATTGTTGAATACGCCAATCCTTTTTTGATGTCGTTTTGAGTTATGGCAATAGTAGCTCCCAAAAACGCTGTGAAGGCGCCTGTGTAAGCAATTACATTCATAGCTGCGGGTACATGTTCAAACACAGGGTACATGCGTGCAACTAAGAATACACCAGCCGCCACCATTGTTGCTGCGTGGATAAGCGCGGAAATTGGTGTAGGGCCTTCCATCGCATCCGGTAGCCAAACATGAAGCGGAAACTGTGCTGATTTAGCAACAGGTCCTAAGAAGACTAAAATTGCGAGCAAAATCGCCAGGAAATTGCTCAAAGACCCATTTTGCACAAGTTCTGCAAGACGGGTACCCATGACATCAAACTCAAAGCTTCCTGTTGCCCAGAAAAGCCCTAAAATGCCCAACAATAAACCAAAGTCACCTACGCGGTTAGTAACAAATGCCTTTTGACAAGCGTCTGCTGCTGCCTTACGGTCATACCAAAAACCGACCAGCAGATAGGAACACATCCCTACAAGTTCCCAAAATACGTAAACTTGTACGAGGTTAGGACTGACTACCAAGCCCAACATCGACGAACCGAATAAGCTCAAGTAAGCGTAGAAGCGCACATAACCAGGGTCATGCGCCATGTAACCATCCGTATATATCATTACCAGGAAGGCTACAGTTGTTACAACTACGAGCATCAAGGCTGTAAGGTGGTCAATCGTGTAACCCATGCTGAGGTGGAAGTTACCAGCTGATGCCCATTCAAAGATACTACTGTAGGGAGCGTGTCCTTGAATTTGGCTCCATAATATAGCAATCGACAGCCCCATCGCCACACCCATCAACGAGATGATTAATGCGGAGTTTAGCTGTCGTGCTTTGTTTGTTGCCTGATTTAGAGAAAGTAATCCTAGCCCTACCAGCATTGCTCCAAGCAGTGGGAGTACTGGAATTAGCCAAGCATACTGATAGATTATTTCCATCACTGGCGCCTACTTTTAGAATTCACAGATTAAGTTATTTGTCGGAACTGTTAATAATTGTGACACACACCTTTATTCATAAAATACCCCACCGGAATGTTTCGGGTGGGTAGTTAAGCCATTGCGAGCGACTTTGAACAGATTGTAGGGGTGACAAATTTTGAGTCCTGTACAATAAGACACAAATTATTTTCGTGATATAGAAAATATTTTACTGGCACCGAAAATAAACCTCGCGCTGCGTCTTGACTCTACTTCAAACTTAACCCATGATTAAAGCTTTCTACTTGACCCTCTTATCTAACCATAAATTGGACAGAAGTCTCATAACGCTTAGTGATGACAAACATTACTAATATACTTGGCATCAGTAGATGTCACTGGGTAAAGCAACCAGATGATTAGTGAATGAATGTCTATTTTATAGATTTGAGATTTATATTCAATTTTTAAAGGTGTCAAAAATTTGTAGTGCCAATTACATATGTAAGCACCCTGGAAAGTAAAAAGAATTGGAGGCTACATTACCTTAGCTGCTTTTGAGCTACTGTGGTTACGGGGAGTTTGAATGTAGCTTTCTTTGATTCGTTCTAAAGCATCGAGCAAATCCTCACGTCCCTTAAATCCTTCCAGCCTTTGCCGAACCAGCCCTTGTTCAATCAAGATTAAAGTTGGTAGCGATTTCAGCCTGTACTGGTTCGATAGTTTAAAATTTTCATCAGCGTTGATGCCAACGAGTTTGATGTCTCCTCCACACTCTCGGCTGAACTGTAACAGTAGAGGGTGAATAATACGACATAACCCGCACCAAGGCGCCCCAAAATTGACTAAGACAGGAACATGAGATTCTAAAACTTCTTGAGTAAATGTCCGCTCACTAACCGACAACACCATGACGCCTCTACGATTTATAGGGTTTTTATATTAAAGGTATCTCACAATCCCACACTGACCCGCAGGGCAGTGTAGGCAGTTGACTTCATCGTACATTGATTTCGCTGTATTTGATAACAGCAAACTCAATGCGTGTAATTAGTTTTGGGTCAGTCTGTCAATAGACTATGTGCTACTATTCAAAACTGTATCTTACTTGTTGACACTAAGAGCAAAGGGTGTAACCACCAAAACAGCAGTACAAAAAGTGTAACGCCTAAATAGGCAGGGCGGGCGAATTCCTGCCACTTAAATGACTGGCGCCCGTCAAGAATTGCTAACAATGGAATAATACTAGTGCGTTGTTTTACCAATTCAAAAGCTTCACCGTAGCGAGCGAGTAGGCGCTGATCACCGTGCCAAACCGCAAATAAATGGTGCAATATTAGACCAATCGAAGTAACGAGTGTAAAAGTTGTGCCTATCCATAGAGTATGGGCAATGCACCAAATTACCTGTCCAACCATTTGAGGGTGGCGGGTAATACGAATAATACCTGTCTCGTACAAAAGAACTTGGGGCTTTTGAATGGCAGCAATTTCTAGTAGATTGAATGTGGCAGGATACAAGAACAAAAACGATATCGCCGATAGCACCCAAACGAATGTTTGTACCCCTGGTAGTCCTTGGACTTGCCAAAGTTGCAACCCATCATAACGGTGATTAAAAAAGTAAACAACCATTAGGACAGCCAAAGGTAGGCTGATTAAAGCAAAAATAACGCGATATAACCTTGCACCTGTATACTTTTCTGCCCACGGACGCAGTGCAGCGCCTCCGCTGTGCGCGATTGCAAATACTATTTGTAATCCAAGCATCATAAAATGACTAGGGGTTAACCAATCTGGCATCATCACGCAACATACGCTCCGGTAATTTAAGTCAACGCTTATTTCAGTACAATCAATTTCACAAAGTGTTTAAAGGGGGACAATAGTCAATATGTTGCTTATGTTGCCTTTTTCGACCAAAGCCTCCAAGCTTAAGATGTTAAAAAACTCGTCCAGTAGAGTGGAGAATTATTTCAACCGCACTCGTTTTATAACGGGCGCCAATCCTGCACTTAATTATCAATTTTCGTTGCTCCTTTCAACGTTTGTGTGTTGAGCCTTATGTCTGACCTTCCTTTTACTCTAGATCAGTTACGTATTCTCAAAGCGATTGCCGCAGAAGGGAGCTTCAAGCGTGCCGCTGACAGCCTTTATGTTTCTCAACCTGCTGTTAGTTTGCAGGTGCAGAACTTGGAGCGTCAACTTGATGTTCCCTTATTTGACCGTGGAGGTAGACGGGCGCAATTAACCGAAGCAGGACATTTATTACTTAGCTACGGTGAAAAAATCCTTAGCTTATGTCAAGAAACCTGTCGCGCTATCGATGACCTGCAAAATCTCCAAGGTGGTACCCTAATTGTCGGCGCCTCTCAAACAACAGGCACTTATTTGCTGCCACGAATGATAGGCATGTTTCGACAAAAATACCCCGATGTAGCCGTACAATTACACGTCCACTCAACGCGACGCACAGCTTGGGGTGTCGCCAACGGACAAGTCGATTTAGCTATTATTGGTGGTGAAGTTCCTGGTGAACTTGCCGAGTCACTGGAAACAATTTCCTACGCAGAAGACGAATTGGCATTGATTTTACCCGTATCTCATCCTTTCGCAAAACTGGAAAAAATTCAAAAAGAAGACTTATATAAATTACAATTCATTACCCTCGATTCGCAATCCACTATACGCAAGGTTATCGAACAAGTGCTATCGCGCTGTGATATCGATACGCGGCGTTTTAAAATTGAAATGGAGCTAAATTCCATCGAAGCGATCAAAACGGCTGTGCAATCAGGTTTGGGAGCAGCGTTTGTTTCCACCTCGGCAATTTCTAAGGAATTGCAAATGGGAGTACTGCACCGCTCACCAATAGAAGGTGTAGTAGTCAAGCGAACGCTATGGCTAATTTTTAATCCCAACCGTTATCGTTCCAAAGCAGCAGAAGCCTTCAGCCAAGAAATTCTACCTCAATTTGCGGCACCGGGCTGGAATATGGAAGTGTTAAAATCAACACATAGAGAAATAGTGGTTGCTGCTTTAAATGGTGAGGGGGCAGTTTTGGACGATGATTAAGTTCGTTTTATCACGCAGTCTGGCACTGTAATACGGGATGCCCACGGCTGCAAGTGGGTTATCTCACCTTCAAAGATAATGGCAATTGGTAAATATGGAAGTTTACTGCACTCGTCCGCATTGTCCACGTCCGCTTAATTATTTTGCCGACCTTGACGAAACAACTGTAATTAGAACCGTGCAGCAGAAATATTGTACTAGTTGCGGAATGCCATTGATTTTAGCTGGACGGTATATTCCAACTAAAGTACTTGGTAGAGGTGGATTTGGTGCAGCATTTTTCGCGCGTGACCGTTATACGCCAACAATGCGCTCTTGTGTAGTCAAGCAATTTTTGCCATCAACTTCTTTGAGTCCCACACAACTAAAACTCGCGCAAGACTTATTTGAACGCGAGGCAGTGGTTTTAGAAGAAGTTGGCTACCAGCACGACCAAATACCCAATTTGTATGCTTACTTTCCAGTTATTGTCGAAAGTTCGCCACCTGGACGGCAAGAGCAGTATTTTTATTTAGTCCAAGAGTACATTAACGGAGAAAATCTAGAACAAGAACTAGTACATAAAGGTCAGTTTTCCCAGTCTGATGCCGTCGAAGTGTTAAGTTCAATTTTAAAAGTACTTGATTTTGTTCATAACCAAGGCATCATTCACCGTGATATTAAACCCTCGAATATCATGCGTGACAAGAGCGGCAAACTGTTTTTACTTGACTTTGGCGCCGTTAAATTAGTGACAAATTCTCCAACGGGAACTACAAGCGCCTCAACGGGGATTTATTCAATCGGATTTGCACCACCCGAACAAATGTCAGGTGGTCAAGTATTTCCATCCACAGATTTATACGCTTTAGCAGTAACTATAATCATTCTCCTTACTGCTAAAGATGTTACAGAACTATTTGATTCCTACACCAATCAGTGGAAATGGCAAAATTTTGTGACTACTAGTCCAACGTTAACATCCGTTTTAAATCGAATGTTACTTCCTGCTGCAAACCAAAGATTTCAAAGTGCCACTGATGCACTTGAAGCTTTAGGTACACCACAACAACCACAACAACCACAACATCCAACACAACTTCAGTCTTCACAAACAGGGACAGTTACGACGTTAAAACGAAAATTTTCTCTACTAGAAGTATTAACAGGAGCAGGATTTAGTGGGTTTGAAGGTGGCTTAATTGCAATAGCGGTTTTTACTTTGATTAAATCTACACCAATTAGTTTAGTTATATCACTAGTAGTAATTAGTGCTATGATATTTGCTCAATTCCGACGTTGGGTAGGTGGTTCAGATTTAATTATTTTTCCAGTAATAACTTTACCGATAGTCCTATTTTTTCTACGAGGTTCGCTAACCATACCTGAAATGTTATTTTACGCAGTTATTGCTGGCTTAATATCTATTGCCGTTACTTCACTATTTCGACTGATATATAAACTTTTATCAAGAATTCTGTAATTTTAGAAAAAATGCATAAAAAACTGCTGCGCCTTTAGAAATAGAATCATGTATGGTAGACGGCTATACTTTACAAAACATCATATTTCTTACACAAAAAACGTTAACCAAAAGTTAAAGTATTAGATTCATAATAAAGATAACATTAACTGCAATCAAAGGGTGCCATAGCAATAGAATCAATCATAATAATAAAATAAAAACTATGTCGCAGGAACATCAGAGAAATGAGACAGCGGTTTTAATTATTTCTTTCTTAACAACATTAGGGCTTGTGTGCGGTGGGGCATTTTTGTGGTTTAAAAATTCTCGTATTGTCTCACAAAATGGAAGTACTCAGCAGATACAATCTACAGGCACTCAATTTACAAGCGTTACAAACGTTCCAACTGGGTTATTTAATTATGGAGGAAGCACAACCTGGGCAACTATTCGTCGAGATATTGACTCGGTGATACAAAAAGAATTACCCCAGTTTCGACTTCGTTACACTGACCCAACAACAGGCGCCCCAGGTTCTTCACCTGGTATTAAAATGGTAATAAACGGGCAGCTTTCCTTTTCCCAGTCTTCGCGTCAAATTAAAGCAGAAGAACAAAAAGAAGCGCTTAAGCTAGGTTTCATGCTTGAACAAATACCAGTTGCCATAGATGGCATTGCAATTGCCGTTCACCCTGGTCTTAAAATTCCTGGCTTAACAGTTGCCCAACTCAAAGATATATATACTGGTAAAATTAATAATTGGCAGCAAGTCGGTGGCCCCAACCTACCAATAACACCTTATTCACGACGTTTAGAAGATGGAGGAACAATCGAGTTCTTCTATGATAATGTTTTAAACAAACAAAACTTCGGTGCCAACGTTCAGTATGTTTCAACAACGACGGATGGATTAAGACAACTGGAGAGAAATGAAGGTGGTATTTACTACGCTTCGGCGCCTGAAGTTGTAGGGCAGTGTGAAATTAGACCTTTACCTATCGGGCGCCAAGCATCAGAATTTATTGCACCATACAAAGAGCCACTGATTGAGCGCTCTAAATGTCCTTCGGAGCGTAACCAAATAAATATTGATGCTTTTAAAACAGATAAATACCCGATAACTAGGCGCCTGTTTGTAATTGTAAAGCAGAACAAACAAAGCGACCAAGAAGCAGGAATAGCATATGCGAATTTACTTCTTACCGAACAAGGACAAGAATTAATATCTAAAACAGGATTTGTAAGAATTAAGTAGACTAACAATTGACCAACTAAAATCTATCTACACAGGGAAAGTTAGTAATTGGAAAGAATTGGGTGGCGCTTCAATTCCAATAAAAGCCTACTCACGCCGTGTTGAAGACGGCAGAACCTTTGAACTATTTGTCCAAGATATTTTGGGTGGACAAGCATTTGGTTCTAATGTGGAATTTGTTTGCACAACAACTCCGGATGCTAGTCAGGGTGGCATTTAGTTCGCTTCTGGCCCCAGAAGTCGTTCCTCAATGTTCAATCAAACCAGTGCCGTTGGGGCGGAAGCAAGGGTCAAAAGTTGCTCAATACATTGAACCATTCATCCTCCCAGCAGAATGTCCAGGTAAGCGCAACAAATTGAACATTGAGGCATTTCAATCTGGTAAGTACCCAATTACGCCCAATTTGTTCGTAGTCGTCAAACAAAACAGGCAAATTGAGCAACTTTTAGGTGATGCATACGCTAACTTACTTCTTTCCGAGCAGGGGCAGGAATTGATATCCCAAACTGGGGAAAGTCAAAATTCGCTCTCCTCCTGCTGCTTTAAAACGAGAATATTAGCTAGCTCGGTTAATCGACTCAGCAGGCAAGCAGATTAAATTATCCCCTTGAGTTAATATCAAACCGCGTTGACGCAGTTTACCCATCAAACGAGTTACGGTAACACGGGTTGAACCAATCGCGCTACCAATTTGAGCATGAGTTAGAGGGAATGGCAAACAATAGCCACGAATTACATCTGGGTCGGTTTCGCTCATCGCCGGCTCACCGTATTCCTCAATTAACAAGGTCAGGAAACCGAGGAGTCGGTCGATAGTGCGTCGTTGTCCCAAGGCACTCAGCCACAATAGCTTGCGTTGGTGCTGGTATCTAAAGGCATCCATTACTTCGCGACGGAAGTGTGGCCAGTTGTCCAAGTCGTGCCAATACATCCACAACACTGCTGTTTGGTCAACGTGAGCGTAAGCTTGGAGTGTAAATGGTGACTGAGCAACTATTTCAAACGGCTGTCCGGCGCCTACAAACCCTAAGAAAGCTTCTTCAGGGGTTCGATTAATACGACGAGACGTTAACTGACTAGCAGTCGCACTAACTTGTGCAGTCCCTACCATGCGGATAGCACCTCTTTGCACCAAGTACAACAAACCAGGTCTAGCTGGAATGCGTTCATCTTTGCTAAAGGTACGACAGCGATAGTGTTCTTGGGCCCAGTCAAGAATACGTTGCCAGGTCAAGAAAGGACGTGATGCTTCTGAAAAGGAGGATGGAGATTGCATAGGTAACAAAGAGCATTCGGCTGAAGACAAAGACAGGCGTCGTCAAAAAGGTGCAAGGAGTGTCTTTGCGTTGGCATGTCAGGCTAAACACCTAACGTGCCAGCCATAACAGAGTAGAAATTAAATTCTACTATGATTGTTATACTTCTTACTGTACAATGATGGTAGTAAAATTTACCCATCTTTCATCAAATTTCATGGAATTCTTATTTTTCTCCCTCTAAATTAAAGTTATGCCAAAAGGTAGATAGCGTAAAAATGCGTCGTTTGGTATGTAGAGGGGTTCTTACAAGCTTACTATGTGTATATTATGATACTAGTTAGCAAATACACAGCAATTAGACAGCAAATAAACAGTTATTTATTAAAACGATTAAGTATTTATACCAACGAAAATAAACTATTACCGTTTGCGCCTGCGTTCGTTTGGGTACGCAAAAGTAAAGAAACATGTAAAGTTTTGTATATTTCCGAAGTAGCCTTTAAAGCAGCAAAAGTATATGGGATAAGCGCTTCAGTCATTGCGTCTCAACTTGTCTCTCATTTTTGTGATTGGAACGAGAATTTTATGTTGAAGGCAGCGGCAGGTTTGATTTATGTCGAAGTCGCTCCAAGTGTCATAGCAACCTGTTTACAAAGTGTGGTAGAACAACATACTTCCCCAGTCTCCCACACTCCCACACTCCCACACTCCCACACTCCTTCATTTTTAATCCAATATGCCCACGCACGTTGTTGTTCATTGCTGCGTCTAGCTGAGAACGAGGGGTTAATATTATTTGACCAGCCATTACAAGTTTCTTGGTTAGACAGTCAAGGTAAATTTCGCTTCAACTCACACGAGTCACAACGTTTAATCGCGACAAGCGTGGAAATAGTAGATGATTTGGTATGTGTTGATGTACGTTCACCAATCTATTGGCATTCTAAAGCGTTAAATTTGAGCCAAGCTTTAGAATGTTTTTGGCGCCATACTCGTATTTGGGGCGAAGTAAAAAACCAACCCGAACTAGTCCGCGCGTATATAGGACTGATAGTAGTTACTCAACAGATATTAAGATTGTTATTAGAAGAGAAATTAAATTCCGCTGCTTGCTTTGAAATATAAATTACTAATTGTGAATATTTTTATAAATTAAGCGAACAGGACTTAATCGACTAATTAAATAACTAGCCAAATTATTAAAAATATAAAAAGTTTTGTAAAATCTATTGACTCATTAAAAAGGTCGAGATATAGTATCAAGTGTGTGAGGAGCGAACCAGTAAGGGCACCGAGACGAAACACGGCCAGTCGTCGGTGCCCTTTCTGATTTTTTATGAAACGTATCTCCTTACATTAATTATTTTCAACTATAGATAAATCTGAATGGTAATGATTAATCAATCGTGATGACTAAGCATTAATGATTAACCATTTAGATGTTAAGCAAGAATAAACTTGTTAATAGCGGCAGCAACTCCATCATTTTCAACAGTTGGAGCAACCCAATTGGCTTTTTCTTTGACTTGGGATGGCGCCCCACCCATAGCAACACCAGTACCAGCGTATTGCAGCATTTCGACATCATTAAAATTATCACCAATCGTCATAACATTGTTACTTTCAATACCTAGCAGTTCTTCAGCTAGATATTTAACGGCTACTCCTTTATTTACTAACGGGTTAGTAGCTTCAAAAAAAGTTGCAACAGATGTAGTTAGGTAAAGTTCAGCGGGAGTATATTGACGACGTAAATTACCCAGCAGGTTGTTTATGACATCAGTGTCGTCACACAAAGCCAGAATTTTAGTTGGTTCGTTATCAAGACACAAGCGCAAGTCTCCGACTGGGATGGGAGTAATGTTGGAACGTTTCGCGTAAATCTTTGTTTCGCGTGTTATTGAGCGCACGTAAAGTTCATCATTTATATAGAAGTGTACAGAAAGCAAATCGCGCAGTTCAGGTTGCTCGAAATAATCAAGTAGTTGTATTGCAGTTGCGCGGTTAACTGGGTAATGTCGATGGATTTTATTCGAGGCTGGGTCTTGTATCCAGGCGCCTTGATAAGCTATGAGTGGTAGCGTCGAACCAATTTCGAGATGGAACCGTAACGCGGAACGATACATTCTACCCGTCGCGACAGCAACTTGAACTCCACTTTGCTTAACTTGCTGGATAGCATTTTTCACTGCTTGACTGATTTTGTTCGAGTGTCCGGCGATAGTACCGTCAATATCTACTACTAGTAGCTTGATATCTGTTTTTGAGTGCATATCTCGGTTGATTTAAGTGAGCCAGTACAAGACTATCAGGTAAAGGTACGTATAAACTTGGCGCCGGTATGTGGATGCGTCGTCGTAAAAAGCAAGCTTCAGCTTAACTCCCAAGAAAGATGTTCTGTGGCGGAAGCAACTGGTTACAATTAAAGTATTATGTCAGATACTAATACATCAAACCAGTTGACTTCTCAATCTATCGCAGAGCAACCCACGTTCATCCTCGTTGATGGACACTCACTAGCATTTCGTTCCTACTTTGCCTTCGCTAAAGGACGTGATGGCGGTTTGCGAACCAAGTCGGGGATTCCCACTAGCGTATGCTTCGGTTTTCTTAAGTCCCTGTTAGAGGTAATTGCTAAGGAGCAACCCTCGCACATAGCTGTCGCATTTGATTTAGGTTTACCGACTTTCCGTCACGAAGCGGATGATACCTACAAAGCTGACCGTCCAGGGACCCCCGAAGATTTTATACCCGACCTTAAGAATCTGCATGAGTTACTGGATGCGCTCAATTTAAAAATATTGACTGCATCCGGTTATGAGGCAGATGACGTACTTGGCACTCTTGCTAGAAAAGCTTCTGATGCTGGTTATCACGTCAAAATTCTCACTGGGGACAGAGATTTATTTCAACTCGTTGACCCTGAAAAAGAAATTAAAGTATTGTATCTAAATAAAGAAGCGCTTCAACGTTCCTCAACATCAGGCCCTACCGAGTTTGGATTAGAAGAAGTCAAAAAGAAACTCGGCGTACTGCCATCACAAGTTATAGACTATAAAGCCCTTTGCGGCGATACATCAGATAATATACCTGGAGTAAAGGGAATCGGTGACAAGACAGCAGTTGATCTGCTATCTAAATACGGTTCCCTTGATAATATTTATAATTCCCTAGATCAGATCAAAGGCGCCGCTCAGAAAAAGCTTTTATCAGGTAAAGAAGACGCGGAAAAATCGCGTTATTTAGCCACAATAGTTCAAGACGTTCCATTATCGATAAATCTCGAAGAGTGTAAACTCCAAGGTTTCGACACAAACAACCTCACACCACTCCTCGAAAAACTCGAATTTAAATCCTTCCTAGGCAAAATCAACCAAATTCAAGAACGTCTCGGTGGCGCCACACGACAATCTCAGCAAGAAAACCAATCCTCTGGTAGCGACGTGATTGATCCCTCCGGGAAAACCTCCGGTTTACACGTCTCCACTTCGGGTGTCTCTACTTCGGACACCTTCACAAATCGTGTTTCTTCATTTAATAGCGATTATGACTTATGGTTTTGGAGTGCAGAAGACACCGACGCATTTCAACAGCAAGAAAAATCAGAAATCCAACCGCGCATTATTACTTCTCAGTCTCAGCTAGAAGAACTAATTAATATACTTAGAAAACATACTAGTGCCGAAACTCCCGTAGCTTGGGATACCGAAACAAGCGACTTAGAACCGCGCGATGCAAAACTAGTTGGTATTGGTTGTTGTTGGGGAACTAAGCCAGATGAAGTTGCCTATATTCCCCTCAACCATAGCAAAGGCGAAAATGTAGATTTAGAAACAGCACTAAATGCGCTAAAACCAATTTTAGAAAGCGATAAATATCCCAAAACTTTCCAAAACGCTAAATTCGACCGCTTAGTTTTTCGTTGTCAGGGAATAAATTTAACTGGGGTTGTATTCGACCCAATGCTAGCAAGTTACATAATTAATCCTGATGCATCTCACAGTTTAAACGGAATCACCGAGCGTTACTTAAAGTTAACACTCACAAGCTACCAAGACTTGGTGTCCAAAACTAAAACTATTGGTGACATAGATATAAAAAGTGTAGCTGACTACTGCTGTTCACAAGTACATGCTACCTACCAACTCGTTCCTAAATTACGTGAAGAACTCGATAAAATACCAGATTTATCAAAGCTATTATTAGAAGTCGAGCAACCACTCGAACCAGTTCTAGCTGAGATGGAATATCGAGGTATACGCATCGATAGTGATTATTTAAAAGAACTTTCCAACCAGTTAGAAACTGATTTAGCTAAGTACGAACAACAAGTCTATGACCTTGCTGGTGAAAAATTTAACTTAGGTTCACCCAAAAAGCTCAGTGAAATTTTATTCACCAAATTAGGATTAAGCACCAAACACTCGCGTAAAATCCAAACAGGCTACTCAACTGATGCTGCAACATTAGAAAAGCTGCGCGAAGTTGATGAGACAGGCATTATTGAAGCTATCAGCGAATTTAGAACCCTCTCCAAATTAAAATCTACTTATGTAGATGCACTACCATTATTAGTACGTTCAGATACTCATCGCGTCCACACAAACTTTAACCAAACGGCAACATCAACCGGGCGCCTATCATCATCAAATCCCAACTTACAAAATATTCCCATACGTACAGCCTTTAGTCGCCAAATTCGTAAAGCCTTCATTCCCGAATCTGGGTGGTTACTAGTAGCAGCAGATTATTCGCAAATCGAATTGCGAATTTTAGCGCACTTGTGCCAAGAACCCATACTCGTAGAAGCATACAAAAACAAGGAGGATATTCACACCGTTACCGCGCGCTTGATGTTTGAAAAAGACGACATTACCTCAGACGAACGTCGCGTAGCAAAAACAATCAACTTCGGCGTTATCTACGGAATGGGTTCATTAAGATTTTCCCGTTCCACAGGTGTAGACAAAAATTTAGCAAACGAATTCATCAAACGCTTCTACACCCGTTACCCCAAAATATTTGAATACTTAGAAGGAGTCAAAAAGCAAGCAATAAGCCAAGGTTACGTCGAAACAATCATCGGTCGGCGCCGTTACTTTGACTTCACAACAGACAGCTTACGTAAACTAAAAAACACCAAACCCGAAGACATCGACCTCAGCAAGCTCAAAAACCTCGGAAACTTCGACGCAGGATTACTACGTTCAGCCGCAAACGCCCCAATTCAAGGCTCAAGCGCCGACATCATCAAAATCGCAATGGTAAAAATGCACCAACTTCTACAAAACTACCAAGCGCGCGTACTCCTTCAAGTCCACGACGAACTAATATTTGAAGTCCCCCCCAGCGAATGGGAAGAACTACAACCCAAAATTCAATCAGTCATGGAAAACGCCGTAAAACTAACTGTACCCCTACTAGTAGAAGCGCGCGCTGGCGAAAACTGGATGGAAACAAAATAAGAAACCGGGTTTCTTCGACACTGAACACAACAATCATCAACAGAACTAAAGGAAACCCGGTTTTTCATGTTCACTTTAGTTTACCCACCCTTCTAAACCCTTGAATTTGGAAGTGGGTTCTTCAACTACGCTCACGTAAGCCCAGTTACCTTGTTTTTTAAATAAACATGATTACCATTATTTAAGCCAACTAGCGATTTACAATTAGTTGATGAAAATTCCCTTGAAGCAGTAATTACTTTTCCGAAAGATGCGTTTCAACCTTATAGTCCTTTACAAACCCATCTGCTGCTGTTTAGTAAAAAACACAAGAGCAAAGAACACCTAACTTGGTTTTTTCAGGTTGAATATGATGGTTATCCGAGTGGCAGAGGACGAGATTTGACTCAGCCTCCTTCGAGACACAGTGATTTACCTTTTTTAGAAGAAGTTATTATTAATAGCACAACAAATTATAAATATTTATTGCCAGATTCAATAAACAAAAAATAACTGTGAAGCTTGCTGCGTAAAGATTTAATCTGTTGCGCCTTCTCTTGCATCGCCGTTACCTTCTCTTTCAGTCACATAACTGTCACATCACAATCACATAAGAAAACTATCCCCAAAAAGGTACTTACTTGGCGTGTTTACGAGATATATTGGCGCCATTTTTCTGAACTAACACATTAACAATAATCACAATACTAATAGTTAGCCATGCACAACATAGCTTTCATTACGTGTAATATGTTGTATAGATAACTAAATAATTATCGGGATGACTGGATTCGAACCAGCGACCCCTTCGTCCCGAACGAAGTGCGCTACCAAGCTGCGCTACATCCCGGCATAGTTTTACTAGCCTATATTGCAGTGTACCACAAAAAAAGGGAAATTAGAGTATAAAGTGCTGAGTGATAACTCATAACTCCTAACTCGTACAGACGTGTAAACCGGAGGTTTTCCCGGAGGGATTAATCACGTCTC
This sequence comes from Calothrix sp. HK-06, assembly GCF_001904745.1. Lineage (GTDB taxonomy): Bacteria > Cyanobacteriota > Cyanobacteriia > Cyanobacteriales > Nostocaceae > Dulcicalothrix. Next base: position 160,499 of record NZ_MRCD01000003.1, read on the forward strand.
TACAACTTAATCACAACTTGCTAGGATTAACTTTGTATATCTATATAAATGGGTAGAAGTTGATTGTGGCTGTAAAACCAGATTGGTTGCGGGTAAAGGCGCCTCAATGGGAGCGTGTCGGTAGTGTTAAAGAAATATTGCGGGATTTAGCTTTAAATACAGTTTGTGAGGAAGCGTCGTGTCCGAATATTGGTGAGTGCTTTAATGCAGGAACCGCAACGTTTCTAATTATGGGACCCGCTTGCACACGCGCTTGTCCTTATTGCGATATCGATTTTGAGAAAAAACCCAAACCTCTCGACCCTACTGAACCCGAACGCTTGGCAGAAGCAGTGCGTCGCATGAAGCTTAACCATGTGGTAATTACTTCGGTAAACCGTGATGATTTACCTGATGGAGGCGCCTCTCAGTTTGTAAAATGTATCGAAAATATCCGCACATTATCACCTCACACTACTATCGAATTATTAATTCCCGACTTGTGTGGAAACTGGGAAGCGTTAGAAATAATTCTCTCTTCAAAACCCGAAGTTCTCAACCATAATACAGAAACCATTCCACGCTTGTATCGTCGTGTGCGTCCACAAGCAAATTACGAGCGCACCCTAGAATTACTCAAGCGCAGTCGTGAAATTGCACCTTGGGTTTATACAAAATCTGGCATTATGGTGGGACTTGGTGAAACCGACGAAGAAATTCGTCAAGCTATGCAAGATTTACGCGCAGTCGATTGCGATATTCTAACCATCGGGCAATATCTACAGCCTAGTCAAAAACATCTACAAGTTAATGACTTCGTTCGTCCCGAACAATTTGATGCATGGCAAGCATTCGGTGAAGAAATCGGTTTTTTACAAGTTGTTTCATCACCATTGACACGTAGTTCGTACCATGCAGAACAAGTTCGAGAATTGATACAGCGCTATCCTCGATTTAAAGAAAAATTTTGAGTTAGGAGTTAATAGTGAGAAGTTAGAAGTAAGTTACTACTCTTACTTTTGATGGTATCCGTAAAAAGCCTATTGCTTATCTCTCTACTACTTTTCTAAATACTTAAAATTTACCCCTTCTTAGTTTTTTGTACTATCAAGGGGTAAAACACCTCAGATACACAATTTATTCCTATGATGGTCAAGAGGTCATAACAAACTTCTGGAAAGTAGAGTCCCAAGTGTAGCCATAAAGTAGTGCTTTAGCCCAAGTATCTATAACTTTGTCCCCACCTAAGCCAGCACGATAAATAGCTAATACGAACAGACCCAGTACCATGCTTCCAAGCATAGCTTTGACGTAAGGTTTTGCTAATTCCCACGCTTTCTTTATCCAATCACCGACACTCTTACTTGTGTCCTCTCTAATATCCTTCATCCATTTGACAAAGACTGGCATTAAAACACTGATCAATATTCCAATAACAACCCAAAAATATAGTTCTAGTTCTGTCATGTGCTTTTGTGGCTTTCTAACGCGCCAAAACATTACGAAATTTCTTCGTCATCTGCAATTATACATAAAGTAGAGTCTCCATAAAGTACTAATGATGCCCAGGTAATAGAGTTGGGTTTTTTCGCATGAGCTAACTTTGCACGTCTCAAGCATTCTCCAATAGGATGATGCTCCTTTAATAACGCATTGTAATACTCTGTAGCTAAACTAGAGGCTTCACGGTCATCGATACTCCATAAAGGGCTAATGTAACCTGCTGCACCAGCGCGAATAAAGGCTGCTGCCAGACCTGTAAAGCGTGATGAAACACTCTTTATACGTCCAGCAGAACAAGCGTTAGCGTATATAATTGGACTTTGATTCAAGTCAAGCAGAAACCGCACGTCAGAGGCAGTTAATACGCCATCTCTTAGCAATAATCCACTTCGACCTGGTAGTACATTGTCAAAGAAAGCATGACCAGTATAATGCACAATATCATAGTTTTCACGTAATGCAGAAAGTAAGTTTTCTCGTATCGGTAACTTAGCACCCCTCCGCTCACTATTGAGATGTTCTACCTTTGGCTGGAGTGCTTTTTTCCCAACTACTATGTTGTCTAATTTGACTTGATTATTGCTGATAGTTGTTACTTCTTTGCCCTCGAAAAGCTCTGCAATTTTCATTGCCTCTTGAGCGCTAAAAAAAAGGTCATCGGTAGGATTAGAACAGAGTAGCACGTTAATCTCAGTCTGAATTTTGGTGCGAGGATAAAAAAACGAGATATTACTTGTCAAATTAGTTTCGTAGAAGTTAATACTAGAGATATGACCAATAGCGTAACGCAGTCCCCAAAAGCGAGCAAGGTCTTTGGTATTGACATCGCTTTCATCGTCGCTTTCGCGGTTCGATTGAAATGCAGCAGAGTTATGGCTCTCACGAATCAACTCTACAGGTAAGCTTGGATCGTGTATAAAAAATGTTAAAAACTGGGGACATAATTGATGAAGTGCTTTACGCATGGCAAAAGGCACTAGACTTTCGTAAAGTACTTCACCCGTTTTATAGATACTATTGTGCAACTGCTTTTGAAAATCACGATATTTTTTGTTCAAACTATCCTGCTGTCCTATTTGTTTAGCTGTATCATCGAAGCCTTGACCATCTACACTATCTTCCTTCTGCTCAAATAAGGTTCGTTGATTTTGCTGCTTGTCCTCCTTCAGCTTAATTTTTTCGATATAAAGATTATTGAGGTTATTAAGTTGATCATCAATTTTGTCCATCAAGGAACCAATGTAGTAGCTTGTCTCAGGAGGTAGTGGTTGTAACAGAAGAAGAGGCGCAGTTCGTCGAGCTGCGAACGCAGCAGCATCAATAAGATAGTGTGGTATTGTATCATCATTACTGTAATCAGCTATAACAGCTAGGTTCCTAGAAATGACTTTTTCTGACTTATATTTTTCTTGGAATTGATAAATAAAGTTGCGGCGTTCCTGTTCAGGCAAACTCCAATAAACTTCATGTACATCCCCAATAGCTCGAAAATTTTTACGTCGCAATTGGTCTGATATATCTAGCACTCTATTACAGTAATGGTACAAAGTTCGCATCCCAGGCAAATCTAAAAATGTAAAGAAAAATTCTCGTCCTTCATCGCGTGTTAAGGCATTTAGAAGCATCCAATCAAGATAGCGGTAAGTTAGCAGCATGACACCTGCTTGTTCTGAGGCAGTAAAATGGTCGCTAGCTGGAATTCCTCGCACAGTGACTGTGTGGTCAAACTTTCTTTGCTCTCGCTGCAATTTACAGACGGACTCTTCTAGTAACTTTTCGAGCTTTCTAGTTGATCCAACTAGCCATACCTCTGTCTTCTTAGAGTCTTCTAACAAGGTACTTATGAATTTATCAACAATATCCCTAGCATTTTGAGTATCTTGTTCGCTCATGTAAACCAAAGTTCCTTGAACGTAAGCCGCTAGAGGTACTAACGCACAGGCAATTTGAGGTATCTCAGGAACCACGATAAAAATACGGGGCAAGATTAATTTACTCGCCGATTGTGATTCTATCCTGGTCTTCAGTTCTGTATCTAACTTTAACCATTTAAGTGCCGAATTTTCTTTTGATTCAAGTTGAGCAAGGCAAAAATCATCAAGCTGATTATATGTTTTACTGAGAGACCGAGACGCTTGTGCCCGTTCCCAGCAGTTACCTAGCATAGCTTCCAGATTTTTCTTGTCTAATTGGGTTAGCTTATCTTCTTTTTTTTTACTCAAAACTATAATGCGTTCTACAGTTGGCAAACGGTGTAAGAAATCATAAATCTGATCGCTTAATATACCACCTGGCGTGTACCAAAGCATGGGGGCATAGTTACGAATAGCATACAACTCGGCAAAACTTTGTGAGTCTTTTAAATCAGTGTCTGAAGTCCCTGCAAACCGCGTACTACGAGTTGCAGCCCAAGTCGCTAGTTGCCAGTTATCTGTAGGTACTAAATAAACGTGCCTACTATACCTAGAATAAATATTAGACGAGCTAGAATCCCAAGATTTAAAATCCATCATCTTTCTCCTTATTATGAACTTCTTTTAAGTTGCAACAAGCGTTTAGCTGTGCCAGGGTGGTGTTTTATTAAATACTCCAGTGGGTAGAGGCGTAAAGTTGGATCGCCGTAAATGACATAACTAAGTACTCGATAATCCAAGTATTTTTGATTCTTCTTGTCTTGTATGCTATCGATTTTGGCTAGCAAAGCTGCTTCACCAATAGAACAGCCTTGTTTCAAATAGCTATACCAATAACCAGCGTACAAAATAGCAGTATCATCCATGATTTGCCAAAGTGGAGCCATTACAGCAGCTGCCCCAATATGAATAAAAGAGGAAGAGACACCCATAATCACTTCGCTAGTTTCTGCTGTCATACTCTTTTCGGGTGTCTCTTCTACTGTTTCTGTATCCAATTGCCCATCATCTTCCAGTTGTACACGCCCTTTGTTACCAGGGAAGCAGGCGTTAATAAAAACTATAGGATGCGCTCCTAGTTTTGTATGATACTTAATTTCTAGCGCGTTAAGAGATTCCCAATTTGTTTTATACTCAGGATTGTAAAGACAAATTCCACTACGCTGAGGCTGTTTTTTGTCCTGATAGCCATGTCCGCAGAAGTGAAAAATATGTACTTGCTCTGCTAGTTTTTTACTTAAATTCTTCTTATTAATTTGCTCCAATCTACTTAGTGTCTTCAAATCGAATTGCTTGGCATCCCAATTCGAGCTGTTTTTCAGTATTGTCTTAACCAAAAAATACAAATAAAAACATTGAAAATTAAAAAAATTTTCTTCTTGTAAAGATGCAAAAATTGTCAGAGCATAGTTGAGGAACCACTTCAACATACTAGGAACGACGCAACCCTTTAATGCTTTGTAAATTTCTTGTCTCTCTTCCTCCAATTTTAATTTACCTAATCCTGGTATATTTGCCATGCACAGTAACAGTCGCAACTTTTCTTGGCGTTGCAAATCATGGGCGTAGAGCATACCTGAAGCAGTAATAATACTAGTTTCATAAGCATCGGTACCGCTCAAGTGAGCCATCGCATACTTTAGGAACATTGGTCCATTTGAATCAGAAATACATTCGTAAGGAATGTTGAGGTCGCTACTGTATAAAGCGACGGTTAAGGGCTTAAGAGACTGCATCGCAATAATGATATCTGAGGGAAAAACCAGACTTGTTAAGTCTGGGTCTTCTTCAATATCATTTTGGTAAGCTTCAATTGCAACCGCTTGTCTTGTCTGTTGTTTCTTGTTTTTGAATTGATACTCAAAATCTTGGACTCGTTTCTCAATAAATTTCTCCTTCTCTTCCTCTTTTATTGCAGGGAAAAAGAGTAAAGGTGCTTTGTGGTAGGCAGCCAAGCACGCTGCTGGGAAAATATTAAAGTTGCTGTTATTATCCTTCGTAAAGTCGCTGAGTACAACCATGTCATTCCAAACAGGAGATAAAACATCAAGCAATTGTTCATTTTCCTCAGCTAATTTTGTAAAATAATCTTTAAAGGAAGTAACAAACTCCTCCCGTCTGATGAAAATCTCCTGGTAAAGCAATAGAAGTTGCTCTAGAACTTTTTCGTCTACTTCTTGTTCGGCAACTTTTTGTTCGGCCACTACTGCCTGTATGCACGACCATAAGCGTTCTGCCCATTTACGATCTCGAATTGATGCAACGTAATTAAGAGTTATATTATTTATAGCTAATTCTGTATTATTTCGCTTTTCGCGTTCTGCACAACAGGTTTGTATTAACCAGTCAAAGAGCAAATGAGCTTTAAAAAGACGTGAGATGACAGATGAAGCAGTAACAGGATCATGGTAGGGAATGCGTTCAATTTTAATTAAAACTTTTCGAGTGCTTTCCTTTGGCTGAATGCAAAAAGAACGAATAGCAGCTTCATCGGCAGCACTAAATCTTCCTACAATAAACAACCGTTTAACGCTATGGAATTCTAAATATCTTAGCGTATCGGTTGCTGTACAACTATGCCAAAGCAACACAGGTGCTGCCAGGTGGCGTGCCATAGGTACACAGGTAGCAGCAAGAAACTCAGCTTCATCAAACTCGGAAGAAACCAGAAAAGCATCGCGCTCGTGAATTTCTCCAGCAAAGAAATCTCTAGCACTCTCCTCCTCCATAAACTGCCTTACAACTAAGGGAAGGAGGTCAGGATTAGGCACAAATGATACAGAAATAATTTTTTCAAGTTGGTGTAAACGCCCAGATAATTCGTTGGCAATAATCATCCTTGCTTGGATGCTTCCCCGCAAAGCATTTACCTTGTCTTGGTAATACTCATTGCAGGTAAATAGCTGCAAACACAATTGCTGATTAGTTCCTTTGTCCAGCAGTGCGGTAAGTAAATTTTCAAGATCGTGATGCAAAACTTCCCCAATTACCACAATACGTTGCAAGCTAGACATATTGTGTAAAAAGCGCAGAATCTGATCAGGGAGAGGTTTTTCATTATCAAACCACAACAAAGGCGCAAAACGCCTGAAACCAAGATTACCTAAAACTTGATCGCGGCTGGTTTCCAAACGGTCAACCCAAGACATTGCAGCTGCTAAAGCTCCCTGCCAAAAAGCTTTTTGTCCATCAGGACGTGCTATTAAAAAAACCGTATTGCTTACCTGACTACCTAACAAAACATGATAAATTAAGTCAATTGTGATTTCCTGGATTTCACCAGCAGCAAATGTATCACTAAAAGAAACTGTTGTGCTTTGTTCGCCATTCTCTTCTTTAGTAAGATAAATACTGCGAGGTATTTTTTTTATAAAGCTAAGAATAACTAGACGATTGTCAACACTGTCAATTTGTGTTTTATTTAGAGAAAAAACTAAGTTTCCACACAGACGTTGGCGGCGGTTTAGTTCTCCTTGTTCACAACGGCTCTTATTACCATTGTCCTGGTCATAAATGAAAGGAACACACGAAGGTAAAATAAACTGCCATTTAAACTTAGTACTACGTTTTTCCTTACTATCGTTCTTAAGTTGAAATTTTAAGGAAATATGTACTTGAGAAAGATCGCAGTGTGTAATCTGTACAGTGCGACTTACAATAATTCCCTCAACTTGATTCCAACGCATAGGTTTTGACTCTGCCAACACCCGCCCGTCACGTATTAAACTATTAACTGGGTTTCTTGGCAACTTATCCGCTTCGAGAACTTGTTCATTGTCATTAAATTGTAAACTTAAACTTTCATTTGAGAACTGCAATTCAGCGGCATAATTATAACTTGCAGGTAATTTGTGATTTTGAACACTAAATAGAGCATTGTTTTTGCATGTAACCGTTGCACCAGGTCCTTTAATTTCAAACTCTTCTGGTAAAACCTGGACATTTTTAAAATTCATAAAATATAACTTGTAATAATTTTACCTTCGCACCCTGTGATTAAAACATTAACTTTATATCAACTGGAGTTTTTTATTTACACGAGTTTTAGTCTATGTTTACTTACTTTCAATAATGTACTGTAGCTCACCATCGTTATCTGTTACTATAACGATTGTTTTGTCAAAAGGCTGGTCTTCCGATTCTTGCTGCTTAAAAATAAATTGATGTTCTAATGGTATAGCATTTATTTCCCTTTCTGTAACTAAACTACCACGACTACGGCGCAAATGACGGAGCCGACTTTCAGAATGTCCTGTTATGATTTCTGGATCAATATTAATTAAATCTGGGAACTGCTGTGTCAATATTTCTTCTCGAATACGTTTTTTGATTTCTTCTAGTTCCATATGCTATTTCCTCTAAGTAGGCTTAAAACACAACATGGGGTCTCCAAGTAGCACTAATCCTAAAACATTCTTTTCGTCGTAGGCATTGTTAATGATGTAACGTTTTTTTGCATTCTGTAAAGCATCACCAAAACGGGTGCCTGGAATGCGGCACAGCTGGTAAATAAGTTCAAAAAAAAGCATGTCGATACCGCTAGCGCCCGAAGGCTCAGAATTTTTGAGAGTAACAGCATAGCTTTTGACTGTTGAGCCAAAAAAGGCTGCCGCTCCCTGCTTGAGAGCGCAAAGGGCTAAACTATTTGTTGGCGTGCGATTGTTATGTATTGCTGAAGCATGACAAGCTTCGCAAAATATAACACTATTCGTTAAACTAATTTGGCTTAACAATTTATAATCAACTAATTTTGGATGTTGAATTGGAAAATCTAATAAACGTCGTTCACCTCGCCAAATTGCTTGACTTCGGTCGCCATGTAAGTTGAAAAAGAGTATTCCTCCTGGCGAGGGAAAATAATCAGCATTTATGATATCGCTTGTCTCAAGACTTAGCGGGGGAGACAGATAAAAGTTTTTACAAGTATTATCAATACGGGAATACATATTGCTGGAAGTATTTTCCCATGATTGTGCGGAGAAACCAGCATGTTGCTCAACCAAAGGAATTCCACCTGAACGATGGATAGACACCGCTCGTTGTATTTGCTCTAATAAAAGTTCTTCGGTATTTCCAGCATCCGGTAAACGTCCTACTGCTATTTCCGGACAGTGTTCATAACCATCTTCGTTGAAATCAACATAATAGCTGTCTGAAAAAACATGCTTGTCAAGAGCTTTGTCTGTGGTTTTGTCAGGACAGCAGTAAAAAGGAATAATATCATCCCCACCTAAAAAAAGCAGATATTTGGCTGAGTGCTTATCATGTAAAGTGCGAATATTATATTTAATTTCTTTAGGGTCTGATGTCTCGACTAAAAATAAATTAGCGTCAATGCCTGCTTGATCAAGAGCATCTAGATAACTCTCCAAAGATTTGTGTATTTTTTCCCAACCATCAGCCCCATATTTATTTTTAAGCTTTGAACGATTAGTAACGATTAGCTCCATAGTATCTATACCTTTTTGTTTGGGCTAATAGTAATTGATAGAATAAATATTAACACAACGTAAGAAAAAACTTTTACTTGAAAAAGTGACTAAAAGATAATATTTATTAAGATATACCTCAAGTCAATTTACAATAATCGAGGCTTGCTACTCAGGACTTTTAACTTCTAACTAATGACTACTGGTTCGCTCATTTATTGTTGAGTTTGAGAAATTACCGAAAATCATATAATCTAGATATCATAATGGTTTGAGCGATTTACCTAAATTTACCTTGAACTACCATCCCGCTTTAAAAACTCTATTTTTATGCAATGGTGCAAATTCGACACGAGAGTATTTTTGTATTATAAGCTAGAACCCCGATTAAATCGTTTACCTTTTTCCTAACTCAATTTAAAATGGGCGAACCGAGAGTAATGACTAATCCAAAATCAGTAGTTATCCTCGGCGCCGGCGCCTGGGGAAGCAACCTAGCCTCCTTAGTGTCAGCAAACGGTCATAAGGTAAGTATCTGGTCGCGTCGCAGTAACTTACAACTCGCGTCTACAGTTAACGATGCCGATATTATTGTTAGCGCTATATCTATGAAAGGGGTGCCTGATGTCATTGCCCAGCTTCAGCTTCTAAAGCTTCCAGATAAAGCAATTTTTGTAACTGCCACAAAAGGTTTAGACACTCAAACGAAAAGCACACCCTCACAAATTCTGCAAACAGCGTTTCCTTCGCATCCCGTTGTAGTGTTATCTGGTCCAAATTTATCTAAAGAAATAGAACTTGGTTTACCTTCTGCAACAGTAGTCGCAAGCCATTCGGGAACTGCGGCAGAATCTGTACAACTTGTTTTCTCATCGCCACGGTTTCGAGTTTATACAAATCTTGACCCTTTGGGCGTTGAGCTAGGTGGGACTTTAAAGAATGTTATCGCGATTGCAGCAGGCGCCTGTGATGGTTTGCAATTAGGAACTAACGCTAAAGCTGCTTTAGTCACGCGCGGACTTACCGAAATGGTTCGTATCGGTGTAAGTTTAGGCGCCAAAGCTGAAACATTCTATGGTTTGTCAGGATTAGGTGACTTACTCGCAACTTGTAACAGTTCTCTTAGTCGCAATTACCAAGTCGGTTATCAGCTAGCTTGTGGCAAAACTCTTCCTGAAATTCTTACCCACTTACAAGGAACTGCGGAGGGGGTAAACACTTGCTCAGTATTAATTACGCACAGCTTAGGGCAAAATATCTCAATGCCCATTACTGAACAAGTTTATCGTGTCCTGCAATCAGAATCCACACCCCGTCAAGCTTTAGAAGAACTGATGCTTCGCAACATCAAGCCTGAATACTACGGGTAAACAATACATATATTTCTACAAGGCACCTCAATATATCGGGGTTTAAGGGCAATCCTTAGAAAACACGAACAATACTTAACGCAAAATCAGTCTCTTCGCACACTGAAACCTTCAGGAAACTATAAAAAGCTTCCTGTATATATAACCATGACACAAATAAAAAATATTTCCACTTACTTCCACTTAATTTATGATTATATTCCGTAAAAAAAGCTACCGTCAACATCTACGCTTATAAAAATAAAATTTAACACTGTAACCCAGAGCCTGATTCATTTTTACCTAAGACAAATCGAATGATTAAGCTGTCATAGCGGTCTGTACTCTCCCAAAAAACGTATTAAATAATACTTGGAAGGCTCTGAACTAGGAAATTTACCGCAAAAATCTTTTCAGCTGGATGTTAGTTTCTGTGAAATTGCGGGAATGATATCAACAGTTGATTATGCTGACCCTTTGTTGACCCTTTGGGTTCGCAGTTGCGCTTCGCGGACAACCTCCAACATGCGCGTGCTGCCCACCACAATCTATTGTTACCTGGAGCCATTGAGACGAGCCTTATGCCAGCAACATCTTTTTACGCCGCAGATGCTTACGAAGCCCAACAACCTAACCAAGCATTTGACCCAGACCTCGTAGCTGATGAGAATGAGTTGTCTGTAGAAGATTTGGAGGAGCTGGAGATGGTATCCCAAGACCCAGCCAGCTATGCTGTAACCCCTAACCGCCGCAGTACCGATTTGGTACGTTTGTATCTCCAAGAAATTGGGCGGGTTCGTTTGTTAGGACGTGATGAAGAAGTTTCAGAAGCTCAAAAAGTTCAACGCTATTTACGCTTACGGATATTACTATCCAATTCTGCCAAGCAGGGCGACGATATTATTACCCCCTACCAACGGATTATTGAAATCCAAGAACGTCTAACATCTGAATTGGGTCATCGTCCTTCGCTCGAACGCTGGGCAAAAACAGGTGATATGGATGTTTTTGAACTCAAGCAACTTCTTGCTAAAGGCAAACGTCGCTGGGCAGAAATTGCTAAGTTAACTGTCGAAGAGTTAGAGCAAATTCAAAGCCAAGGGCTTCAATCCAAAGAACACATGATTAAGGCGAATCTTCGTCTTGTTGTGTCCGTCGCCAAAAAATATCAAAATCGTGGTTTAGAGTTATTGGACTTGGTTCAAGAAGGTACTTTAGGTTTAGAGCGTGCAGTCGAAAAGTTTGACCCAACCAAAGGCTACCGATTTAGTACTTATGCTTACTGGTGGATTCGTCAGGGTATCACTCGTGCAATTGCTACAAGCAGTCGTACTATTCGACTCCCTGTCCACATCACAGAAAAACTTAACAAAATCAAAAAAGCACAGCGTAAAATTGCTCAAGAAAAAGGTCGCACACCGACTTTAGAAGATTTAGCAATTGAACTCGAAATGTCACCAGCACAAGTTAGAGAAGTTTTGCTGCGTGTACCTCGTTCAGTCTCTCTCGAAACTAAAGTTGGTAAAGACAAAGATACCGAGTTGGGTGAACTTCTTGAAACTGATGGTGTTACCCCAGAAGAAATGCTAATGCGCGAATCACTTCAACGTGATTTACAGCACTTGTTAGCTGATTTAACCAGTCGCGAACGCGATGTTATTCTTATGCGCTTTGGTTTAGCTGATGGTCATCCTTATTCGTTAGCTGAAATTGGACGCGCTCTAGATTTATCTCGCGAACGAGTACGTCAAATCGAATCTAAAGCATTGCAAAAACTACGTCAACCTAAGCGTCGTAACTTAATTCGCGATTACTTAGAGTCTTTAAGCTAGTTTTTCAGCTAGTTTTTCACTCTTTCTGTACACTTTAGTGTGACCTTATGACTTATTACAATACCCCTCTCTTTTGGGAGGGGCGTAATAAAGCTCAACTAATTTACATATGAATCTATTGTTGAGAAATTTACACAACATTTAATTTTTCGTTACAATATCGCTTTTTATCTCGATTGAAACCGCAAATGGTTCAAAATCACGACTAATAGCCAATAGTTTACAATATACAAACACTATGGTTTGTATATTATTTGTAACATTTTGGCAATCTATAGCCATAAATTTGCAACTAATACAATACTAATTCTCATAAAAACAGTTTGCAATAATTTGTAAACAGAGAAAGTCGTTTGTTTTATGCTTTCCCATTCCCCTTTCCCCTTTTCCCTTTCCCCCCATTCCTCTATTAAATACTTAAAATAATTCTCAATAACTTATAATTGTTGCAACTTTCTCTGAATATTTGTTATATTCTCAATTGACAGCCTTTATTGAGAACGATTAGTATGTCTGTCTACACATCTGCTTCGCTTAAGGCAGAGCTTAATGAACGTGGCTGGCGCCTAACTCCCCAAAGGGAAGTTATATTACATATTTTCCAAGAACTTCCACAAGGAGAACATCTTAGTGCAGAAGACCTTTACGAAAGGTTAGAAGAACAAGGAGAAGGCATCAGCTTATCGACTATTTACCGCACCCTCAAATTAATGGCGCGGATGGGGATTTTACGGGAATTGGAACTGGGAGAAGGACATAAACATTACGAAATCAACCAGCCATATCCACATCATCACCATCACTTAATTTGTGTAAGGTGTAACACCACGATTGAGTTTAAGAACGATTCAGTTCTTAAAATTGGTTCAAAAACAGCCCAAAAAGAAGGTTTTAGCCTTCTTGATTGTCAAATGACTATTCATGCTGTTTGCCCGAAGTGTCAACGCGCATTAATGCCGCTGTAATTTATTGGGTAAGTACTTGGGTAAGTTTTTTAGGGGAATCTGGAAAATATATGCTCACACAAAAATCCCACGCTGCTCCCGCGTGGGATTTAGTCATCATTGATAAATTTTAAAATCAATTAACGCGCTTGGCCATATCTTAATAGCGTCCAGTTCTTACATCATTAAGGCTAATGCCGTAAAACTCTTGTGCTTGTTTAATTGCACGCTTCGTATCATTACCCATTACACCATTGAGTGGACCTTTATAAAAACCTCGTTCTCTCAACCGACGTTGAATTTCCAGCACATTAAATTCGTTACTCTCTCCATCATTGGTGCTTGCGTATAACTTAGCACGTGTTGTTGGTCCAGCAATTCCACTGGCTGCTAAATAATTCTCTGCCTGAAAGCGTCTGACGGCATCTGCTGTAAATGGGCCGTAGTAACCGTTTGGCTGACCTTCTAAGTATCCAGCTTTAATTAACTGTTCCTGTAATACTCGCACGGGTTCACCACGGTCGCCTAAACGAAGTTTATCAGTGGAAGGGCGCCGATTTTGTCCGTCTTCACCATAACCAATACCCACAGGAGGCAGTCGGCGTAATGTTGCAGGCCCAACCAATCCATCTGCCTCTAACTTATAAGCTTGCTGAAACCGTTTAACTGCATCTTCGGTGATTGGTCCGAAAATACCTGTGGAGTTGCCATAATAGTATCCCGCCACTCGTAACCGTTCCTGTAAATTACGAACTTCTTCTCCTTCGTCACCTTTACCAATAATTCCGGAAACGCGACGTTTCGGGACTGATGTTGCTTGCTGCTCGGTACGAGATTGAGCGTTAACAGCGCGTGGTCTCGAAGTCTGAGTATTGACTACGTTTTGCGCTTGAAGTCTTCCTTGATTATTTCTAGCGACTGGGCGCCAGGTGTCTAATTTTCCAATAGTTGTGGGACCTGCAATGCCACTGACCTGCAAAGAAGCAGCTTTTTGAAAGCGTTTTACAGCATCTTCAGTGCGAACGTCATATACTTGAGTGATAGGAGCATTATAAAAACCTGCTCGCTTCAAGTCTTGCTGTAATTCGCGAACTGACGGACCCTGGTCGCCTTTTTGCAGTGCAAAAGCACTACTCATCGCAGTCATCATCGATAAAGTCAAAGCTAGGGGCAACATATAGCGCCAAGCTCGACTCGATAACTTCTTCCAGTCAGGTGATGTTCCCCGATTGACTAAAAAGCTAAATTTAGCTAACTCAATCGATGGGCAGTCTTCGTAATCAAAAGCTAGGTGTAAATACGCAAGGTTTTCCATAGTTATTTTCCTAAAGTTTTCCTACACCACTTTTTTTCGATGCCAGCAGCACCGACATTTATAAAAAATGCGGCGCCAATTGCTACGTTCAGTTAGACCCGAAAGGCACTGGCTGTTCGATAGCTGCTTCGGCTTGATGTACTAAGTTTCGCAGATTTTCCAATGTTTGTATATTTACATCCTGCCATAAACCACGCTTGTATGCTTCAAGTAATCTCTCAGCGATATCACGCAGAGCATACGGATTTTTTTCTTCAAGAAATTTACAAACTCTTGAATCAAAAAGGTATGTCTTTGCAATTCCTTCATACATGTGGTCTTCTACACATCTAGCAGTAGCATCGTAAGCGAACAAAAAATCAACCGTAGCAGCCATTTCAAATGCACCCTTATAACCGTGACGCATCACTCCAGCAATCCATTTTGGATTAATTACCCGTGAACGGTATACCCTGGCTATTTCCTCAGATAATTGACGAACTCGCGGTTTTGCTGGGATTGAGTTATCGCCAAAATAAGAGGAAGGATTTTCCCCTCGAATCGAACGTACTGCTGCCATTAAACCGCCTTGAAATTGATAATAATCATCAGAGTCAAGTAAATCGTGTTCGCGGTTATCTTGGTTTTGCAGCACGACCTGCGTACTGAGTAAACGTTTCGAGAACGCTTCGGGTGCAGAACGTCCATCGCTTTTTCTTGTATAAGCATAAGAACTCCAATTTATATAAGCGCGTGCTAGGTCGGAATCATCAGACCAATTTTGCGACTCGATTAACCCTTGGAGTCCAGCACCATATGCACCTGGTTTTGAGCCGAAAATTCGGTAGAGAGAGCGTTCTAAAGCTTCTGTTTCACTTAATCCAACTTTGTGCCAATACTCCATTTCTTCTAAAACTTGAGCGGCGAGTGGATTCAAGTCCTTCGGTTCATCCAATGCTGCCACAGCTTCTACAGCTTGGTCAAATAAGTTTATCAAAT
Organism: Calothrix sp. HK-06; assembly: GCF_001904745.1. GTDB lineage: Bacteria > Cyanobacteriota > Cyanobacteriia > Cyanobacteriales > Nostocaceae > Dulcicalothrix. Next base: position 175,741 of record NZ_MRCD01000003.1, read on the forward strand.
TTCCAAAAGCATCTCGGAAAAAACCCGAAACCCTTAATGTTACATCCACACGTGGGCGCCCTAGCACTTCTACTGGTAATATTTCTAAATCCACAACACGGCGTGCTGCACTATCCCACACTGGCTGTACACCGAGCAAAGCTAATGCCTGGGCAATATCATCACCCCCAGTTCGCATCGTCGCAGTTCCCCATAAAGATAACACTAGTGTCTTTGGATACTCTCCATGCTCTTGAGTATAACATTCTATCAGTGTTTCTGCTGCTTTCCTGCCTACATCCCACGCCGATTCTGTTGGAACCGCACGAATATCAACTGAGTAAAAATTATTACCAGTTGGTAAAACTTCTGGGCGCCCGCGTGTAGGGGCGCCGGATGGTCCACTAGGTACATATCTACCATCTAACCCACGTAACAAATTAATAATTTCTCTGTCGGTTTGTTTTAGAGCGGGTAGAAGATGCGATTTTATCCACGTGAGAGAAGTGCTGAGTACTGAGTGCTGAGTGCTGAGTAGGGGGAGGGAAGAAGAGATTAGTTGTTCTACCAAATGTGCTGCGTGTTGTTCGAGCGCTTCGACTGCATCACCGATGGTGTGACAGGTGTGATGTGTTTTTTTTGCTAAAAGGTTAATTTGTGTTTCGTCGAGCTTCTGACTAAAATCATCTGTTAAAGGATTTATATCTAAACCCCAGTCAGTAGCGATGGCACAGGTAATACCAGTATGGCGCCGCGAAGGCTGTCTGGCTATGGCAATAATTAAATCACGAAGTTGCCGACCATCGGGACATTGCCCAAAGATATGTAACCCATCTCGAATTTGTGCCTCTTTGAGTTCACACAGATAACCATCTATTTTATTAATTGGGATTTCATCTCCCTTACCCATCCTAAAATCGCAACTTAGATTTTCTTGGGTGACTAGTTCGCTAATACGTGCGCTTATTGCAGGTAATCTGCTGGGGTTTAAACTTAGAGCTTCGTAATACTCATCAATCAGATTTTCTAAGTTGGAGAGCGAACCATAAAGTTCTGCACGGGTTAGAGGTGGTGTTAGGTGGTCTATAATTACCGCTTGTGCGCGTCGTTTAGCTTGAGAACCCTCACCTGGGTCATTCACGATAAAAGGATATAAATGTGGCATAGCGCCTAATGCCACTTCTGGGTAACAATCACTGGACAATGCGATGCTTTTACCTGGTAACCACTCTAAGTTTCCATGCTTACCAACATGAACTACTGCATCAGCTTTAAAGTGTTGACGTACCCAGTGGTAAAACGCGAGATAGTTGTGAGTTGGTTCTAGGTCTGGGGCATGGTAATTTAAACTGGGGTCAAGCTCATAACCGCGTGATGGCTGGATACCAATAAATATATTGCCGAGTTGGATACCAGAAATTGGAATTTGATTTTGAGTCTCTTCTCCCCAACGTTGACTTATTGCTTGTTGAACGGTTTCTGGTAATGATCTGAAATAAGTTTGATATTCTTCCCCTGAAAGGCTTTGGTAAATAGGACGTAATTCTCTACCTTCGGGGTCGTTGGTAACCCCTTGGGTGAGCCAATGTATTAATTCATCACCACTTTGAGGAATGTCATCTAAGTTATAACCGTTTGCTTGCAAGGCTTTTAAAATTTCTACGCAACTGGCAGGTGTATCTAAACCTACTCCATTTGCTATTCTCGAATCGCGGGTTGGGTAGTTGGCTAAAATCAAAGCAAGGCGCCGTTCTGATGATTGTTTATTACGTAGTCGTACCCAGTTCGCTGCAAGTTCGGCAACAAAATCTATACGCGAAGCTATTGGTTCATAACCAACTACATCAGTTTCTAGATTAGGATGGCGCCGAATTACCGCTTTAAACGAGACAGCACGACTTATAATTCTGCCATCAACTTCAGGAAGTGCCACATTCATCGCCATATCACGCGGTGACAAACCCATCGAATCTGACTGCCACTGTTCTATAAAACCACCGCTCAAAATAACTTGCAACACAGGCACATCTAACTTTTGCCAGAGTTCAAGCTGCGGGGTTTCGGTTTCTAAACGCGCAAGTGAAAAGCTGGTTGTGTTGAGTAACAGGGTTAGGGGAGAAGCAGAAGTTGATTGAAAAATAGCTTCTAGTTCAGCTTGAACATCTTTTTCTCGTAGCGAAGATACAAAAACTGGGACTGGCTCTAAATTTCGTTTAATCAAAGATTCGCACAAAGCATCAATAACTTTGGTGTTACCTACTAAATAGTGCGCTCGATAAAAAAGAATCCCAACTCTCGGCATTCCTCCTTCCCCTTTCCCCTTTGCTTCATATACTCCTACACGCGGAACTGACACTACAGGAGGTGGGTTAAATGTGGTTGATAAACAGCAGTCAGAAATATATTGGAATGCGTGAACAATATTGGATACCCCACCTTCGTTAAAATAACGCCATATCCTGTTGACCTTGGTTTCGCCCAAGGTGGAATGAGATATTAAATAGGGGTCAAGAGCGTCGTCTCCTGGTATTACAATTAAATTTATATGCTTACGTTGTACGAGTTCCAGCACAACTTCCAAGCCGTAAGTCCATATGAACGTCCCCCTAAAAGGCGTAAAATAATTACCGAAGCGAACTCTAAAACTTGTTCTGCGTATGTATCAATGCTTATTTGATGCTGCAATTGTAATAAGTTAGCAACTCGAAGCGCAGGAAAGTCCGGTAATAATGCATAAGCAGCAGCAATGCTTTGAATATCCGTATCTGCTGCCGTTAAGAATACAACTGGAGCAGGACTTTGTTCTACAAAAATAATGCCCTCAGATTGAGAAACAACGCCAACCGATGTGGTATTAATACGATGCATAGTCGTGTATAACCGTTTTAAACTATATAAACTATAAATATTGCTTAACAAAGATAAATAAAGATAAATAAAGCCAGATAAAGTTAAAGGCTATAACTCTCTTTGAATCATGACTCCTCTCCCTGCCCTCTTACTCTCACAGATGAAAATGCTTAGTTCTCCAAATTTGGGCTTTTCTAGAACTTTACGTGTCGATACTTTTGATCAACTGGGGAAATTGCTAGAGCAAATGGCTTCTTCTGTGGAAAATACAGCTTTAGTTTTGACAGAAGCAGTACTACAGCGGATTCCACTTTCAAGCCAATGGTTGATAAAACGCTTTACGGTGGTAATTTCACAGGGTTTTAGTGCGTTGTTAACAGGGACGAGGCAAGTCAGTTCTGATGTTATAGTACAAAATAATTTAACATGCAATAATGATATTGATGATAATTACTTGCTAGATACAAGCATTACTTTTGATAGAGGTCTAATCAGTTCCTTCCTATTGGAACTAGGTGGGTTGTTTGGGCGCCATTCTGAAACATGCCAAGACTTGGAACACTACCGTGAGGTATTAGAGCCAAATAATGCAGCGTTGCAAGAGAAGTTTACATTACTGCTATTAGAATGTCTATTAACGCAGCCTGAAGTTACACAGTCCGAAGAAAGTGATAATTTAAATTTTTCAGCATGTCAGCATGTGGAAGATGCACTTTCTAAGCAAATAGCTCAAGAAAGACTGTTAAATCGTGTCACAACGCAAATCCGTAAAAGTTTAGATTTATCTGTAATTATGACGACGGCACTCGCGCAGGTGCGTGAGTTCTTAGAATTAGACCGTTTGGTAATATATAAATTTGATGATTCAAATGTGACTCGTAATCATACATCTATACCGAATTTATCTTCCGCGTCCGCTTCAGTCACAGCAACTAAGCAGTACGTAGACTATAAGGGTTGTATTGTTTACGAGGTTCGCGCTAGTGATGCGATTCCATCAGTATTGAATTGTGAAGAAAAAAATTGTTTTACTCCAACTACTGAGTGTTGGACTAAATACCGTCAGGGTTTTACGCTAGCAGTCAATGATGTTTACAAAACTTATGTTAGTGAAAGGTGTTTGCTTAACTTTTTGGAAGACGTTAAAGTTCGTGCCAAATTAGTGGCGCCGATTATGTTTGAAAATAAGCTATGGGGATTGCTTATTGCTCATCAATGTTACAGCGCGCGTAACTGGAATGAAAGTGAGAAAAATTTTCTAGGCGCCGTTGCGGAACAACTTGCTATTGCCATTCACCAAGCAGAGTTAATGAAGTCTCTGACCCAAGAAAAGCAAAGTCTCGAACAACGGGTAATCGAACGCACAATGGCACTACATGACGCTTTGGTTGCTGCTGAAGCTGCAAGTCGTATACGTAGTGAGTTCTTAGCTACTATCAGCCATGAATTATTAACACCGTTAACTTACGTAATAGGAATGTCATCTACATTACTACGTTGGTCGTTTGGAGAATTATCGCAGCGTCAGCGTGATTATTTACAAACTATCCACGATAGCGGTGAACACCTGCTGGAAATGATAAACGATATTCTTGATTTATCACAAATTGAAGCTGGTAAAGCAGTACTAAATAATACAGAGTTTACATTAAAAGAAGTAGCAGAATTAATTATTGACTCATTGCAAGAAAAAGCAACAACTCAACAAGTAGATTTAAAATTAGATATACTGATTGATGAAAATCGTCGCTTTTGTGCAGATGTACGGCGAGTACAGCAAGTTATTAACAATCTTTTAAGCAACGCGATAAAATTTACACCCGAAGGTGGAAGTGTAACATTGCGGTTATGGTGCGAAGATGGTAATGCGGTGTTTCAAGTTGAAGATACAGGAATTGGGATACCTGAAGAACAACTACCACAATTATTTGAAAAATTTCATCAGCTTGATACTCCATATCGGCGCCGTTATGGAGGAACAGGTTTAGGGTTAGCTTTAACTAAGCAACTTGTAGAAATGCATCGCGGTAGAATCGAAGTGGAATCAACAGTTGCAGTTGGCTCAATTTTTACAGTTTGGATACCTGAACAACCTAATGAATGATATTGGCAACGGATATAACGGATGTAACGGATGGATAGTAGGTTGGGTGGAGCGACAGCGTAACCCAACATCAATAAAATTTACATCTAAGTTAAGGCATCTTCTAATACAGCTTTGTGGATTGATGCTCTATCGAGTAAAAATTGTATTTTATCTGGTGATAGCGGGTCGCCGTTCGCGTAGTGTTCAATCCAGGTTTTACTAATTACATTGGCATCGTTAGGTAAATTTGCTAAATCCCAACCTGGCATATCAGTATCTTCCATTAAGCGGTTTACTTTTGGGTCGTAGCTGATAGCAAATGCACGGCATCCTTCGCTTGCTGCCATAATTAGGCTATGTAACCGCATTCCTATGGCCATTTCTACACCGCGAAATACACCTTTCAAGATTTGCGGTTCTTCAAAATGTAATATTTGACTAACGTCTTTGAGTGCTGGTTGAATAGCTTGGGCAATTTCATAATCTTGTGCTTTCTGGAATGGTAAAAGCACAATAAACGTTTGTGTGGCTTTTTGAAAGTCAACTAATGCGCGTGTTATTGTTTCTAAACGTGGTGCCGTTAGTAGCGGATGTGACCTTAAAGTTACAGCTACCTTTGGCGCCGGCAAATCCCAAAGTCCTGGTGTTGGCTTTGAATCCATTGCCCATACAGGGTCTGGGGCAAGGAAATAAGGAATATTCCACTCATTTAATAGTGCAGCACTCGCATTATCGCGCACACTCACTTTAGTACAATTAGCGAATGTTTGCCTTGCTACCCAACGCACTTGTGAACGTTTGAGTGGCCCAATACCTTGTGCCCATGCTACTGTTTTTAAACCCATTTTTTGTGCTAACGCCATTAAGCCAGCATAATAAAATGGACTTATAAAGCTTGTAGCATCTTGAATTAAACTACCACCACCCCAAATAAACGCATCACACGAACGTAAAGCTTTAATAACGCTACTCATAGACATACGTTCATGTGCCTCAACACCATAACGTTGACTCGTTTCATCAGGATTTCCTGACAAAACAACAGGTGTAACGTGTGATGGTAGCATTTGTAAAAGTGTAGCTAACAGTGCCTCATCGCCACCGTTGCCTTTACCGTAATATCCAGATAGTAACGCGCGCATAATAATTTTATATTTTACATTACCGTATACCGTAGGGGCAGGTTAACCCATAACCTCCAACAGAAAAAATCTCGTAAACCCGCCCTTACAGGATTGTAGATTAACAATATTCATATAAAACAGGTACGTGGGGGCGATACAAAATTGCAATTGCATTTGAGGCGGATTTAGGGGGGTAGGTTTAGGGGCGGGTTTAGATATATCCTGGTAAGTATGGAAAATTTAGGTTAACCCGCCCGTACATCATTCATTATTATGCACGCTCTTTCGATTCCCACTTGGATAATTCACGTTTCTAGCGTTATCGAATGGATAGTTGCTATTTGGCTAATTTGGACTTATGGTGAATTAACTCAAAATAAAGCTTGGTGGGGATTTTCGTTTGCTATGTTACCCGCGTTAGTTAGCGCAATGTGTGCTTGTACATGGCATTACTTTGATAACTCTCCGTCTTTGGAATGGTTGGTTACACTTCAAGCTAGTATGACAGTATTAGGTAATTTTACTTTGCTATTAGCTGGATTCTGGATATGGCGCCATAGTACCAGCAATGCAAATTCTTAAATGGCACCGTTTTAAAATAATACTTTCTGTAATATGTCTAAAGAAACATTATTCGCACTTTCGCTGTTTCCCTATTTGGGTTTTTTATGGTTTATTACCCGTTCGGGACAAATGCCTAAGCTAGCTCTATATGGGTTTTATGGTACTCTAGTATTTGTAGCTGTTACAATTCCTGCTGGAATTTATGCTCAAGTCCACTATGGCACGTCTTTAGCCAATGTTGACTGGTTGCATGGTAGTGCAGAAGTATTTTTGACGCTGACTAATATATTGGTTGTGTTGGGTTTTCGACAAGCGATTATAGAAAAGAAACAAGTTTCAAAGGATGTTTCTATACCTGCTCAAGATATATAACTAATTAGGTAGATAGTATTGTTTGAGATAAAAACATCCTCCAATCATACGATATTGTCCTGGTAATGTGACACTTACGTAAGTTAAACATGGCGATTTTTATAATAGGTAATATTGTCTAAACTATAGATAAGGAAGAAAACACATTTAGAAACCTTAGTAAAGAGGTAGGTGCATAATGAATCCTATTAAGAAAGCAATTCTACCAAGCTTAATGGCTACCAGCTTGTTCGGCGCCACATTATTACCAGCGCAACAAGCATCAGCAGACGACCGAGTTTTACGTGATATTGGTGTAGGTGCTGCTGCTGGCGCCGCTGCTGGTTTAATTACTGGTCAAGGTTCGTTTTTAGGTAATGCTGTTAATGGTGGTGCTGCTGGTGCTGCTGTGAATGCGGCACAAGGTACTGCAAAACAAGGTAGAACTAATAGAGCGCGTAGAAAGAACCGCAACCCAGTTCTAGATATCGGTGTTGGTGCTGGTGCTGGTGTAGGAGCAGGGGCTGTTAGAGGAAATAGAAACACTGGTAATAACGCGATTACTGGCGCCGCAGCCGGTGCTGCAATTCACTTACTGAAGTAAGTAATTTTCCATGTAGGATAGGCATCCTGCCTGTCCTGCTACCACCATAAGATAAGCATCAAAAACCCGTCTTCTTGTGGAAGGCGGGTTTGTTTATGTAGATTCAATTGTCAACTACCAAATTTTATTGACAAAGCTTTAATTTCTTCATCTTCTAATTTTCTAAACAGAGGAGGAATCAAGTCAAATTTATGACCTGGTTGCAAAGCTTTAAAATTAACGCTTCCGCTAATTTTGGTCGTTCTGTCTATATGTGATAGATATAACGCATCAAATAACTTTGCAGATGTAAATGGAAGAATAGGCGCCTGTACAATTGCATAAATTCTGATTAAATTTATACATGTTCGTATTACTTGCGCTGCTTCATCACGATTGGTTTTAATTAGTTTCCAAGGCGCCTTTTCATCAATATACTGGTTGCCGAGTATCCATAAAAAATAGAGTGTATCTATTGATTTACGAAATTCTAAATTACTTAAACAATCGCAATATTTACTAACTAACCGCGTGCAGCTATTTTCTAACTCTTGTTCTCTTTGTCCTGCAATTCCTCCTTCGGGAACAGTAGAATCAAAATGCGTGGCAGCAAATTTTAAAATACGGTTGACAAAATTACCAAAAGTATCTGCAAGTTCTTTATTTACCTTGACTTGGAATAATTCCCAAGTAAATGTAGAATCGGCAGATTCAGGAATCATTGACAATAAACTATATCGCCAATAGTCCGCAGGTAAAATCTCTAACGCTTGGTCTAAGAATATACCGCGCTTGGAGCTAGTAGAAAATTTACCACCGTAATAGTTCAGCCAATTGAATCCTTTGATTTCGTCGGCAAGTTTCCAATTTTCTCGTGTTCCCAAAATCATAGCTGGAAACATAATTGTATGGAATGGCAAGTTGTCTTTTGCCATGAATTGGACGTACTTGGTATTTTCAGTATCTTGCCACCAAGTTTCCCAATCTTGAGAATTTTCTACACCCCATGCTTGGGTTGCAGCAATATATCCAATTGGTGCGTCAAACCATACATAAAATACTTTGTCCTCAAAACCAGGACGAGGAACGGGAACTCCCCAACTAAGGTCACGAGTAATACACCTGTCTTGGAGTCCTTTGTTTAACCATCCAAGTGCTATTGATTTAGTTAAGTTAGACCAGTTGGGATGTTGTTCTGCCCAATTTCTAACTTCATCACTGAGTGCAGAAAGTTTTAGGAATAGGTGTCTGGTTTTGCGAACTTCTAATTTTGTGCTTCCTGATATTGCTGAACGTGGTTCGATTAAGTCTGTAGGGTCTAGTACAGATGTGCAATTTTCGCATTGGTCTCCTCTTGCTGATTGATAACCACAATGCGGACAAGTCCCAATTACGTATCTATCAGGTAGGAACCGTGCATCATCAAGAGAATATACAAGATTTATTTCGCGTTCTTCGATATAACCGTTTTTATCAAGCAATTGATAAAAATTTTGGGTTAATTCGTGGTTATAGTTGCTAGAGTTGCGACCAAAATAATCGAAAGATAAACCAAAGCTTCGATAGATATCTAATTGGATTTGATACATGTTTTGGCAGAACGAAGCGGTATCGAGTTTAGCTTCTGATGCTGCGAGTTCTGCGGGTGTTCCATGTTCGTCGGTGGCACAAATAAATAGAACTTGTTCACCGCATTGCCTTAAAAAGCGCGCGTATACATCTGCTGGAAGCATTGAACCCACAAGGTTTCCCAGGTGCTTGATTCCATTAATGTACGGTAGTGCGCTAGTGATTAAATGTTTAATTTGATTGCGTTGAGGCGCCTTATGTATATTGTTGCTGAAGTTGGTCTTCCTGTTTTGTCGATAAGTTGTATTTTTCTATATTACAACATCTCTTGTGGAACAGACATCCTGCCTGTTTTTTTTACAATCATTCAGTTAAATCACTGAGTGCAAAAGTATATAACTTAAGCAATCCTATGTATTGAGGGTAAGACTAAAATTATTTTATATCTAAGCATTTATGCTACGAGCTTTAAATATTGCGGGTTATGAACTGCATAAAGTAAGTAATGGCACCAAAAATTGCTTGACTCGCTGGGTGATAGTGGACAGCTAATAATAGAAGTGATTCCAGAGCTTGAATTAATTAATCTATAAAAGCAAATCAAAAAATGAAATTAAAAATATTTTTCCTTGCCACTTTACTATCCCTCTCCATCACCGCACACTCGAACCAAGTTTTAGCGCAAACTAAAACCAAACGAATAGAAAATCAAATTCAAACTCTTAAACAATCAGAAAAACGCTGGATACTAGTTGATATATCCAAGCAAACATTAACAGCTTGGGAAGGAAGCAACCCTGTTTATGCAGTCAAAGTTTCCACAGGCAAAAAAAAGACTCCTACTTTAATAGGAGCTTTCAATATTCAAACCAAACACCGTAAAGCGAGAATGCGCGGCGCCGACTATGATGTTCAGAATGTGCCATATGTAATGTATTATGATGGCGGTTATGGAATACATGGCGCCTATTGGCATCGTAGTTTTGGCACACCTGTTAGTCGTGGTTGTGTCAATGTGGCGCCGAACCATGCAAAATGGTTATATGAATGGGCAACAGTGGGAACCCCTGTAATTGTTCAGAAGTAGGGTGCGATCAGGCTACCAACAAATTTCAACGTAGTTATATAACTTGTAGCTTGATCGCCTTTTTTCGTGCCATTCGCCTATGGTGTAGGGCTTCTTACTGTATTAAGCTAATGAAGGTGGTTGCCCTTACCTTATAGGAACGATGAGCCAAAGTAAAATACCCCAGATTCTGGAAACCTTCGAGGCTAATTTGTTATCTGAGTGGATGACTGAGTTAGCCGCTATTAATATTCGCAGAGGTTTGATTAAAGAAGTCCAGTTAAAGGAGGAGTGCCAGGAATTTCTTAGCTTGTTTCGGGTTGCTGTTGGGCAGGGCAACTTGAGTAATATTAAGGCAGCAGCTTGGCAGGAGATGCGGGAGATGCTGACTAGCATTTCTCGATCACGATCACAAAAAGGCTTCACACCGTCTGAAACGGCTACATTCGTCTTTTCGTTCAAGCAACCCCTCTTCAACCGGATGCGTCAGGAATTGAAAGACCCTATTGAGTTGGGTGAAGAAATTTGGCTAGCCACAAACTTACTAGATCAGATGGGACTGCTGATTATGGAAGCTTATCAAAAGGCGCGCGAAGCGGTGATTTTGCGACAGCAGGAAGAGTTGATGGAGCTATCTACGCCAGTGGTTAAACTCTGGGATGGTATTTTGGCATTACCCATTATCGGCACCCTGGATAGTGCCCGCACTCAAATAGTGATGGAGTCGTTGTTGCAAAAGATTGTGGAAACCGGGTCAGAAGTTGCCATCATTGACATTACTGGGGTTCCCACTGTCGATACCCTTACCGCTCAACATCTGCTTAAGACCGTTACTGCTGCCCGTCTTATGGGCGCCGATTGTATGATCAGTGGTATTCGTCCTCAAATCGCCCAAACTATTGTCTATCTTGGCATTGATCTGGCTAATGTTGTAACAAAGGCAACGTTAGCCGATGCCTTTCTCGCAGCGCTAAAACGGTTGGGAGCGACCATTAGCTCTCGACCCAAATAGATGGATAGGAGAAACCAATGGAACGCATTCCCATACTCAAAATGGGTAATTTCCTGCTTGTGACGATTCAGGTGGATATGCACGATCGCCTTGCCATGACGCTACAGGACGACTTGACCAATCGCATCACTCAAACTCACGCTCATGGTGTCCTGATCGATATTTCTGCCTTAGAGATTGTTGATTCCTTTATTGGTAGAATTTTAGGTAACATTGCCAAAATGTCACGGGTGCTGGATGCAGAAACGGTTGTTGTCGGGATGCAGCCTGCTGTAGCAATTACCTTAGTCGAATTGGGGTTATCACTGACAGGCATTCGCACTGCCCTAAATGTGGAAAAGGGCATGGCACTGTTGCGCTCGTCACTTAATGAAACTACAAATCAAATCAGTACCACTGAATGGCGTGCTTCGGACGATGCACAAGACTGAAACGATCTTAATTCAATCTTCTACAGATGTAGTTTTAGTTCGGCAGGCCGTGCGCCAGTTTGCCGTGGAGATTGGCTTGGGCTTAGTAGACCAAACTAAAATTGTGACTGCCGCTAGTGAGTTAGCCCGCAATACCTTAGACTATGGAGGAGGCGGCACAGCAAAGTTAGAAACGCTCTTAGAAGGGAGACGAAGAGGACTCAGGCTGACCTTTGAAGATCAAGGCCCTGGAATTGTCGATATTGATCTGGCGTTGAAGGATGGGTTTACAACCGGGAGCGGATTGGGTATGGGGTTGGGCGGCGCCAAACGACTTGCCAACGAGTTTGAGATTCAGTCTGTGGTCGGAGAAGGGACACGAGTAACAATTGTAAGATGGAAGTAAAATGAATCAATCTGTCGCTATCACAATTACTGAATCTAGCCAGACCGGGGAAGCTCGACGGGTAGCAATGGCTTTGGCAACTCGCCTTGGCTTTGAGGAAACCCAACGGGGCAAAGTTGGGATTGTGGTGACAGAGGTTGCTAACAATTTGGTGCAGCACGCAGAAGGCGGAGTAGTGTTGCTGCGGGTACTCAAGCAGGATTTAGCCGTCGGCATTGAGGTTTTGTCGCTCGATAAGGGAGCGGGGATGGTCGATGTGGATCAGTGTTTGCAAGATGGCTTTTCCACAGCCGGAACGTCAGGCAATGGAATGGGCGCCATTCGTCGCCTCTCTAATTTATTTGAAATTTACTCTATTCCCAACCAAGGGACAGCACTCCTCGCCCACCTCTGGTCAAACAGTGCGCTGGTCAATAAGGAAAAAACCTTAGAAATTGGGGTAATCTGTTTGCCTAAACGAGGGGAGAACGTTTCAGGGGATGCCTGGGCATGTGAAGTCGCAAGTTGCCGCAGCTTGTTACTAGTAGTCGATGGCTTAGGGCATGGACCGGCAGCTGCGAGTGCTGCTGTCTTGGCCGTGAGAATTTTTCAAGATGATCATGATCGTTCTCCTAGTGCTTACGTCGAAGCTGCCCACGCAGCATTGCGAAGTACACGAGGAGCAGTACTAGCTATTGCCGAAATCGATTTTGAACAAGAGTCTGTGCGTTTTGCCGGAATTGGCAATATCACTGCTACCATTTTCTCGTTTACTGAATATCACAATTTGCTATCGCACAATGGTACGGTCGGGCATGAAATCCGCAAAATTCAAGAGTTTAGCTACCCTTGGTATCCCAACGGACTTTTAATTATGCATTCTGACGGATTAAGTGCTAAGTGGCGCCTTGATCGCTATCCCGGCTTGACTCAAAAACATCCTAGCCTGATTGCAGGTGTGCTATACCGAGACTTTAACCGAGAACGGGACGATGTGACGGTGTTAGTAGTTAAGGGATTGGGCAAATGATAATCCTTTTTACGCTCGAAATCCATTATGAACAGGATGTTGTACAAGCTCGGCAACGAACTCGCGATTTTGCTTCCGCGCTGGACTTTGATGCTACTGATCAGGTACGATTGGCGACGGCAGTTTCAGAAATTGCCCGCAACGCATTTCAGTATGCCAAAGGCGGAAGAGTTGAATTTTGTGTGGAAAAAGAGCCTGGGGCCTTTTTGATTAAAATACAGGATTGGGGTGGGGGCATTCCTCATCTGGCTTCGGTTTTGGCAGGAAGGTACACCTCTCACACAGGAATGGGGTTGGGCATTGTAGGCGCCCGTAAGCTAATGGATTTGTTCGAGATTGAATCGTCAGAACAGGGAACAACAGTAGTGATGAGCAAAAGGTTGTCGAAGCGTACACCTACTCTTACCGATTCCCAATTGCAACAAATTCGTGAAACCGTGATTGGTAGCGAACCCCAAAATCCCTATGAAGAAATCCAGCGCCAAAACCAAGAGTTACTGCGGGCAATGGCAGAGCTACGAAAGCGTGAGGAAGAATTAACACACCTCAACCGAGAACTGGAAGATACCAATCGCGGTGTAATTGCCCTTTATGCGGAACTGGATGAGAAGGCAAGTTATTTGCAGCAGGCAAACGAGCTAAAAACCCGTTTTCTCTCGAACATGAGCCATGAGTTTCGCACGCCGATTAACTCGATTTTGTCACTCTCTCGCATGTTGCTGGCACGAATGGATGGCGATTTAACCACCGAGCAAGAAAAACAAGTAACATTTATCCAAAAGGCGGCGAGCGGATTATCAGAACTGATCAACGACCTGCTGGATTTGGCAAAGGTGGAAGCTGGAAAAACTGAAGTGCGTCCCAGTTCCTTTGAAGTTAGTGAATTGTTTGGCACACTGCGGGGAATGCTGCGTCCATTATTGGTTCAAGGCGCCTCTGTCACCCTAATTGTCGAGGAACCCGATGCTATACCAAATCTTTATACTGATGAGGGCAAAGTCGCTCAAATTCTCAGAAACTTTGTCTCGAATGCGCTCAAATTTACCGAGCAGGGAGAAGTGCGCGTAACCGCTGTGCAAACAGGTTATACCGTGACCTTCTCAGTATCTGATACGGGCATCGGCATTGCTCCATCTGATCTTGAGCGCATTTTTGAGGATTTTGTGCAAATTGAGTCCCCTCTGCAAAAGCAGGTGAAGGGAACCGGATTAGGATTGCCGTTATCGCGCAAGCTGGCAGAGCTACTCGGCGGTAGCGTTTCGGTTACAAGTGATCTAGGTACTGGCTCCACCTTTACAGCATCGATTCCAATCGTCTACCCACATGCAACCGAATTTCCCACCCGGATGCAACCTCCATCACTTGAGCCAACTCGCTTGCCCATTTTGGTAGTTGAAGATCATCCTGAAACACTATTTATTTACGAAAAGCACCTTCAGGAGTCAATTTATCAATTTATTGCGACCCGCACCTTAGCTCAGGCTAGGCTTGCCTTACAACAACTTCAGCCGACGGCAATTATGCTAGATATTATGCTAGAAGGAGAAAACGGCTGGACGTTCTTGCGAGAAATCAAAGGAGATGAAACGACTTGCAACATCCCTGTACTTGTTATTACCATTATTGATAATGAGAAGCAAGCACTAGCGCTAGGAGCTGATGGCTTTCTAATTAAGCCTGTAGACAGATTGCCTTTGTTAAATAAACTTAATACCCTAATTAATAAAAATAAGACTCAAAAAATCTTATTAATTGATGATGATCCCGCCTATAGGTATCTTATAAAACAGTTGTTGGTAAGTACACCGTTGAGTATTTTAGAAGCCGCGAACGGACAGGAAGGGTTAAAGAAGGCACAACGTGAGCAGCCAAACGCGATTGTGCTTGACTTGGAGATGCCTTCTATCACAGGATTTGATGTACTCAAGCAGCTTAAGAGCAATTCCGTTACTACGTCGATTCCTGTGATTATCCACTCATCTGCACAACTGGATGCAGAAGTGCAAAGACAGTTAGCAGAACAAAGTATTACCATTCTTTCCAAAGAAACAAGCTCTCAAACAGCAGCAATCGCCCAACTTCAAGATGCGCTCGTAAAAGCTGGACTTGTTTTAGGTGCTTGGGAGCAAAGCAATGTCTGAGCCACAGGTAACGGTTTTATATATCGACGATAACGAAGCCAATCGTTACATTGTGTCGCGTATTTTGCGAAATGCGAACTTTAGCGTCGTGGAAGCAGCAACTGGAGCAACAGGATTAAAGGCAGTTGCTAAGTACCAGCCTGCTCTAGTAATTCTGGATGTAAAATTACCGGATTTGAGCGGCTTTGAGGTATGTCGCCAAATTAAGGCAAATCCCGAAACGGTTTTTATTCCCGTACTACACCTTTCTGCTACCTTTGTCCAAAGCCAGGATAAAGCAGAAGGCTTGGACAGCGGTGCCGATGCTTATCTGATACAACCCGTTGAACCAATCGAACTGCTTGCCACTGTGCGATCACTGCTGCGAATTCGACGCGCGGAAGAAGCTGCTCGCACGTCAGCACAGGAGTGGCAAAGCACCTTTGACTCTATCAACGACGGTGTATGTTTGGTAGACCGGGAGGGTATAATACTGCGCTGTAATCGAGCGATGACAAAGCTTTTTTGCAAGCCCCACCACGAAATCTTAGGTTGTAATCACTATGAGTTGATGGCCGCAGAAATGGGAATGGGTGATGGCGCCTGTTTTCGCCGTGCGAAAGAAACTCACCAACGGCAAATTCTAGAATTTCAGTCCCAAGGACGGTGGTTTGCCAAAACCATCGACCCGGTATTTGAGCAGCATGGGACTCTCAGTGGCGCCGTTTTCATTTTGTCTGATATTAGCGAACGTAAACAAGCAGAAGCCTTGCTGCAACAGCAGAACTTAAGCCTCAATCAGCTGATGCTCTCTTTGCAGCAACAAACTGAGCAAGCACAGCAAGCTAACCGAATTAAAGATGAATTTCTGGCAGTGCTGTCTCATGAATTACGATCACCCCTGAATCCAATTCTGGGTTGGGCAAAAATTTTGCTAACGAGCCAGCAGGACGCAGCCAAAACTCGCTACGCGCTCGAAACAATCGAACGCAACGCCAAACTACAAGCACAACTAATCGAGGATTTACTCGATGTGTCGCGTATTCTCCAAGGCAAATTGAGTTTAAACTTTGTTCCAATCGATCTAGCATTCACCATCAAAGCTGCTCTTGAAACCGTGCGGCTCGCTGCTGAAGCGAAATCAATTCAAATTGAATTAATATTTGAATCTGACATTAGGCAAGTGTTGGGTGATTCCGGGCGCCTGCAACAAGTTGTTTGGAATTTACTTGCCAATGCGATTAAATTTACCCCACAGGGTGGTCGAGTAGAGGTGCAGTTAAAAAGGGTGAAGGATAAAGTTGAAGCGATAAATGAAGTTAATAGTCATCCAAAGGAATATGCTCAAATCACTGTCAGCGATAATGGCAGGGGTATTTCTGCTGACTTTCTGCCCTATGTCTTTGAATATTTCCGCCAAGCTGATGGCACAACGACCCGAAAATTTGGAGGGTTGGGGTTGGGGTTAGCGATCGTGCGTTATTTGGTTGAACTGCATGGAGGAACCGTGACGGCAGCGAGTTCTGGAGAAGGTCAAGGAGCAACATTTACAGTCAAGCTTCCATTCGCTGCGGTAAAACCAAATCAAGATGAGACTGCGTCTCATAATCCCTCAGACTTAAATTTAAATGGATTGCAAGCACTGCTTGTAGACGATGACACAGATTCGCGGGAACTCATCGCCTTCCTGCTAGAACAGTACGGGGTGCAAGTGACGGCAGTTTCCTCAGCTAGTAAAGCTTTAAACAGTTTGGAGCAAGCAAAATTTGATTTGCTAATTAGTGATATTGGTATGCCCGATATGGATGGCTACACATTAATTCGTCAAATTAGAAACCAGGCACCTGAGCAGGGCGGAACAATTCCAGCTATCGCCCTCACTGCTTATGCAGGAGAAATTGATCAACAACTTGCACTTCTCGCCGGATTTCAACAACATATTTCCAAACCAATTGATCCAGAGGTACTAATACAGGCTATTTTGACTATAGTCGGATAGCTAACCGATTAGAAATAGAGTCGGATTGGAAAGTTTATTATCAACAAATTAACTACGATATATGGGCGCCACTTTATTCAAACGAGTTGCGTTTGAAACATTTGCAATATAAATTTGTATCATCGGTTGTGTTAAATGTAGCGACCTTTAAGGGGGTTAGGTTTAATATTAACTTCCTAACCGTTCTCTAAAATACAAACGATAGATTTGATAACGCGGCGCCGCACTATTAGTTTGCAGTTGTACTAATCCAAAGTCAGACGAAGTTGAACATGGATGATATAAATCAAGCTACCTTAAATTATACAGAACTATCTACTTTGCGTGATGCCAATACTAACCGCAAATCTTCCCCTTGCAACAGATACGACTTATGACGATTTGAAGCTGACCAAGCGAAAAAAGCTTCTGCATAAGGGCGTAAATTTCTTAGTTATTTTGCTACCCAAGTCTCATTAAAAACAGATTTGTAAATACGGTTGTAAACTTTTAACTTGCCCGACTGCTTGACTACCAAGCCATTATTTTTGCCAGATCTAACTGATTTGGCTTTTGTAATTTGTTTGCTGACATTAAACGGCAACTAGAAGTTTGTTTAATTACTGTAAAATTATGCAGCGCGATTGGCAAGATTTGCCTATAATTGCATAGATAACGAGGGTTTTGTTGAACCGCTTCTGCTATGCGAATTTTGCTGATAGAAGACGACGAAGTTTTGCAAGGTGTACTGGTGCAATCTTTAACCAGTCAGCACTATATTGTCGATACTGTCTTGGATGGTCAAACAGGATGGGAATATGCTCAAAGCACAAGCTACGACCTAATTCTAATGGATGTTGGACTACCTATACTTGATGGTATAAAAGTATGTCATAAATTGCGTACTTCCGGTTGCCCTACACCAGTACTGCTTATAACTGCTAGAGATGCTAATTTAGATCGAATTCGCGGACTAGATGCAGGCGCCGACGACTATCTAGTTAAACCTTTAAATTTGGAAGAACTTCAGGCAAGGATACGGGCATTACTGCGACGTGGCGAAGTTTCTCCTACAACTGTTTTACAAGTAGGCAATTTACGTCTAGATCCTCGTAGTTGTGAGGTTAGTTACGGAGAAAAGCTCCTGGCATTAACTCCAAAAGAATACACTCTATTGGAAGTATTTTTACGGAATCCATCGCGAGTTTTTAGTCGTGGACAACTAGTTGACCAACTGTGGACGTTTGACGACCCTCCTTTAGAGGAAAGCGTTAAGGCACATATTAAAGGACTGCGGCAAAAGCTGAAAAAAGTTGGAGCTGTAGACTGGATTGAGAATGTGTATGGTTTAGGATATCGATTACGCGAAGGAGTGGGGGAGGATGAAGGGGACAAGGGGATAATGAAACAAGGAAGTAATCTTTCTCCCGCTCCTTCTATATGTGTTGAGCAGCAGTTCCAGCAGGGTATTAGTAAGTTGTGGCAACAGTTTCGAGGGTTGATGGTTGAACGTTTGGAGGCTTTACATTCTTGCGCTACGGAAATAAAAGCAGGAAATCTCACTGACCCCGCTCGCCAAAGTGCAAAGCAGGCAGCGCACAAGCTTGCTGGTGTGTTGGGGATGTTTGAGCGGGAAGCAGGAACTATATTAGCGCGCAATATTGAACAAATTTTGGGTTCACATCAAGCATTACAACCTGCTCAGGAACAAAAATTTTTAGATTTGGTGCGTGAATTGGATGAGATGCTAGATTTGGGAGAATCAGAACCATCTTCGCCTTCAGAATCTCGACTACTGTTGATTGACCCCGACCCAATTTTAGGTCAAGAGTTACAAAAACTGGCGCCTTCTTTGGACTTGAGTTGGAAACAGGTCGCAACTTTGAAATTAGCTGAAACTTGGCTTCAGTCTCGCTCTCCAGATTTGGTAGTGCTTAATGTGGATATTACAGGACAACAGTCTGATTGTTTCGCACTGCTATCTAAACTAGCCGCGCGCACACCACCCATACCAGTATTATTAATAACATCTGCTTCGGGGTTATTAGATCGGGTTATGGCAACTCGTGCTGGCGCGCAGGGGTTTTTAGTTAAACCTGTCACAGCAGAGCGAGTTTGGGATACAGCAACCCAAATATTGCAGCGTAACCACTCTTCTAGGGTAAATATATTAGTAGTCGATGATGACCCCGTGTTTTTGGCGGCGTTGCGTCCAATGTTGGAACCTTGGGGTATTCGGATGACAGGGTTGGATGACCCCCTACGCTTTTGGGAAGCGCTGCGGTCTACTGCTCCCAACCTATTAATATTAGATGTGGACATGCCGCAAATTAACGGTATTGAACTTTGTCAAGCAGTTCGCACTGACCCAGACTGGCAAGGACTACCAATTTTGTTTCTTACCGCGCGTTGCGACCGCGAAACCATTCAACAAGTGTTTACAAGTGGCGCCGACGATTATATTAGCAAACCAGTTGTGGCTGTGGAACTATTAACCCGCATTACTAATCGTTTGGAACGTATCCGTTTAATTGAGAATCTTTCTACTAAAGACCCAGTAACTGGATTAGCAAATCAACCTCAATCAAGTTATGACCTACAACGCATTTGCAAACCCTTTTGTCTGGTAGTATTCAATATTATAGATTTGCGGCAGGTAAATATACAGTATGGTCATGCTATAGGAAACCAAGTTTTACACAAATGGGGGCGCCTGTTCCAGAATACTTTTCGGGGTAATGAGATATTAGGCTATTGGGGAAACGGGGAATTTGTAGTCGGAATGCCTGGTTTAACGAAACAAGAAGCAAGCGACTGTCTAGGTGAAATTTTAATTACTTTGCGACAGCAAGTATTTACCGCACCAGATAACAGTCGTTTTCAAGTAACATTTAGTTTTGGTATTGCTGAGTATCCAACAGATGGATTGACATTACAATCTCTATATCAATTTACAACTAAGAGCAAGTTGTAGCATAAAGTTCCAGATGTGCAGTCATATCAGCAGAAATCATGATAGAACTGAATAAAGCGCATAACCACGATAATTTTTATTACCAAATAAAGGGAATAATTCGATATTTGACTGTCTTTTTGTAATCTTCGTAACCTGCTAATTCTTCAACTAACATTTTTTCTTCTCCAATTATTCTTGTCATCAAATTACACGACATTAATGCACCGATGAAAATACCATATTTAGAACCTATTAGCATTGGCGCTCCTATGAAAAGTAGTATTGCTCCAAGATACATTGGGTGCCTTACAAAACCGTATACACCTGTGGAAATTACTTGTTGATTTCGTTCTGTTTGAATTCGGACTAAAGGTGATAAAAAAGTGTTATCAGTGTACGCGCGGTAGAAAAAGAAGAAAGATTTTAATAATGCCACCCCTCCTAGTATATTTAACCATAATGGGAAGTTTGTAGTCCATTCATAGCGTTTAGCATCTAAAGGCATGATTACAATCCAAACAAAAAATGCTATGATTATCAAATAAAAAACGTACTTATCCCACCCTTTTTGGTTTCCAGTGTCTGGCTTTCTAAATCGTTCAGCAAGTAATTCAGGGTCTTTTCGATATAAATAAATAGTCGTTGAAAAACCAAGCGTAATAAACTATAAATTAAAAATCCAGCCTTCAACCCATAACCAATCACCAGAAAGAACAATAATCAATGCCGGATACAGTATAAGATAGATAATTGAGACAAAGAATTG
Organism: Calothrix sp. HK-06; assembly: GCF_001904745.1. Taxonomy (GTDB): domain Bacteria; phylum Cyanobacteriota; class Cyanobacteriia; order Cyanobacteriales; family Nostocaceae; genus Dulcicalothrix. Next base: position 196,570 of record NZ_MRCD01000003.1, read on the forward strand.
ACTAATTTTTATTTTCTTTTCAGTTACCATAAGAAAAGTTTCCATTATTTTAGTTGTTGTGAAGTATTGAGGTGTAGTGAAAGCTTTATTACTTACTTTCACTACATTCTTGCGCTAAATTTCTAAGTATACTCGTCTAAATTACAATCAATCGGTTTGATATTTATAAAATTACAGAGCAATCGAGAAGAACTAGGGAAGGTCAAAGATAATTTTTGGTGTACAATGTTTTCTCAATAATTTCCACTGCTGCTTTCACTCCATTTTCAGCCCGGATATTTTCACCTAAAATAGCAGCTTTTTGACGAATATCTTTATCTTCAATACCCTTCATAATTGCAACTGCTAGATTATCTTCATTCAACTTATTGTAAGTAATTGTCGCTGGACTTACTCCCAATTTTCGGCTTCTATATCCCCAAAAAGCTTGGTCGCCTAAAAAGGGAATAATTATCCCTGGAACCCCCGCACGGAATGTTGCGGCAGTCGTTCCCGCTCCTCCATGATGGACAATGCAAGCCATTTGGGGAAACAACCAATCGTGAGAAATTGCAGAAATTTTAAAAATATTTTCTGGTAATTCTATATTTTCAATCTCGCTCCAACCAGTGAGAAAAATTCCCCTTTGTTTAGTTTTTATTAATGCAGCTAAAGCAATTTCTGCTACTTTTTCTGCTTGCTTTCCTGCCATACTTCCAAAGCCAATATATACAGGAGGAGAACCAGCTTGAATAAACTCCACCAAATCCTTTGGTGGAACAAAATCTGACGGTGCATCGAGAAACCAATATCCGGTCATATGTTCGTGTTCCAACCAATCAGACGGTTTAGGAACAACCAACGGACTAATTGCATTTAAAAAGTTAATCTTCGCACGCTTCATGTAGGTTAACGGTGGGGGGTAAATACCCAATTTCGGCATTTTTAAAATATTGTGGCGAAATTGATTTGTAGAGTTGCGAAATATGAACCAAAAAATTTGATTTAATACTTGATAAGTCAGTTTGTTGTACCATCCACCGAACTTTTCCCACTCCGGTGGTGTTCCTTGAATAGGAAATTCTTTTGTGGCTGTAAATGGTTGCATTGCCGCATAATAAAAAGGAACTCTTAGCTTTTGAGCAATATCAAATCCCCAAAACACAATGCTTCCAGCTATAATTACATCTGTTCCCTGACAAGCATTCCATGAATCTTCAATCGCAGTTTTCATAATTGGTTCTAATGCTTGTGCAAATCGACTAGGCATCATTAAGGGATTTTTGGTTTGCATGAACTTTTGTCCTGCTTCCGACGTGAACGCATCCTGGGGATTACCATTAATAAGAGCAAACTCTAATCCATATGCACGAATATCTTGCTCGAACTTGGCATGGGTTGCCAATCTCACATGATATCCAGCATTTTTCAAACTTACCGCAAATGCTAAATATGGCTGAACATCACCACGGGAACCAATTGTTAAGATAGTTATATGCATAATCGAGTTTTAGTAATATAAATATGAGCAGATTATTTCACAGTGCGACTCATTACGTAGAGCGCATGTGTATGTATTACAAATTTTTTTGGTGGTGTTTTACGTACAATCTCGAATCCCATTTTTTTCCAAAAACGCAATCCTGCCTCATTTGCTTCAATTGCACACAGTGATATTTGTTGCACACCTTGCGCCGATACCCAATGTTCAAAAGCTTTGTAAAAATTAGAACCAAAACCTTTGCTTCGCAGTTGGGGAGCAAGCATCATTAACCCTAACCACCAAGTTTGATTATCAGGATAGTGCCGAATTGATTCAATCATTCCCAATAATATATTGCGCGCGTCAAATAGACCAAATATATACTTGTCTTGCGTAGTTTTTCCTTCTGGAAGATCAAAAAATTCATCACGAGCCGCCGTAGGTGAAGGTGGCGCCCCATCTGTTAGGAAAGCATAATCACTGCATTGCTCGTACAATTGTTGAAGAATTTCGGCATCCTCCAGTTCTAGAAACTTTACCCAGTAACCAGAAGGCTCTAAAGCAAAACTCTTTAAATTATCCAAATTATTTTCTCGCATTTTTTGTCTATATCGACTTATAGTCGGTTAGTTCGCTTTGTTGCTGATACCATTGGTTTATACTTTTAAGGTTAGAGAGCAATCGAGAAGAACTAGGGAAGGTCAAAAATAATTTTCCATAACAGTGCAAGGAAGGTTAGTGAGTTGCCCCCGGTTTGCTGCATCCTGTAAACTTGGTCGGAGCGGAGTTTTTACTTGCTCCCTGTAAACGAAAGCACTTAATCATGTTTACTCGACTTGTCTTGTTTATTTTGGTTGCGCTCGGCGGTGCAGGTCTCACCATTCAGATGGCTTGGAACGCGCGCTTGCGAATATCAACTGGCTCTCCGGTTCTCACCACAATTATCTCAGTATTATTAACTCTCCTTTCACTAGCTCTAGTGTGGGCTAGCGGAGCAACACCCCGTGGCTCGATCCCAGCTTTTAATTCTCTTCCCCTATGGGCTTGGTTCGGTGGGATATTTGCAGCTTACTATCTTGTCGCTTCCTTAATCGCAATTCCAAAGTTAGGTGCCGCAGTAGTTTTTTCTTTAGTGATAGCCGGACAAATGCTTGCGGCGCTCATCCTTGATACTACTGGTGCGTTTGGTATTGCCCAAATTTCCCTTAACCTGTCGCGCGTCTTAGGAACGGTGTTATTACTTATTGGAGTAATCCTTATTCAAAAACGGTAAACGAAGTAGCTTATCTAACTGTTTCTAAGCTCTTAACTTTTTTATCAAACATGTCGGTAAAAATGCTCAAAACAGTGCGCTTGCGTATCTTTATACTACAATTAACTGCCATCCCAGATTGTAATGGTAGTTTTTTGCCATCTATTGATAGTGATTTCCCATCTAGCTGAATTTTGGCTGGAAAATTATAAAATGGTCGTTCTTGGGTAGGAGGCAAAGCATCGGAACCAACCCATATTAATTTACCTTTGACGCTGCCAAATTCTCTGTCTGGGAAAGATTCAATATTGATATCGGCGCCCATACCTTCTTTTACAAATCCGATATCCTTGTTTGTTATAAACACGTGAGCTACTAAATTTTCACTCGGTACAATACTCAAAATTGGCTGAGTGGAATTTGCTACAAACCCAGCAGAGTGAGCTTGTAAATTAAATACTACTCCATTCGCAGGTGCCCGAAGTTCTTGATATTGAAGCGTTAATTTTGCTTTACTGATTTGAGCATCTATCTCATTAATCTTTTTTTGGTTATCTAGTTTTGAACGACTGAGTTGGCTATCAATTTCGGCAAGCTTTTTGTCGTTATCAGTAATTTTAGTCAAAATTTCTTTAGCATTTAAATCAACAGTATTTTGTAACTGTGCTTTTGCCTTGGTAACTGTCGCGTTGATACGTTGTTCTTCCTCCCTGAGACGAGCTATTTCAGCTTGAGCATTGACAATTTCTCTTTGACGATTACTAATTTCACCTTTAGCGGCAGCAATTTCTTTTTGGCGTGTTAATATTTCCGCTTGGCTCGAAGATATTTCTTGAACGCGCGTTAATACTTTTTGCCGTTGTTGTTGCGCTTGTACAACTGAAATTGCTCCTTGCGATGCTAAAGGCGCCAATCTATCTAAAATATTTTTATCTGTAGATAAAATTTGTTTTGCTATAGCTTCACGTTGCTGCGCTGCTGGTAATTGTTGTAACGCCGTTATTAATTGTACCTTAGCGGTTTCTAACTGTGCTTGGGCGATTGGTAATTGCTTTTGGGCACCTATTAATTGTACTCGTACCTGATCAAGTTGTGTTTGTAACTCAGTAACTTGTGAACGCGCGGCAGCTTGACGAGATTGTAATTCGGCACGACTTGCCATTACTAGTTGTTGTTGATTACTATTTAACATAACAGTATTATTTTGATTAACACCCGGTAACAAAGCTTTAAATGCCTGATTTTCGGATATTAATTTAGTTCTGAGTTGCGTTAATATTTGTAAATTTGATGGTTTTCCTGTAGATACGCTGCTGATGACTTCTGTAGTATAAAATTGGTTTTCTTGTACCAGTGAATCTCTAAGTTTATTGAGTGATTCTAGTTCAGCTTTTGGTACTGTGGGGTCAAAACTTAGCAGAATTTCTCCTTTTTTAACCTGTTGACCATCATGAACGTAAATCTCGCGTACCACACCTCCATTTGCGGCTTTAACTTCTTGTACAAAACCTTGAGGTTCTAATTTTCCAGTTGCAGGAATGGCTTCTTCTATTTTGGCTAAAGATGCCCACGCTATTCCAGAAGTAGTAAGGCTAATTATCAGCCACGTAAATATTCTGGAGGAAATTTTTGGGCGTTCTAAAACAAGAGATTGGTCGGGGAAATTTGCAGAGGTCATAGTTAAAATAATTTATTGCATAAATAGGTTATAGCTCTAGGAATCTCTATAATTGCGAATACGAAATAGCGTCCCTGAACTCGATGCTTTAACGTTAGAGAGCAATCGAGAAGAACTAGGGAAAAGCGCGCGCTCGAACTAAAAAGACTTTTGGCAATATTAAAAGCCTATACTTTGGAATTATGTAAGTCAGGGCAAACTTTGTAGTATATATATGGATAACAGCTTGGTTTCTACACTTCCAGAGGGTTTGAGATGAAAAAATTAGGACTTCTATGTTTTGTAGTCTTCTTGAGCCTTCTTACTTGCTTGTCAATTAACGCAGCGCAGCCTAAGCGTAACCCAACTCTATGGCAAGTTTATCAGCAATCACTAAAACAAGCTAAATATGTTGACCTTACCCATACAATCAACCCTGCAATTCCTGTATGGTCAGGGTTTGGTGCGTCGCAGTTTGCACCCACTGTTAACCCAAAAACAGGTCAGCCATACACCTACCAAAAAGATGGCTTTGAAGCTACCCAATATAACCTATCCACCGACCAGCTTGGTACTCAATTAGACCCACCTGCTCATTGGAACCCTGACTATCCAGCTATCGATGAACTACCACCAACATTTGCTGTTCGTCCCCTGGTTGTAATTTCCATTCAAGATAAAGTTGCTCGTGACCCTAACTATCATTTAGCTATCAAAGATATTAAGGATTGGGAACGTCAACATGGAATAATTCCTCCTGGTTCAGTTGTTTTTGTGCGTTCTGATTGGTCTAAGGAATGGCCTAATCCTCAACTAGCTACCAGAACCAAATTTCCTGGAGTGTCGCTCTCTGCTCTCAAGTTCTTACATTTAGAACGCAAAATTCTTTTTCATGGGCATGAACCTCTTGATACAGATAGCACACCAACTTTAGAAGGAGAAGCTTGGTTGTTGAAAAATGGTTATACGCAAGCTGAAGGTGTTGCCAATCTCGATCAAGTACCAGAAACAGGCGCCCTTGTAGCAATTGGGTATCCTAAATTTCAAGGTGGATTAGGAGGTTATGCACGCTATATTGCTATTTGCCCACCAGATTGGAAATATGGTGTCTCGATAGGTCAAATTCCTGAATCTCCTCTACAAAAACAAAATAAACCACTTCGATGGGATAAAAATCTTGGTGTTAGAGTGCGTTAGAACATATAAACCATTTGTGTTAGAATCGAGGGAGGCACGAACGATGATGAAAGCCTTTTAAGCAAGCATTTCTTGTTGTTGGTAAAGGCAATAATAATTTCCTTTAAGTGCCATTAACTCTTTATGAGTACCTTGCTCGACAACCACACCTTTATCCATAACTAAAATTACATCGGCATTTTTGACTGTGCTGAGGCGATGGGTGATAAAAAAGACTGTGCGATTACGAAAAGCTTCCGCTAGGTTTTGACATACTTGGCGTTCAGAATTATAATCAAGTGCGCTGGTTGCTTCGTCCAAAATTAATAAGTTGGGATTTTGCATAACAGTCCGCGCGATGGCTATTCGTTGTCGCTGTCCACCAGATAATGCAGAACCTCGTTCTCCTACCATTGTGTTATACCCATCTGGTAACGACATAATGAAATCATGAGCAGCAGCTATTTTGGCAGCTTCAATAATGTCTTCGGAACTAGCTTCGGGATTAGTTAAAGCAATATTTTCTTGAATTGTGCCGTTAAATAACAGTGTGTCTTGCAAAACTGTACCTATTTGGCGCCGCAGTGAGTAAAGCTCGACTTTGCTAATGTCGTAACCATCAATTTTTACCCTTCCTGCTGTTGGTTCATAAAGTCTTTGTAGCAACTTGGTTAAAGTACTTTTACCCGAACCACTTTGACCAACAATACCGACAAATGAACCCGCTGGAATTTCTAAATTAATATTTATCAACTGCGAGGCGACATTTGGATTAAAACCAAAAGATATTCCTTCATACGTCACTGTACCTTTAATTTCAGGCAGCGTAATATTTTTACTGTTAGATTCATCAATTTCTTGAGGTGCATCAAGAACATCGCCGAGACGTTCAATCGACAAAGCTGTTTCTTGAAAATTCTGCCAAAGTTGAATTAAACGCAGTAATGGACTAGTAACATAACTTGCAATCATCCGGAAAGCAATTAACTGCCCTAACGTTAAATTATTTGATAACACTAAATGGGCGCCTACCCAAAGCAGCAAAAACCCAGAGAATTTATTTAAGAAACCACTGATAGAGCTAGCTGTAGTAGATGTAATAATATTTTGAAAGCCAGCACTAATATACTTTGTATGACGTTGTTGCCACTGCCAGCGTGATTTTAGTTCAATATTTTGAGCTTTGACAGTTTGAATTCCTGTAAGAACTTCGACTAAATAAGATTGAGTATCGGCATGACGTTGAGCTTTATGATTTAACTGTTGTCGTATAATTGGAGAAACACTTATTGTTAGTAAAGCAAACAAAGGTACTGTTGCTAAAGCCACAAGTGTTAAAGTCCAACTGTAAAACAGCATGACGGCAATATAAATTACTGAGAAAACTGCATCTAAAACAACTGTTAAAGCGGTTCCAGTTAGAAAAGAACGAATATTTTCCAATTCATTCATCCGACCTGCAAGTTCTCCAATTCGGCGTTTTTCAAAGAATGATAGAGGAAGCCGAAGTAAATGGTCGATTACTTCTGAGCCTAAACTCAAGTCGATGCGGTTGGTTGTATCAACAAATAAGTAAGTACGAAGGGTAGTAAGGAGAGCTTCAAATACGCCGACTCCCAGCAAAAATATACCTAAGACATCAAGAGTATCAAGGCTTTTTTGAACTAAAACTTTATCAATAATAACTTGGGTAATTATCGGGTTAGCCAAACCAAATAACTGAACAAAGACCGATGCGATTAATACTTCTGTTAAAACTCGGCGATATTTATAAACTGATGGCAAAAACCACCGCAAGCTAAATTTTTCTTTAGGCTTATTTAAAGGAGCTTGTATCAGCAAAACTTGACCGTCACTTGACGATAAATCTATAAATTTATGATGTTTTACACAGATAATCCCTGATTCTGGACTTGCCATCACAACTTCTTTTTCTGTGATGTTGTAGATAATTGCTAAACTATCGCAATAACGAATTAGCGCTGGTGCTTTGATACGGTGAATAGCTGTGGCAGGTACTTGTATTAATTGCGCGCGTAATCCCACCATTTCTACTACTGCACCTGCAACTTGTAGAGAAATATTATTTGCAGTTTTAAGTTGGTTCTGTAAGACTTTTTTAATCAAATCTCGGCGAAAAGAAACGCCAAAATACTTACTCAACATTTGCAAGCAGGCAAGAGGCGCCTCAATTGTACCGCGTCCACGCACAAAGGGGAATTTAGCTTGTTGTGTACTAGATTCTGTTAGCGAGCTTGGAACTTCATCGGGTGCATAGGAAATCTCTAGATTTTGCTTCGCTAACTGATGGATTTTTGATTTTTGATTACGGATGTCAGATTGTTGATTATATCCAAGATTAAATGGTAAATTTAGTAACCTGGTGCCTCGTGTTCCAGAAATTCTTAAGTATTGACCCATTTCATCAAAATTTAAACGACTACCAGCAGCGAAATTTTCGACGGTGCCACTGCTAACAAGCCAAATTCGTTGTGAATCAAATTGAGAAATATTAACTTTACCCTTTGGTAGATTGACAACAGTCACATCTTGCCAAATTTTCAAAGCCAATTCTTTAAGATTTGTGTTAGCGTCTGCTTGTCGGTTAAGTTCAACACTCAATAATTCAGATAATTCACTTAAAACACACTTACTACATAGTGCTTCCGTAAATAAAGGCTCCGATACCATTAAATCTAGAAAATCTGCTGATGGTAGCGTAATGCAAATTACTTCTGTGGATGCAATTGCAATTTCACAAGGCACTCCCCGCACTAATCCTACCCAACCAAGAATTTCTCCAGCCCCTACTATTTGTAAACTTGCTGGCTTTTCTGTACGTTGGTCATACCCCAATAACCTAACTTTTCCTTCATAAATAATCGCTATCTGAGTTGGCATACTTTCCCGGACAAATAACGGCTGTCCAGTACGATAGCGAACCAGTTGACATTTTTTTATAATTGTATGTAACTGTTGAGGATTGAGTTGATTAAAGGGAAATGTTTGCTCTAAAAATTCGTGAACTTGATTGCTAGCAACTGAGTAAGTCATACTACCATATCTCCTACAGAAACTAAAAAAATGGCTTAAAAATGAAATTATTAGCAATAAGCTGTGATGTCTTCGCCGCATTCATTAGCCAAGTAGCAAAGGCACTTAAAGCGCAAACCAACTAATTGCTCGTAAAAAGGATTTAACTTGCACAAAGGAGGAATATAGAATAGCGCGCGTTTAAAAAGTTTTACTTCTCGCTCAAAAGGACAGCGAGCAGGAATTATTTTACAAATTAAATGAGCAAAATCAGAATTATGTATTTCTATAGATTCCAGCGATTCGCGTATCAGATTTAGGGGATTAAGTTCAAACTTAACAGAATATAAGCTAATCATTGAACTGCCTCTTAACTCGATACTTTTAACTTTAGATAGCAATCGAGAATAAGTAGGGAAGAGAAAATGTTATTTTTGAAATATTTTTGATAATATCGCTGTCCTATATAAAAAGCCCATGCTTCTTGGAACTCAAAACATGGGCATATTGTTTCTGCTAGAGCGTAGAAGTAGTTGACATAAAACTCGCTCTCTAGGTACGGAGCAAAGGCTGTTTTGTGTACTGTGGGGGAAAGGAGCGCATTGTATCAGGCCAGCAGTATTCTTCTAGCTTCGCTCCTCCTTGGCGCCGACCCACGAGGCGAACGTAGCCAAGGTAATTGCCACTATCTGCTTCAAGCACCTTGATTTCGGTTTCATTGTCTGGGGCTACCACTCGCTGCCAGTCTAGCCACACTTGCCAGCCATCGGGCATGGTGTCAGCCAGTTCAATGTCTACAATACCTGTTCGTTCCCAATGTCGGCGCCACCAAGCTGCCGAATGCAGGCACCACAGATCTTGAGTCCACCACTTTTGAAGGTGTTCGGGGAGCAAACCTTCGATTTCCTGCACTAGCCCAGCACCAGCTATTCCCAACAAACCACCCGGCTTTACAAACTGGGCAAGGTAATTCAGGTACAGGTCGTCTGTCCCATAGTAAATGAAGGAATCAATGCACACAATGGCATCGAAAAACTCTGCGGCGAACGGCAGCGACCGGGCATCCGCATGGATTGGAAACACGCCGTCCAAGACACCAGCGTCCCGGATTCGCTGTATATTCTCCGATGCACTAAACCATAGGTCGGTTGCCCAAACCTGCACACCGAATTCGCGGTGTAGAAAGATCGACGACGCTGCCCGTCCGCATCCGAGGTCTAATACCCTCATACCAGGTCGCAAATCCATCACTGTGGTAAGCCACTCAGTCATCCAGAGAGAATTTGCCCCTCCACTGACGCTGGCAATAACCCATTCAGGGTGATACTTTGAAGCACGGGGAAACTGGTTGGAGATAAGCCGCTTATCTGAAGTCATTTGAATCTCCTTGCCCTACTTTTATATGATATATTTTACGACAAGCAAAACATTGCAGGCGCCGATATCCTTATACAAGATTTTATATATTAAATCTCTGTCAAAATATCTTTGGTGCCTAGACTATTACAAAAACTTAGGGCAGTGTTGAATAAGTTTTCTAAGTTCTGAATCTTGAATTCAAGTTTTCGTCTGTAATCGTGAACTTATAAACATCAAGAGGTTCTGCTAAACTTACAGAATCTTTGAAAGCCATCCTAATAGTTCTTGATCAAAAAGCTCTGGTTCTTCAAAATGTGGTGCATGACCACTTTGCTCAAATACGCGGATAGTCAGATTGCTAAAATGCTCTCTTACATTTTCCCACAGGTAGGCTGGAGGAATAAGGTAGTCATAACGACCTAGGGCAAGAAAGACTGGAGCTTTCAACTTATCCAAGTTTTTCGTAATATCGATATCACGAAAAACTTCACCCCACACATAATCAAACATGGTCATGTTGACTTCGATACCTTCCCAAAGATTTTTTGCATCATAATTATAGTTGAACCAGCTTTTGGGTCCCATTAAAAGACAGCGCGTCACAAAAGCTTTTTCAGGTGCTTGTGCGATTTCTTGGGGGAACCTAGAGAGATTTTCTGCAAGTGCAGCTTTGCGCCCTGGAGAAACCAACTCCTCCCAATCACGGGCTGACTTAGAGTGCGCTGCATCTGAGTAATTTGGTGATGCACACATCATAACCAGGTGGGTAACATTGGTCGGGTATTTCTTGGCATACTCTAAAGCCATAAATGCATGACCTGAGTGACCAATCATAATAAATTTCTCAAATCCAAGTTCTTTTCTCAACAACTCAATATCATCGACTAATATATCTAGTTGATATTTTTTGATGTCTTTGCAGTTGTTTGATGGCGCGAAACCACGATGGTCTATAAATGCCATTCTTAGCTTGGTACGAAGTGAATTTGAAAAGGTTCGCGCGTAATAAAGCGAGCTGCCTACAACGATAGCAGGCGCCCCAGAGCCATCGACGATGTACTGTAATTTAAAGTTATCTGAATATACATAACCACTTTTATACATTATCTTCCTCCTATATGCTCTCAAGTATGTACCTTATTTTTATATATTTTTAACTGCGTCAGAAATTTACTGCTCCTTAATATTAAATAAATTCGATAGTTTTAAATTTAGAAAGTAATCGAGAAGAAGTAGGGAAAAGCGCGCGTTTTAAGTAAAATAATTTCTTCTTATAGATTCTAAGCTCCTAATATTTAAGTGGCAGTAAATCCGCCATCCATTGTAATCCATTGTCCTGTAACAAAGGATGACTTATCCGAACAAAGCCAGATCACCGCCTCAGCAACCTCTTGTGGTGTACCTTGGCGCCCCATCGGATGCATTGCAGTTATCTGAGCATTCAACTCAGTGTTGCCATCTGTGAACCGCTCCATCATAGGTGTTACAATACAGCCGGGAGCAACGGCGTTTACACGGATTCCTTGCTTTGCATAATCGAGTGCTGCAACCCGTGTCAGTCCAATGACTGCATGTTTGCTTGCTATATATGGACTAACACCTGCAAAACCAACAAGCCCAGCGACCGAAGAGGTGTTAACTATTGCACCACCACCACTCTTTAGTATTTCCGGAATCTCATACTTTAGCGATAAGAAAACACCTCGCACATTGATAGCCATAATGTTATCAAAGCGCTCTAATGATTGATCAGCCAGTGCAGCAGGCTGGCTCTCAATACCCGCGTTATTGAAGGCGTAATCAAGGCGCCCATAGTGTTTAACCGCACTGGATACCAAATATTGAACATCTTTTTCTTGGCTAACATCCGCCTGCACAAAAAGTGCATCTTCGTTCATTGCGCGGATTTTTTCCACTACGGCACTTCCCTCTTCTTGACGACGACCCGCTACAACAACCTTGCTTCCCTCGCGCGCAAAAGCAATTGCCGTCATTTCACCAATGCCAGAAGTGCCTCCAGTGATGAGTGCAACTTTGTTTTTAAATAACATAGTCGTTTTCCTTAGTATTAAATAAATTGTGATTAGTTGACTTGTAGCAAAATGAATTTAGATTTAATAGAATTGCAAGCGATAATTGCAATTCCAGGTTTTTCTGGGGTTTGCTTGTTTTCCTTGAGTAGATAGTTTTAAATTTAGAGAGCAATCGAGAAGAATTAGGGAAGAGTAAAACGATTTGGAAATAATTTTTTGAGAAATTTTACCAAGCTTTTCAAGCTCCTATGTGTGTCTATCGCAGAGCGCGCGACGCAAAACGATTAAAAAATCTGCGCTCACCTTGAATTAAAGTATCTATAGCTCGTTGTAACGCTTTAATTTTAGCTCGTGTTGGGACTTGTTCTATCGCCATTAAGTAAGCTTTACTACCAGCTTTACAGAGGTGCTTATATTTTGTGAACTTTATCTGAGCTATTGTAAGCAAATTTATTTAAATTGTTTGTAATTTATAATATAAGTATGCATTTTAGTATTCATATTAAATTAATGAACTATCCAATACCCATGTGGCACCACGCTCTCCGGTTGCTTTAATCTCGTTAATTTCTTCTTCGCTCACGTTAGATTGTATTTGCTAATTGGTCTGTTGGCTATGAAATCTAAATACAACTTTTCAATTGAGCAAGAAATTTTTACTATTAGTGCTATTACTATTAGTGCTAATATATCTGACATAGGCTTTCTGAGTGCTAATCGTTGTAGTTTGGTAAACATAACTCTACTACAGAAAGTCTTCTTTTATTTTGGCGAAGGTATTGCCTTACTTAGAGGAGTAAGTAATGCGTGTGCTGCTGTCTACAATCGGGTCGCGGGGCGATGTCCAGCCGTTGGTGGCGCTGGCGTTGCAGTTAAGGTCTCTAGGTCAGGAGGTTCACCTGTGCGTGCCGCCGGACTTCCGAGACTGGATCGACAGCCTCGGCATAAGCGTGACACCCATCGGTCCTGAACTGTCCAAGGCTACAGCCTCTAGCCCATCGGCTACGTCGGCCCCGCCCTCGCCTGAGCGCCGTCGTCAGCTGGCAGAAGCCACAGTCGCCACCCAATTTGAGATAATCGCGGCGGCAGCGCAAGGCTGCCACGTGATCGTGGGAGCAACAGCCCTACAGATCGCCGCGCGCTCAGTGGCAGAGGTGATGGGCATCCCTTACGTCTTCGTCGCCTACTGTCCGGTAGTTCTGCCATCGCTGCACCACGCACCACCGCCATTGTCTCCACCGGGACACCCCTATGCGCCTGCAACGGTTGACAACCACGAACTCTGGGTTCGGAATGCAGAACGCTTCAACGACACGTTCGGCAGTTCGCTCAACTCCCATCGGGCATCAGTCGGACTGCCCGCCGTTAGTGACGTGCAAAGCCACATCTTCACAGACAGTCCGTGGCTGGCAGCTGACCCGACGTTGGCGCCCTGGCCTGATCCCGCGAACCAAACCGTGTTTCAAACCGGCGCATGGATACTGCCGGATGAGCGTCCCCTGCCAGCTGAACTGGAGACGTTTCTTGATACCGGCGAACCACCCGTCTACTTTGGCTTCGGCAGCATGAATGTCCCGCAGAACCTCAGCCAGGTGATAGTACAAACGGCTCGTGCGCTCGGACACCGTGCGATTGTGTCCCGTGGCTGGGCTAACCTGTCACTCGTTTCCGACTCACCCGACTGCTTGGTTATTGGCGAGGTCAACCAGCAGGAACTGTTCAAACGGGTAACGGCCGTCGTCCATCATGGCGGAGCAGGCACCACAACCGCAGCCGCTCGTGCCGGTATACCCCAAGTTGTCATTCCCCAAATCTACGACCAGCACTACTGGGCACAGCGAATCCATCATCTTGGCATTGGAACCGCGCACGCATCCGGCACACCGACCACTGACTCGCTAACGAACGCTCTCGAACATACCCTCCAACCCGATATCGCCGCCCGTGCCCAATCCATCGCCACTGCGGTGCGCTCCGACGGCGCACAAACTGCCGCGCAGTGCTTGATGGACGCCGTTTCATGAATTTCGGTAGTTATAATTCTCTACGTTGGCTTAAGTTCGATTCGCTTCCCCCAAACTGACATTTAACTCCTCGCGCCATTTAAAGAGTGGTTTTTCCCAAGCCTCTTCCCACTTCTGCGCTAGAAAGGGTTTTGCCTGATACCCCAAATCGTAGCCCTGTTGAATGACATGGAAAAGCGGGTTTAAATCTCTATGCTGTTTGATCATACTCAGGGTAATTGCAGCAATCAACATTACTGCAAACGGGGAGCGATTTTGCGCGAGTTGAAATGCTAGTAACTGAATTTCACCAACAGAATCGGCGCCAAATCCTGTAACGGTATGCCAAATATCATGGGTTTGTCGCATACGCAGAGTTAAATAGCTCGCGTCATCTTGAACCTCGACTTTACGAAAAAACTCTGGACTAAGGTTAGCTGCTTGCATGTGAGAGGCATAGGCAAAGCCCAATGAATCTTCGGGCAGCTTGATTAACGCTTCTAAATTGGGAGTAGGTGCAGTATATTGTTCTTCAAAAAGTTGAGCGATTTCAGGATAGGACTTGAGGTAGGTAATTGAAGCAGCAGTAACTTCATGGTTGGCACACGCAGCAGCAATATCAAAAATTGCCTCGATATCTGTTCCGTCATTGATAAAGGCAATAAAACCTTGCAAACCTTTGAGAAGTTCTGGAGTAACGGTTTGACTCATATTAGCATTAATAATAGAGGAGTTTTTGACATTGGGAAACATTAAATAATTATAAGTGGACTAGTAACATAATTTCTACTACTGCACCTGCAATATGTAGAGAAATATTATCTGTTGTTTGAAGTTGATTTTGTAAGACTTTCTTTATAAAATCTCGACGAAACGATACACCAAAATGCTGACTTAACATTTGTAACCAGGCAAGAGGCACCTCAATTATATTAATCATGTAACTACCTATGAACTCGATGCTATAACATTAGAGAGCAATCGAGAAGAACCAGAGAAGAAAAAATTTATGCGGTACATGTAGAGACCGGGTATGTACGATCTCTACAAGGGTTTGGGCATTATTTATGTACCTTATCTAAGTTCTTAATGTGGAATCCAAGGCTTGGAAAACCTTTTCTCGCAATTGGTTTGCGTGTTGATTGGTGATGGATGAGTGTAGAGAGCGTAGTGCCATTCGCACGAGCAGATTCTTTTGTCCAGGCTGCATTTCTAAACGTTGAATTACAGCTATGGGTAATTGCTCGTATGCAGTTTCACTTTTAATCTCTACAGATTCCAATAATTCTGCGTCATGAGCCAATGCTGCTACAATCACCTCACAAATATCCTCTAGTTCAATGCCGTTACGAACGACTATTGACATATCTCGACAAATGCTTGGTTGATTGGAAACAGGATGATAAGTATCCAAGGTTAGCATCTGACGGGAAATCTCTGGGTGAGAATTTCGCAGTAAGCGAATGTCATCCATACCTTTAACTAGCATGGCTAATCGGTCTAACCCGAAGCCACTTGCTAAACCTGAATAGCCCTCTAGCCCACTATCTACAAATAATTGGGGATGAGCTTCACCACATTCTCCAATTTCAATCCAGTGGTCACCTTGTTTCACCTCAATTTCTAAACCTCTTACTGTATAAGGATGAGTGGTTTCATTAAGGCGATACTTCCAACCTGGAAGAACTGCATTAAGAATTATTTGAATTAGTTGCAATATATCTTGGCGATTTAGTTGCTGAGTATTGCTAATCATCCAAATATCCATTTGATGCGGTTCTCCCACATGGCGCCTATCCACAACATCGCGACGATAGCAAATGCCAGGAAGCATCAACAATTGGTGGACTGACTTTTGTTTAAATTGAGGTAATATCTGAGGTATGAGACAAGTGGTGTGCGTTCGCAATAACTTGTCTTCACTTAAGTAGCGCGTATATTTAGGATGACGAGATAAGCAGTCTTCAGGGAAATACAGGCGGTCGAAGTTATCCGCAACGGTTGTAACTGGAGCAGAGCGTACAATTTCAGGATGTGGATAGCCTGCTACTTTCAGTGAAGAAGCAATTTTGTCAACAATAAGATTGATGGCGTGTGTGCCATTTGCCGGATCGGTGAGATCCGGCTTTAAAAGTCCAGGTAGTTCATAGGTTCACTTTGTAGTATAAATGTAGTATAACATAGAATTACTAACTACTACTCACTCTCTTACGCTGCTTTCCGCAAAACTCCTTAACTTATTTGAACTTCGGGTTCTAGCTAGGAATAAATGTTGCCGTTGCGTGAAGCTTGTAGTTAGTTACGCCACTAAACTGGGAGACTTCGACGAAGTAATCACCAGGAGAAACATCAACAGTTTGATTGTCTCTCTAACGCGGGATAGTTTTAAATTTAAACAGCAATCGAGAATAACTAGGGAAGTGTCCACTTAAAATTGGGCAGATTACTCGTTGACTGCACCATTGGCTGGCTTAATATAACGTGGATAGCTACCATTGACTTTAAATGAATCAGTCTTTGTTGCAATTTTTGCAAACGCTCGCGCAACATGAACATCCTCACGATGCCCATTTATATCAGCCCAGAAGATATACTCTCCTAGCACATCTTTAGAAGGACGCGATTCCAGCTTGGTCATGTTGATACCCTCCTTTGCTAATTCTTCCAAGGCGCCAACCAATGTTCCAGCTTGGTCTGCATGAAAACTAAAGCAAAAGCTAGTTTTGTCATCACCTGTGGGCGAACAATCTTCGCGACCGAGCGCAATAAAACGGGTAACGTTGTTGGAGCTATCTTGAATATCATAGGCTAAAATTTGCGCCCCTGTTAGTTCTGCTGCCCGAAACGTGCTGATCGCAGCAGCAGGTTGCTCCGAAGCCAGAGCCTCAGCTGGGGCTGCACTGTTACTCAGCGAGGCCAGCGTTTCTACTCCCGGTAAGCACCGCTCGACAAAGCGACGGCATTGTCCGAGAGCTTGAGGATGAGCGTATAGAACTTTGAATTGAGGCAGAGCTAACTCAGCCCGACTAACCAGATAAAATCGGATGGGCACAACAGTTTCGCCACAAATTCGGAGATTGGTCTCGTGAGTTAGCAAATCCAGGGTGGTAGTGACGCTGCCTTCTAAAATGTTTTCGATGGGCAGTACACCTACTGTGGCAACTCCAGTTTCAATTGCCGTAACGACCGCAGGCATACTGGAAAGTGGTAAGCACTCGGCATTTTGTCCGCCATAGACAATAGCAGCTTCTTCACTAAAGGTGCCAGGTGGGCCAAGGTAGGCGATTGTTGTCATAATTTTACTACCTAGTTTAAATTAATTTGAAAAGTCAGGTAAACTGATACTTTTTAAGCCTTCCAGTCTTCAACCGTCAATGCCCAGCGTTCATGGTCTCGCCACTCTCCGTTAATTTTCAAGTACTTTCGAGAAAAGCCTTCTTTGGAAAAACGCAGACGATTAACTAAATTGATTGATGCTTTATTTCCTGGCTGTATATTCGCTTCGATACGATGTAAACCAAGAGAATAAAAAGCATGATTGATTACTAAATATATACCCTCAGTCATAAATCCTTGACCTGAAAATTCTACATTAACATAGTAACCCAAGTAGGCATTTTGAAACGCTTTATAGAAAATTTGGCTAAGATTTGCCACCCCTACGATGCATTTGTTGATTGAATGGCAAATCAAAAACCCCTCAAAGTTATCATTTTCACATCGACTAATATATGAATGACATTCTTCTTTTGTTAAAGGCGGAAAAGCCCAAGGAAAGTGAAGCTCCCTACTTTTTTGATGCATGTGTAATAACTATTTACAATCTTCTTCAACTGGTTTTCTGATAAAAACGCGAGAGAGACATCATTATGCTTTATACCTCATTCTTTTACTACTTGAGCGCTTGGAACAATTTTTGAGCTAGGGTTGAAGCTGTATAATTTACGGCTTCAATAAAATACTCTGAGAACTATAACTTCTCAGAGTAGTATTAGGGACTAAATCTGTTTTAAAAATAATCGGAATTAATTCTTTAACAAAACAATGTTATCGAATTTATCGCGAATTACGGTAGTAAAAAGACTCTTCTATCCATATGTGTACTTCTTCTTCAGAAGTAAGATGTCCAGTACGTCCAGTTTTAGGGTCATAGGCATCATACCAAACATGTCCTTGACGGTCTTTACTTTCCCGAATTATAAATTCCGGTTCAGTAAATAAAGTATTTACAACCGATTGTCCAATTTTTTGAAGATGATAAGTTATTTTGTGCCAGTATTTATAAGCTTTGAAGTCTGAAATTAATTCATTTTTTGTGTTGCATTGCTGTTGCATTTTCATAGCAATTTCTTACCTCGTGACTAAATTAATTTCGTAAGTAACCTGAGTTTTATTACAAGTTGATGGTTTAATTATCCAGCTTGCTGCGGTGGTGTGACTCCCATCCAAATTTGGTCTTGGACAGAAAGCTGACCGAGTTGTTCAGTAAACCAAGCTTCAAAGTTCTCATGTAGTAACCGTTTACGCATAGCTTCATCAAGCTGTGCAGGAATTAATTTTTCTAAACGGACAATTACTCGATACTCACCAAAAGGCATAGGCGCCCAAATTTCACCAGGCTGACTTACACGCAGTATTTGAGCTAAATTCGGATGGATAGTACCAAGTTCAAGTGGACCCATAATTCCTCCCGTTTGAGCTTCTGAACCTTCAGAGTGTTTAAAAGCTATTTCTGCAAAGGATTGTTCACCTTCTGTTATGCGAAAATAAAGCTCGTTAGCAAATCCTTGGTCTTTGACTCGAAGTAAAGAGTATATTACTTTATCTAACTGCCCTTTGCGCTGGAGAAAGTAAGACTCTAGTTTATGTCCCCACTTCTGTTCTTGAAATTTTTCAATTCTTAAACTGCGTGTAGCCAAACTTTCTAGATGTTCTTTACTCATCCCGTAACGCTGTAACCAAAGCTGCTTTTCCGCTTCGTCGGTTAGACCCCAACGTTGATAAAGTTGCTCAGAAGCATTTTCTGTTTCTTCTCTTGTGCATTTAATTTCTGCGATTGCCTGGTCAATAATGCTTTCACATAATAGCTGAGGTAACATTTTGTAACTAGCCATCAAAGGGATAATTTCTTCAGATTTGAGAGTACGATTGCCTATTTCTAAAACAGTAGTCATTTCTAATTAAGCCTTTCCATTCAATAAAATTTTTAGTTATGAATTGATAACCATTTGCAAACTAACTTACCATCAATCAATAACCAGCGAGCGATTAAGCTACTTTTTCTGTGGCTTGGAACGGTGCTTGAGTTTAATGAACAGGTATTTTCCAGATTTTCAACTGTTAAATAACTCATAATCTAACTCCTTGATAAAGTTTGGATGAATTGAAGTTCGAGTGATGTAGGACTGAGAGTAAATTAGTTAAATTACCGAATTATATGGGAGCATCCGCTTTCGGGGGATCGACTTTTTTAGACCAACCATATACTAAGGTTTCTGGCACCGAATAATTATGTTTATTTCAAAAGTCTATGTTCCTAATTATATTCGCTTTCTGTCTAAAATCTGTATTAATCTGTATTTAATTGATGTAATTTCTTGGCTTAATATTTTTGATTTAAAACATGAGTTACAAAAACACAAAAATTATTCTAATTAAATAAAAATTAAAATCTTGATTAGTCATTTTGTTTTTATTACTGAGTATGTTTTGTTTTGAGATAAAACCCTTGTGAATACTAATTTATCAAGGGTTAAACTCAGTTAAACTTGTTTGAGTTTATCGGCACTAAGGAGCGCAAATAAGCTCAAATATTTAAAAAATCAAACTAAACTACATCAAAATTTACGTGGGTAGTAATGAAAGCACTCCATACCTTTAACTAGCATGACTAATCGGTCTAACCCGAAGCCACTTGCTAAACCCCAATAACCCTCTAACCCACTATCTACAAATAATTGGGGATGAGCTTCTCCGCATTCTCCAATTTCAATCCAGTGATCACCTTGTTTTACCTCAATTTCCAACGCTTCGACGCTGCAATTGCGCCATGCGGTCGTTATGGCTGTTGCTGCGACATCCCCAGGCCATCTTTTTTAATGCGATTCCACAAGTAGGACTCGTCGGTGCAGCGATGCCGTTGTGCTACATTATTAGTCTTGAGGTTGCTCTGCTGGTTGCTGATCAAATCAGCATAATGGCAGCCGAGTTAAGCACAAGTGGCTCTTTGTATACGTTTGTGACTTAAAGATTAGGAAATTAACTCCTTGATTAATGAGAAATAGAGGTTGTAAGTTTTATTAATCAAAGCATAGCAGAATCAGGATTCCAGATATTATAAAGAAACATTTCGCTATTTCTCCTTTACTTTTATTTTTCTTGGTTTTGAATGCGATTACTGAAAAGAAACTCTACCAACCTCATCGCAGCAGTTTGTTTGTTATGGGTATTATTCTCTGTCTTTTTTTGGTTGATGGTGCTATTTTTACGCGATTTTTTTGTCCGTTTTGAAAGCTTCTTTAATAATTGCTTATTCTCAATTTTATTCATTTAATTACTCCTATTAAGATTGTACTTCTAATCGCGATACATCTACAATGAATTGCTAGCTTTTTGAAAGCCAACCTAAAAGTTCTTTCTCAAAAAGCTCTGGTTCTTCAAAATGTGGTGCATGGTCGCTTTGCTCAAATACGCGGATAGTTAGATTGCTGAAATGCTCTCTTACATTTCCCCACAGGTATGCTGGAGGAACAAGGTAGTCATAACGACCTAGGGCAAGAAAGACTGGAGCTTTCAACTTATTCAAGTTTTCCGTAATATCTATACATTCGGTAAAAAAACTAACGTAAAACCTAACCCCCTGACCCCTCTTTCCTTGAAAGGAAGTAGGAAAAAATGCGTACCGACTCTTGCAGGTTACGGGGTTGGGAAGCCAGCCCGTGCGGGGATATCCCCCGTTGAGCGAACTGGCGTCGAGACGTTTTTAACATGCCATCAAAATTCAAATTTTGTTAGTTTGAGTTGTCTACACTCTTTAGTGCAAATAAACTCAAATCTTTAAGAAAGAGAACTAAACTACATCAAAATTGACGTGGGTGGTAATGAAAGCACCAGGAGTAAATTGCTTGACCTCAAGGTAATAATCACCGGGAGTATTAAGTGTTATGAATTCTGGTGTACTACCATTGTTGTGAGAAGCAGGAGAACTACTAAGTTCAGTCCCTGTCAAATCAACACGCTGATTATGATTTTTGTCGCTAAACACCCGCATATCAGCATCTCCACCATCCATAGTCATACTAATTTTGACTTCTTTTCCGGCTTCCAAGTTAAAGTGATAGAAGTTGTTCATGTTGAAATCATTAACACTACCTGTGAAGTTTCTGTCACTAGTCAATGTACCCATTTCACTATTACGAGCCAGCAGCCTATTATCGGTACTATTTAAGCTAACAGCTGCGTCTAGGCTATAAGTTGCATCACCGTTGTGATTGTTTGAAGTAACTCTAACTAAGTAATTACCAGCAGCTAAATCTCTACGATTAATAGTCCCATCGTTAGTAGGATTTTTATCACTCGTAGTACCACAACTAGTTTGTTGAATTAGAGCATCACCTGTATTAATTGCTCCGTTACCGTCTTTGTCCTCGAATAATTCAATTTTGAGACTATCAGCTTGAGAGATATTTTTCACAAGCAGATTGAGGTTTTCAGTTCTTGTAGTATTGAACTTGTAAATATTCGCATCACCAGGTGTGTTGTGAATAATATCAAGACCTGGGCTAATAGGATCGAAACCTAAAGTACCCAAAGTGAATGTGCTACCCATTTTTTTCTCCTTAAATTTAGATAATTGTTAGAATTGTTGAATTTGAAAGTTAGCTAGTCTTTAGCTGAACTATTTTGACTTTAGAGAGGAATCGAGAAGAACCAGGGAAGGTTTTTTTAATTTCTCGATCAAGGAGATTGATATATCTGTACAAGTAGATTAATTAAGAAACTGTCTTCTCCTGAGAGGAAGCTACTATCTATTTATCTCGTTTGTTTTGATTGTCTCTCTGCCTTCGATACTTTTAAATTTAGAGAGCGATCGAGAAGAAGTAGGGAAGAATAAAACAATTTGGAAAGATATTTTTGAACAATTTGACCAAGCTTTTCTAGCTGATTTTGCGCTTTCAAGAAAATGTTTATACCTTAACAGTTAACGTTTGAACTAGATAAATGTTAATTTTAGGTTAACTATAAGGTTTTGCCCAATCATATCTACTTATGCATTTACATAACTAATGTTCCATGTAATTAAATTTGATGGTAATAATAATCATGTGTCGGCTCGCGGCGCCTTGTATAACAAGAGCGCACAGACGCTGAAGCCGGAAGTTACAGCCCCATAATTATATAGCCATAAAAAACTATTAATAACTATTTTGGTTTAGCTAAGAGGCGCCCGAATGAAAACCCTTGATGAAATGAAACTAGAAACAGATGTACCTGTCGTGATTACAAATGAGCAGGGGTTCGTCACCTATGTAAACGATTGTTTTACCTCAGTTTTTGGTTGGAGTATGACTGAAATAAACGGTCAAATGATAACGCTAATTATCCCTAACGGTTTTCATGCTCCCCACCATCTCGGTTTTTCCCGTTTTCTCACTACCTCTAATTCCACTATTCTCAATCACCCTCTGCGTCTTGTCGGTATAACTAAAGATGGTAGAGAAATTGAAGCCGAGCATTTGATTATGGCAGAGAAACACCAGGGAGAGTGGGTGTTTATGGCGATATTGCGTCCGCTTTAGAATAGTGGTAGATGATGAGAGGTTATAGAGATGAGCGTTAATTTAACAGGTTTAGTCAATGAATTACGCGCGACTCTAGGTAAAATGGAGGTTGCACTCGGCGCCATTGCTGATGCGATTGTTTGGACGGGCAGTGATGGAAAAATACAATGGTGTAATGCTGCTTTTGACAAACTTGTAAACCAACCTCATATTTTAGTATTAAACGTTAGGTTGAGTGATTTATTACCCTTAACACAAGCTGGTGAATATATAGAATCAGAGTTTTACCCAAATGTCAAGATTCTAGAGGGAGATTATCAACCAACAGAATACGAATTTCAACAAGACAATGATTTGTTAATTGTAGAGATATCGGGCAATTGCTTTGCACTTCCAGAAGGTGAAAAGTCTGCTGTACTAGTAATTAGGGATATTACCCAAGCAAAACGCTGGGAAGCGGAACACACAATTGCAGAGCAGGAACAAGCAAGAGCTTTGTCTTTTCTCCAAGCAACGCTCGAATCTACAGCAGATGGTATTTTAGTATTGCACCAAGACCGTACTGTTCAGGCTTTTAACCAGAAATATCTGCAAATGTGGTCAATTCCTGAATCATATTTGCAAGATTCTATGGCCTATGAACGATTTATGTTCATGGCTCATCAAACGCGCGACCCCGAAGCTTTTATTGCCAGGGTAAATGAAATTGTTATTAATAACCCTGCTATGGAAGCTTTTGATTTAGTGGAATTAAAAGATGGGCGTGTTTTTGAGCGTTACTCAATACCCCAATGGAGCGGTGATGAAATTATTGGACGTGTTTGGAGTTTTCAAGATATTACCGCGCGTAGGCAAGCCGAAGCAGCTTTAAGTGAAAGTGAAGCTAAGTTTCGCCGTATTGTAGAAAACGCTAATGATATTATTTCTTTAATTGACTTAGAAGGAACAATATGCTACATATCACCCAATTTAACCAATCTTACTGGGTATGATACTAGCGAGTTAGAAGGTGTATCCTTTGCTAATTTCATTCATCCCGATGACCTGCCAAGATGCATAGAAGCATTTCAAAGAGTAGTAACGACGGGTGAAAAGCAGTCGGGAGTTGAATATCGAGCTAGAATCAAGGATGGTACTTGGCAGTGGCAAGCTACCGGCTTAACTACGACACAAGATATTAATGGCAACTTATTAATAATAAGTGTTGCGCGTGTAATTAATGAGCAAAAACAGGCTGAAGAAGCTTTGCGTCTAAGCGAACAGAAACTGCGGAGTTTTGTCGAATCAAACGTTGCTGGTATTCTCTTTGGCGACGTTGACGGTAGTATTAAAGATGCCAACGATGAGTTTTTACGGATAATTGGCTATACACGAGATGAATTAGATCAGGGCGAAATATCCTGGATAAATATTACCTCCCAAGAATGGCTTCCTTTAGATGAAGTTCACATTGCGGAGGCAAAGCAAAGAGGTGCATGTACACCTTACGAGAAAGAATACATACGTAAAGACGGCAGTCGCGTGCCAATATTAGTAGGTTATGTGCTGACAGGAGAAGAACGTTACAATTCTATTGCCTTTATTATCGATCTTACCGCGCGTAAGCAAGCTGAAGAAGATTTGCGCCGTAGTAACGCTATACTCAAAGCTCAACAAGAAGCTTCAATTGATGGAATTTTAGTTGTTGATGAAAAAAATCGAGTTGTCTCTTACAATCAACGTTTTTGTCAGCTATGGCAAATAAGCGAAACTGTGATTCATAGTAGCGATACAAATCGCCAGTTACTCTCATCAGTACTTGACCAACTTGAACAGCCAGAGGAATTTCTAGCAAAGGTAGAGTATTTGTACGCGCATCCCGAACAGGTTAGTCGTGATGAAATTTGTATGAAGGATGGGCGAATTTTAGACCGCTATTCGGCATCTGTAAAATCGCCAACAGAAGATTATTATGGCAGAATTTGGTATTTCCGGGATATTAGCGACCGCAAACAAGCAGAGGAATCATTACGACAATCGGAAGCCAGATTTCGCGCGCTTTACAAATCAACAAATACTGCTGTTGTACTAGCAGAGGATGGAATTCCCTTTGATTGTAATATGGCAGCAGAGAAGCTATTTGGTTATTCTTGTCAAGAACTTTTGAGCAAACACGCTGCTGAAGTCTCACCACCATACCAACCCAATGGTCAAGACTCTTTTAGTCTCGCCAATGAACATGTGGCTCTCGCTAACAAACAAGGCAGTCACAGTTTTGAGTGGGTTCACCGTCGTGCAAATGGCACAGACTTTCCAGCTGAGGTTTGGCTAACTGTGGTTCAAATTGGTAACCGCAAGCTGATGCAATCGATGATTCAAGACTTAACTGAGCGCAAACAAGCCGAAGCTGCACTTGAGCATCGCGCGAGGGAAGATAGTCTACTTACGAGTATATCCCGTCATTTTATTGACCAAGATGTAGACACCGCTATCAACTTTACCCTGCAAGCGGTTGCAGAGTTTATGGGTACAGAAAGAAGCTGTATATTTGAATACTGTGAAGCTCAGATGCAGTTTAATCTTGTTCGTGAGTGGTGCGCTGTTGCCATCGAACCGTTATTCGGTGGCGCCACTGGTTCACTAGTTGAGTCGTTTCCCTGGTCTTACAATCAGATACTTAGTGGCAAAACTATGCAAATTTCTGATGTAGCCAAGCTCCCT
Organism: Calothrix sp. HK-06; assembly: GCF_001904745.1. Classification (GTDB taxonomy): domain Bacteria; phylum Cyanobacteriota; class Cyanobacteriia; order Cyanobacteriales; family Nostocaceae; genus Dulcicalothrix. Next base: position 222,025 of record NZ_MRCD01000003.1, read on the forward strand.
CTAGAGGCAGCAACTGAGAAAGGAGTTTTCCAGAGTCAATCAATTCGGTCGGTTATGGTTGTTCCTACCATCCACGCTGGTAAAGTGGTTGGTTTTTTGGGAACCGATGTGGTTAACTTTTCAAAAATCTGGAGTCAAGAGGATACTAATTTACTACAACGAGTGGGTGAGCTAATCGCGATTGGGCGATTTCGACATCAAGCAGAGGAAGCACTGCGGGTTGCAAAAGTTGCCGCAGAGACTGCCAACCGTTCCAAAAGCGCTTTTCTGGCAAATATGAGCCACGAACTCCGTACCCCACTAAACGCCATTCTCGGTTTTGCTCAACTCATGGAGAGAGATAACACCCTTAATCAGCGCCAGCGAGATTCGCTAGCAACTATTAATCGCAGTGGGGAACACTTGCTCAACTTAATTAATGATGTACTGGAAATGTCCAAAATCGAAGCTGGACGCATTATTTTAAACCCTGTATCTTTTGATTTGCATCGGTTATTACAAACTATTAAAGAAATGTTCCAGGTACGAGCCGAGGCAAAAAAATTATTAATATCATTTGAACTGGCGCCAGATTTGCCTCAATACATCCTTACTGATGAGGGTAAGCTGCGGCAAGTTGTGATAAATCTACTCGGTAATGCAATTAAATTTACCAAAACAGGAGGAGTGACGCTAAGAGTGGGAATGAAAAACAGCCACTTCCTACACTTTGAAATCGAAGATACAGGAACCGGGATTGCAACTGAGGATTTAGATCAGCTTTTTCAACCTTTTGTACAGACAGCAAGTGGCGCCCAAGTTAGGGAGGGTACAGGGCTGGGACTAACTATCAGCCGTCAATTTGTGCAGTTGATGGGTGGCGATATCTATATTAATAGTGTGGTAAATAAAGGTTCTACTTTCGCTTTCGATGTCAAAATTGAACTAGCTTTGCCCAAAGAAGTTGCACCACAAACCTTAAAACAAAAGGCGATTGCACTGGCGCCCGGTCAACCTGTATATAAAATTTTAGTTGTGGATGACCGCCAAGAAAATTGCGACTTATTAACGCAGTTACTCATCAGTGTTGGTTTTGAAGCGCGTGCAGCAGCTAACGGAATTGAAGCAATCGATTTGTGGCAAACATGGCATCCCCATCTAATATGGATGGATATGCGAATGCCCGTAATGGATGGGTATGAAGCTACTCGCCAAATTCGAGCCATTGAGGAAGAGATGGGCAGAGGAAGAGAAAATTCTCATACTGTAATTATTGCTCTCACAGCCAGCGCTTTTGAAGAACAGCGCTCTCATATTTTAGCCGCAGGTTGTGATGACCTGATCCGCAAGCCTTTCAGGGAAGAGGTAATTTTTAACAAGATGGCTGAGTATCTACAACTTCAGTATATATACGCCTCGGAGCAAGAATATGTAGAACATCCTACTATAGCGAACACATCGGAATTAGAGCAGCTAAAACCACAAAGCTTACTTGTAATGCCATCCGAATGGCGGGTTGCTCTTGAACAAGCTGCCGTTGAGGTGGATGCAGAGCTAATTACCCTGTTAATTCAACAAATACCCGAAACCTATTTTACTTTAGTCCAAGGCCTTGCTGACTTAGTAGAGCGTTTCTGTTTTGACGAAATTATTGATTTGGTTCAAGGGGGCAACAATGGATAACCAACAATTAGAGAAACATAAAGCCAATATCTTAGTAATTGATGATACTCCTGAGAATTTACACCTCCTGGCCGCTATGTTGACCGAACAGGGTTATAAAGTTAGGAGCGTAACCAAAGGTTCAACGGCTTTGCGAGGCGCCCAGGCATCTCCACCTGACCTAATTTTGCTCGATATTAACATGCCAGAAATGAATGGCTATGAGGTTTGTCAATCTTTAAAAGAAAATGAACGCACGCGCGATATTCCAGTAATTTTTATCAGCGCCATGAATGATGTAATAGATAAAGTTAAAGCCTTTACAGTCGGAGGGGTTGATTACATCACAAAACCTTTTCAAATTCAAGAAGTATTAGCGCGGGTCGAAAATCATCTGACAATTTGCAACCTGCGTTCATCGCTTTTAGAGCAAAATGCCAGGTTACAGCAAGAAATTTACGAACGTCAGCAAGCAGAAGAAAAGTTTGCGCTTATCTTTCGTTCCAGTCCTAGCCCAATCTCAATTACTAATGTTTCAGAAGGACGTTTTATTGACGTAAACAACAGTTTTCTCCGAATGAGCGGCTATTGTTTGGAGGAAATTATTGGTCGCTCCGCCTATGACCTCAACCTGGGAATTACTCAACAACAATATGCTGGCGCCGTTGAAAAATTACTCTTAACAGGATGTTTACAAAACTATGAGATGGAATTCCGTACTAAATCTGGTGAGGTCAGAATTATCTTACTATCTGCCGAACTAATTGACTTGTCTGGTACACAATGCATTTTAAATATCATCAACGACATCACCGAACGCAAGCGACTAGAAAACGAATTTATTTCTTTAGTTAGCCATGAATTACGAACTCCGCTAACCTCTTTGATTGGGTCACTTGATTTATTAGGTACTGGACAGCTAGGAACACTTACATCCAAAGGGCAACAAGTCTTGAATATTGCCATCACTAACAGTGAGCGTTTAAACCGTTTAGTCAACGATATTCTTGATTTGGAGCGGATGAAATCAGGTAAAATTGCTATACAACCTGTGAAATGTAACATCGCTGACTTACTTATCCAAGCAACAGAAGCAATGCAGGCGATGGCAGAAAAGGCACAAATTAACTTAATTACCGAACCTGTTATAGCTGACATACTAGCAGACCCAGACAGAATATTACAAACTTTGATTAACCTCCTCAGCAACGCTATCAAGTTCTCCGAAGTAGGTGGTAGTATTTGGCTGCGCGCGAAGTTACAAATAAATTATATACAAATTGAAGTGCAAGACGAGGGACGGGGAATTCCAGCAAATAAATTACAAACAATCTTTGAGCGTTTTCAGCAGGTCGATGTATCTGATTCCCGCAAAAAAGGAGGAACCGGTTTAGGGCTTGCGATTTGTCGTAATATTGTTGAACAAAATCATGGCAAAATTTGGGTCGAGAGTATTTTGGGTCAAGGCAGCACTTTCTATTTCACTTTACCATTAAGTAATTAGAAATTCATAATTCACAATTCACAATTCAAAAGTATTATGAGTAAATGTGTATTAATCATTGATGATGAGGAAGATGTACGAGCTATTGCTCAAATGGGTTTGGAAATGGGATCGGATTGGAAGGTGTTAACTGCTAGTTCCGGTCAAGAAGCTTTGATTATTGCACAAACAAATCAACCCGATGTGATTTTACTCGATATGATGATGCCCGACATGGATGGTCGTGCTACATTGCAAAAACTCAAAGCAAACCCTGCCACTGTCAACATTCCTGTCATTATGGTAACAGCAAAGTTACAACAGTCCGACCAAGAGAGTTTTGCTCAATTAGATGTTGTTGCTGTATTTGCCAAACCTTTTCGTCCTCTAAAATTAGCTTCTGAGATTGATGCTACGTTAGGTTCCTTTAAATCTAATGAACCGACAGCTTAAGTTGTCTTAAGAGTTCCATTTTAGATGTTATTATAAATATTTATGTATTGTTCTAAGTAGTAAACATATATATTTATTGATAGTACGATAACCTGCGTCTAGTAGTATTTTAGTACCGTAGGTCAACAATAATCTGTTCCATCTGGGTTATAGGGATTTTGGCAACTAGGGTTAAGGCAATAACTTATTTAGTACTAATTTGAACAGCACCAAAACATTTAATTTAAAACCGGGATAGAAAACCTGGTATATTTAATTACTTAATGACTTGCATTGTCTTTATTGCGGTTACTACGCGCGTTTTTCCACAGGGTTCTGCGCTTTGACAATCATTGATTCGCGTTTTTCCATAAGTTAGGCGTACTCTGTTGTTAAGGTAAGTTTTTTCTTTCGCACAAAAATCAAAGTCCCCAACAAAGCTGTAACTTTTGCCTCTTCCATCTACTAACGTGGCGTAACAAGTTAGGTTGCCATTTGTTAACTGTGTAACTTTTGCAGCTGTTGGTCTTTGGGCTTTCTGCGCTTAAACAAGTGAGGGACTAGCCAAAAAGCCAATAGTAGAAGCAGCAAGTAACGAGACAGAGAAGCCTAAAAGCGATAGTAACGGTAGATTTTTTGTGGTTGACATAGTTAGATGCGCTCAAAAATTTTACATAAATAGAAACACAGGCTTTTTTTGGAGACGCAGAATACTGCTGACTGAACCGTTGAAAGTTTTTTGAGTAATTGTGATTGCCCTTCCCTAATTTTTCTCGATTGGTTCTTAAAGTTAGAGACGTAGAGCAGTTGAGCCGGGTTCAAAACCCTGGAAAGACAGGTTTAACAAGCGATTGTTTCTTACCAACTTTACCATGCGGGTATGAACGTAGTCGCTAGGTTCTCGCCCGCAAGCGGTCGTCAAGGTTTATGCGGGTGAGCAGAAACCCTTTATAAGAGGATTCTGCGAAGCAACAAATAGGTAAAAACTTTCCATTTCTATCTCCTCTTCTATGTCCTCGATGCATAAATTGATTTTTTATCGTGTGAATTAAAAAAGGAGGGAAAGCAAATAAGTCGCTATCACATAACCAGATGCGTCATCAATGCTCTCTAAATAATTTCCTAACAAATAGAAATTCATGTAGTTTTATCAAGGAAAAAACAATGTTGAAATTGAATGATTCTAGAAGATTATTTGCCAAATCTGGCTTAGTACAGAGCAATTCCTGGGAAGTACTAAAGCAGTATTTTAAGGAATATGTATACCCCGTTGAGCAAGTCGAAAATTTGGCACATGAAGCTTTCCAAAATAAAGGAGGTTCTGCTTGGCAAAAAATTCAGTTCCTTTTATTTGACATGAACTTACGCTTGATGCAAGAGGGATTTGGGTTAGGAACTCCCGGCTTCACGAGAGAATGGGAACTTCGCCACTTGATTGAACAGATTGAGCAGCAATATTTACCCCAAGAGCAACTCTCTCCTTTCCTTGCGAAGGTTGAAGTTTTCATGCCGTGGCTTAAAGAGCGGATTAGCCAGCATCGTGTCAACCATCATCCATTATTTAAATTGTTTGATAATGATGATTTGAGTGATGAAGAAGTGCGCTACTTCCTCGCTAATTACCGAGTCAACATGCAACGCTTCCACCTGCACGTTGCCGCTTTCAGCCTGATTGTGCCGTTTGAGATGCGCGAAGAACTTTATCACAATCTCCATGACGAGTTTGGTCAGGGAAATTTTGCCCAAGCTCATCCTAATTTATTTGAACCCTTAATGGATTATTTTGGCGGAGCGCGGGAAGATGATATTAATCCAGAGACTTGCTACCTGCTCAATACCAAGATTAACCTCTGCTGGTTTGCTGATGGACTCCATTACGGCATTGGCGGGATGGGAGCTTTGGAATTAGCAATTCCTCTTCAACAGCGCCGAGTTTTGGCACACCTACGCCGTCGCGGTTTGAGTGAAGAGATGGTGAAATTCTTTGTTGTTCATTGTGAACTCGATGAAGACCACGGCGAGGGGTGGTTCGCTGCGGGAATGCCCTACACGCACACCTATGAAGATTTTCAGAAGGTGTTTAAGAGTGCGATGCGGATGCTCGAAGCCAGAGCTTCAGTTTATGACGGCATTCTTAAGGGGATTATGGAACGTCGCAACGCCCGCTTTCAATAACTCGAAGCAATATAAGCTATGCCGATCATAACACTCTCAGCGTCGAAGATATTTCCTGAGAAGATCAGAGATAACCTTGCTGAAAGTTTATCTCTGATAACACAGAACATTCTTCGCAAAAATAAAAAATTAATTGTTGTTCGTTTTGAAGCCGCATTGCAGGAAACGCAATGGTATGTAGGTGGTGTTAAATGTGATGATGCAATTTTTGAGTTGAGCATTATTATCACAGAAGGAACAAATACCGATTCAGAAAAAGCCGAATGGATGTCACAAGCTTGGAAACTTGTTACTGAAACTCTTGGCGGTGCTATCCACCCTAACTATATTTCGATTCAGGAAATAGATGGATTTAGTTGGGGTTACAACGGTCTGTGCCAAGAACAAAGAAAAATTCAATTCCACTAAATATTGAGAAGTTAAAGTTGGAGAATAAGCAAATGTCAAATATACCTTCATTGGGATACGATAACACAAATAAAGGTGGCGCCCCCTTAAACGGTTACGCTCAAATAAATGGGCAATTGATGAGCAATGGGCAAATGAAGTTCTCACCATTCCCATACAATTCCATCAACGACAGGATAATTAAGTTCCTGGGCATGGAGAATATTTCCTTACCTAGTACATTTGAGTTCGTGCCGTATCAACCAGAAGTGAGAAAAGGTGTTTCAATACACACAATTTTTAGTTTGGTAGATCAAGACCCACAAGGGCCCGATGCAGCAATTCTTAAATATGAGCCTGGTGCGTTTGTTGCCTTGCATGAACATATCGGGTATGAAATGGTTTTAGTGTTAACCGGGGATTATATCGAGAATGGTGTCACGTTTGAGCCTGGGTCATTAATACTTCGCTCACCAGGTACATTTCATACAATGGCTTCTATCAATGGCTGCACTATTTTAGCGACACGTTATATCAAAGTCAAGCAGCGCCCTGATCTGTGGAACGAGTTTGCTGTACAGCATGATCAGGTGCCGATTTCTGAATAGTTTGTAATATTCTTCTAACCTATGCATTTTCATATACCTTTAAGCCCAACCACTTTTTTAGAGCGCAGCGGTCGGGCATTTCCTAACCGAAGCGCAATCGTTTACCCTGATGGAACAGTAACTTATAAAGAGCTATTGCACCGCTCTCGCTGTTTGGCACTTCTGCTGAAGCGACTGAATGTGGGGTATGGAGATCGGGTTGCTCTCCTGACTTTGAACAATAGACAGGCTATCGAAGCCCACTTCAGCATTCCAGCCATCGGCGCCGTAATCGTCACGCTCAACCCTTGGCTTCAGGCGCAAGACGTTCTATCCCTACTGGACTATTGCAAAGCCAAAGTTTTGATTGTCGATGCTTGCAGTAGCGAGAAAATACAAATTGACGATTTTGTTGCCCTTTCTCACTTGCAACAAGTTATTGTTATCGATGGCATCGCCAACTCAATCGATTCTCGATTCCTCGATTATGAAACAGAGATAGCGGGTGAAAATGGAGATTTTAGACTGGATACAACTGTTGTAAACGAACTCTCACCCCTTGCTATCAACTTTACTTCCGGTACCACTGGTCGTCCAAAAGGGGTAATGTGCAATCACCGAGGCACCTACTTGAATGCACTGGGGCAAGCGTTGATGATTGGACTGAACCGAGCCTCGAAGTATCTGTGGCTGCTCCCCATGTTTCATGTTAATGGGTGGGGACATATCTGGGCTTCGGTCGCCGTGGGAGCGACGCAAGTCCTCCTGCCAAATCACCAAATTCAAGATGGCTGTGCAGGTCATATCCAGACCCTCTCTCAGTACCAAATTACTCACTTATGTGGCGCCCCCCGCCTTGTGCGCGAGCTAGTGTCAGCCTCTGGAAATAAGGAAGTGTTTCGCGGGCTGACGATTACTACGGGAGGAGCGGCGCCTGCTCCCACCCTAATCGAACGATTAGATGAGATGGGGGTTAACTTCATCCACCAATATGGATTGAATGAAACCTATGGTCCCTACGTTGTATGTGAGGAGCAAGAAGAATGGCTTGCATTGCCCTCTCTTGACCGTGCTAAAAAGCGTGCGCGTCAAGGGGTGGCAACCATCCATGCTGGAACGGGGTTACGGGTGGTCGATACCTTAAGGCAAGACGTTCCTTGGGATGGTCGTACCTTGGGGGAAGTAATAGTGGCAGGTAATACAGTAGCTTCGGGCTACTACAACAATCCTGAAGCTACCGAAAAAGCGTTTCGAGATGGGTGGTTTCACACTGGCGATATGGCAATTATTCATCCAGATGGCTATTTGGAGATTCGAGACCGTTTGAAAGATTTAATCTACGTAGAAACCGATTACGGTTGGGAGAACATTTCCTCAATAGAGATTGAGAATGTGCTATGCCGATATGACCAGGTGCGAGATGCTGCGGTCATTGGTATTTCACCAGAAGAGCTAGGAGAAAACCGCACCCTGCTGGCGGCTTTCGTCGAGACAGAGGACAAAGCCCTTACAGAAGAGGATTTGCGCCATTTTTGTGAATCGAAACTTGCTTGTTACAAGCAACCCCAAGTGTTTTTCTTCACCGACTTGCCCAAGACGGTGACAGGCAAAGTTCGCAAGGACTTGTTAATAGAGTTGGCGCATAAGCACTGCAAAGTGTTAAACAAACCAGTCTTTACAAAACAACTAACGAGTTGAGGTGAATATACATGGTTAAGCAATCAAACAGCAATGTAGGTAGCATCTTTAAAAAGCTAAAAGGGGATAATGCTAAGTTATCTCCGAAACATTCGCTTACAGCAATAATACTAGCTTGGTTAGGAGGATTTCTGGCAATCAGTGCGGTTGCAATTCTTTCCAATATATTTTCTGTAGCATTTGTACTCGGCTCTTTTGGAGCGTCCTGCGTTTTGGTCTTTGGGTTTCCAAATGTACCCTTTTCACAACTGAGAAATGTGCTTTGCGGTCATTTTTTGAGTTCCTTTATTGGTTTGGTATGTTTGACGCTTTTTGGAGCAACGTGGTGGTCAGTTGCTATAGCTGTTGCTACTGCCATTTCTGTCATGATGCTTACCCGAACAACTCATCCACCAGCAGGCTCCAATCCAGTCATTATTTACTTGACAAAACCAACATGGAGTTTTCTGCTGTTTCCTACTGTTTCTGGGGCAATTGTTTTAATCTTTGTTGCACTTCTCTATAATAATTTTACTCGCGAGAAAAGAATTCCAGTAAAAGCCCCTCCTCAAATTCCAATTCGCATTAATTGTACAAATTGTAATTATAATAATCCAGCTAGTTTCAACTTCTGTACTAGGTGCGGAACTAGATTAACTAAACAGCATACTTAATCAGCATTAGATTAAATAATACCCGGCTCATATCTTGCTGCTCGTTCTTTATCACAATAGCACCTACGAAGTTAAATTTATAGCTATAATGCCTTTACGTACTTACGATATTGTTACAATTTTAGTCGCTGTCAAAGTTAGTAAGATTTATGTTGGGTTCTGCTGTCGCTACCCTGCGGGAGAACTATCCTACGGGAAAAGCTTCGCTTTACATTTACGCTTACACCCAACCTACCACTATTTCCGTAAATATCAACTTAGTTCTGCTACTAGTTGGTTTTCTAGTAGTGTTTCGTTTGTTAATAAATCCTCTACGGTAATTCGTAAAAAACGCTGTTTATCTACTTGAAAGTATATTTTTATTCTGTCACTTCCGGGAAAACCTGGAGGTGTGAGGTTTGCGATTGTTCTAGCGCCTTCTGTATCATTAAGGGGTTTAACGCTAGTTGCACCGCTATCAAGGCGCCTAGTTATTAATCTATCACCATCAAAAAATACTTCGGTACCACCTGTTTCGGCGCCGAGTTCACCCATAATTAATTCTATGCTGGGTTGATTTTCCAACGAGGCGCCTAATAATAATTCTATAGGTTGACTCGTTGGGTAAGGTTGTCCAGATTTGACGATGGGGTGCCAACTGTGACGACTGTTACGTTTATCCCAATAGCGAATACCGTAGCTGTGATATAAAAAATCTTTAATTTCTATACCTTGCGTTAATTGTAAGGCGCCTTGGGCAATTGCTTCAAACGGACGCTCGCTGCGAATTTTACTTGGATCAAAATAATTTTTTATCCATGTTTGCACTGCTGGTAGCTGCGATGTTCCACCTACCAATAACACCGAGTTAATATCTGTAACTTCAATCCCCTGGCGCCGTGCTTGTTGGAGTAAACTTGTCATCGAGCCATCGAGACGTTCAAAAAATCCGTGTTCTCTAAGAATATTCTCGAATGTCTCGCGGTTTAAATCGAGTTCGTAGGTTTCAAACGTTTGGTCATTAAAATATACTTCGCTTGCACTAGTTTGCGTCGAAAGCTGAATTTTGACTTTTTCTGCCAAACGGGTAGTTAAGGGACTTGCAACTAAACCTGTGTTTTTAACGAAATAATCTACTACCCAGTTATCAATATCAGTACCACCTAAGTTTTGCCCAGCTTTTGCTAGTACACGCGCAGTTTTGACTTTCTGCTTAGAGTCCTCAGCCAAAGACTTATTACCAAACTTTAATAAAAATCCCAACGGTTTACTATTGGATTGCTGCGCGCTTTTATCTAACCGTACCAATGATAAATCAAGCGTACCACCACCAAAGTCGATAACTAATAATATATCTTGGTCGGCAATTCCATAACCTAGTGCTGCTGCGGTCGGTTCATCCAACATCCGCACTTCTTGCACTGCTAAATCTTGACAAACGCTTCCTAACCAGTGACGGTATGCTTCAAAGCTATCGACGGGTACCGTTAATACTAATGAATTAGCAACTTCAGGTTGTGCTGCACTCAACTGTGTGATGATTGAAGTTAAAAACCATTTCCCTACCTGCTCAAACGTGACATTTTGTCCATCAACTTCAGGCATAAATCCTTGAATATTGGCGCCAATACCACGCTTGAAACTGCGAAAAAATCTGGGTTCGTTCGATAAGTCTAAACCTTTATCACGTACTTGTTGCCCAATCAATACCTGACTTTTGGCAGCATCCTCTACATATACCAAACTGGGGATGAGCGGTGGGTTCAAGCTTTGCTGAATCGATAAACCTGGTATACTAAGGGTCTCCGGTTGCTGCGTCACAGGATTCCAGCGCGCGATGACGGTATTACTGGTGCCAAAATCGATTGCTATTGTCATTGGTTCTCAACAAGCACTAATTAACTAGGTAACAATCCCACTATTTGTCATTTTACATCACATCTTAAAACAAACCTGTTTTCCTGACATGTATTAGACCCAAAGTTTATAGGGAACGATAAGGAGTATGTTACTCAGAATAGTGAAATCGACAAGCAATAATCGTAAGATACTCATCATCCACTGCATAAACTAACCGATTCGTATCATCAATTCGCCGCGACCAAAAACCAGCCAGATTCTCGAGTAGTGCTTCTGGTTTCCCTATTCCCTCAAACGGTAGTCTCATGGTTGCCTCAATCAGTTTGTTAATTCGTTTTAAAGTCTTCTTGTCCTGTCCTTGCCAATATAAATAATCTTGCCAAGCCGCCGAAGTCCACGCTAACTTTCTACTCATCCAACAAATTTCGCTCTACTACTTTTCCCTGCTTGAACTGAGCAATAGAACGCTCTAAATGGGCAGCATTAGCCGGAGATTTAAGTAAATGTACAGTCTCTAACAAACTATTAAATACATCTAGAGACATCACGACAGTATCCGCTGCATCTCTTCTTGTGATGATCGTGTAGTCGGCATCTTCCACCACTCGGTCTAAAACATCCTTGAGGTTATTTCTCGCTTCGCTAAAAGACACAACTTTCATCTGTTTCATACTTGTACAGGTTATTGTACAAGTATAACAGCCGCAAATATATTTAGCAATCGCTTCGACTAGTTGCGCGCTCTTTCCAGCACTTTGCTGCAAGTGGGTTTCATAACTTTGATTCTTGGCGCCTATCAATATATTGATTTACATGAGTACCATTGGGCGCCGCTATAATGCTGTTGTAATATTTACCCAACAGCCATTATAACATTGAGTATGAAGCAAAGAGTAATGGGCGCCAGCTTCAGCCCGGATGGCAAAATACTGGCAACGGTTAGTCTTGACAAGACGGTGAAACTGTCAAATCCCGCCACTCTTAAAGGAATTAAAACCCTTACCGGACATACAGACTCAGTTAGGGGCATCAGTTACCTGCATTTTTTATATGAAAAATCTTGACTATGATGTATGAGATCAGACCGAGTACTGACTAAAATTAGTACAGTTTATGGTTAGTTATGCAAAAAATCAAACAATCACCAAACATTCGCTTTGAACTTTAGTAAGCATATCTTGAAATGCTTTTGTATAACTTCCTTGTTCATCTACGACTCTGCGAAGTGTATATTCGCCAACACGGACAGTTCCACCAAGCCAAAGGTTTTTTCGCTGCCATGTATCTCCGTTGCTGTTTGCATCTTGGTACATTGTGGCATCTATGAGCCATTTTGGTATTGGTATGTCAAACCATAGGGGTGTGATTTGCGCGCGTTGTAATGTGTTATCTTCAAATTTAATTTTATAGGTAAATCGAGATATTTGGGCGCCAATAAGTAATATCCATCCAGGAATTGATTGATGAAATGTCCATTGGAGCGGAGCAGAGACGGGCAAAAATAAAACTAGGTTCTTTTCGTCCCATTCTAGGTTGTGCATGGTAATGCAATGGTCTGGAAGGGGGTTGCCGTCCATAAAGAATACACCTTTTAGAACGGGAGGTAAATCAGTTGGTTTAACTGGAACCATCCAGGTTGCAATATCTGTGAGTTTTCGTGTTTCGATTGTTGTCATTATTTCAAATATATAAGAGGTAGGGGGGCGGGTTTAGATGAATTTTTCGTTGTTAACTAGGATGTGACTTAACCCGCCCGTACAGGTATTATTCGCGTTGTTGGGTAAAACCTTGTAAAATTAAGTTATTTGGGGTAACAGCGGTGACTTTTTCAAAATCCCATTTGACTTCTGTAAACGATTCCCATTGGTATTTTTTGAACAGATATAAACAGAACATCTTGATTATACCAACCGACAAAGACCTACCGGGGCACGCGCGTTCGTGTTCCTTACCGTTCCAAGATAAAATATCTGAAAAGTCGCGCTCTATGTTGAAGCTATCTGGATTTTCGTATTTTTTCGGGTCGCGATTTGCTGTGAAAATTGAGCCAAGTAATCGTGTCCCTTTTTGAAATGGGCATTTTTGACTACCAATTGTAACTTCACCGGGTTGTTTTGCTAGCTGACTAACAAATCTTACTGGTGGATAGAAGCGCGCGGTTTCTAGAATAACTTTATCGACAGTTTCTAATTGTTCTAGTGCGTGTCCGGATGGTGTTTGCTCTCCATTCCAAACAGCGTTAACTTCTGATATTACATTATTTCTTAGGGTCTTATCTAAACATAAAACCCCTATTACAGACCCTAGTAGTGCGCTTGTTCCTGCTGTTCCGGCTATATGAATTGTATCAAAAAGGCTGTTGGCTATTTGGTGTTCGTTTAATTGGTATTCGGCGCCTGTTTCAAGATAAGCTTTCCATTTAGGAGATTGTTTGTATTTCTCTATTAAGCGCTTACGATGTTGGATAATTGGTCTAGTTTTAAAAGCAAGGAGTGTTTTACTAATAAAATTGGGCAAAGATGAAAGGGGCAATCCTTTGACGTACCCTGCTGATGCGATAGTTTCTTCTTTTGATAATGATATATCAAAAACAAGTTTATGCAGAATCCAAACCATCATTCTGGGCAAATCTTCTCCAACATGCAATTTACCTTCGGATGCTGCTTCCGTCAAAACTTTATTGACTAACTCTCCTAATGCATCTGCTTTTTCAATTGGGTTTGGTAAGGCTTGTAATATTACAGCACGACTTCCTGTATGTTCCAAACCGTTCATTCCCAAGGTTAGCGGATTACCGAGCATGTAACTAGGAGCTAATATTCTAATAATGCCTAAATCATTTCCTCGCCATTGAGGTTCTGTTTGCATTAATTCTTTTACGTCAGCATAAGAAGCGTGCATTATTGCTTGGTCTACTGCGTAAAATTTATCACCAATGTTTTGCTTGCGGACGTTGAGAACATCTGTCCATGCTTTAAGAATAAGTAAGCCATCTGTATAATAAACCCATAAGCGTAGAAGCCTACCAATAGGGCTATTATAACCAACTTTGGCGATAATACGTGAAAGCCAAAGTTGACGGTCGTGTGCTTTAAGTATTTTTTTTGGTTCCATAATATTTACCAAGTGTAAATTTAAATGTTTATGCTTTGAGGAATTCGAGAAGGGAGCAAATATTCGTAAGTTGGACGGTGCAAATTACGGTCATTGATAATTTCTTCAATTTGGATAAGATTTTTATGGAACTTATCTAACAATGGTGTTACCTGTGCTGGAAAGTGTCCTGGTGAATAATTACCCAGATTTTTGTAATAAATAGAACCGAGTAAAGTCAGTACGTTTAGTTGCCGTTGAGCTTGTTCTAGAGGTGGAAGTAAATTCAGATAGTCTTGTTCTGTAACCTCACCTTTTAATGTCGAAGCTGGCATATAACCTGCAAGTGGCGCCGCCGCTGCATAACTCATCAAATCTTTTTGTGGATAGTTGACGGCGCCATGTTGTGCAGTTGCGGTAAAAATAATCAGCGTCGCAGCATCTATTAAGTAATTAAGCGTTTGGATACTACCATTTTCGCCAAAATCAGGTACACGTCCCCCATCAAAAGCTTGTACTTCTGCTGCCCATGCCTGAAGGGCTGTATCATTTTGAACGTCTTGGTTTGTCGAGTAATAAATACTTAGGTAGTCAGATACCCATTGATGAATGGCATTCCAAATTAGGAGTGCATCATCTCGATAAGGATAAACAGGCAGTAAGTTGGGGTCATCTACTCCTCGTTGCTTGAGTTGTTTCGGTAACATGGCGCCATTAAAACCATAGCTTCGTAACCCAAGTGCTACTAAAACCCGTGAGTTATCAATAGTTGAACCTAGCAATTGATCGACTGCACCAACGGGTGCAATTAAAAGTCGTTGAGCAGCATCGTTAATTGCTAAAGTGCCTTCAAAATGCGGACGCAAAAGTATGCTTAAGGGATGATTATCTGGAAGTTGCCGTCTCGTAGCTAGAACAAAAGCACCGACAAATAAGTGAGTTCGCCCAAGATGACTAACTGCTTCGTGGTAATTGGTGTCCGCTATAGTAACAATTGTTCTGGCAAATAACCAGGCATATCTATTAGACTTAGGTGTAATAATTGGATGGGCGCCTGGATTTTGACCGCATTGAATACCTACTGCTTGCAGTGAGCGATTAGAATTTGCAGCTTTAGGAACAGCAAAAAGCGCTATGGGAGCATAAAGATACTTTTGATATCTTGAATAAGTACCGTTGATTGCATTGTCTAAAATTTTATAATCTGCTAAATAAAGTCTTCCTTCCTTGAGTGCTAGTTCTAATGAATCATCACTTCCCATTACTGCCTGATAATGAGAATCTTCGATGGGAAAGTTGGCGCCAAAACTAGATACTCGTTCAATCATTAGCGGGTTAAAGCCAGCTACCTGCATGTAGGCAAAGCTTTCATCTTCAAGGAAACTATTAGCAAATTGAGGTATATCAATTACTGGTAATAATTTACTGTAATCGTTAAGACTACTTACATGTCCGGTGGGATGTCCCCTTTCTAAACGGGTATTAATGCGACCTAACAAGTCTCTAAAAATTGAGAGTCCACAGTCTTTAATAACCGAAAGCAATAACTCGTCAACTTCGCGGTAATCTTTGGACATTCTAGCAAGCAGCAACTGAGGTGCAATTTGTAGAACTCGACCCAAGATATTAAGCTGAGTTGGGAGTGCTTCTTCGCGTACTGACTCAAAAATAAAATTTCTAATATCATCACGCAATGACTTAGAACCGCGATTACCTCGGTTAGTAATTAAGGTGTTGACGAAAATAATCTTTAACTGCCTAACTAGTAGACGATACCAAGCTATAGAAAAGTCTTCCTTTGCAGGAAGGGTATCAACCATCGCTAAAGGTGGAATGCGCGTATAGTTGTATTGATACTCGTGCTTTGTATAGTCTACATTGTTAGTAGCCGGGGGATTGTGCAAGTTAAAGTGTGGTGAAGTAGGCATATATACTTCGTGTTCGTAGTATTTTAATAAGAGTTTTAATTTATAATTGCGCTCTCACATAGCTACAATCTGGACTTTTGCAATTACGGAAAGAAACCAGAAACCCGGTTTCTACGCAAAATCCTTACTCTCATCATAATTTATCAATAAAGAAACCCGGTTTCTAGGTAAAATCCTTGCTCTCATCATAATT
>NZ_MRCD01000030.1 GCF_001904745.1 Calothrix sp. HK-06
CGGGTTTCTACACAAAATAGTTGTTTTTATTACAAGTTATCGACCAATAAACCCGGCTTCTAGTAAGCAGACTAATTCGTTTTCGTCGGCTAATTCATCCTCGGTGAGTTCGTCACTATAACCTTGCGGATAGTCAAAAACTATCGTATAATTCCAATTATTATCATCATCAATCCGTAATCCAGTAACTCGACCGATAGCCCACTTACTTGGTTCGCAATTACTTTTCATTGCAACGCGCGAGTTGAATGTGTATTTTGGAGATTGAGCGCAAAAACCAGCGAATTCGATTGTAATAGTGTTCATAATTTTGTATGATTGAAGTACTACAGCATTCACTTTCAATTCCGGCGGTAGTCCGAAAATGTGTCTCATAATTGCACAAAACCCTGAAAAATATTACGTTTTTCGTCGAACGTATATCTTCACTTACATTGAGTTATGCAATTTGATTTAATATTTATGATGTCAGGCAGATTTGGGAGATTAAGCTTTCCCTGTATCCGCTCTAGTGACAAGGTTAAAAGCCTAAGCTTGTATTGAGGAGATTGTTCATGATATCTTAGAAACTTGTTATATTTATTATATCACTTAAAAAATATTTTTGCCTGATTTCGCTGCCAAAATCAGGTTAACTTTAATAAAATTTTTTACAATTTATACTATTGCTTTACAAAGCATTTTTTATCTTGTTGAGCTATCTTGTGGAGCGGGCATCCTTGCCCGCCCTAGGAGTAACTTCAGTTATTTAGCAGCAATAGCTTGACCTGCGTTGCTGAAGATATCTTGCAAGCTAGTTACAGAACCTGTATAGCTACCACCGGGACCTGCAAAGGTTTGTTGACCAACCCCTAAGTTCTTTTGCGAAAAGCTGTTGGAAGCATCCGATGCAAACCCTTTAATATCACCTAAGCTAATAGCTAGACCACCTGCAACAGTATCAAGCTCATCGAAAGAAAGTTCAACTGCGTTATTAATTTCGTTCTGCATGATATTTACTCCTGAAATTGTGTAATTATGTATTTGGAACTTGATGAAGATTTTGTATGAATGGGTAAGCGGCGCCTACCCTCTGTTAATATTTAGAAACTGATAGCAATAGCTTGACCAGCATCAGATTTGATATCTTGCAACTGAACAACAGAAGCAGTATAGCTACCACTAAGACCTGCGAAGGTTTGTTGAGCAACCCCTAAGTTCTTTTGTGAAAAGCTGTTAGAAGCATCTGATGCAAACCCTTTAATATCACCTAAGCTAATAGCTAGACCACCTGCAACAGTATCGAGTTCATCGAAAGAAAGTTCAACTGCGTTCGTGTTAGTTGCGTTATTCATTAACTTATCTCCGTAAAAGTATAATTGTGTGGTTGAGATATCGCAGAAGTCATATCCGTTTATTATTTCGGTTGCCTTGCTGCGTTTGTTTTCGCTTCATGTGTACATACTATGAATTTTGCTTCTTGCTGTACATCGCACAAACGTTGGGAATAAAGCTTATATTTTCTCCATCGAAAAGAGTCATACTAAAGTTCGATATGGAAGTAAGTAAAGAAACAGAAGCATTACTGAGTCAGATAGGGCATACTAAAAGGCAGGGATTATACCACGCTTGGAGGCATCTGCAATTGAAGGACTGGCTAAAAAATAATATTTATTTACATCTACCTGCATTCCAATCGCGTAACTTTAGACTCTTCTTTAGTGGACAAACGCTGTCGCTGTCAGGCACGTTTATGACGCAGGTGACGATTTCTTGGTTAATTTATACCCAGACGGGTTCTGCTTGGTTGCTTGGTTTAAACGGGTTTCTGCAATTTTTACCTACATTAGTTCTGGCGCCGTTTTCAGGGGTTTTGAGTGACCGTTGGAGTAAGCGCGATTTATTGATAGTGGTGCAAGTGCTAGGAACAGTCGCTTCTTTAACTTTGACAACACTTTCGTTTTTAGGATTGGCAAATTTTTGGGTGCTGATAATTTTCAGTATTTGGGGAGGATTTTTAAAGGGTCTAGATATGCCTGTAAGGTATGCGATTGTAATTGAAACAGTCGATAACCGTGACCATTTAAACAACGCTATCGCCCTTTATTCTGCTATGCTCAGTAGCTCTATGTTAATTGGTCCTGCAATTGGAGGTTTATTACTTGCCAAGCTTGGCGCCAACTATTGCTTTCTTTACGATAGTCTGAGTTACGTTGTGGCATTATTAACGCTTATTTCAATGAGATTACGACCAACTCTAAAAGTAGACACATCTGGAAGCAACACTTGGCAAAAATTGCATGAAGGATTTAGCTATATATATGATGTTGCGCCAATTCGTGCCATCTTGTTACTGTTGGCATTAAATGGTTTATTCGGTAGTGCCCATATGGCGTTACTTCCCATCTTTGCATCTGACATACTTAAAGGTGGTGGGGATACAATGGGCTTTTTGAGTTCAGCAGGTGCTGTAGGTTCAGTTATTGGCTGTCTTTATCTTAGCTTGCGTCGGCGAGTGCTGGGTTTAGAAAAGTTGATGGCATTATGTCTTGCAGCTGGTGGAATTGGGTTGATTGCTTTTGCATTATCTAGACAAGTTTGGCTTTCGTTACTAACTCTAGCAATAATTGGTGGCGCCGGAATGCTGATAGTGTCTTGTGGTAACACCATAGTCCAAACCTTAGTTGAAGACGATAAGCGGGGTCGAGTGATGAGTCTTTACTCCCTGTCTATAATTGGCACGCTACCTTTGAGTAGTTTGCTCGCTGGTAGTTTAGCACAGCACATCGGCGCCACGAATACAGTAATTGGCAGTGGTATTATTTGCCTTCTAGAATCAATCTGGTTTGCTCGACAGTTACCACTTTTGACAAGCTGGATAAAACAAAAGACTAAGCAAACAGACGAATTATCTAAAGCTGCAACATAATAATATTATTTTTGAATATTTACCCGTAGTGTAGAGCAAATCGCTCTACACCTACATACATCCATATTTCAATTAAATTCTCTTCAGCTTTGGCAGTGTGGATTAAGTATGCCACGATAACTACACATCCTTCTTAGGAAATTTGATCTAAGCGTCTACGAGCTTCTTTTTTTAATAGCTTCAACATCTGTATATTGACCCGCACCGCTCTCAATGCCTTCAAACTACAGACGCCGTACTTCGTTTATATTATGTAGTTGCAACTGACTGTACCCAACTGCTATGACCTCGTAGTGTTTTTATACACTGCCCAGTTTGGGTATTCCATAACCTAATCGTTGGATCATTACTGCCACTTGCAATAATCTCACCATTTGGACTGAAAGCAATGGCTACTACCCAAGCAGTGTGTCCTTTTAAATAAAGAAGTTGTTGGCTATCTGCAACTTAATACCGTTATCTACACCTGCGTTATCTACACCTGTTTGAAGGTACTTATCAAAAAGACATAATTGGAAAATAGTTACACTATTTATGTCCAGATTTTTTACACTTATATAAATATGGGTTTGTAAGCATATCTATCCAAGTAGAGATGAAAAAATCGATACTTTAGCTAGTACCTCATAAGATTTCTTCCCTAAGATGATAAGAATATAAATAAATTTCGTTTAGTCTGTCATAATTCAAGACATAAATATTTTACTAATACTTTTTTTGAGTCTAAAAATTAGTTTCTAATAGCTTGAATAATTAAACTAATAAGGTTAGAGTGAAGATGTATGGAAGCTAGATAAATGCTAGTTTCTATTCAGAACTATTGACTCAATCTAGAATTTTATCTAGAAATAAGGAGACAAAAATGTCTGAGAAAAAACAGGAAATCAAACTTAATGACTTGAACAAGCGGCATCCTGCTGGTTCGGAATTCTTAAAAGAGGATGAAGGCTACCTTGATAATTTGAGTGAAGAGGAACTCAATGCTCGAGGTGGAGCAGATGATATTTCAGTTTCTGTTGGAGGCGATGTCAGTACAAGTGGAGGCGACATCAGTACAAGTGGAGGTGACATCAGTATTGGTGACCTTCGTTAGCTAGTGAATTTTACATAACAATAGCAAGCTTAAACCTTGCATTCGCTATCTCAACCGATTAAATTTTCAGGGTGCCCCATTGATTGAGAAAACTGAATCACTGTAACTTATCCAGTTTGATTTTGAACGATAAGGGTTGAAGACATGCCTTCTTAGGTATGCCTTAACCCCTATGTTTCTAATTAAGTTTGATCAGCGAGTTTTGAAATAATAGTATCTATGACATTTTTGCTAAGTTCAGAAAATGTTTTTGAGTATTTAGAACGAAATAATATTTATACTCAAGTAGGAGGATATCTAGGACAGAAAGAGTATAAAATTGCTTTAAACTTTAACATAATTTTGAGTTTACCTGACAATCGCACGATAATTATAAAACAAGAATGTTATGGGGCTGATGGAAAAACAACAGGTGGATTCCTTAACGAGTGGCGGATACAGGAATTTTTACAAAAATTTCCATCATTGAATCATCTTTATGCATTTCTTCCAGAGCTAATTCATTTTAATGAAAAGCACTCAATTATTATTTTTAATTACCTCAAAGAGCATTGCGATCTGATTGATTTTTATACCAAAAACAATGTTTTTCCACCTGCGATTGCATCTGCTATTGGAAGCTCTATAGCAGCATTTCATCGAGCAACTCTCAATCATCAGGAATATCGTGATTTCTTTTCTCAGCGGCGCCCAGATGCACCTGTAAACGGCGGCATTCCTTATATTATTCGCAAATTTGATCGCATTAATCCTGAAGTTTTTGGTCAGGTACCTGCGGATGGTCTGAAATTCTTTGCCCTATACCAGCGTTACGAAAGCCTCAGAGATGCGATCGCAGAACTGACGGATACAATAGTGCCCTATTGTTTAACGCATAATGACCTAAAGTTGAACAATATATTGCTGCACAATAATTGGCAGGAAATTCTGGAAGAAAAGTCTTCAAAACACAGTATAGTTCGTCTGATTGACTGGGAGCGTTGTAGTTGGGGCGATCCTGCCTTTGATATCGGGATGCTCGTCGGCAGCTATCTGCTCCTTTGGTTAAAGAGCTTAGTGGTGAGTAAATCTATTGATATTGAAGACTCTTTACGGATGGCAGTTACACCACTTGAACACCTCCAACCATCGATCGCTGCCCTTGTGAGTGCCTATTTCGCCAATTTTCCAGAAATCCTGGAGTATTGTCCTACGTTTTTGAAGAGAGTGATGCAGTTTTCCGGTTTGGCCTTGATTTTACACATTCAAGCAACGCTTCAGCATCGCAAAACCTTTGGGAATACAGGAATTTGCATACTTCAGGTGGCCAAAGGTTTACTTTGCAGTCCAGAACAATTTATGCCAACAGTGTTTGGATCTGCCACATCTGAAATTATGGGCTTGCAGCCTGCTTTTACTTAAGTGCTTTTAGGGGAAGGTCGTGATGCAGTTACTAAATTTTCAGCTAAATCAATCGCTCAATTCGTCGAGCAATCGGGTATTGGACTCACTCCAAGACATTGCTAGTAAAGTGCAGCTTGAGTCCAACTTCTGTATTCGGCATCCCGACTACAAACCCTTAGAGCTTCCACCAGATGTTGTTGCTCGCTTTCAACACCTGCCATTACAGCTTCAGACCAAGTATCAAAGTCTACAACTACGAAGTTTCCTCTATGGCATTTATTACAATGGCTCCCTCCGCAAGGCTTTAGTAGTAGGAGCCGATTCAGGTGAGTTAATGCCTGAGCAAAACTTGGAGAACAACCTGTTTCAGGGAGTAGATCTAAAATTCTACGAGCAGTTACATAACAGCAATCGGGGAGTAGGTTACTTTGACCCAGGCTGGAGAGTGCTGAGACAGGAGGCGGATGGCACTTTGGCGGTAATTAAGGATAATTTAACGCTGCATATTGAGCGAGAACGCCATCTGCTGTTAGAACACCAATCTGCTGTAGTGGGTGACGATGTTAGCATCCACTTGCCACGTAATCGCGTTCAAAGTGGCTTTTATATGGCAGTTAGTAATGTGAGTTGGCACGCTCGTCACAATTCAAATAATCCTGAATATGTGCGAATTTACTTTAACCTCACGCCTGATGGGGCGATCGCCCTGATGGATGCCATAACCACGCAATTAAATGATATTGCAAATCCCTTCAAGTTCAAGGCTCTCTATAATCCGTCTGACTACGGGCGCTTCGACTCTGCCGTGCTTTACATTGATAAGCAGGACTATGAAGCAATTAGGCAAGTGCTTCAGGGGATTTATATTGAAAATCAATCGCATTTTCAACCTGAGGCGCCCTTATTCACCAAGCTTCTAGCACCAGGACTGGCACTAGCAGAAGAACCCGATCACAAATTTGCTACCAAGGAAAGCTTTGGCACACACCGTTGTCAGCTTGTTGCCAATGGCTTACTCGCAGCCCGCGAGAACGGCGATGAGTCTTTAGAAAGCCGGATGACTTTAATTTTGCAAAATTTTTCCCGTCTTGGGATCGATGTAAATCATCCTTACTTAAATGCAAACTCTAAAGATATCTATACAACCTTAGACCTATGCTAATCGCCGATCTAGCACCAGAACTTGTTGTTACACCTGACAGAGTAAGTGAGCTAAACGCTAGGTTTCCAGCGTCAGATCTGCCCTTTTACCGTAAGTTGGGAAAAACCGATCTGACGGTGAGCTGTTTGGGTCTGGGAGGTGGAAGTGGTATCTCTAGTGAAGATACGCTGTACGCCTTTGAGCAAGGTATTAATTATTTCTTTTTCTCTAGCGATTTACACCACTTTTTGTACAGCAAAATGTCTGATGCCCTGCGTCAATTGTGTGGACGCGGCTCCTTGGAGCGGGAGAATGTAATTCTGGCGACTGTAACCTATAACAAAAGCCCAGAAATGGCGCTGGCAGCACTTTTCGATCAATTTCAGGAATTGAAAATTGATTATATAGATGTCTTCTTTTGGGGCTGGATTGGTACGGATGATGCTCCCCGCTTTCAAGATTGTATGGAACTTTCCCACGATCTTCGAGGCAGGAATTCAGTGTATCAGCGGAAGCTCGAACAGTGGTTTGGGATATCAGAGCGTTTGAAAAAAATGGGCGCCGTTCGCTATATCGGAGCTTCGTTTCATGATTTAGATTTAGCACGTCAATGGCTCAACAGTCCGTTGTTAGATGTGGTGATGGTGAGACACAATGCAGCTCACCGCAATGCTCAAAGTAAGATTTTTCAAGATTTAGACGTTCAAGACCCACAGCGATCGGGCATTGTTACCTTTAAGTCTGCGGGTATGCACACATTTCTGGGGAATGCTCCGGCTCAGTTGCCTAAAGGCTGGTGGCAACCGTCTGTGCCTGATCTTTATCGCTATTCTTTGTCCCAAAATGGAGTGGATATTTGCTTGACGGGAATGAAACGACGCACAGAAATTGATGCAGCGATCGCCGGAGTACAAAAAGGCAAGTTAACACCTGCTGAACTGGACTATCTCAACCTTTACGGTGATTTACATCGCAAACGCTTGAAAATACAAGACGTTCCTCACGATCGCTTAGTTTATCAAACCGTTTAATTAAATATTAATTAAATAAAATCCTATTGCTTACTCGTTCGGGAGAGCAAAATCATGCAAAAAGTACTAGAACAAACTGAATTACAGTCCTTAGAGGAACAGACACTACCGGAAATTCATGCCGTTACAGACGATGAAATTCTGGCTTACTTACGCAGTTCTGGCAAAATTGCTGAAGTTGCTGCACAAGTTGAGTACAATATGCTCATCCTCAAACTTTGCAAAAAATTTGACATCACTATTTCTGATGAAGAACTGCAAGCCGCAGGAAATGAATTTAGGCAAGCGCACAATTTATTAAGCGCATCCGAAACTCAGAATTGGCTTGAACAGCAACGAATTACGGCAGAAGATTGGGCGGAAGGCATTCGCGTCAAATTGTTGGAGCAGAAGTTAAAAGAACATCTGTTTGGTGAACAAGTTGATTCTGATTATTTAAACAACCGTAAACAGTATAAACAGGTGGCCCTCTCCCAAATTTTAGTGCAGAATTTAACCGATGCCCTCAAAATTTTTCACGCGCTACGAGAAGAAAATGCGTCCTTCTGTGCCTTAGCGATTGAATACTCCAAGGGCAAAAAGTCTAAAGAACGGGGAGGGTTTGCAGGAGTTCATTTTTTGCCAAAACTCATGCCAGAGGTTGCATCAGCGATCGCTGATGCCAATGAAGGAGAAGTGGTGAGACCCATTCAAACGAAACTTGGTTATCACATTATCAGAATTGAAAAATGGTTTCCAGTTCATTTAAATGAATCTCTTCGAGAAGAAGTGATCGACTCACTATTTCAAGCTTGGTTACGAGAACAGGGTATACAGCAGATTGCAGGTTGGTGAGGTACAGTAATTGAACAATGTTTAAAATGTTAGTAATTAAGCAAATTAGGTAGAGTTTCTATTTTACCTATTTATACGACAAATATTAGTGTACCTCATTTACTCGCAATCTGCTGTATCTTTGGCTCATTAATTGCTCAAGGATGATGAATAGTTTAATTGCTCAATTTGGTCAATAGACTCTGGTTGAAATTGAGTAATAACTTCCACCTGGTCTACCTGTTGTTTCAACCAATCTAGAAATAGATTAGAGAGAATTTTTTTACGCAGTGTTTTATTTAACTCCGGTTGAATAATTTCCTCTACTAGTATTAGATGGGCGCCTTTAGAAGTAATAATTGGTTTTAGCAGTTGCGGTGGAGTCGATGCAAAAATTACAGCAGAAATTTCCGGCTTGAGATCGGTACGACGTAATTTTCCCCGATATCCTGCACATCGTCGCAGTTCCGTATCTTGAATATATCGATGAGCAACTTCGGGAAAACTCATCTCACCTTCTTGGATGGCATAGAAAAGTTCCATCGCCAAATCTTCATCATCTAAGACAACTTCATACATCACAACTTGTGTGTAATCGAGTTGATGGCTAATAAAAAAAGGCTCGACTTGATCACCAAACAAATGTTGAGCCAACTTTGAGGAAAGGGCACTAATCCGCACAATCTCTTCAAACTCATCTAAAGATAAGTGATGCTCTTGTAACCATAATTCGGTTGTATCTGCACGCAATAGGTTATGATCCAATCGAAATGCATCAGCAGTTTGCTGAAGGTCTTCAGGCTCCAGCGTAACCCCAGCTTCCTCAGCCACAGCGGCAATAATTTTACGATTGGCAATCCCCCGAATCGTTACAGGCAATTGGCAGGAAAGGCTAATCTGTTGAATTAACTCTTCCTTAGAAATAGTGATTGTTTTTAACATCTTATTACTCTTTATATTTAAACTAAAAGATTCAATTTTCAAATTAAAAGGTGAAATTTAAAGATCTAGTCCCCCAGCTTCCAGTTTCTTAAACGGATCTAAGAGGAAATCAATTACCCGTCTCTGCCGAACAATGACCTCCGCCGTTGCCGTTTGACCGGGAGTGAGAGCAATTCGTTTATCTTTGGTTTGGATATGCAACTGATGCAGCGTAACTTCCAACTCAAAAGTTTGAATCGCACCTTGGGGCGTTTGCGCCATCTTAGAATTTGGAGAGATCCAGGTAACTTGACCTTCCACAATGCCATAGTCCTGATAAGGGTAGGCATCAAATTTAACCTGGACAGGCATCCCGACCTGGAGAAATCCACTCTCTTGGCTTGGCATATCTGCCCTTAATACTAAGGGGACATTCTGAGGCGCGATCTGAGCGACCAGTTGACCAGGCTGAACTACGGCGCCTGGTTTCTCGATCGGCAGTTGAAATAGAATCCCATTAATAGGCGATCTAATTTCGCGCCGCTGCAACTGAAAGTTCAGGCCATTGATTTGTTGTTTGGTCTGGTTAATCTCTCCAAGGAGAGATGCAATTTGTGAATCCAAATCCTTGATTTGTCGCTGAATTCCTAGGAGCGTTAGCTGATTATCGCGCAGCGTACCTTGGTACTGCTCCTGTTGCGCTTTGAGTTGGGCTTGAGCCTGTTGCATATTTGAACTGGCTTGATTCAAATCTTCCCGTGTTGTATCCGCAATTCGCTGTTGAGACACAACCTGCACCTCGGCAACAACACCATCGCCCACCAGCCTACGATACCGCTCCACTTCCTTGTTGTCTCTTACCAAACGAGCGCTGGCAATATCTCGTTGTTTTTTATTGTGTTCCAGCTTTTGCCGCGTTTCCTCAATTTTTGCCAGTTGGGCGGCAGCTATGGCTTTTCCTTGCTGTTGTTGGGTAAGTATGGTTCCTCCCTGAAGTTGGTTCTTCATTAGTTGCAATTGGGAGAGCCGATTCATCTGCCCTTCTAGCTTGGCTTGGGCTTGCTGGAGTTCAGTTCTAGTTAAATCAGATTCTAGCTTCACTAAAACTTGCCCCTGCTTCAGGGTTTCACCTTCTTTGACCTTGATTTCTGCCACTTCCC
This sequence comes from Calothrix sp. HK-06, assembly GCF_001904745.1. Taxonomy (GTDB): domain Bacteria; phylum Cyanobacteriota; class Cyanobacteriia; order Cyanobacteriales; family Nostocaceae; genus Dulcicalothrix. The sequence goes on from NZ_MRCD01000030.1 coordinate 10,451, forward strand.
CGGCTACGGCAGCATCCAGTTCAAACGTTTTGCCCTTTGGCTCTAGCTTTCCTCTGGCACTTCCTACTTCATCCACCTTGGATAGCATTGCCCAAGGCACCACAATCGCTGTAAAAATTACTAACAAGTAAAGCAGCCCTCGTGTCCAAACTCGTGGCATGGTGTTAATGGATTCTTCGGTGACAGAAGACCATTCCTCACTGACCCCATGTTCTAAATTTGACGAACCGGATGAGTCCGCGATCCGAGCATCCACGGTAATATTCGATGAACCATGACCATTGCGACCGTTGCGATCGCTGGCGCCACGTCCATTGTAAGGAAACTGATTTGGGCTGTTTGACGGGTTTGGCATAGAACACACTAGTTGGGAAATTGAATGCTTGATTCAACCCACAGCGGTGAGCTGTTGTTGATTGAGATAGAAATAATGACCACGTTTTGCCATTAGTTGATCGTGACTGCCCTGTTCGACTAACACGCCACGATCAAGTACCAGAATCAGGTCGGCATTGCGAATAGTGGAAAGCCGATGGGCAATTACAATCGTCGTGCGGTCTTGAGCAATTGTGGCCATGTTAGTTTGGATGATCCGCTCAGACTCCGTATCGAGGCTACTGGTGGCTTCATCAAAGATTAACAAGCGGGGATTGCCGAGTAGCGCGCGAGCGATCGCCAAACGTTGCCGTTGTCCACCCGATAACATTCCCCCAGCTTCACCAATTTGGGTTTCATACCCCATTGGTAATTCTTTGATGAACTGATCTGCACCTGCCTGACGAGCAGCTTCAATAATGTCTTCCAGTTTGGCGGATGGCTGACTAATGCTGATGTTTTCACGAATCGTGCCACCAAACAAAAATGTATCTTGATCGACCACACCTATTTGTTGTCGCAGGGATTGCAAGGAAATACAGGTAATGTCATAACCATCAATTAAAATCTTCCCTTCAGTCGGCGGGTAAAGCCCTAAAATCAGCTTAGAAATAGTTGTTTTTCCGGAACCACTGCGTCCTACCAGGGCGATTGTTTGCCCAGGAAGGGCTTCAAAGGTCACATTTTCTAAGGTATTCGTCTCACTTTCAGGATGGTAACGAAATGTAACTTGCTCAAAGCAAATGTGACCCCGAAGGGGCGGTAAAATTTGGCGGGTTTGGTGTTCTAAATCTTCTTCTGGCTCGGCTTCAATCACGTCATCAATTCTTTCAATGGAAATCATCACTTCCTGTAGCTGGTTCCATAGCTCAATGAGCCGCTGAAATGGGCGGATGACGTTGGTAAGCAGCATGTTAAACGCTACTAATTGACCGATCGTGAGTTGATTTTGAATCACCAACCAGGCGCCAAACCCCAAAAGGGCAGCAGTCGCAACGGCTTCGATCCCGGAGCTAAAAGTCTGGAGCAAGGTGTTGATTACTTGCCCCGAAAACATCATTTTCAAAGATTTATTAAACAGTTCTTCCCAATGCCAGCGCACACTGCGTTCGATCGCCATCGACTTAACTGTGCGAATCCCCGTAAATGACTGGATGAGATAACTGCTCTCAACGGCAGAGGCGTTAAATATTTGTCGAGAGATGCGCTGCAAGAAAGGGGTGGCAACCAATGCCAATATTACAAAGGGAGGGATGATTGCTAACACCAAAAAGCCCAGCTTCCAGCTATACCAAAACATCAAAGCTAGATAGACAAATGTGGTTAATAGATCGAGCGCGATCGATAACGATTGCCCCGCAAAAAACCGCTGAATTTTATGGTTTTCTTGAACACGGGAAATAATATCGCCCACATAACGCGACTCGAAGAAACGCAGGGGTAATCGAAAGGCATGGTTGATAAACCCAACAATCAGCGCTAAATCCACACGATTCGCCGTATGGTACAGGAGATATTGTCGCAAGGCAGTCATGGCGACTTTGAACAGACCGAAGATCAGCAAGCCTAATGTGATCGCCATTAAGGTAAGTTCACTGCGCTGCACAACTACCCGATCCAATAACAACTGCGTTAACAACGGCGTTAGCAGCCCAAATACCTGGATCAGGACGGATGCTAGTATTACCTCAAACAGTACCACCCCGTGCGGCTTAATCAGATCAAAGAACCGCCATATATTGGTTTGGGCTTCATCGGCTTCTGTTAAGAAGGGGGTAGGCTGTACTAACAAGGCATACCCTGTCCAATCGGCGTTGAATTCAGTCCGCTTGAGCGATCGCTGACCGAGAGCCGGATCGGCTACAATCACGCGATCGGCTGTTATTTTATAAACCACTATATAATGGTTCCCGCCCCAGTGAGCAATCACCGGTAAAGGTTGTCTCGATAAAGCTTTAAAGTCTGCTTTAATCGGACGAGTCGAAAACCCAATGCTTTCGGCAGCAGCAGATAACCCACGGATTGAAGCCCCATTGCGATTGACATTGGCTAGATCTCGAACCCGATTGATGCTGAAGCGTTTACCCCAGTAACGACCAATCATCACTATGCAAGCTGCCCCGCAATCTGCTGCACTTTGCTGCTCATAGAACGGATAGCGCTGGATAATGTGATGCCACCAATGACTGGCTTTAACCTTGGGATTAGGAAAGTAGGCTTTTTGGCGTTTTGTACGAGTTGATTGGGGACTGTCAGTGGGTAGGGGTGGAGTTACACCAATTGACCGCGCTTGCTGCTCGCTGTCTGTTGTACCTTGTTCCTCTTCTGCTTCTTGAGGCGTATCTGACTTAGCCAGTTCTTCAAACTGGGGCAAATAACGCCGTACTCTGCCCCATTGATCTTGGCTGAGAGTATAAAGATCAACAGATTGAGTCACCTGCCAGTCGCCCCTCTGGCTAGCAGACGGCACAGGATAGAAGGTTCCAGGGGAAAGTGTTTGACCAGAGGAGTGTACGATCTCGCCACGACGCAACAACCATAGCTTTTGCTCGGAGAATAAAGTTGCAGGTAGCCTGCCAACCTCAACATTGTGTTCGTCCAGTAATGTCAAAATTTGGGTTAATTGCTCTATTGAAGCATCTTGTAGGGGAGCAATCTGTCGGCATAACAGTAATAAATCCCAGAGAACTGCTTGATGACAAAGGTGTTCTCGAATACCAGGATGATGACGAATCAGCGTTTGCAAATAATCGTTCGGCAGAAAAGCCAATTGCAATTTGAGAGAGGCTCTAGCTTTGTAGGGTTGAAAATGTGCGTTCGGAAACAGCGTCAGTTGACCAAATGTTTGACCATTCTCCAAGGAGGCAATCAAGTTATCATTGTTATACAACAATCTCACTTTGCCGTCTAAAACAAGATAAATTCCTGGGATGGCATCAACAGATTGCCAGAAGGGTTTGCCAGGGCCGGGTTCCAAAAATTTGATTTTTTCTAAACACTGCGTCAACTCTGCTGGTGACAATGTTTGCCCCAAGGCACGATTAAGCTGTTGAGCAACTTGTTGTTCGGAAATTGATGATGGAAGCTGAACCATAACGGCTTAAGGACGAACCTCGATCGGGTTGATGAGTAACAAGTCAGATGATTCAGATGATGCACCTGGTTGAAGATCGTAAAGTGCAATTTTTAGATCTTTATCTTCACTATCAGCTTGATTAATTCCTTCTTTTGCATGATGAGATCGTGTAGAAAGTCCCATTTCTTTGAGTAACCGATTGATGTGGCGATCGCTAATCTCAATTCCGGTTTCATCTGTCAAATGTTTGCTTAACCATCCTGCTGTCCATCGCTTAAAGGGATAACCATAGTCTTGTGGATTATAGCTTACCAGTTCTCTCAAACGCTTGAGATAGGCATCGTTGACCGTATGAGGACGGCCAATCGGAAGTTCATACCATAGGTGAGCCTTTCCTTTACGTGCCATCCCCATCCATTGCCGTGCCGTTTTTTGAGAGCATCCTAGCTCCTCACAGACTTGTGCTTGAGATTTACCTGCATCTGCCAAAAGCATGATTTCAATGCGACGGCGATACTCAGATCGTCGCTCGTTTTTTATATGTTTCAGCAAAAGTTTGCGTTGAAACGACGTTAGGATTTGGCTTTGCTCGTCCACAGTTACCCCTCCTTTCAAATTTCCACAAAGCCTATGCAAAGCTTATAGATAAAAAAATTAGAATTTGTCTATTTACCAACAACAGTTTTCTTTAGCAACTTTACAAATACTCCCTTGACAAGATTTTTTTTAATTTCATTGGACACAATCATTTTTATAAAGAGGACTGGATAGCAACAAGGCCAAAAAAGAGAACTATTGGAGGAAGTTTTCCAGTGATCCTACATTTGCTACTTTTTTAACCCAATCTAATTAAATAGGAATTTGTTGACCTTAAGCCTCTTTCTAGGGACAGTGATTTTACTTCTCAAGGCTACTCTTTAGGCTGAATAGCAAGGGTACGTGTCACGTGTGCGCGGTCGCGCACAATCGGTAGATACCTATAATAAGAGTAAAAAACTTAATAGGGGCAGCAAGAGAAACAGTATGTTAACAACACGAAAAGGGTAGGACTATATAGAAGAGCCAAATTTCGCTGAGGGCGTTCTTGAAGAGAGTGACGCTAAGGAAGACGAGGTACACGATGAGCTTGTAGCATCAGATGATGAAGTAAAACCTGTGGAAAAAATAATGGCGCCTCATAAGGCATCTTCAATTGAAAAATCTATTTGCACTCACTCCTGCATGACAATGCACCCAAGTTTATAAGCAAAATCTACAGATTAAGAGGTGCCGATTGACGAGGCTCTACCATAATAATACAGACTTTGGTTCTAAGGTTCGTGCTTAATTATACTTCTCCTTATTTACATTAACAACGAGCCTTTGCCATAACTTGATATGCTGCCCAAGCATCTAATAAGGGCGGAACAACTGTTTTTCGCTTTCCTGCATAAGCTTGAGTAACAGCTAATTTCACTTCTATTGCCTCGGCAGTTGGAAATTCTGACCATAACAATGCAATCGTACCTGTAACAAAAGGCGCAGCGCACAAAATATCGGATTTCTTAAGTGAAAATCAACTTTATCACTTAGAAGGGGTATACCAGAAGCATTTACGCCTTCTTTGCATGGAAGACCAAATGGCTTTGATTGTTAAAAATTATGACGAAACTAGCACTTTCAGTGGAGTATCTATAAATCAGGAACAATCCGAGATTGTTGTATCACTACACCGACCTAAGCGGGATTTTTGTGAACACGACCGACTAATTTTAAACTTGTTATGTCCTCATTTGCTTGTAGCTTACCGTAATGCTACTGCGCTAACTCAAATGCAGCAGGAGTTGGCGCAGTTAAGCCGAACTGCGGACGAGCTAGGTACAATTATTTTGAATAACGACTTTAAAATCCAACTTATAACGAAAAGAGCAAGTCAGTTCTTGATACAGTATTTCCAAGTTTCATTGTACGATAAAAATCATTTACCAGAGAATTTGTTACAGTGAGTCAAGCATCATATATCCCTACTTCAACAAACTAATGAGTTTTACCAACCCTGTCTACCATTGCAACTAGAGCAAGAGGGAAAAGACTACTGGTACGTCTAATTACCCAGCAACCAGGAGAGCAATATTTATTATTGCTGGAGGAACAAATACTACACTCCTTGACCGCAGAATTTCTGGAGTTGCTAGGTTTAACTCAACGTGAAGCAGAAGTGTTATTTTGGATTACTCAAGACAAAAGCGATAAACAAATTGCATCAATACTTAATCTTAGCACTGGGACAGTTAAGAAGCATGTAGAGCATATTTACCATAGGCATGGAGTTAAAACTCGAATTGCAGCCGTGATGTATGCTCTTAAAGCTTTAGGAATGCTCGACTGCGAATACTTTCCTCAAGCATCACCAAAATAGGTTACTAGTTCCTGAGCTTTTTGCACCTCTATATACTTCTTGGTAAATAGGTCAAAGTAGTTTCGCAGCGAAGAGCCGGCAATATCTTCTTTGCCTGGAACTTGTGGAGCAAACTGGTAACCAATACCTCCGGGAAATGCTAACCAACCGAGCATTTCATTGGAGTTGGGGTCGTCATCAATGTGCAAAGTTCGCTCACCGTCACTGTGTAACCCATAAAGATTGTGGTCATAAAAGTGGGGAATGGCGCTCAAAGTAAATGTTCTACCTGCTACAACCGCACCTGGAGGTCCAACACTATTTGTTTCAGATAAATTTGTAATATTAATGTTTAAGTATATCTTTGGGTAGAGATATTTAGATTAGTTATTAGTTAAACATCATTAATCATTAACATTAAATTCTTGACCATAGAGTCTAAAATATACAGGGGAAATATTTATGATTGACCTTTACTACTGGACTACGCCCAATGGACACAAAATTACCATATTTTTAGAAGAAGTTGAATTACCTTATAACATCATTCCTGTCAATATTGGTAAAGGGGAGCAGTTTAAACCAGAATTTCTAGAAATTGCTCCCAACAATCGTATACCAGCAATTGTTGACCGCGAACCTGCTGATGGTGGTGAACCCATTTCGATTTTTGAGTCAGGTGCAATACTAGAGTACCTAGCAGACAAAACCGGGAAATTAATTCCAGCCAATATTCGAGGTCGTGCGGAAGTGCTGCAATGGCTATTTTGGCAAATGGGGGGACTCGGGCCAATGGCAGGGCAAAATCATCATTTCAATATATATGCTCCTGAGAAAATTCCTTACGCAATTAATCGTTATGTCAATGAAACAGGACGTTTATATGCTGTTATGGATAAACGACTGAGTGACCGTGAATTCCTAGCAGGAGATTATTCAATTGCCGATATTGCCAGCTATCCCTGGATTGTACCTTACTCTCGCCAAGGACAGAAATTAGAAGATTATCCTAACCTGAAACGCTGGTTTGAAGCAATAAAAGGGCGCCCAGCAACAATTCGAGCTTATGAAAAAGCCGAAGCATTTAATAATGAACAAATAGCTCCTGAACAAGCGCGCGATTTATTATTTAATCAATCTGCTACTACTGTGAAACGATAAATTCTTCTTTACACCTCTTCTTTGTCCATAGCGCTACCGTGTATACGCATCTTGGCGAAACATACAAAACATTTTTTAATCCTCCGTGCATTCCCTCCTTTTAAGGAGGGTTTTGTATATTAGATAAAACTAGGTCGATGAGCGATGAAAAAAATGACAATATAAGTGATACCAACTGACCGAGATGAACGTATCCGGATTATCAGCGCACGCGAAGCAACAAAACAAGAACGGAGGTTTTATGAAGAAGGAGAATGAAAACGAATTGGAAGATGAACTACTTTCTGAATACGACTTTTCTAAAATGGCAGGAGGTGTTAAGGGAAAGTACGTAGAACGCTACAATGCCGGAACCAACCTCGTATTGCTTGAACCTGATGTAGCAAAGGCGTTTCCAACTGCTGAGTCTGTAAATGAAGCATTACGCTTGTTGATGCAAATTGCTCAACGTCAAACATCTATACAAGTAGTAAACAAATCTTCAAGCGACGGTCGTGGCAAATTGAGCGGGTTATAAACAGTTTCGCCTTTAACTTTTAGGCCATTGTGTGCGGCAGCGTCGAACTACGCGGTAATAAATGGGTGCTGCAATATATGCATCAAAATCAATCATAATCCTGTACTCAAAACAGGTTATAACGGGAAAACTCGTTTACGTTCCTCAGCATGACATAAGTCTAGATTTTACCCGTTTATAGCATATTTACTGCTAAATACGTTCATTAAGCTTTAGCAGCTGCATAAATATGTCATGTACAACCCTAGATTAACTAATCAACTTTATCCCCATTTTGGGGAGATGGTGGTACACGTGTTTCAAAAGGGGAATTTATGAATAGTACAAAGGCTTTCGGCTTAATTTCAGCCACAATGATTTTGACTGCTTTCTCATCTCAACCAACTACAGCGGTTTCGCAATCAAAAATACCTAATAGTTTACAAGTACCAACAAAACAACCTATGGTACTCAATGTATTTGCAAAGGGAGTGCAAATTTATGTTTGTAAGGCTTCGGACGCAAACAATCAATATAAATGGACTTTAAAAGCGCCAGATGCAGTATTATTTGACTCCAAAACTGGACAGAAACTGGGTACACATTATGCTGGCCCGACTTGGGAAGCATCGGATGGTAGCAAAGTAGTTGGTAAAGTCAAAAATCTTGTGCAGGCGCCTAATGTCAAAGATATTCCTTGGTTACTGTTGAGTGCTAAATCTGACATTAAAACTGGTGTATTTAGCAACATTAATTATATCCAACGAGTAGATACAGTCGGAGGTCAGGCGCCCGAAGTCGGTTGCGATTCTTCTCATGTAGGTAATGAAGTAAGAGTAAATTATACTGCCAACTATTACTTCTATGGTGCTGCACAATAACCTTATATGAAAAATATTTCTTGGTTATTGTTGAGTGCCAAATTTTACATAAATAATGGTGTATTTAGCAATATCAAGAAATATTATGTTTTCTGTGTGATGCGCTGCTGGAAGATTGCGACCATAAGCAGAAATCCGCCTCGGAGGACGAGCTGCCACCACGGGGTAATAGTTCCCTCAAGGTTTACCAGGTTGTACATCATTCCCAGCAGAATTACACCAGCAAGCGTTGGAAACACGCTTCCCTGCCCCCCAGAGAGAAACGTTCCTCCCATAACGGTCGCAGCAATGGCATCCGTTTCCCAACCAAACGCGGCTACAGGCTGACCAGCTCCTAGACGACCTGCGAGAACGACACCCGCAAGCCCTGAAAGCAGACCGCTTATTGTGTAGGCTGCAAGCTTGACTCGGTCTGGACTTACGCCCATAAGTCGGGAAGCCTCCTCATTGTCGCCAACAGCGAACATGTGCAAGCCTAATTGGCTCCTATGTAGCATGAACCAGGCTGCGAAATACAGGAGTGCAACTATAAGCACCGGAGCAGGAATTGGGCCAATAAATCCCCTGCCCAGCCAAACAAGTCCTGATGCTGTCTCGGATACGGCTATCGACTTCTCCTCAGTAATGCTCAATGCTAACCCACGTGCTGCTGAAGCGGTAAATAACGTCACAACGAATGGCTGAATCCTTGCGCGAGACACAAGAAGACCATTTACTAAACCAAACAAGGTGGCGCTTGTAATGCCACCAATAATTGCCACAAAGCTTCCTTGTCCGGCGAGCATTGCTGCGACAACACCACCTAGAGCTACGAGGGCGCCCACAGACAGATCAATTCCCCCGCTCAAAATCACGATGGTCATGCCCAGTGCCACTAGAGCGAGCATACTATTTTGTCGCATGATGTTCATGACGTTAAGAGGCGTCAGGAAGGTTTCATAACGAAACGATGCAAAAATAGCCAAACCAAAGAGCAAAAGCAGCACGCCCTGCTTTGTAAGGAACTTCGTTCCGTGCTTCGTAAGGCGCCTTGAAGTAAGTGCAAGAAACCTTGTGGCAGCCATAAAACCTTAAACCTCCCTAGAACGTTGGAGAAAAACGGCGAAAAGAATGATTACAGATTTCAAAACCAATGACCAAGTAAACGGGATGAGGAGCATGTTGAAGCTTGTAGAAATCACCTGCATAATTAAGGCGCCCACAACAGTTCCAAGCACATTTGCACGACCACCAGAGAAGGGCGTGCCGCCAACAACAACGGCTGCAATGGCATCGAATTCCGCGTTAACACCAATTTTGCTGGGGTCGCCCATGCTGAGTCTCGCCGTTTCAATAAGCCCAGCTAGTCCAGCGAGCAGGGCGCTAATCATATAGATAATATATTTCACGCGCTCTGCACGGATGCCTGCAAGCCGTGCCGCTGCCTCGTTGCCGCCGACTGCAACAATATGGCGCCCAAAAAGCGTAAAACGAATACAGAAGATAGCTGCTGCGATAACAATAAGCGCGATTACAACCTGAATAGGAATGGCGCCGAGATAGCCTTTTCCAAGCGCTTCAAACGTGGGATTGGTAAAGGGAACAAGCTGACCATCCCCAATGACCTGAGCTATCCCACGCCAGATGATGAGAGCCGCTAAGGTGGCAATTAAAGGTTCCAGTGAGAGACGTGAGATCAGAAAGCCGTTGAGAAATCCAACTAACAAGGCGCCTGCCAAAGCAACTGGGATAGCAATTAAAATCCCGTGATTAATAAGTAATGCCACAATAACTGAAACTAATGCCATAGTGGAGCCAACGGTGAGGTCGATACCACGTGAGGCAATAGCAAATGTCATCCCCACGGCAATGATCATTGTCGTAGACACCTGGAGCAACATATTTAGGGTGTTGCTAATTGTAGCGAAACGCGGAGTAAAGATGGCGTTTGCAACATAAAGAATGAGGAGTGCCACAGGGGCGCCAAAGTTTGGGTTCCATAAAGTTCTCCAACTAGAAGCACGCTTCTTGGTTTTCATTGCTCAATTTTTCCCTCCGCCATTACGTGCAGAATTGTCTTTATGTTCTTCTGCTCGCCACTAAGTTGAGCAACTGAGCGCCCGTCACGCAAGACGACAACACGCTGTGAACCTTCAACAAGTTCTTCCACTTCTGATGAAATCATAAGAACCCCAAGACCTTGCTTTGCCAGTTCAGCGATGAGCCTTTGAATCTCGCCCTTTGCACCAACGTCGATACCGCGAGTCGGTTCGTCGAGGATAAGAAGTTTCGTATTCTGGCACAGCCATCGCGCGAGAAGGACTTTTTGCTGATTGCCGCCTGAAAGTTCGTAGATTTTCTGTTCAGCACTAGCCGCCTTAATGCCAAGACGCTGCATGAAGCAGGTGACAAGTTCGTTTTGTCGTTTTCTGTCAACAATACCCCATCGCGTCAAAGAGGGCAGGGCGGCGAGCGTAAGGTTTTCGCGCACCGAAAGCTCAGGGATAATACCGTCCGCCTTACGGTCTTCTGAAAGGAAAGCCATGCCCACATCAATGGCATCATGCGGACTACGCACTTCTATAAGTTTACCTTCAAGTTTTACGGTTCCTGAGTCAAGTGGTTCAGCCCCAAATAGCGCGCGTGCCGTTTCGCTGCGACCAGAACCAAGCAAACCTGCAAGCCCAACGATTTCGCCATGCTGCACTTCAATAGAAATACCTGAGAGTCGGTTCTGATATTTGAGAGCTTCCGCTTGTAGCAACATTCCCCCTTCTGCTACGTTTTGCGGTTCTGCTGCGAACGCCGTGACTCCTTTGCTCACCTCACTTGGTTTGCGACCTAGCATATGACAGACGAGATCCAAACGATTGAGCGTTTTCAGTGACTGCGTTATAATATTGCGCCCATCACGTAGAACTGTCACGCGGTCGCACACGGCATAGAGTTCTTCAAAACGGTGGCTGACGTAAATTATAGATGTCCCTTCCGATTTTAGTGTACGCATTACATCAAAAAGAACAGAAACCTCGCTTTCTGTAAGCGAACTTGTAGGTTCATCAAGGATAAGTATCCGCGCTCCAAAAGATATAGCACGCGCGATAGCCACCATTTGGCGATGGGCAATATTGAGCGAACTAACCACCGAGCGCGGGTTGATATCCAACCCCAGCCGTGCCAGTATCTCCGCCGCCTCATTATTCATGCGTTGTCTATCAATAATGCCGAAACGATGTGGTTCCCTGCCAAGAAAAATATTCTCAGCAACGGTTCGGAAACCCACGAGATTAATTTCCTGGTAGACAGCTACAATGCCCACAGCCTGAGCTTCGGTTGGATTCTGAAATGCAACACGACCCATAGCGTACTCGATGAGACCCGAATCTCGCCGATACGCTCCTGTAATGATTTTAATAAGCGTCGATTTGCCGGCGCCGTTCTCGCCAACCAGCGCATGAATCTCGCCTGCCAAGAGTTCAAAATCAACGCCCTGAAGCGCGGGCACAAAAGAAAAACTTTTCTTTATGTCCCTCATGTGCAGGACAGTTCGAGTCGCCTGATTCATCAGAGCTACCTATACTAGAAAGCCTTCACGCCATACTTCCTGGCCTATTTTTTCTCGTCAACATCGCTATTTATCTATATTAGAATAGAAACTACCTAGTGATCTGTTTCATTAAATATGATGAGTGAGCTTGCAACGGATACAACGGATGTAACGGATAAGTTATTTGTTACAAACAATTTTTTGCTTTATAAAATCAACTATCCCTTCGGGTTCGCCAGTCCGCTCCGACGCTAAACCCGCCTGTGCGGCTGGACTCACCGCCAAGTGGTCTCACCGTTACATCCGTTCATCATTCGTTGCCAATATTCTTGCCAACCAAAACTATTGATATGAACCATTAGTATGCTTCATGCACAAAATCCTTGGCGTTGGTCACGTCAAAGAGTCTATCCTTGAGAATGATTCTAGGAGGAATTTTTTCGCCAGTAAAATACTTTTCCATTGTGGCGAAAGCAAGTGGACCAAAGCGCGGGTTTGACTCAACACTCACCCCAAGCTCGCCCCTCATAATCGCCTCAAGCGCGGTCTTCTGACCATCGATTGAACCGACCATTACATCTACGCCTGGTTTCATGCCTGCTGATTTGAGAGCTTGGATGGCGCCTAATGCCATTTCGTCGTTATGAGCATAAACTGCGGTGATGTTGGAACCCTTAGCCTGAATAATGTTTTCCATTACCCTCTGGGCCGCAGCCCGTGAAAAATCCGCCGTCTGCGTGGCGATAATCTTCATATTGGGATAACTGCTGATGGCATCGCGAAACCCCTTAGCTCGATCTATTGCGACCGACGACCCTGCCGTTCCGGTGAGTTCCACAATTGATGCCTTGCCGCCAGTTGCCTTAGCCAACCAAGAGCCAACACGGCGCCCTTGCGCTCGGAAATCTGACCCTAGAAAGCTAACAAAGTGTTTACCTGGTTTTCCCGCAGCTTCACGGTCAATGAGAAACACTGGTATTTTTGCCGCCCTCGCGGCTTCAAGAGCAGGTGTAAGACCCTGATACTCGCGTGGTACTAGGAATATAGCATCAACTTGCCGTGCGATTAAATCCTCAATGTCAGAGAACTGCTTTGACGTTTGCCCCTGAGCGTCCGTCATTAAGAAATCATAAGTTTTCTTACGCTTGGCAGCTTCCTCTTTAATACTATTCGTTTCGGCAACGCGCCAAGAGCCGATATTCTCCGTCTGCGAAAATCCGATAATCTTTTTCGTTTTCTCGCGCACGCAACCAGACAACGATAAAGCCACAACGCTAATCGCAACATAGGCGCCAAATACCAAGAACCTTGATATATAGACTCGAACACAATCACCTTCAAAACAAGTTTGATTCTTCATAGCCGGAACAAGACTAAAGATTAAAAACTCTTATAAAATATACTTTTAACTTAAAAATATAAGTGCCATTTTTGGGGATAATATTTATTATACTTATTCTAAAAAAGATAAGGGATTGCTCATATTTTCGGCAAAACTAAGAATACCACGGTCGCGATGAGAGTAAATTAATTTACCTTGAGAATCAAATAGAAAAGTTCCTCCGCGTTGTGTCAAATAAGATGAATCTGGGACATAAGTATTCCAGTTGCTCAAAACTTCCGTCATGTTTTGCAGACGCAAGGTTGCTAGTTCAAAAGGACGCTGAAAATCTTTTCCTCCAGCAGCTTTGAAAAACGAACCTTTTATTGGTGGTAAAGGTGTATTTTTTACAACTTCCTCATCAGCAATTAACTGAGGAGCTTTTCTGTCACCTTTATAACCTCGAAAAACTTCCTTCAAAGTTCCGGGACTACCAATGCCAGCACACATTAGCATTAAATTCAACCAAGCTTTTTGTGACGATGATAGCAGTGGAAATTGTACAGTTAAACCGCGATAAAGCCCTAAAAGAGTATGTATTTCAGCTGTTGCATCCACAAACAGCCATTCAGTAGGAAATTTCGTATATTCACAAAACTTAATACCAGAATTGCGGTCTCCAATTCCAATTGCGCGAATTGTGATTCCTCTTGAAGAAAGCTTTTCTTGTTCTCTTCGCAACCACCAAGCATATTCTAAATTATCAAAATCTCCCAACTGCGACCAAATAAGTACAAGCAACTGTGAAGCATTTGAACAACCATCTAAAACGGGTTTAATCTCTCCATCGCTAACTCGCAAGCGTTGAGTTTGAGTCAAAATTGAGTAAATATCTGGAGAATTGTCGCGTGTTTGGGTATTCATTTAGGTGGAAGCAATAATCTTGATGTTAGTGGCTATTAATATTTTAATCAAACCAGGCACCCGTCAAGACTATCACTTTTTACAACACAACCGTAATTCACAACCAGCGACGCACTCTCGTCTTGTAGTGCAGGTATTCCGAGCCGAATTTACGCTCCAAGTAAATCTCTTCGCGCTTAACGACTCCGATTTGCATAATAACTAAAAGGGGCAACAATAACAACAAGGCCCAGAGCGCGCTAAATAGTAAAGCAATGCCGATATAAAGCAGCGTCAAAGACAAATAAATTGGGTTACGGCTCAAACTAAAAACTCCGTCCGATACAATTGCCGTTGTCGGCTGTGAAGGGTTAATCGTCGTGTGCGCGCGGTTCATCGACCGAAAAGCTGAAATCGTTATTAATCCCGCGCAAATAATCGCCAACGTTCCCAAAAGCAGTGTTACCGAGCGCGGCAGAAAGTCGATTGGAAAAACAAAATTGAGGAATAATCCTATTAATAATATTCCAGCGTAGAGTGCTGGTAGAAAAGCAATTACTCCGGGGTTGTCCGACATTTTTTCTTCCATTATAACTTACCTTTTTGTAATTTTTTTTGGAATAATGCTGAGAGAGTTTTTATTAGCGCGAGCGGAATTACATGATTTTGAGTGTATATGCACTTATTTTGAAATGTCAAGAGGCGCCGTGAAGTAGATACAGGTGCCAGTGTTAATGTGTTAGCAGTTACTAGGTGGGAAAACATTTTCCGAAAGCTAACAGTAATTTAGGCGAGCCTTGAAGACGAATTTTTCGTTGTAATAACGCCCAAATAATATTCTGTTCTTTTGCTAAAAAACGTAGCCAGGTTTGGCTATCGGCAGTTACAGAAAGATTTGCTTTACCCGTATGGCCTTCTTCAATTAAGATGGTTCGATTGCGAATTGTCACGGTTGCTAATCTCTGCTCATTGCCAGTAAATGTAAAGTGGTAAACTGCATCTAAACCTTTAGATTGCTCTCGTTGAAATAGTAAGGCTAATCCAAAAATAAATCCTTGAATGGATTGAGGACGAATCCCATTACCAACTCTTTTTATGGTTTTGTGGGGAAAACGGCGAGCAACATATGCTTCCGCGTCGGAACCAGGAACTACATAAATTGTTTCTGGTTTATCTTGCAATGGTTTAACTACTTCTTGAATAAATTCTTTGCGATTATTCAAAAATGGTGCAATTACATCTTCTCCAGCCGGACATGCTGCAATACAATAAGCAGCTTTATAACTTGCTTTAAACGAAAGACTTTGCCACATTGATGCAGATTCTGAATCGCTCACTTTTTGACGATATTCTTTAGCATTTTTACTATCAGCAATAGACTCTGCCCAGTCAGTAAATCCGCCCATAAATTCTCGATAGTTATGGGTATAACAGGTTGCAAAATTAAAATGACCGTCTGCACTAATGGCGCCTACAGGACAAGCTGCTACGCATAATTTACATTCTAAACAAGGATTATAATCAATAGGATAAGTATAAGCAGTGACTTCAGTGCTGAGTAAAATAGTTCCAAGCAAAATAAAATTGCCAAATTTAGGATGAATAACATTACGATGAATTCCCATGTGTCCTAACCCAGCAGCAACTGCTACAGGTTTATGAGAAACGACCCAAACTTTACCTGGAAATCGTTCCATTTCCATTGGGAAAGCAACTGCTGGGTTCATTGCCCGAATTCCCATTTCTTCCAGCTTCTGAACAATGTGACGAGCAACTTCGTTCGTATCCTCGTAAGTCGCGTGAAACTCATGATTGGCAATAGAACGAGCAGGTGTGCGGACGTTCTCTCGGTTCATTCGGCAGACAAAGCTAATCAGTGTTTTAGTAGCGCCAAAAGTCGCAATAATTTCCTTTACTTGGTCAGCAATTGCAGGTCTATCAATTTCTACAAAACCCACATCATCGGCGCCTGCATCTAAACATAGTTGTCGCAACGCATCAGCATCTAAAATAACTGGAGGAGCAGCAAATGAAGGTGCTAGTTCTCGAAAGCGTTTAACAGTTGGATGTTCTTCAAATTTAGCCATTCTTCTTACCTATTTATATTGGTTATTAAGCTTCTTAAAGTCTCTATTTGTTACTATCGCACAAGGCAACCGTCTTCCATATGAATAATGCGGTCTGCAATATCTAGGATACGGTTGTCGTGAGTAACTAGTACAATCGTGCATTCCTGTTCTTTGGCTAGTTTTTGCATTAATTCCACTACATCACGACCAGATTGTTTATCCAAAGCAGCAGTCGGTTCATCTGCAAGAATAATTTGCGGGTTTGTTGCTAACGCACGCGCGATTGCTACCCGTTGTTTTTGCCCTCCAGAAAGGTTTTCTGGATAGTAATTTATGCGGTTTCCTAAACCAACTGATTGAAGCATAGTTTCAGCTTTTTGCATAGAATCGGAATAACTAACATCTTGCAGTTCTAATGGCATCATCACGTTTTGCTGTGCGGTCAAAAATTTCAGTAAGTTATGTGCTTGGAAAATATAACCAAGTTTCCTTCGTGTTTCTACTCTTTCAAAATTACTGGCGCCACACATTTCTCGTTCTAAAATTTTGAGACTGCCAAATTGTGGTGAACGAAACCCACCAATTAAGCTTAACAGCGTTGTTTTACCAGAACCTGATGGGCCTGTAAGAATAATGATTTCTCCGGTTTTAATTTCTAAGTTAATATCGAATAAAACCTGTTTCTGTAAATCACCTTGTCCGTAATAGTGGTTCAGGTTAGTAATTGTAATTGCGGTATGCATAGTTTTTTACGCTAAAAAATATCGGCAGGGTCGGCAGATTGAAGCTTACGGATTGCAATTGCCGCAGAAATGCCACACATCAAAGCTGTTAGCGTCAGTACAAAAATAGCCCTTTCTACCGTCATCACCATCGGTAAAAGTGTTGCTTGACGAGTAATAGAATAAAAACCAAGAGAAATTCCCAACCCAGGAATAAAGCCCATTGCCGCTAAAATCATGGCTTCAGTAAAAACTACCGATAGTAAATAGCGGTCGCGAAATCCAATTGCTTTTAATGTGGCATACTCTGGTAAGTGGTCGGAAACATCGCTGTACAAAATTTGATAAACTATTACGGCACCAACGATAAAGCCAATTACGGCGCCTAAATCAAAAACATAACCAACAGGGGTGCTACTATTCCAAAAACCCTTTTCTTTCTCTAGAAATTCTTGCTTAGATATTACCAACACATCATCCGGTAACTTAGCACGCAAATTAGTTAAAACCCAATCAGCGTTAGCACCTGGTTCCAATTTTATTACACCCATGTCTATTAATCCCTTTTGGCGGCGTTCACCAAACAACCGTAGAAAATTAATATCACTAGTAACTAAATGTCCATTAATACCAAAAGAAGTACCTAATTTAAATAATCCAATCACATCAACTCGGCGATTTTCGACTTCCGTTGAAAATACACCTTGTTGTTGAAATAACTCAGGAATTGCACCAAACTCACGCCTAGCTCCCGCATCAAACATCACTGTATCTGGACGTTTTAATTGCTCTAAGTTAGCTTGTACTCCTGGCAATTTTAATGTTTTATCATTGGGATTAAAACCAATTGCGTAAAGATTCCAGATTTGTTTATTTTCAGGATTTTTCCACTGTACAGGGCTAAGATAAATAGGACTTACAGATTTTACACCAGTATAACCAAGAGCTTGATACAGGCGCCGTTCACTAAAGCGGTCGAGGGAAATAAGCGACTTGTAGCGACGACTCACTAAAAATATTTCGCCATCTAAAACATTGTGAATTTGTACGGCACCATTAAAAAGGGCACTGCGAAAGCCCATTTGCAAAAACATCAGCACATCGGCAAAAGCTATACCTGCTATCGCTACAAACATTCTTGACTTTTCTTTTTTAAGTTGCAGCCAAGCAATAGGAAGTTTACGCTTCATTTTCATAAGTTAATTGCCACCTTTAGCTTCATATTGCTAAACCCTGCCACTTTCTGACTATCAGCAGCATTAAGACGAATTTTCACTTCTACAACTCGCGCGTCAATATCAGCAGCAGGGTCAGTATTAAGAACGTCTTTTTTCATCACCTCCAAACCAATTTCATCAACTACCCCCGCTATTGGTTCAGTTAACACACCACCACTAACACTAGTAATAGTTGCTTTTTGACCAGCACGAATCCTCGGTAAATCTGTTTCATAGACTTCCGCAACAGCATACATTTGGCTTGTTTCTCCCAACGAAACTATGCCTTTTTTGGTATCAATAATTTCACCTGCCCAAGTATTAACCCTTAATATTTGCCCATAAGAAGGCGCCTTAATCACAGCCAAGTCAAGTTCTGCTTGTGCTTGTTTAACTGCTGCCTTCGCTCCGTCAATTTCTGTCTGAGCAGCCATAACATCAACAGGTCTAACTTCCGCAATTTTACTTAGCGTCGAACGAGCTTCTTTAATTTGTTTTACTAAAGTTTCCTTTGTCTGGCGCCTATTTGCTTTAGCCTCGTTAAGTCTTTGCTGTGCTACATCTAAAGCTAGTTTTTTGTCATCTCGCAACGACGCAGACACTGCACCTTCTATTTGCAGAAATTGATAGCGTTTATACTCTCTTGCCGCATTTTGCACTTCTGCCTGAATACGCGAAATAGTTGCATCGCGCGCAGCAAGTTCTTCTTGCAATTGTGCCCTCACACGCTCAACAGTAGCAGATTGTGCCTGAATTTCTCCTGTCTTGGCGCCTGCTTTAACAATAGCCAAGCGAGTCTGTTGTACTTTCACTTGTTCAAGTGCTTGTTCCAAAGATGCAATGGCACGGTCGCGCGTATCTAAATAAGCTATAACTTGTCCCTTTTTTACCCTATCCCCCACCTTCACCAAAAGTTGCCCAACCCGACTTCCTTGATTTGGCGCCGAAAGTTGAATAACTTCCCCCTTTGGCTCTAATCTTCCCAACGCAGTCACAGCTTGTATTGCTGGGGGTGGCACCACCGTTGGAGATGATGGTGGTGATGTACGTAATAATTGTGATGTAATGACGGCGCCGAAACCAGATGCAACTGTCACAAACATTAATAGATATAATCCCCTAAACCTTTTTGGCAATCCTTTAAAAGCTGATTCGCTCATACTCCTCCTTGAATTAAAAATAAAAGTGTATATACACCTTTTTCGCAAAAAAATTAATGGCTTAATAAATCGGTTGTATCCGATAAATGCGACATCAAACTTTCCCATCGCTCCTTCCCCAGCTGCGATATCATCGATGTTTGTGCCTGTTCCCAAAATGGTAAAGCCTTCTGTAACGCTTCCACACCTTGGGATGTCAGCGAAATCAAACGAGTACGCTTGTCTTTGCCTGGGTTAATTTGAATCAGTCCTTGACGTTCCAAAGGTTTCAGATTGCGCGTTAGCGTTGTTCTATCCATCACTAAGTATTGAGCAAGCTGATTCATCGTACTTTCTTTCATCGTCGCAATCACTCCTAAAATAGAGAACTGCGTAACTAGTAAACCACTAGGCCCCATTTGCTCATCAAAAAGCTGCGTCACAACTCTTGCTGCTTTTCTTAGACTAAAGCAGCTACAACTGGCGCCGACTCTGTTTAGGGTAGCTTCATCAATTGCTTGAACTTGGTTTTTCATAAAATAAGTGTACATACACTTATTTTTATTGTCAATACTGTACTATAGAATCATTTAGATATGGTCACACAACTAGTTGCATCTCATACCGAGGCGCACTTAATAATCACTCTTTATATAAACCATCCGTTACATCCGTTACAAATTTGAGTTTATTATTATGACTTCCGTTTTTGGCTATACTGCTCAATCAGACCCACCGCTTCCTCCTCACCTAACATGTTTTTAGGCATTTTTGTATTTGCACTGTGCTTAATACATCTTGAGCATATAAACTTCCAGATTTTGAAACAATAAAAATATTATTTCTAATTCTTAAATATGGTGGGAACTCTCGTATAACTCTAATCCTTGCCCGCTTCAAAATGAGTAATATTTATTATAATGGTAAAAGAGAACCATATAAATACGACTTCCAAAATAGGTATGAAATGTGAATTATGTGAACGCGAGATGGAAGACCTTACCCTCCATCATTTAATTCCCAGGCAATATACCAAACGTAAGAAGCTAGAAACAAGCTCAACTATTGATATTTGTTCACCTTGTCATCGTCAGATTCATGCTCTATTTGATAACAAAGTTCTGGCAAAAGAATTAAATACGGTTGAAGCGTTGAAGAGTGAACCACGAATGCATAAATTTATAGCTTGGGTGAAAAAACAAAATCCCCAGAAACGAGTAACCGTGCATCGCCAAACATAGATAATTATCGCAAAAATTATTTTAATATCAAGTTATAATGCTCCCCTAAGTATATATGCTTAACAGCACAGTTATCCAATTGTAGGTGTTGAGTGTATGCCCAAAATAAATTTTATATTAACTGTATAGTCAGTCATAAATCACATCAGATAGTGATGGTACCGATATGAGCTACAAACGATAAAAAACCCAAGCGTTGCTCCTTAGTTTTAACGATTAGCACAGTTGTGTTGGATTTTTGTAACAAATTGTAAATCTTCCATTGCGCCCTGATAATCTTTTAGAGCAGCACGAACACTACTCCGTTTGTTGTAGGCTTTCGCATCATTAGGGTTTATACGCAGTAATGCATTTAAATCTTCAAGCGCTTGCTGGTAATTTCCCAAAGTGTAATGAACATTAGCTCTATTATAATAAGCTTCGGCAAAGGCAGGATTAATTTTCAAAGCTTGGTCATAGTCTTTAAGTGCTTTTTGATACTCACTTAAGTTTTCATAAATAAGTCCACGGTGGTAGTATATTTGAACATTTTTAGGATTAATTAGTACTACCTGAGAATAGTCTTTGAGTGCTTCTTGATAATTCTCCAAACGATGATGTGCAAGTCCTCGCCGACTGTAAGCTTCGGTAAGTTCAGGACAAATACATAAAGCTTGATTGTAATTCTCAATAGCTTTATATAAATCTCCCAGTTGATCAAAGGAAATTCCTCGATATAAATAAGCTTCCGTATAGTCAGGTCTTATATATAACGCCTGATTGTAGTTATTAATAGCTGCCTGTATCTGTCCTTGGGTATTACGGACAATTCCACAGTACAAATAAGCTAAGGCTTCGTTAGAATTAAGAGAAATTATCTTCCTGTAATCCTCGATTGCTTTTTGACCATCTCTTAAATAGTAGTAGATATGACCTCTTTGGTAGTAAGCTTCTACATATTGAGGGTTAAGGGAAATAGCTTGAGTAAAATCTTCAATTGCCGCTTGAGCATATTTTAACTTGATCTGAGCTAGTCCTCTAAAGTAGTATAATTGGGCATTACTGGGATTTAGCTTTAATGCTTGAGTCAAGTTTTCAATTTCTCCCAAAAAATCTCCACATTTGTGACAAGCTATTGCGATTTGAAAATAATCATTTGCATTTTTTTTCTGTTGTTTATAGATGTTATCTTGGTTTACAGTACATTCCTCTTGTTCATAACTTTTTTGTAAATTACCTAACTGGTCTCTACAAATGTATTCTTGAAGAACAATGTTGCGGTTGGGGTGGCGTAATTTGCGGATTGCTTTCGCTTCAATTTGGCGAATTCGCTCGCGGGTTTCGTTAAATATGTAAGCAATTTCCTCAAGAGTCTTCATGCGTCCATCATCAAAACCATAACGTAGTCTTATGACATCACGTTCACGATGGCTAAGAGAATTAAGTACTTTTTCTAAGTCTTCACGCAACAAATTTTTATAAAGATATTCTTCTTGGCTTGGTTCCTCCGCTTCTATAACATCTGCTAAATATAGATATTCGTTTATACCCTCCTCATTAAAGCAGCGCTCTTTTTCTATATAAATAGGAGTTTCTAGTGAAATAGGATGTTGAACTAATTGAACAACAAAACGTAACTTCTCAATGGCGATTTGCATACGTTCGGCAATTTCTGCTTCGGTAGGTTTACGACCCATCTCTTGAGAAAGCAACTTGCAAGTTTTTATAATTCTAGAAATAGTCTCGTATACGTGAATCGGCAATTTGATAGTACGCGATTGCTCGCTAATTGCGCGGTTAATAGCTTTACTAATCCACCATGTCGCATATGTAGGAAATTTATAACCTTTTTCGCAATCAAATTTTTCAGCCGCGCGTATTAAACCTAAACTACCTTCTTGAATCAAGTCTTGAAACACCAATCCTTGATTAATATATTTTTTGGCAATTGATACTACAAGACGCAAGTTAGATACAACTAGCTTATTCTTCGCGCGTCTCAAGATATGAAGACGGTTACGAAATTGTGGCACGGATAGTTGTAAAGCTTCTGCCCATTCAATATCTTTAGGGTCGCGGTCTAGTTGCTGTGAAAGTGCTTCACGAACTCTTTCAAATTCCAGTAAATCAGCAATTTGTCGTGTCAGTTGAATTTCTTCATCAGCACGTAACATACGAATCCGACCAATTTCTTCTAGGTACAGGCGAATTGAGTCTTCCGTATAGCATTTTTTTTGAGTTTGCTTACAATCATGTAATTTTACATCATTATTATCATCGCTGTCTTTATTCTCTGTTGTGGTTTCTAAAATTTCATCGTTTTCCTCGCTAAAATCATTGCTTAACAACTCTTGTTTATATTCGATAGATATTTTCAAATTTTCCTGAGCATTAATACTGTTTGAGGCTAATTGATTTACTGAATTTTGATATGATTTCTTCTTTTCACTTTCTGTTAAAACCTTTGGTTTACTCTCTATAACTTTGTCTAATTCTCTATATGGCAACTCAACAGCTTTAAACACTGGACAATCTACCAACAAATCATCAGTTTCGTAAAATTCTTCTGTTTTTACTGGAATATCTTTCAAGGAAGTCGTTGATAATGTATTAATGTATGTTTGATTCGTTACACCAAAAGCAGATAACAATCGGTGCCATTGTTCTTCATCTAATTGTTTTTGTTTATTTGCAGAACCTATAGTTAATTTATTTTTTAAAATATCTAATTTAAAATGTTCTTTAATTAGTATAGCACCCGTTTGAAGTAAATTATCAAACCCTTTTAATTTCCACTGTTCTTGATGAATAAAGGGAATAGCGACTCGAAAGTTGAAAGATAATAAGTTACAAAAATCTAATCGTTCACGTAAGTTTTTTTTTAATGCGAACATCTGGTCTTGTGCTTGAATTACTGGTCTTGTTTTCGATTCATACCAGTTTTCCATGCTCCATTCCGAACCTTTAATACTGACAATATTATTTATATAGCATCCTTTACATTCAATTATCCATAATCCTAATTGAGGATGAACAATAAGGATATCTATTTCTTTTTCTAAATTTCCGTTCTTGTAAAATAGCTGAAAACGATGAAATGCCACGCCAGGTTCGCTGTTAAAAGTCTTTTTTAGCTTCTCCCAGACAAATTTCTCAGCTTTGTGGGCATTATCAATATTTTGAGGATAGAATTCCATAATTTTAACATATAATCAATAACCATTATTCTTAGAGTTCCCAAAATATAAGGTGTTATTAACTTCATCAGGTTAAATATATTTACGAACATTTTCATTGCCATTCCTTAGTACATACTTATTGCATGAAAGGCGTGCGCGTGGAAATCATCTCAGGCTTCAGCTAAGAAACATATTATGGTAATAGATACTAACTATTACTATAAGTTGTT
Source organism: Calothrix sp. HK-06 (assembly GCF_001904745.1). GTDB lineage: Bacteria > Cyanobacteriota > Cyanobacteriia > Cyanobacteriales > Nostocaceae > Dulcicalothrix. The sequence goes on from NZ_MRCD01000030.1 coordinate 34,343, forward strand.
ATCCATCTTTGAAACTGACGTGTGAGACAATATAGGCGTAAAGAGTGTCAAGCTTTATGCCGTGGTCACAAGATGACGCTGTACTGTTTCATCTAGCTTTGCTCTGTTATTTTTTGTTGACTGTCTATTCAGTCATAAACTATATTAGTATAGTGATGGTAATAACATTAAGGCTGTTATTCCTCAGATGTGCCTGTATGATCTGACTTTTATGGAGGACACAAAAATGGATTTACATTACGAAATTCAAGGAAATGGCGAGCCAATCGTCTTAATGCACAGTGGTATGGCGGACTTGCGTGACTGGGAGTTTATTGTTCCGCAGTTGGTTCAGACTTATAAATGTATAGCTTTCGATGGACGAGGCGCCGGAAAGTCCCCTTCACCTGTTGAAATTCCCAATTACGTCGAAGATTTAAAGAATCTGCTTGATTTTCTTAGTATCGAGCAAACGATTCTTGTTGGACATTCTTTCGGTGGAGGAATTGCTACCGATTTTGCTATGGCATATCCGCAACGAGTATCAAAACTAGTGTTGGTTGCTCCTGGCTTGACTGGATACCAGTTTTCACAGGAAATGGTGCAGCATTTTCAGGAGATTCAAGCAGTGGCGCCAGATGTTGAGAAAATGGTGCAACTTAGCCTGAAATTACCTAGTTACAAAGTAGTGATGGCAAGCCTGCAACGTGACCTTATGGTGTCGATGTCAACTCACAATACGCAACGCTCGCTTGAATGGCAGCATTTATGGAAGAATGTACAAATTTGGGGTGAATTACCTGCAATTCCTCAATTGAATGAGCTTGCAGTCAAAACTTTGTTTATTATTGGCGCCGAGGACACTAAGGAGTGTTTCAATATCGCAGATTTATTCAAACAAGTTCCTGATATTCGCTTTGCCAAAATTTCAGGTGCAGACCATATGGTAACTTTGACTCATCCGATGGAAGTTTCTAGTATTATCAAAGAGTTTCTTATTGAGTCGAAATAATGCCCCGTACCCCAGAAGAAAATGAACGTATCCGTCGTGCGACAAAAGAGCAAATTCTCAAAGCAGCAATGGATATGTTCTGCTCTAAAGGCTATCATTCTGCGTCAATCGATGATGTAGCAAAGCAAGCGCAAATCTCCAAAGGATTACTCTATCACTATTTCAAAGGTAAAGAGGAATTACTTGCCGCATTGGTTGAGGTAAGAATCAGCGACATATTAGTTGTGATGCAAGCAGCAGAAGCAAAAAAAACTCCTGCCGAGCAAATCCATCATATTATAGAGGGTGCTTTGGAAGATGTGCAACGGCAACTGGAGGTTTTTCGTTTTTACCTCAACCTTTTTACCCAACCCCGACTTGATCCAATTGTGGCAAAATACAGCCAAAAATTAATGGATGAGCAAGCAAGACAGTTTGAGGTACAAACTGAGATGTGTATGTTCCATTTTTATAATATCTACTCAAGTAATTCGATATTCTTATGCTTTTACCTGCCCTCGAATTTCGACTACTGCTATCGTTTTTTATAAATACCTGATTTGAAGTAAACTAAGAGTATATAGTTGTACAAATTGCCCTGTCGCTTTTGTTAAGGCATAGCTTAAACGTATAGCTACAGGTACAATTGGTGCCGACTTTATTTAAGCAATTGCTTGTTTAATATCGCTAATCAATTCATCTATTCTTGCTTGAGTTGTATTCCAAGAACACATTAATCGTATTCCCCCAACACCAAGAAAGCTGTAAAATAGCCAGTTTTTTTCTCGTAAGCTAGTAACTACATTTTCTGGCAGTTTTACATAAACAGCATTGACTTCTCTGGGAAACATTATCTCAACGCCTTCTATTTTGAGTAATTCATTCTCCAAATATTCAGCACATTGGTTGGCATGACGCGCGTTTTTGAGCCATGCACCTGTTTCCAATAGCCCCAGCCAAGGCGCCGAGATAAAGCGCATTTTAGATGCAAGTTGTCCTGCTTGTTTACAACGATAAGCAAAATCTTCGGCTAACTCTTTGTTAAAGAAAATAATTGCTTCTCCCAATGCCATACCGTTTTTGGTACCGCAGAAACACAGTACATCAACCCCAACTTTCCAGGTAATTTCCGCAGGACTTTTATTGAGAGCAACTACCGCATTTGCAAAGCGGGCGCCGTCCATATGAATTTTTAAGTCGTGTTTTTGTGCCAATGAATGAATTGCAGCTAGTTCGTCTATAGAATATAGCGTTCCCAACTCAGTCGCTTGAGTCAAACTAATTACTTTACGTTTAGGATAATGAATATCCGCGCGCTTCCCTAGTAATAAAGCTTCTATAGATTCTGTGGTTAATTTACCATTGGCGCCTTTAGCAAGTAGAAGCTTGGAACCATTCGAGGTAAATTCAGGGGCGCCGCATTCGCTGGTTTCAATATGAGCATTTTCGTGGCAAATCACACTGTGGTAAGATTGACACAATGATGCTAGAGATAAAGAATTTGCGGCGGTGCCATTAAAGACAAAGAATACTTCGCAATCAATTTCAAACAACTCTCGAAAACTATCTGACGCTTTGGAAGTCCATTCGTCGTTTCCATAAGCAGGAGCGCTACCCTGATTCGCTTGTAGTGTATATTCTAATGCTTCCGGGCAAATGCCAGAATAGTTGTCACTGGCAAACTGTTCTAAATTAGAGTTCATTTGTAGGAGGCTTAGGAGAAGAATATACTATGTTAGCGAAATAATTCTAAACATAACTGTGGTTTTTGAGGGTTATCTGTAGTTGTGCATGGGTTGTGCATGGTATGAGTAATTGCATATTTTACCACAGAGACGCAGAGTACACAGAGAAAGAGTAAGGGAGATTTTTGCATAGGCGCCAATTGTATACAATTATTGTCAAGGCAGCACCTGTAACAATTATTACTTTCTTTTTAAATCAATTTAGATTTTAATAAATTTATTTAACAAACTGCCAAGTTGCTACGACTATAACTCACCTGTTATATCTATGAAATATGACTCCAGTCATGTTTTTCTGTGCTGTCTGGTAATGTTATAAAGCAAGCAATTTCGATTATGCTATCGAATAATACATAACTTACCAGCTAATCGAGTAGATAATTTATGAATAATTTATTTTAATTTGTAATAGGTGAAAGAAATGAAGTTTAAGTTTAGTGGGGTTATTCTAGTTTTAAGCACTATTGCAAATTTACTACTATTACCTTACACTTCTGGCGCCAACTTCAATGGTAAACTAAATGTTCGCATTGACGGATTAAAAAGCCAGAAAGGACAAGTTTGTTTAACCGTGTTTTCTACTAGTAGAGGATTTCCTGATAACGGTAAGCGCGCGCTTTCTGCCCAATGTACCAAAATAGAAGGAACACCTCAAACAGTTACCTTTCCCAACTTAAAACCAGGTAACTATGCCATTGCTGTAATTCATGACACGAATGGTGATAGCGCCCTCAACCGAAATCTTATTGGCATTCCAACAGAAGGTTTTGGGTTTTCCAACAACCCAACAATCCGTACAGGCCCGCCAAAATTTGGTGAATCTGCTGTTTTAGTCGCAGGGCCAAATACAAACATCCAAATTCAACTTCAATATTTTTTAGGTGGCTGAGAATAACAACATCATGAAAATTCAATATCAATTACGTAAGACAATATCTTTAGCCTTAGTATTATCAAGCTTTTTAGTTACTTCAACTTACGCTAACTCTAAACCCGTATGGAATGAAATATCTCAAGCGCATAGTCAAAACAATCAACCTGGTACTATTGTTGAAATAGCAGCGAACAACTCAGAATTTAAAACACTGGTAGCAGCAGTTAAAGCCGCAGGTTTAGAACAAACACTTTCCGGTAAGGGACTATTCACAGTCTTTGCACCTACAAATGCAGCTTTTGCAGCTTTGCCAGAAGGTTCTTTAGAAAATCTGCTAAAACCAGAAAACAAAAAAACCTTGCAAAAAATCCTTACTTATCATGTCCTAAACGGCGCCGTCGAATCTAAAAGCTTAAAAAGAGGTCGAATTAAAACCGTTGAAGGTAGCTCGGTTGATATTGGGGTCAGCGTCAAAGGTCGCGTTCGGGTTAATAAAGCCAGAGTGATACAGGCAGATATCAAAGCTAGTAATGGTATTATCCACGTGATTGATAGGGTAATTTTGCCTCCCGGCATCAAGTAATCTAACAATATATAACTCTTGTGGAACAGGCAGGGATGCCTGTTTTTTTCTTTTTATATCATTTTGATTTCCCCTAGCAAAGCAGTATTAAAAGTTAGGGGAATCCCTGAAGGAAAATGTTTCCCCTAAGCTTGAAATGCTTACCAAAAAGTAGTTGTACACTTCAAACATAAAAATAGCCGAGGGGAAGGTGTAGGGCTTACTTTATATCCCACATTCCGCACCCCAAGGCGGCATGAACCTAAAAACATTTATATGTAGTGCATAAAAACTACTGTACTGCGATTATTTTATTTAACAGATAAGAATTAGTTGTATTAAGCTTAGAACTTAAGCACTAAATAGAAAATTTGTTGGGAATTTGTCCTTGCAACAAACGTTTTGGATGAAACATTACTTAGCAATGATTGTATGATTTCTGAATACAAAGCACAGCAATCATGTGAGAGAGGATTTGGATTTCTTAAAGATCCTTTATTTTTCACTGATAGCGTCTTTTTAAAAAATCCGAAAAGGATTGAGACTTTAGCTTTTATTATGGCTTTGTGTTTACTTGTTTACACTCTTGCACAACGACAACTAAGACTAGCTTTAAGCCATGCAAAATCTACTGTTAAAAATCAACTAGGCAAACCAACAGCTTCTCCAACGATGCGTTGGATATTTCAATGCTTCCAATCCATTCATATTCTTGTACTTGATAATAAAAAACAAATATCTAATTTAACCTCAGACAGACAATTCATACTTAGTCTTTTACCAGAAAACTGCCGACAATATTATAACTGTTGACTCAATTAATTAATTTTATAATTTTAATTAATTTTTCCAAAGGGCGATTTACTGATTGTTATCGTTCTTAAGAAACGTGCTTTAAAATTATCTTTTTTCAGAAAAATATTAATTAAATAAACACTGTTACGGGTTTATATTAAATTTAACTATTTAATTAGTATTTATATATCTTAAAACTTTTATAAAACCTTATTGTTTATTATTGAGAATGGATTAGTTGTGCAAAATACGTGAATATTTTCCTCTTACGGAGCCTAAAAGTATTATTTAATTCATTTTTACTAAATTTAGCCTAGTAAAAACCGGGCTGTGGCGCCTGGGGTGCGGAATGTGGGTTATATACATAACAAACAACACAGCTTGAGGAAATAACCCAATAACACAAACACACAGGACACGTAAGGGCGGGTTAACCAATATCCTACAAAAGAACTCAAAATCCAGTAAACCCGCCCGCCCCCCCTCCCAACCATAATCTAAAATCCAAACATCATGTGGCGGGTAGCTCAGAGGTAGAGCGCGTAATATCCTTGTTCGACTTTTTGCCTTCACGGGACGAATGAATGAGGGTTATCGATTTAGGTTCGCGAGGTCGCAAGTTCAATTCTTGCTCCGCCACCATTAATTTTTACTGGCAGGTAGCTTAATAGTAAAGCGCCAATTTTACCCAAAAGGGACGAAGATTGAGGGTTATCGTTTACTCACGAATTTCTATCAAACGGCGCCTCATTTACAAATGAATTAACTATCCGTTACATCCTTTCATAATCCGTTGCAAATTTTCTCTTACTTAGACTGCACAGGCGCCGAATGCTTGTGCTACATTTTCCCATTTTAAAAAAACCAAGGCTAATATGGAGTAATTATTACGCTTTTTTAATTTATACAATTACAATGCAAGTGGTTACAACAACGAAGCGAACAAGTGAATTTATTGATTGGTGGGCTTGGGGCGCCTTCACTAGTTTTATATTAATTTTTGTAACGTTAATTCTGTCACCGATGTGGCAGCGAACGCTGTTAAATGAAACAGTAACGGTTGATGATGAGCCTGCAAAACTTAAGCCTATAGAATTAAAACCACATACGCTTGGCGCCTTGCGTGTTGATGCAGAAGCGCGAATAAATGCGAATGAGTGGGTGGCGTTTGAAATTCAATTGCTTGATAAAGCTGGAAAAGTAATAGCATCGGGTACTAAGGAAGGATGGAGTGAAACTGGTACTTGGTATGAGGATGGAGAGTCAGGAAGTTGGGCTGAACAAGACACTCTTGGTGGGTTAGATGTACGCGCGAAGCAAGATGAGACGTTGACGGTTGCTCTGGCACTACTTGATTATGGAACTAGAGAAGGAAAAGATTTAAATCAACCTGTATCGTTTCAAGTTACTGTTAGCAACGGAATAATCGATACTGGATATCTATGGTTAGGAATAATTTTTTCCTGTCCTTTAGCGCTAGCAACTATGTATGCTGCCCGTAAAAGCGGTAAGCGCGCTATTTTTGAAAAAATTAACGATAGTGACCCTACTGGACGTGGAACATTAGGAGGTGAAAACCGTTTGGTGCGTGTTCGCGTTGAAGTCGAAGCTGACGAAACGGTGCCTCGACAACTAGAAGTTAGGCTAGTTATTAATGACGGCTATGGCGAACAAATATACTGTGAATCAACCGATGTTGACGTTAAGCGTAAAACAAAAGATGGGCAGTTTATAAAAGCTGTTGCTAAATTAGACAAATTCTTTGTAATACCTGAACGCAACTCTTACGGTTTTCACGTAGAAGTTTATCCTGATGCACCTATAGACCGAACAAAACTAATAGTTCGCGATGGCGCCCGAACTCTTCTACCTACTGATGTAATTTATTTGGAAAACAATAAGGACGTAGCTGTAAATAATTAAGTTATGATTACCAAAATTTTATTTGCTGGAACTGTATTAATTGCTGCCTCAACAATATATGCTAGCGTCACTGACTCCAATGCCCTAGTTCTGCGTCAAGAACAGCAATCAAATTATTCACCGCGTGAAGGCACAAATCCATCAGGACGATATAATTCACAAGGTGTATGGATTTTTACATCCACAGAACGCACCAGTTACGAAAATTTCCAAGGTGGTGGACCCGGAAGCGGCAAGTAGGGGCGGGTTAACCCAGATTGTAAATTTTCCCGCAAGACTCTCTAAACCCGCCCTTACTTACATGATATTGGATTATTACAAATATATGGGCACCGAAACAGAAGAAAGTATTTTTATAAACAAAGTACAGCGAAGAACATTATTATTAGCAGCCGCAGTATCATCCGGCACAGGATTAGCCGTTGAACTATTACTAGGCAACCTAGCAAGCTATCTAATGGGCAATCAAGCGCTTGCATATGGAATTGCCATTGGTGGATTCTTAGCGGCAATGGGTATCGGTTCATACTTGAGCAGATTTATCGCACCCAAAGAACAAGGACGCGCATTACAGCGTGAAATGCTAACTGCGTTTATTAAAATTGAACTTGTTATTGCACCTCTAACTGCCTTATTACCAATGGCATTATTCGCGCTGTTCGTTGCCGATAGTGCTGTTATTTGGCAAGCTTTATTTGTCGTCACTATATTACTGGGAATTTTAGCAGGCTTAGAAGTACCAATCCTCGCGCGCTTGCTTGAAATAGTAGACGGTGTACGCGATGCTATTTCTGGAGTACTGGCACTTGATTATTTGGGTGGTTTGTTGGGGTCGCTAGCATTCCCCCTACTTTTATTACCCTTTTTGAGCATGTTTCCGACTGCGTTTGTGTTAGGCGCCTTTCCTGCTTTAATGGTATTTGCTATTGGACAGTGTTTTCCATCAATGCGTCGTTGGGGTTACGCAGGATTGATATTGGGTATAGTCTTATTTGTATCGGCGCCAGTATCTATCCCATTAGGCAACAAACTTGAAAACAATTTATATAATGCGCCAATCATTAAACGAGTACAATCAACTTACCAACGTATTGTTCTAACACGTCAAGGTAAAGACCTGCGCTTATTTCTCGATGGTGACTTACAATTTTCCACCGTCGATGAGTACCGCTATCACGAAGCATTAGTTCACCCAGCTATGAGCGCAGTTCCCCAGCGTAAAAAAGTACTCGTATTAGGCGCCGGCGATGGAATGGCAGTGCGAGAAGTTTTAAAATGGCAAGGTGTAGAGCGTGTTGTTCTAATTGAACTTGACCCGACAATAGTTAAATTAGCTACTCGTTACCCGCAATTAGCTAAAGTAAACGCTAACTCACTCAAAGACCCGCGCGTTCAAGTAATCAACGCTGATGCATTTGTACAGGCGCCGAGACTACCCGATATATTCGATGTAATAATTGCCGATTTTCCTGACCCAGACCATGATAGTTTAGCGAAACTTTATTCAGATGGATTTTATCGGCGGTTAATGGGGCGCCTTGCAGAAAATGGTGTTCTTGTCACCCAAGCGTCAAGCTCATTCTTTACACCAAAAGTCATAAGCTGCATAACTGCCACAATAGCTCATACAGGACTTACCGCACATCCCTATGTTGCTGATGTACCCTCGTTTGGTCCTTGGGGTTTTGTTCTCGCATCACGAAATAATATAGATACAACAAAACTAAAGCTTGAAATTCCAACTCGTTATCTCACCACCCCCTTATTACAACACATATTCGAGTTACCCAAAGATATTGAGTTAGGTAACACTGAAATCAACCGTCTTACCCATCCTGTCATTGTTGGCTATCAGATGCAGGAGTCAAGAATCAAAAGTTAGCAGTAGCGTGGGCACTGCCCACCTTACTTAAAGTTAGGAGTAAAAAAATGTTATATCTTTGGCTAGGAATCATCGCGGTTAGTGCAGCTATAATTTACACACAGCGCAGACAAATACAAAACTTATTAAAACCAACCACATCTAATAAAAAACTGGCGCTAGTAAACACTACAATATTTGATTTAAAAATAGGCGATATAGTCCAGCACATGGGTATTGATTGGGTAATCGAAGGTAAATTGACTTATCAAGAAGGTGCCTATTACTGGTACGAATATTTACTACAAGACAAAGATAAAATAGTCTGGTTATCTGTCGAAGAAGATGACCGTGTTGAAGTCGCACTACTAGAACCAACAAACCAACTTGATGTAAGTAAAGACCCACCACCAGAATTAACCTTTGCTGGAGAAATATATACACGTGTAGATTATGGTAAAGCCAGAATGACACGTACTGGCTTAACCATGAAACGGAAAGCAGAAAAATGTGGATATTTTGACTATGAAAGCGCGGATGGAAAAATTCTATCAATTGAAATTTGGGATGGAGATATTGAAGTTTCCGTTGGAGAAAAAATCAGTCCTCGGTCGCTAACAATATTACCTGGTGATGGTAAAACCGTGTACCGTGATTAAACCTATAATTCAACTGCTCGACAAACTTGCAAAACTTGCAACCATCTTTGTTGATGAATTTTGCTGTATCGTTTCCGCGATGGCTTACGTTCGTCAGCTTTTTTATGGATATCAGAAACATTAATCACAAGATTAACAGCTAAATGATTAGGCAATTTAAATTTTTTTTTGAGATACTGATACCAATAGTCATGCTCTAGACCCATCCAAGACATTATTGGTTTAACTGCAATTTTCAAAAGCAATTTAATCAAAAATTGATATTTAAATAAGCTAATAATTTGGGTATAGTCTAATTTTATACCTTTATATACTAAGACTAAAGTACTCCAATAATCTCCGCAAGACTGGCTGACTGCTGATAAATAAAAGCAAAAATTACTGGCAGACAAATCGTAGATGTAAGTAGGAATTTCTGGATGTCTTTGTTGGAAATCTGCCATAAACACATTATAAGACCTTTCCATTGACCGATAGTTATAAGACATACTTCCTCTTACCCGACGGTAACCAATCAAAAATTCTTGTACTACCCGAAAATTGTAATGTTCAGCAATACGCAAATAAATATCCCAATCCTCACAACCTTGAGCATTATGTGCTTTAAGTTTACAGTTGTAACCACCAACTTTTTCAAAACAAGATCGGCGTATCAGAGGTACACTAGCACAGCCTATAAAGTTGGTATACACCAGAAGTGGGTAAACAGTTCCCTCTGCACTATAAAAGTCTTTATGATATTCAGTATCAGGTATTCCATAGATTATATCATCCTCGTCAATGTTGACCGACCAGGCATAAACTAGTCCTACAGATGGGTCAGCTTCTAGCAAGCATTGCACTTGTTTTTCTAGTTTTTGGGGATACCAAATATCATCGGCATCAATTGGTGCGATATACTCACCACTAGACTTTTCAATTGCTAAATTACGAGCTGTTGCTACTCCTGCATTTGCCTGTCGCAAGAGTTTGACACAACTGTTTTTCTGAACAAAAGATTCTAAAATTTCGGCAGTTCGATCAAGCGATCCGTCATCAACAACTAAAACTTCAATATTTGTGTACGTTTGAGTCAGGATAGAATCCAATGTTCGTTTAATAAAAGTCTCAGCATTGTAAGCCGTTACAATAACAGAAACTAAGGGAAATTCTCTTGTCATAGGACTAGCTTTTTCAAGGTGTTATACCATTTCTATATGAAGATTCACATTATTAGTTTTAGCCCTCGAACTTTGGCAGTTTTGGTATTTAATTATACCCATCTGCATATTAAATTGGTATAATGCTACAGACTGATTTGTAGTTTGCTTGAAAGATAACTTTTATTCGTTAGCTATAACTTAAGGCAGAAGACTAACTGCACCTATCGATGATAGATAGTGCCGTTGTAACAAGGACGTTTTATACATTCTTGCCATGCAGTCTCGGTATAATAATTATCTTAAACTTTTCTTTAGATGTAGAACTAAAGTTTTTATTTATACTTTTTCTTCACTTCTGCTTTCTGCCTTCTGTTTTTTTAAGGATTCAGGTATTTCAAACTATTTATAGAGTCAGAAGCTTATTTTTTTGAAGTAAGCAAATATATTAACTTATACCTACTTGTAACCTGATAAAACTCAGTAATAAATATAATTATGTATAAAATAATAAGCTCGGTTAAGAGTACAACCGAGCTTAATAAATTCAAATTAGCGCTATCTTAAGTAATATTACATAGTCAACGATTGTGTGTTGGTTTCGATGCACGATGCCAAGTCTTTCAGAAAGGCCGCCGCATGGGCGCCGTATATAATACGGTGGTCACAGGTAATATTGACTTGCATTTGCTGCTTCACACCAAACATTCCGTTTTCTGTTGCAACTACTTGAGGACGCGAGGCGCCGATTGCTAGTATCGAACCAGTTCCAGGTGGTAAGATAGCGTCGAATGTATCAACACCAAACATTCCTAAATTAGAAATAGTAAAGGTACCTGTACTATACTCATCGGGTTGAAGTTGTTTCGCACGCGCACGGTCTACTAAAGACTTCCAGTTACGTGATAGCGAATATATATCTATTTGGTCGGCGTTTTGCAAGACTGGTGTAATTAACCCACCATCGTCCATTGCTACCGCAACAGCTATATTAATGCCAGAGTGATGCACAATTCCTGAGTCAGAATAACTAGCATTTAATAAAGGATGTTTTTGTAGTGTTACCGCTACAGCTTTCGCTAGCAGCGCGCTCATTGTCACACCTTTAGATTTAAGCTGTTTGTAGAGTTTGTCGAGAGCGTCGGTGGTGATAGTGTAGCCTACACGGAAAACTGGAACTGCCAAACTCGCAACCATACTTCTATTAACAGCGTTTTGCAACGTGTTAAATGGTGTTGTTGTTCCTGGCACTGCTGAAACAGGTGAGTAATGTGCTGGTGCTGGTGCTGGTTTCGCAACTGTTGCTGGTGTGTAAACTGGTGTTTCAACAGGAGCTACAGGGGTAACAACAGGAGTCGCGGTTGGAACTTTGCCTGCAAGAGCTTCTATATCAGCAGCAATAATACGACCGAAAGGGCCACTACCAGTAGTAATTTTATCCAACTCGACTTTTAGCTCTTTTGCTAATTTCTTAGCGCGTGGTGACGCTACAACCCTACCTTCGCGATGGTTTGAGCCGTTAGAGTTTGCTGTTGTGGTTTGTGCAGTCGCGGTTGCACTGGCGCCGTTTGTTGCAGCAACTGCTTGTGCAACAGGTTGTGCGGTTGATTTTGCTTGTGCTGCCGCAGTGGCAATTTCCGCTTCGGTTTCAACAATAAAAGCAATCGCTTCCCCAACAGGCGCCGAATCACCAGCTTGAACTATGATATGGGCAAGGTATCCTTCATAAAAGGATTCCACATCCATATCAGCTTTATCAGACTCGACAACCACCACAGTTTCGCCTTTTTCCACTTTGTCACCAGGTGATTTTGCCCAAGAGACAATTTTGCCTTCGGTCATGGTGGAACTAAGTGCGGGCATGAATACTTCGTAAATGCTCATCTTGTGTGGTTAGGTTAATCGATAAATTATAAATTGTGCCAAATCGAATTGTAGCTTGCTTCTTCGCACGAGGAACCATCTTAATAATGTTTATGTCTATAAATTTTGTATAAGCCTTTTTTCCTGACCTCTCTCCCCAAAGTGTGATTTATATATAAAAGTTATAAAACGACCGGAGGAAATGCTGTATATAGACTTAAAATGCAAAGTTGATAACTAAACCTTCTCACACACACGTTTTTGTTATGTCGGCAAAGTCAAAGATAGTTTTTATTCTGATACTCAGTATCTTTGCCACAATCAGCGCTAGCGTTGTTTTTAACAATTCTAATTCATCCTCACTGATTTACACCAATCAGAACGCACAAGCGCAACAACCCCCTGTGGCAATAGAAGCTGATATTGCAGCTAATCCGGAACGCGCAAAATATAAAACGATACCTTTAGAAAGTATCAAATCCGCGCTCCAAGGTTCAGACCCAGCATCATTAGCAATGGAAGCATTTGATACAAATGGTATTGAGCATAAACCCCGAAAAGTTGAGGTCGCTTACCCACAACCGAATCAAGCTTTAGTAACAATTACTCAAAACGACCTAGTTAAAAACTCTCGCGATGCAGTTCGCTACCGCGTCGAACTCAGCGCTTTTGGACGCACAATACTCGCTACCTCTCCTCCTATGTGGCAAATAGTCTGGGTGGGAAAACGAAATAGCAACGAAGAAAGTCGTGAGTAGGGTGTGTGACGCTACGATAATTCTCACCTTAAACGAGGATTTGGTGGCGTCACACACCAGTAAAATAGCACTGATAAAATAAATGGTGCGTGAAAGCACTTAAATCTTGCGTTACATTGATTGGCTGCAATAGCTTTCACGCACCCTACTTAGATGTCTCCGCGAATTTCTTCAACGACTCCATCACGGATGACTACTTCAACTTGTAACTTACTAATTAAGTTATCTCCTGGTTCAACGCGGAAAAAACCTTCCATTTGGAATTGATTTACTTCTTGGTCGAGTTCCAATAACTGAACCTGTTGGAGATTTTGTAAGCTTTGGTTCTTTTGTTCTAGTAGCTCACTTTTCTTTTCGTTGACTTGCGCTTGGATATTATCTATTTGCTGTAAGGTTTGTGGTCCAGGTGGTTGCAAACCTTGTTTTTGAATTTCTGCTATTGCCCGTTGTCCTTGAACATCGAGTTGTTGTAGCTGTTGGTCAATTTGGATAATTTGACCCTGAAGTTGCTGCTGTACTTCTTCTTTCCAAAGCGGGGTAACAATCGCTTTGACGTTGACAGCACGCTTTAATAGTAGTTGCTTGGAGACATCCATAAAGTTTTCACGTTCACTCGTTAGTTAACAGTTGTGGAGGCGAGGGCGAACATGTCGTTAATAGTATCGCTTGGGACGTTCCATTACAACATGGCGCCTTACCTCCAATGTTTGTGTAATTAAACCATTTTCGACAGAAAACGGCTCTAAAATTAACCGTGCAGGCGCCTATACGGTCGTCCGGACGTTAGCCAGGACGATTTTGCACCTCTCGGTTAATTTCTCGACGAAATAAATCCAGGATTATTTTACTCTCCAAGTTTATTTCTTGGCTGCCTGCCAGTGTAACATTGTCTTTTTGTATACATAGCTTTAAATCCTGCGTTTTTGCCCATTTTTCTAGGACTTCCACGCTAGGAACTATTGCTGCATCCTCAATTGGTTGTGCCTCTATGTTCTCACCATTTGTTAATACAATAGTATCTTTTGCACATCCGGTTAAAATCAGGTCGTTAGCATCCCATCAACAGCACCTGCCATCATAATTCCTTGGTCAGCTATCAACCAGTGCGGAGAATTATCTGCTATTAAAGCACTTCTATCACTTGGTGCCACTCCCAACGCCTGTAAACCAGCCGCAAAACACTGAATTTTTGATTTAATTGAGTATAAGTTAAAACAACTTCTGGTTTCGCATGAGGGTCATTAACTGCCACCACATGCCTAACATTGCTTTGCTACTTCACGCCATATTTCGCTCAGTGTCTTAACACTTGAACAATCAACTAAATGCTTGGCCAAGTCAGGGTCGCGTGAACTATAGTTCACCAAGAAATTTGGGTCATTATATGTTTTTACCATAACCATTTCACGCTACTATTACCTAAAAATTAAATTAATACTGTTTCCAGCATATTCCGCATCAGAGACAGCATAACTTACTTAAAAAGACACAACTTTCTGACATTGGCTTCTCAATATCAAAATAAATTCACCTATTGATTAAAATCTATGTTGTGTTAGGCTTATATAAACAAACAGTGATGCTTCAAAACCCGCTTTCAAAAAAGAGATGGGTTTTTGCCCTCTGAACGACCGCAGCGCACATCTATTTTAGATTTTGAATTTTAGGTCTTGAGTGTTTTTTGCCCAAGGTCTAAAACCTAAAATCTAAAATTCACACAGCCTACTACGATTCATTAAGAGGTAAACCAGACATGAATTCAATAGATATCATATTACTAACTTTGGTCAGCACAATTACTTGCCTTGCGTTGCCGCGAATGGTTTCAATGATTTTGGCTCTTGGCAATCAATCGATAAAACAAAGTCGAGTTCTTGTTCTTCAAAAAGAAAAACAAAAGCATAAACCAAAGGTTACTAGTTTTCCATTCTGTGCTACTTATACCTTGAAAACTACTCCATCATGTAAATTCAGCCCGCACTTCTGCGAGAGATGTTCTCCAAATTTGTAGAACAACTTGATGGGGAGATTGCCTACAAGGGGCAGTATCTCCCTTTTTAATATTATGTTGACTTATGTTTAAAAAATTTTATATTAAGTTAAACTTATACTTATCAAAAGAAATTCCAAACATTCAATTTAACATATATTAACCGATATGCTGCAAACTTAATAAATAGAACCAATTATAAAAAAAGGGGGAAGGCTTTGAATTTAGTAGACGGTTTACTCCTAACACTCTTTAGTGCAACTGTTTGCATCGCATTGCCAAAGCTGCTGTCAACGCTACTCACTGACAGAGCAGAGAAAATAAAACCACCTTTAACAGAAACATTATCAGAGGCGCCGAGTCAAGAAGTACCCACCCTACTTACTGAAAGTTAAGTTAAACATCTATCTCCCATAAATACACAGCTAGTTTAAATCGATACGTAACCCGGTTGTACTTCAACCGGGTTTTTACATCATGTCCCGGTTACGTAACCGGGACATGATGTAAAATTATTGGGCGGGCTGTAATACTGTACTGGAGATTTAAATATCCTTTAATATAAGACTGCACGCAATATAAAAGCTAACAATATGGAGTCTTACAGAGTTCTAGCGTTGCAAATGACTTGTCATGCGGTCAATTTGGCTGCTGACCGTCAAGAAGCCCGTGATTTAATGCAAAAAAGTATCAACCGTTTAGCGCAACAAATACCTGTTAGTCTTGCTTTTATTGGTTCCGATTGTCGTTTAATAGTTCTACCAGAATACTTTCTAACTGGTTTCCCTATGGGAGAGTCTTTTGAGGTTTGGCAAGACAAAGCTTGTTTGGAAATGAATGGGGCTGAATATGAAAGTTTAGGAAAAATTGCCCAAAAACATCAGATTTTTTTAGCTGGTAACGCTTACGAACTTGACCCTCATTTCCCTAATTTATATTTCCAGACCTGTTTTGTTATTGACCCATCTGGTTCAATTGTCTTGCGCTATAGGCGCCTCAATTCTATGTATGCTCCGACACCGCACGACGTTTGGGATAAATATTTAGATTGTTACGGTTTGGATGGAGTTTTTCCTGTAGCAAAAACAGCAATTGGTAATTTAGCAGCCATTGCTTCTGACGAGATTTTATTTCCAGAACTAGCTCGATGTTTTATGATGCGAGGAGCAGAGGTCTTTCTCCACCACACCTCAGAGATATACGGCAAAGAACGTGCCCCAAAGGAAGCAGCGAAAATTTCTCGTGCCGTAGAAAATATAGCTTACGTAGTTTCCGCTAATAGTGGGGGAATTACAAATACAGCACTTCCAGCTTCTTCTACTGATGGTGGCTCAAAAATAATTGATTATCGCGGTCTAGTATTAGCTGAAACAGGCTCAGGTGAAAGTATGGCAGCATTCGCAGAAATTGACTTAGCTGCATTACGTCGTTATCGTCACCGTCCAGGGATATTTAATGTACTCTCACGTCAGCGACTCGATGCTTATGTAGAAAGTTACCGACAGTCGCAATTTTACCCAGCAAATACTATGCTAAATCAAGAAGTCAATCGCAATCATTTTATTAAAACTCAGCAAGAAACTATTGAGCATTTAATTAAACTTGGCATTATTTAATTCTCATGTCTAAACCAATGGAAGTTCGCAACCCCCGCACGGGTGAATATGATTACGTAATTATACCGCCGCAGCAAGATGTTTTAGCACAGGAGTGTAATCGCTTGCGGAGCAGTCAAAGTCTTTGGCTGCAACTTGGTGTTGAAAAGCGGTTAGAAGCGTTACAGCAATGGAAGCAAGAGATATTGACGTTGCGTGATAAGCTTGTTTCCGCTTTGGTTGAAGATACGGGAAGATTGTCAATTTCTCAACTAGAAGTAGATTCTTTTCTCAGTAGTCTTGATAGATGGTGTCAATTAGCACCTAAGATATTGCAAGAAACTCTCAAAGATACGTCGATTCCCTTTATTCAATTGCAACAAACAACAGTACCCTATCAACTGGTCGGGGTAATTAGTCCTTGGAATTTTCCTCTGTTACTATCCACTATTGATGCAATTCCTGCTTTATTGGCTGGTTGTGCTGTAATTATTAAACCAAGCGAAATTGCACCTCGTTTTATTAAACCTTTAATGACGGCAGTTAATAATGTTCCGATATTAAAAGATATATTAACTTTTGTTGAGGGAGATGGTGTAACAGGGACTTTCTTAGTTGAAAATGTAGACTTGATATGTTTTACTGGTAGCGTAGAAACTGGCAAAAAAGTGGCTCAAGCTGCTGCAATATCTTTTATTCCAGCTTTTTTAGAATTAGGAGGAAAAGACCCAGCAATAGTATTAGCTTCGGCAAATCTAGATTTAGCAACTTCTGGTATTTTATGGGGTTCGGTGGTTAATACTGGACAGTCTTGTCTTTCGATAGAAAGGATTTATGTTGCAGAATCTATTTTTGAGCAGTTCGTTGAACAATTAGTACAGAAAGCCCAAAGCCTACAATTAGCTTATCCTGATTTAGAAAGCGGGGAAATTGGCCCAATTATTGCCTCTAGACAAGCGGGAATTATTCAAAAACATTTGCAAGATGCTGTGGAAAAAGGCGCCGTTGTTCATTGCGGTGGAGAGGTGGAAAAATTAGGGGGTGGTTGGTGGTCTCGTCCTACGGTTCTCACGGAAGTTAATCATACTATGAAGGTAATGACAGAGGAGACATTTGGACCAATTATGCCAATAATGCCGTTTTCTTCCGTAGAGTCAGCAATTTCTTTAGCAAATGATACTATTTATGGGCTGAGTGCTGCGGTTTTTGCGGGAACGGAAGCAGAAGCAATAGAAATTGGAAGGCATATAGATGCAGGCGCCATTAGTATTAATGATGCTGGACTGACAGCTATGATGCATGAAGGTGAAAAAAATGCTTTTAAACTCTCTGGTTTAGGTGGCTCGCGTATGGGTCCATCATCTCTTACTAGATTTTTACGCAAAAAAGCATTTTTGGTTAAGAAAAAATCTATTCATGACCCTTGGTGGTTTTAGGAGAAGTGAGGCTTAATATGTCTAATATTAGAGAAGGAATGCCTGTATTAGTGCGTCATGAAGGAGACTGGGTTGGTACGTATACTTTGGTTGATTTGGAAGGAAATATTCTAGATAAACATGAATCTCACCTTACCTGCCAATTTCCAGTTGACGCTGCTTATTCCTATTACCAAACTAATCGCTACACTTGGTCGAATGGTAAGCGAGAGGAGTATCAGTTTCCCGGAATATATCAAGATAAAAAGCTTTTATTTGATACCGAACGACTTTTAGGACAAGCATGGGAGGTAGATGATTCTACAATCATTTTGCACTTCTCTTATAAGCAGGCGCCGGAAATGTATTTATATGAAATGATTCAAATTAGCGCTTGTAGTAATTACCGCGCGCGTACTTGGCAGTGGTTCAAAAACAATAAAATATTTCAACGTACTTTAGTTACAGAAGAAAGAGTCAAATAGAATAAGGGAGAATTCTATGAGTAACCGAGTTAAGCGCGCTTTTTTAGATACGCAAGATGGGCAAATACTTTACCGCATTGCTGGTGAGGGACAAGCATTAGTTCTACTGCATATGAGTCCTCGTAGCAGCGATGAATTTAGAGAATTAATACCTATATTTGCACAAAAATATCGTGTAATTGCGATGGATTTAATGGGTTTTGGTGATTCTGACAAACCACCAAGAATATATTCTATTGCTGACTACGCTAAAACTGTAATTGCTCTGTTAGATGAGTTAGAAATTGAAAAAGCTAATATTTTAGGGAATCATACAGGCGCCTATATAGCAGCAGAAGTTGCGGCTGAATATCCTCAGCGAGTCGAAAAAATAATATTATCCAATATCGAGAAATTTAGCGAACAGCAAACAGAGACTTTATTAAATAGATATTTTGAAATTTATCAAATTAAATCAGATAACTCTCAATTGATAGAAAGATTATCAGTTCGTAGCAATTACACAGAGTCTGCGGAGTTAAATTTCCGTGCTTTTTTGGACGAGTTGAAATGTTATGGCTATCCTCCTTATGCTCCTTTAGCTGTCAAAGACTACTGTAGCAACATTGAGGAAAGATTAACTTTAATTAAGTGCCCAACTTTAATATTATCGGGAACTGAAGACATCAAAACACTTGAAAAAATGGGTTTATCTCAAGCAAAAAACAGGACTCACATTACTAAGATAATTTCCCAAGCAAAATTTTTAGAAATAGAAGGTGGAACATTCTTAATGATGAATCAAAAAATTGAAGAAATATCCAATTTAGTAATGATATTTCTAGATGAGACAGATAATTAATGCAACGTATTTTACTACATACACCATCACTAATGACTGCAAAAACTTATAAAAAACTAATAGCAAAAAAACATGCTGCCAATTTTAAATCAGCTATCGAATTTATCGATATTCCAATCCCCGAACCCACACCCAATGAAGTGTTAATTCGTAATAAATTTGCAGGTGTGAACGCTGGGTTTGATACTTTAGTTTGTCGAGGTGATATTAGTTACATTAAGCTAACGCCTCCTTTTGATTTAGGTGTAGAAGCTGTAGGGGAAGTTATTGCTGTTGGCAGTGATGTTAAACATTTACTACCAGGTGATAATGTCGTTACTATTCACCGAAGTGGTGGGTATAGAGAATACCAGTGTGTTGATGCGAATATTACTTTTAAAGTACCAGAAGCAATACCAGAGGCACTAACTTTAATGCCAACTGGTGTTTCAGCATTAGTAGCTTTGGAACAAACGGGGGAGATGAAAAGTAATGAGGTAGTATTAGTAACTGCGGCTGCGGGGGGAACGGGACACATTGCAGTACAATTAGCGAAATTGGCTGGTAATCGTGTTATCGGTACATGTAGTTCCGAAGCAAAAGCGCAATTACTCAAAGAATTAGGATGCGAGCGCACGATTAACTATCGTAGCGAAGACTTAAACCAAGTTCTCAAAAAAGAATATCCTAATGGCATTAATTTAATTTTTGATAGTGTAGGTAAAGCTATTTTTGATACCTGTGTGGAGAATTTGGCGTTTAAAGGAAGATTAGTTATAGTTGGTTTTATTTCTGAATACGGCAATAAGTTCGAGGAAGTAACGCAACCGCGAATTTATCATCAACTATTTTGGAAAGCTGCTTCAGTCAGAGGATTTCTCATGCCATTATATCAAGACTATGCTACGGAAGCACGGGAACGGTTATTAAATTTATTTTATGATAAAAAGCTAAAAGTAGTAGTTGACCCAACCCAATTTAAAGGTCTTGAATCTATTCCCAATGCTGTTGAATATATGCTAAGTGGTCACAATTGTGGTAAGGTTGTTGTCAGATATTAATAAGTTTATTTGTGATTAGGTTACAATCATGACGGAAACTTCAGATAATACATTAAAAGTTGGCCAACAAGGTTTTGACAAATTAATGCATGGTTTGGGAACTGGTGATTGGAACCCTCTTTTAGATATGCTTAGTGATGACTTTACTTTCTGGTTCCCTATCGGTCCATATCAAGGTTTAAATACTGGCAAAGAAAGAGCGAAACAATTTTTTGAATATGTAAATGAAGTTTTTGGCTCAAGTATCACCTTAACTTCCTTAGAAAGAGTTACCAGTAGCGAAACAACTGTTGTTTTTGAATTTAGAGACGAAGGAATAATGCGGGGACAACCTTACAAAAACCGTATTGCCGTTTCTTTTGATGTCAGTGGCGATAAAATTTGCGGTTATCGTGAATATTTAGGTAGCGATGGAAAATCTCATTAGAGGAATTTAAATTTATATAATTACCCTTGCCTTAATGCTGAAATTACCTGCTCTGTAACATCTCTTCAACCTTTAAAGTTATCAAACAAACATTGAATAGTGTAAATAATCCCCCAAGGTATTCCCCACCATCCCAGGAATAATGAAATTAGTAAAAACAGAATGCTCTTACCAAAGGCGCCTTCACCTGCTTTAATAAAGTAAATATCAGAACTCCGTTTGAATGACATTATCACTACTGAAAAGCAGTAAGGAAATACTACAAAGAAAGGCGCCTTTCGATAGCTCGTTGTTCACAGCTTCTACAGTTATGTTATCGATGCTTATTATTTTTGACATATTAAATTTTGTTTGAGTATAAATAGTAACTAAAAAAATGAAATGATTTGAATTTTAGGTAAATATTGGCAACGGATAATAAACGGATGTAACGGATGAGTAATTGTTTACAAAAAAATTAAAAACTCAACTCTATACTTATTATATAAAATCAATCATCTGTTACATCCGTTACATCCGTTGCCAGTGATTTCTCTAATAAAGCACATGGTATTTTTACATTAGAGCGCAAGCAATGTGATGAGTATTTAATAAATTTATAACCATTCGCTTTGTAAAAAGGAATGGCAGTTATAGAAGCTGATATTTCTAGCTTTTTGAAGTTATGAGCTAACGCTTCGTTTTCTGCTGTTTTAAGTAACTGTTTCCCTACTCCTTGACGTGTATAGTTAGGATGAACGTAAACAGCACTAATATCTCCATTTATATCAAAAGCTGAAAAACCCGTTATTGTGCCATTTTCATCTTCTGCAACAAATTGTACTTCATCCTTGGCGCCATTTATTATATATTGACGAAGTGTTTCGGGGTCTAAATGACCTACCCAAGCTTCTATTTGCTCTTTTGTATAGTCCTCTGCACAAAGTTGACGCACTGACTGAACGTGAATATAATGCATTTGTTCTGCATCTTCGGGTCGAGCTAAACGAACTGAAATTTTAACAACCATTATTTTTTAGATTTCTTTTTCCATTTACTTTTAACTAATCTAATTTCTTCAAAGCTGTAATCATTACCAAGGTATTCTTTTATTGGGGTGAGTGAAATGTCACCTAGGGTATCTAGTACTTTCCAAATTACTTGCTGTTTTTTCGTTGGTACTAATAAATTTATATCTATATCATGATTTTTTTCCATTAAATCAATCAAATGACGCATTACTGTCGAAGGTTTTAAATTACGTTTTCTAGCTATTTCATTGACATTTAAACCTTCTTTATGTAATTGCAAGCTCATTATTTCTGTGCCAGTTGCTGTATTATTTACAATTGGAGTTATTTCTTGTTTTTCTAATGATAAATTGTTCTCTCTACAGTATGCACATATTTCGTTTACGAATTGACTTCCGTATTCTGCTAATTTATGACTTCCTACTCCTGAAAGTTTGCTAAATGCTTGTTTAGTTTGCGGTCTTGATTGTGCCATTAATTTTAAAGTACTATCGGCAAAGATAACATATGGCGCCACTCCTTGAGCATCTGCCAACTTTTTACGTAGCGAACGCAATCTCTGGAATAGTAATTCGGTTTCTACATTATTTCCACTCAGTTCTTGTAAAGCGACTTTTTGCGCTGCGGGTACTACTATTAATACTGTACGCTGGCGCCGCATTATTTCCCAACTTTGTTCGTTCAGCTTTAATACAGAGTAACCGTCAGTGGTTTGTTCGAGAAAACCTTGCTGTAATAATGAACGTGCTAAAGTTCGCCATTCGTTTACTGTTTTATCTTTACCTATACCGTATGTCGAAAGTTTATCGTGTTCATATAACTTAATCTTCTCGGTTTTGGCGCCGCGTAATATATCTATAACATGCGTCATGCCAAATTTTTCTTTAGAACGCGCGACACACGATAAAAACTTCATAGCTTCTAACGTCCAGTCCTGAGTTGGTTGAGGGTTGCGACAGTTATCACACCCCCCACAGTTACCAGCAAAACGTTCACCAAAATAACCTAGTTGAACTGTACGACGACATACGTTAGTCTCAGCATAGTCTATCACTTGCCGCAACTGCTGACGCGCGATTTTTTGTTCTTGTTCATCGGTTTTCTGTGCAATACTCCATTCAATCGTTTTTATATCACCCACGTTGAAAAATAAAGTACACCTCGATGACTCCCCATCTCTTCCCGCACGTCCAGATTCTTGATAATAACTTTCTAAGTTCCGAGGCAGGTTATAATGAACCACTAACCGTACATCCGGTTTATTAATACCCATCCCAAAAGCTATTGTCGCAACTATTACACGCACATCATCACGAATAAAGCGAGTTTGGTTGCTGCTGCGTTCTTCATCAGATAAACCAGCGTGGTAAGCTAAAACAGATATTTTGCTGTGTTGCAGTTGAAAAGTTAGTTCATCTACTTGCTTGCGAGTTAAACAGTAAATAATTGTCGAACCATCACTTTCACGAATCATTTCTAACAATTCAGCATAAGCGTTTTTGGTTCTAGTGCGAACTTCATAAAATAAGTTTTCCCGGTTGAAACTGGTAAGATGTATATTCGGGTCTTTCAATCCCAATTGCTCAATAATATCTGAACGCACTCGTTCGGTAGCTGTCGCAGTAAGTGCAACCATCGGAACATTTGGATATCTTTGACGTAGCGATTTTAATTGACGATATTCTGGACGAAAATCATGTCCCCATTCTGATACACAGTGTGCTTCATCAATTGCAAAACTGGAAATTCCAATTTGATGCTGAACTAAATCCAAAAAAGGTAAAAACCTCTCACTCATTAACCGTTCTGGCGCCACATAAAGCAATCTAATTTTACCATTAAGAATTGCCTGCTCGCGTAACCGAGCTTGATGCGAATTTAAACTACTATTAAGAAATGTTGCGTTTATACCATTCTTTTGCAGTGCTTCCACTTGGTCTTGCATCAACGCTATCAACGGTGACACCACAACCGTTAACCCAGGTCTAATTAGTGCAGGTAACTGAAAGCACAGTGATTTTCCTCCACCTGTAGGCATTATTACGAGTAAATCCCGATTTTGCAAGGCGCCTTCGATAATCTGTCGCTGTCCTGGGCGAAAATCGTCGTAACCGAAGTGATGCTTCAGCGCTTGTTCTAAATTGGGATAAGTTAGCATACTATAAAAATTTAAAAGGACTTAAGGCTTGTCATAACTTATAGAACATTAGAATAAGACATTACACAAAGCCTTGTAAATATCTATCATTTTTTAATGAGTGCAGCAATATGTAATGGAAACGTTGAATAGATTTAAAGATATTGCAAAACCTCTAACCCCATAAATTACCTAAAGCCATTATTACATATAGGTGCAGCAGTACTATACTATTTACCAACTAATAACCAAATTTCCATACGATGAATTTTCCAAAACTTATCTTAAAGAATTGTTATTACCTTTAGGAGATGTTGAAACAAGTCGTAAAGTACCAGCAGAAATCAGAGAAATAGACGTTTACTTTGCGCCCTCATCACAATCGCCACAAGGTACAATGCAAATAGGACTATTAGGGCGCCTAACATTACAACCTGCATTGATAGAACCATTTAGAAACGCAGCGACTCGTTCAAAAATCCGCAGTTGCATGGGTAAACTATTTACCCTTACTGCTACAGTTATCACGCGAAGAGTAGTTAAATAGATTTAATTAGTACTGAAAAACTAGCAAACGATTTTTTGTGCGCCATTGGCGCACAAAATTATATAAACAGCGTTTTCCAAATTTTCTATATAATCAAAGCGTATGCATTAGGCTACAACATTATGCTAATTACTCAGCAACAATTCTACACTTTTGAGGAGTATCTTAAGTTAGAAGATGCGGCAAACAGTAAAAGCGAATATATATATGGACAAATTATTCCTATAGCAGGTATTAGTACTAATCATAACGACATTGCTTTGAATTTTGGCGCCGAGTTAAATTTTGCTTTTAAAAGGCAAGACTACAGAGTTTATGTCAATGACGTTAAACTGTGGATACCTAAAATGCTGATTAATACGTATCCAGATGTGATGGTTATAGCTGGAGAGCCTGAGTACTATAATCAGCGTAGTGATATTGTTACCAATCCCCAAATTATCATTGAGGTGCTATCGAAATCAACTCAAGCATACGACAAAGAGGGTAAGTTTGAAGCATACCGTACAATTAAAACGTTTCAAGAGTATTTATTTATTGACTCTACTCGCATTCATGTTGAGCATTACCATAAAACGGGTAAGAAAAATTGGTCTTTCCGTGAATACGATAAAGATGACGAAAAGATTACTTTAAATTCGGTGACTTTTCAAATTGCAATACAAGATTTGTACAATACAGTCAAGTTAGATAGTACGAAGACAAATAAGGGGACATGATGTGGTTATTATACAGGCGTAATTTTAAAACGGTGGCAAATACCGTAGGGGCAGGTTAACCTGAAATTTCGGACTATATTACAACTCTATAAACCTGCCCCAAAACACGCGCATATAATTACAATATCGTATTAATGGGGCGGGTTTAGTTTGATTGTATTGTATGTGTAGGTTATGGGTTAACCCGCCCCTACATTATGCGTTTGTAATAATACTTATTATGAAAGCGTATTCGCGCATAAAATACCTGAAGCTGCTACTGCGGGCACTCCAATTCCAGGCATAGTGCTGTCACCAACGCGGTATAATCCTTTGATGGGTGTATTGGCGCCTTCAAACATTCCTTTTGTTGCTTCTATAGCTGGACCGTAGGTTCCTTGATATCTTCTTAAATAATGTGCGTGTGTTAATGGGGTTCCGATCAGTTCTAAGACTACACGTTCCCTAATGTCGGGTATGACTCTTTCTAACGCTTTATATAATGTTTGTGCTTTTGACTTTTTCTTTGCTTCGTACTCTTCGTTTCTTTCCCATCCTGTGTATGATTCTAATGTATACGCATGAACTACATGATGTCCTTCTGGCGCCAAGTTAGTATCCCAGACGGTAGGAATTGATATCATACAGGTGTTTCCTGGGACGGTTATATCAAGCTTCGAGTCGTGAACTACTACATGATGTCCGGTTAAGTTTTCTAAACCAGAAGCTTTTATACCTAGATGTAAATGCATGAAGCTTTCGACGACTGGTGTTTGTAATGCTTTTTGACGATATGATGCTGGTAAGTCGTTTGGATTTAATAACTTTGTATAAGTATCCCAAACTGTTGCGTTCGATATAATGATAGGCGCCTTGATTATCTCATTATTTTTTAACTTAACTCCAACCGCTTTTCCTGACTCTACCAAAATTTGCTCAACGTGACATCCCAAACTGAGTTTACCACCCCAACGTTCTAAGCCACGCACTAACGCCTGAATTATTGCTCCACTTCCACCGTAAGGATATTCAACTCCTGCACGAGAACGTTCTCCCAACATAAATGCTACTTCGGGTGCAATTGTGCCATGTGCTTTTAAGCCTGATAATAAAAAGCATTCTAGGTCAATTAGGCACCGCACCCAAGGGTCTGTAACTGTTGCATCCATTACACTACCTACTGAGCTTTGTATCAGTGGGAGATTAGGTAGCATTTTCAGTAGTGAAGGTAAATAATTTTTCAGTAATATAGGTATCATCTGCCAGTCTGTACGTAAAGCTATAGTCGGAATTCCTTTCATAGCTTCATACAGTGGAAGCATTTTATCTATAAAATGTTTAAGTTCGGTGGCACCTTGTGGTGTAATTTTAGATACTTCCTTGAGATAAAGAGAGTTGTCACTATAAATGGCAACAGTATTCTCTGGAAAATGATAGTGTCCTAATGGGTCATATGCAAGAGCGTCTATAGATTCGCCTAAAATATCTAGTACTTGTTTTACAGGATTCAGACTATTGGCGCCTGTAAGACCACAATAGAAGGAGGGTCCAGAATCAAATTCAAAACCACGTCGTCTAAAACTATGTGCAGCACCACCAGCAATTATATGACTCTCACATACAACCACACGCTTACCGTAACGTGCAAGTAAACTACCTGCTGTTAACCCACCGATACCGCTACCAATAACTATGACATCAAAATTAAACATGTTAGAAGGGGCAGGTAACCTAGATTTTCTATTTTACCAGCATATAGATAAACCCGCCCGTACAATAGTTAATAGTTAATTTTAACCATGACTGAACCATTAATCGAACTTAAAGGTGTTTCCAAGGCATTTGGTAATAATAAAGTATTAGATAATATAGATTTAAAAATTTATCGAGGTGAAGCACTGGGAATAATCGGCCCATCCGGAACTGGTAAATCAACTATATTACGGGTAATTGCGGGGTTAACAGCACCTGACAGCGGAGAAATTTATGTACAAGGAGTGCGACGAAAGGGTTTAATCGAAGATAGTGCTGACCCGATTGGAATTAGTATGGTGTTTCAACAAGCTGCATTGTTTGACTCGCTATCTGTGGAAGAAAACGTGGGTTTTTTGCTGTATCAACACTCGAAGTTATCTAGAAAGCAAATTCGAGATATAGTACATGAGAAGTTAGAGATGGTTGGTTTGGGGGGGAGTGCAGATAAATATCCATCGGAACTTTCCGGAGGGATGCGGAAACGTGCGAGTTTTGCCCGTGCGATTATTTCTAACCCTGAAAGTCCCAACGAGGCGCCTGAAGTTTTGTTATATGATGAACCTACAGCTGGCTTAGACCCCATCGCTTCAACGGTTATCGAAGATTTGATACGTCAGTTGCAGTGTACCCAAGGAGTTTGTAGTACTTATGCGATTGTTACCCACCAAGATAGTACGATACGGCGCACAGCTGATAAACTTGTGTTTCTTTACGAAGGTCGGGTGCAATGGGAAGGACACGTAAGCGATATGGATACAACATCCAATCCATTAATTCGACAATTTTTGAGTGGCAGTATTGCTGGTCCAATTCATGTGGTGGGATAAAATTATTTTATAAGAGGAAATAAAAATGCGTTCATTGCGTACAGTCCGAGAAGGTACAGTAGGGTTACTATTTCTAGCTGGACTTGGTGTATTTGGGCTAATTTTTCTATGGCTCAATCGTTTTAATGCCACTCAAAGTAACTATAAAATCTTTGTTGACTTTACAAACGCTGGTGGAATGCAAAAAGGCGCCCCCGTTCGCTTTCGCGGTGTTAAAGTAGGTAGAATTGCTGCAATTCGACCTGGAGTGAATAACGTTGAGGTGGAACTAGAAATTTCTCAACGTGACTTAGTTATTCCACGCGATGTTAAAGTTGAAGCAAATCAAAGCGGTTTAATTGCCGAAAGTCTTATTGATATTACACCTTTATCCAAAGTACCCGAAGGTGCTATTGCAGCGAAACCGTTAGAGCCAAATTGTGACAATAAACAGATTGTTTGTAATAACTCACGTTTAAAGGGTCAAATTGGTGTTAATGTTGACGAAGTTTTGCGCTCAACCACTGAGCTAGCAGATAGATTTACTAACGAAAAATTTTATCAAAATCTGAATCGCACGCTCGAACAAGGGGCAATAGCTGCTGCTAACGTTTCTGAACTGAGTAAAACTTTAAACTCGTTAGGTAAAACCGCGCAGTCTCAACTCAATACGACTTCTGGTGTAACAAGTTCAGTACAGCGTGCAGCAAATCAAGTCACCGTTTCAACAGCACAGCTCACTGCAACTGCTGATAGAACTCTCAATAAATTTGGCAACACAGCAAATCAATTAAACTCTACGGTTGGTCAGTTTAGTTCTACAGCGAACGAATTACGTAGCACAGCAGGTCAAGCTAATAAGCTACTTGGCAACCTCGATAGTCTTGTAACTTCCAACCGTTCTTCTTTAGTTTCCACACTCAACAATATTTCTGCCAGCAGTAACCAACTACGTGCAGCTGCTAGTGGTCTTTCACCAGCTATTAACCGTTTGACTCAAGGTGAATTAATTAAAAACTTTGAAACTCTTTCTGCAAATGCAGCACTAGCATCAGCAAATTTACGCGATGCGACTAAAACTCTCACCGACCCTAAAAACGCTGTCGTGCTTCAACAAACATTAGATTCAGCCAGGGTAACATTTGAAAACACCCAAAAAATTACTTCCGACCTTGATGAGTTGACAGGAGACCCTAAATTCCGTACCAATCTTCGACAGCTTGTCAACGGTTTAAGCAGCTTAGTTTCTTCCACGCAACAGATAGAACAGCAAGTCCAAGTCGCGCAAACCCTTGATATGATGAAACGTAATCAAGTAATTCAAGTACCATCTGTATCAGTGTCTACACCAACCGCGACATTTAGTACTTCAACACCAAATCAAATTTTCCCAGTTGCAGAATTTTCGCAAATTCCAGAAACAAAAGAAACAATGCAGCGTAGACAATCTATAAACCGTCTAACGCGCGTTTTAAAGCAAAATACTGAGTCAGCAAAGCTACCACAAAATTATAAAGATAAAAATCTTTCAGTAGATAAAAACAAAACAGATAGATAAATAAGCATCGTGCATCAAAATGAATCAATTTTTGAGTCCAGTTGCATCAGCTTGTGCTGCTTTTGCGGCAACTAATCTTGACGACATCATTATCTTAACGTTACTTTTCGCACAAGTGAACGCTAACTTTCGTAAGCGTCATATTATCATTGGACAATATTTAGGTTTTTCTATAATAATCCTAGCTAGTGTACCCGGTTTTTTTGGTGGTTTAGTTATTAAACGTTCCTTAATTGGTTTGTTAGGATTTTTACCAATCATTATCGGTATATATCAATTAGTAAAACGTCAAAAAGATGATAATGATAATGATGAAATCCAAGCTGTAACTGCATCTACAAATCGAGGCAATAATATATTTAATAACTTACTGGCGCCTCAAATTTACAACGTTGCCGCCGTCACCCTTGCTAACGGTGGTGATAATATTAGTATATATGTGCCTTTATTTGCAAGTAGTACTTTTCAACAATTGCTTATAACTCTTATAGTTTTCTATATTTTGATTGCTGTATGGTGTTATTTAGGATACTTTTTTACACGACATCGTGCAATTACTGGCGTTTTTAATAAATATGGAAGTATATTGGCGCCAATCGTATTAATTTGCTTAGGAGTCTACATTTTAATAGATAGCGGCAGCTTGCAACGGATGTAGCGGATGTAACGGATGATTTATTCGTTGAAAATGAAATATAGTAATAGCATAGTTATTTAAAATTACCCATCCGTTACATCCGTTCATAATCCGTTGCTTAATTCCAATCTTGTTCTTCGCGCTTACCGCGAGTTTTATATATACCGCCTGCTTCATGTATAAGACGAGTACGCTCAAATAACTGTTCTTCAGTTAAATTCCATTTTTGTAAAATTGTGTCTAAATTAGCTTGAATGTCGCGGGCGCCTGGAAAGCCATTATAACGCACCCGCAAACGAGCTAATTCTGCTAAGTTAAGATCAGATGGTTCGCCCTGAAGC
The DNA here is from genome assembly GCF_001904745.1 of Calothrix sp. HK-06. GTDB lineage: Bacteria > Cyanobacteriota > Cyanobacteriia > Cyanobacteriales > Nostocaceae > Dulcicalothrix. The sequence goes on from NZ_MRCD01000030.1 coordinate 64,774, forward strand.
AAACTCTCAATTATAGGGCGGTCACGATTATATTGGGGATGTTGCTGGTCTAGAGTCATAATCAATACTTTTCTTTCGTAACTATACCTAGAGAAAACTACCTAATAATAAGGCTTTCAAGCACTTTACTTAAGTAGGCGGCTAATACAACTCTAGGCATACGGCTCTCACTACTGTCACAGTGCTTAAAATAAAGATACATTATCTTTAAGAAAGTACAAACAACTTAAACTGAGGGTGAGATTCATTATCACCCAACGTCGTACCAGCAAGGGAGGCAATAGCCCGCTTATGTTTGAACACTTCACTTCCCAAGCCATTCGGGTAATCATGTTAGCTCAGGAGGAGGCACGCCGCCTGGGGCACAATTTCGTCGGCACTGAGCAAATTCTCCTCGGGCTAATTGGAGAAGGAAACGGTGTTGCCGCCAAAGTGCTGAGTGACATGGGCGTTACCCTCAAAGATGCGCGTCGCGAAGTCGAGAAGATTATTGGTCGAGGTTCTGGGTTCGTACCACCAGAGATTCCTTTTACCCCTAAAGTTAAAAGTTTATTTGAGCAAGCTTTTAAAGAAGCACGTACACTAGGCAACAATTACATTAGCACTGAACATTTACTCTTAGGTTTAACTGACGCAGGCGAAGGTGTTGCAGCTAAAGTACTACAAAATTTGGGTATTGACCTTAAAGAAGTTCGCACTGCTGTAATTCGCCGTTTGGGCGAAGAAGTAGCAGTGGCGCCAGGTGCTAGTGGTAGCAGTCCGCGTCGCAACCAGCAAAACCTTACTATTGAAGAATTTGGTAAGAACTTGACTAAGCTAGCGCAAGAAGGCAAGCTTGATCCAGTTGTTGGTCGTGACAAAGAAATCGAGCGTACCGTTCAAATTCTCGGTCGTCGTACCAAGAACAATCCTGTATTAATAGGAGAGCCTGGAGTTGGTAAAACAGCTATCGCCGAAGGTTTGGCGCAGCGTATTATCAACCAAGATGTCCCTGATATTTTGATGGGCAAGCAGGTTGTTAGCCTTGATATGGGCTTACTTGTTGCAGGTACACGCTTCCGTGGCGACTTTGAAGAGCGTCTTAAGAAAATCATGGAGGAAATCCGCACCGCCGGAAATATCATCCTCGTGATTGATGAAATTCACACTTTGGTAGGCGCCGGTGGAGTTGAAGGTGGCATGGATGCTGCCAATATTCTTAAACCAGCGTTAGCACGTGGCGAACTACAGTGTTTAGGCGCCACAACCCTCGATGAATATCGTAAGCACATCGAGCGTGATGCAGCATTAGAGCGAAGATTCCAGCCAATTATGGTGGGCGAACCTTCAGTCCAAGAAACCATCGAGATATTATATGGTTTGCGCTCGGTATACGAGCAACATCACCGCGTTACTATTTCTGATGAAGCTTTACTAGCTGCCGCTACATTATCTGATAGATATATTTCCGACCGTTTCTTACCTGACAAAGCTATCGACTTAATTGACGAAGCAGGTTCGCGCGTGCGTTTGCGGAACTCACAAAACGCTGCAAGTCGTGAAATTAAACGCGAATTATTATTAGTCAGTAAAGATAAACAACAATCTGTTCGTGTTCAAGACTTTGATAAAGCAGGAACACTGCGTGACAAAGAACTTGAGCTTGAAGAACAACTTAAAGCTGAAGAAAACGGCTTTATTAGTAACCCTACTGTTGACGAAGAAGACATTGCACAAATTGTTGCTTCGTGGACTGGTGTTCCTGTCAACAAGCTTACAGAGTCTGAATCTGAAATGCTGTTGCACCTCGAAGATACATTGCACCAGCGTTTAATTGGACAAGAGCAAGCTGTTACCGCAGTATCTCGTGCCCTTCGACGCGCGCGCGTTGGTTTGAAAAATCCAAATCGACCAATTGCCAGCTTTATCTTCTCAGGTCCTACGGGTGTAGGTAAGACCGAGTTAGCAAAATCTTTGGCAGCATATTTCTTTGGCGCCGAAGATGCAATGATTCGTCTTGACATGTCCGAGTACATGGAACGTCACACCGTTTCCAAACTCATCGGCTCGCCTCCAGGTTATGTAGGCTACGATGAAGGTGGACAACTCACCGAAGCAATTCGCCGCAAACCTTACACAGTGGTGCTATTCGACGAAATCGAAAAAGCGCACCCCGATGTATTCAATATGCTGTTGCAATTGCTTGATGACGGACACCTTACCGATGCGAAAGGTAGAAAAGTGGACTTCAAAAACACTTTAATTATCTTGACATCGAACATTGGTTCCAAAGTCATCGAAAAAGGTGGTGGTGGTTTAGGGTTCCAGTTCGAGGATGCAGCTGAAGCGAGCTACAACCGCATCAAGAACTTGGTCAACGAAGAACTCAAAGCTTTCTTCCGTCCAGAATTCCTCAACCGTCTTGACGACATTATTGTCTTCACGCAACTCAACAAAGACGAAGTTAAGCAAATCGCTGACATTATGCTTAAAGACGTTTCTAACCGTCTAGTTGAAAAAGGTATTACCCTCGAAGTTACCGAGCGCTTCAAAGACCGCGTGGTACAAGAAGGTTATGACCCAAGCTATGGCGCCAGACCATTACGTCGAGCTATTATGCGTCTGTTAGAAGACTCATTAGCCGAAGCAATGCTCTCTGGTCAAGTTGTCGATGGAGACAAAGCAGTAGTTGACGTTGACGACGACGGTCAAGTAAGAGTCAGAAAATTAGAAAAACCTGAGTTACTTCTAGCTAACGTTGGCTAAATTGTAACTTTAACTTAAATACACAAGGGCACGACATCATCGTGTCCTTTTTTTTACATGAACGCCTGTAGAGACGCGATTTATTCCCTGCGGGACACTGCGTGAACGCGTCTCTACGTAGATATAATTTTTACAATTTGAGGACTAGTTACCTGGTAAATTATCAGGGTCAACACCAAGAGAACGCAAATACTCTGCTAGCTTTTCCGCACGTTGCTGCTGATAAAATGCGTTTTCGTCTGCTGTCAAATAACGATTTCCTTGTTCTGAGTACCAACACAATAATTCTTGTTGAATACCTGCAAATATACCTCGATATCTTCCTATACCTAAACCGACTTCGGGCATCCAGTAAGGTTCACCAATCTGTAATTGATACGATTTGCCCACTAGCTTATACACTTCAAATGCTTGATGTTGGTCACGATACCAATATAGAGGGTTGTAAATTACATAGTAAAGTACGCCAAGTTTCGCGTAAATATCACGCTTTTGGTCATATTCGGCGCCTGGTGTATGAGATACTATTTCTAATGTCAAAATCGGTACTACTTCATTTTCTTCCCACACTGCATAGCTTCTGCGAGATTCTCCATCTTTTTTACGCGGAACCCCTAAGCTAAGAAACCCATCAGGCACTACAGGTACTCTCGGACTAACACCTGTTGTATGATAAATTCCCATATCTATACCAAAGAACCAATCCATTCGAGATGCCCAAATTGAGTTCAGTAAAAACAATAGAACATTGGGCAAAAAATTTTGGTCTTCGTTATCCACAGGTGTATCGTCCGAACAAGGTAGCTCTTTTGTGCTTGGTAACGCAATTTTCTTGGGGTCACTAAGCATAGTCTTTTATTTAAATCTTGGTTCAATTATTTTATTATAGGTTCACAATCTAGGACACGATTTATGGCTTGACAGTGAAGGCGCCTTTGTACGTTATTTATAGCTTGTTTGCACACCCTGAGTATATGGCATTGTTATTCCCCTCATTGTGCCTCGCATAAAATGGTAAACTCTGATAACATTAACGTTATCATGGGTGTTAATTGCAGTGGGCGAGTGGAAAATTGAGTTTTACCAAATCAGTGAAGATAATTCTCCTGTTTTAGACTGGTTTAAAGGGCAGGAACCAAAAGTAAAGGCGAAAATTGGTCGTATATTTGACCTCTTGGAAGAGCAAGGTATAGCAGTTGGTATGCCTTATGTAAAACCGCTTGAGGAAAAACTTTATGAAATAAGGATAGAGCAAAATACTAATATTTATCGTGTAATTTATTTTGCTTGGACTGGGAAACAATTTATTATGCTTCATGGCTTTCAGAAGAAAACCCATAAAACCCCTAAAAAAGACCTTAAACTAGCTCTGGAGCGAATGAAAGACTTTTTAATTCAACACGATGCTAAACAGGAAGAAAATTCTTAAATTGGTATAAATTAGTATTAATCATAAGGTAAATCAACAATGAATCATAAAAAAATAACATGGGATTCAATTCGTTCAGAGGTACTAGCAGACCCTGAAGTTAAAGCTGAGTACGATGCACTCGAATCTGAATTTGATCTTGCACGAAAAGTTATCGCTCTTAGGAAAGCAAGTGGTTTAAATCAAAGAGATTTTGCCGAACGAGTAGGAATAAAACAGCCACAGCTTGCACGTCTTGAATCAGGTAAACAAATGCCGAAACTAGACACTCTTAGTAAAATAGCTTCTGGAGCAGGATATGAAATAGAAATCCACTTTGTTCCTAAACAGGATAAGCAAACAAACAAAGTCGAACCTTTACGCATTTCTATTACAGATTCCATAACAAACCCGTAATATATTTGCTCTGGTCTGTATTGCAATAGCTGGTTTATTTTGATTGTAGTATTGTGAATAATAAATAAAAACAAGCGAAGTGTTGTGCAATTGGAGAAATACTTCAAGTTTCTTGTATATGAAATATCTAGAAATGCGGCAAGAACTGCTGTTAGCCATAGAAAAATTATCGGATACTGAATATCAATCTCACAATTGGTTAGCTTGTAGCACAGGTAAAAGCGATTGCTTTGATAACGTAATTCATTTTTTATATGACCATGCTGGTTTTGATGAAGATTCTGAAGGAACGATTGGCTTATTTGTTAGAGATAAACAAGAATTAACAACTATTATGAAAGTAATAGAAGCTTTAGAACAATTATTTGAATTATTGGGAACAAATGCCTCAGATGCAGATTATATTAGTTCACTAGCATGGTTAGATGTAGTTGGAACAGCAAAAGAGGCTTTAAAAATTTTAAGAGAATAATTGTTGCATCAATCAAGGCTGGACAATAATCAGCCAACGATTATTACCATAGGGGCGAGGGAGGAGTACACAGAGGAGCAACAACTCTCCCAAACCCTCTTATCTCTGTGCCCTCTGTGTCTCTGTTGTAGATTCTTTTATAAATTGGTATGTCAGGGCGGGTTTAGTTTAATTGTAATGTGTGTTGAAGTTTGTCGATTAACCCGCCCCCACGGTATTTAACAATTACATTCTGCGCGCAATTGGTTTACTACTTTTTCTAATCCTACTGAATGCGCTGCTTTAAATAGTAAACGGTCACCTGCTTGTACATATGACTTTAAGCGCGTCACCATTTCTGTATGACAAGTAAAGCACTCAGATGGTATTCCTTCTGCGCTCTTAACTATTGTTTCAGCATCTTGTCCGTCAATTAATACCATAAGCGCATCTAAATTGAGACTTTTTACCATTTCACCAACGCGCTGATGTAATTGATGCGAACGTTCTCCTAATTCTTTCATGGCGCCTAATACTGCAATACGGCGCCTACCTGGTGTTTCTGCCAGTAAATTCAACGCTGCTAACATTGCTTCTGGCGCCGCATTATATGTCTCATCCAAAATTACCACATCGTTGGGTAACATAAACTGCTGCGAACGTCCAGATGGCATATGCACTTCTACACCTGATTGTAAAGACGTAAAGCTTATATCAAGCACTTTTGCTACAGCTAAAGCAGCTAAATAATTAGTTGCATTATGACGCCCAGCTAAAGGTAAAGGTAATCGTATTCTGCCAACTTCGATAGTATGATTATCGATTAAGCTGCCTTGGATATCACCACCCGATAACCCATAGGTAATAACTTCACCCTGCCACACTTTTGCAGCAACTTCCATCAACAGCGGGTTATCGTAGTTGAGAATAGCTACACCGTCAGGTGGCATTTCGGCTAATAACTCGCACTTTGCTTGGGCAATAGCTTCTTCAGAACCAAGTAACTCAATATGCGCGGTTCCCACATTTGTAATAACTCCAATTGTCGGACGTGCAATATGCGTCAAATCAGCAATCTGCCCCATTCCACGCATTGCCATTTCAATTACAGCAAAATCGTGTTCTTTACCAACTTCTAATAAAGTCTTTGGTACACCAATTTCATTATTAAAGTTCGCGTGTGTTTTGTGAACCTTACCTTGTGTCGCCAAAACCGCAGCTATTAACTCTTTAGTAGTCGTTTTACCTACAGAACCAGTTACACCAATCACTGGAATATCAAGGCTATCGCGCCACCAACGTGCAATATTTTGGTACGCTGTTAGTGTGTTTTTGACTTGGAGTACAGGCAACCCTTGATTCTCATACTCAAAATCAACAATTGCTGCAATGGCCCCAAATTCAATAGCCATAGACACAAACTTATGTCCATCAAACTTTTCACCACGTAAAGCTATAAATACCTCACCAGGTTTAATTAGCCTAGTGTCTGTTTGTATACCTATACTTATATTATTTAATGCTGCATTCGATACATTTAAAGGCTTGGCGCCAGTCGCTTCAATTAACTTTGTGAGGGTGGCAGAACAGGACATCTTACTCAGATTTATTTCAAAGGTTCGTTTTTTTATATTCCAGCGTCAGTGAATAACGCAAGGATAAAAGTCCTTAAATCCTATATTCTTTTACTTAATATAGGAAGTGTAGAGGTTAACATTCTTACTTTAATTTGTCAAAGTCTGGCGCCGAGCGAACACTTACATTTTTAACACAGCTAACGGTAGATTTTTTTACTTATATATATTTAATGGTTCATGAATACTATTGATCTGTCAAAAGTGTTTACCAAAAAACATTTATAAACAAATTCTCCAAATAAAGCAAATTGGCAGCGGATGCAACGGATGTAACGGATGATTTATTTGTCACGTCCGCTACATCCGTTCTTATCCGTTGCCATTAACCGCGATTTTTAATTAACATGACCTCGATAATTTGAGTTGCAACTTCGCTGTTTAAACTCAAAGCTTGGTACAAGTCGTCTAAAAATTCCTTTTCTTCTATAGCAACAACTCCATCCGCTAAAATCAAATCGGTAGCGACTGCAAACGCTGACTCCCGCATGTCGTAAGGTAAAGACTCCTTAGCAACATCGAACAGACCGTTTATTCCTTCGTGACGTAAAATACCCAAAAGCTTATCAAACATCCGTTGCATGACATCGTTTGAGTAGCTGCGGTATAACTTCATTCGAGACAACGTAGCAGTTAGAGCGCGCATTTCATCTTCAGAGAGATATCCATCAGACGCAACAGCAGACAAAGTAATAGCAGCAAAAGCTTCTGCCGGAGTCATCAGTTCTTTTACCGTATTATTACCGAGTACTTTGTCAAATAAACCCATTTTAGTGTTATCCTTTTGTTGGAAATATTTCAAGATGACATTACACTTGTTATATGGCTGGCAAGCGTCGTAACTTGTGCAATGTCTTTTTTCTGGTAATCTCAGTATTCCCTATATTCAGTAAAAAGTAACACCATCAGTTAAGTGTGTAGAAATTTATTAACGCCGATTCTTGATTATCATGACTTTTACAATCTGTGTAGCGGTTTCGTCTTATATATTCAGGCTTTGATATAAATCGCCTAAGAAGCTTTGTTTAAGTTCTGTAACATAACCGTCCGATAATACCAAGTCGGCAGCTACAGCAAATACTGTTTCTTAAAGAGTAGGGTAAAGAATTTTTGGCTGCATTGATTAATGCGGCACGTCATTGGGAAAACTGCGTTGAGAGCTTCATTCTAGATAGCGCTAGCGCTGAGACGCGCGCTTCGTTATCTGACTAGGTACGTCTGTAACTTTACTTTGAATTCCACCAAAAAATATCTTATTAAATAAGCCCATTGTTGCTTGCTCCGTGTAAGACGTCGATGTAGCATTGCTTGTTTACCCAGAAGGTTTTACCAAGACTACCTGCTTTATCTGACTTTCACACCTAGTATTCCCAGCACCACAGCAAGGCAAACACCAGAAAGCAACAGTTAATATACAAAAGTTAATGTACCCTTGTACTCATGTAGTTTTGTTAAGATAGAGTCAATCAAAGTTGGGGATGAGAATGCCCTTTTTTTTGAGTCTGCTGTAATTACCTAGCGGTCGCTTGCTTTCTCTATTGATTCGATTACTGCTAAACCGATACCAGAAGCTGCCACAAGTAGTATCGCAGAAGCCAAAAAAGCATTGACAAGAATTCGGAGGGCATCATCGAAGAAAATATAGCTGTCCATTGTTTTATCCTCAATTGTGTAAGTGAACTGGTAGTATTTATTCCTCCACACCCAGAGCATTCAATTCCGTTAAAAATTTGCTCTTAGGGGTATCTTAACAAAACTTCAAATAAATCATAACGCAATTTTCAACAAATCATCCTAAAGATAGGATGACTTTTTCATGAGATTTTGTTATGTCTCATACTAAGTACACTCGTGTTTAAAAAACCATTGATGATTCTTATCAGTATTATCAATGGAAATAATTAAGTTAAAATAGTTACAAGAAATCTACGTTAAATTCCGTATGAATTTATTAAAAATAAAAATCGTCACAAACAGACTTTTGCTCAAACCAATAGCTATGCAGTATAAGAGCGAGATTTTTAAAGAATTTATAAATGAAATAGCTATTTATATGACTCCTCGGCCTGCAATTGACATATTTGAGACAGAATCGTTTATTAATGAATCTATAACTGGTTTAACTGAAGGGTCTAATCTCCAACTCGTAATTATAAAAAAAGATACACAAGAGTTTCTAGGCTGTACTGGAATTCATAATCTTAAGGCGAAGGCGCCTTCTTTACATCCAGAATTTGGAATTTGGCTAAAAAAATCCGCACACGGCAATTGTTACGGACTTGAAACAATTCACGCTCTTAAGGAATGGGCTGAAGAAAACCTTGATTTTGACTACCTTATTTATCCTGTAGATAGGAATAACTACCCAAGTCGGAGAATTCCCGAACGCTTAGGTGGAATAATTGTTAAGCAATATGACAAACAAAGCCTAAGCGGCAATACCCTACATCTACTCGAATACAAAATTCCCAAATCGTCATGCTGAACGTAGTACTTTAATACTGAACGAACTGAAGTATCTCAAAATCTACAACTACAACCAAAAATCCCCAAACTGTCATACTATAATGACATAACTACTCCAAAACATTGTATACAGGCGTAACCAACGATTTAAATCGCCGTGTTTATGAGCATAAGCAAAAATTAATACCAGGTTTGACGCAAAAATATAATATAACCAAGCTTATTTATTTTGAAGAAACTACAGATGTAACAGATGCTATCGCGCGAGAAAAACAAATAAAAGGTTGGTTACGCGAAAAAAAGATTGCTTTAATTGAGTCGATAAACCCAACGTGGAAAGATTTAAGTGATGGTTGGTATGATAGCTAGCTTTCAAAGTCTGTTTTGAGTATGATTGTTAGGCGCCTATAACGGAACATATCCTGAATGTGCCGCCTACTCAAACCCTAAATTGTCATGCTGAACGAAATGAAGCATCTCTATATTATGAATCTGTAGTAAGATTCTACTCTTCGCCTAGATGTTTCGCTGCGCTCAAGATGACAGGTTGTAATTACACTGATGTTGGGATAGGGATGTTTCGCTGCGCTCAAGATGACAGGTTGTTATGATGCTGACGTTGAGATAGAGATGTTTAACTGCGCTCAACATGACAGGTGTGGTTGTTACGCTGATGTTGGAATAGAGATGTTTCGCTACGCTCAATATGACAGATGTGTGTTATTAAACTGTTTGAAGTTTTTTGGTACGTCCTGTTTTTTGGCTCTTTTCTGCGCCCGTTCAAATAAACAAACGTCAAATCCACGGCTTTTAAGTAATATGGTCAGATACAAACCAGTAGTACCACCACCGACTATTCCAATTTTTGTTTGCGTTGAAATCATATAAATATTACTATTACTGCTTCAAAGATAAGCTCATCTACACTAATAAGCAGCTCAGGGTATTTATATTCATTGTTTTGAATTACCTGAGTTTGCTCTTGGTTGCCACGAAAACTTCTCAAACTTTCAAAATATTCAAACATTTTGCCTTGAGGTGAATACTTTGTGCAAACACCTTGCCAGTCCTGCAAATGGTGTGCAAAAAAATTATTCCAGTTTTTCTCTCGTAAATCTGTAATAATCATGTTTAAACATCGAAATTTGTTAAAAATGTTAACAGTTATCCGGCGCCAACCACCGAACCCAGATGCGGTAGTAACTCTAACACTAGCGCTGACAGCAGAAGAACGTACTCGTAGTCGTCACCGTTTTGAGACAGAAGATGGTAAAACTGTGTTTTTACGTTTACCGCGTGGGACTGTGTTACACGATGGTGATATTCTACTTGATGAAACTTCTGAAATCAGAGTCAGAATTGTTGCGAAATCTGAAGCTGTTATTACAGTTACGGCACATCATGAGATAGATTTACTGCGCGCTGCTTATCATTTAGGTAATCGTCATGTGCCTGTTGAAATTACACCTCAGTATTTACGATTGGCACCTGATAGTGTTTTACAATCAATGCTTGAACACTTGGGATTACACGTAAAATCTGAAATCTCAACATTTTATCCAGAAACTGGTGCTTATGGACACCATCATCACGAATAATAATCTTCTTTGGTTGTTACAGCTTGCTAGTCCTGCTTTACCTGTTGGTGCATATAGTTATTCGGAAGGTTTGGAGACGTTGGTAGAACATGGTGTGATTTTATCTCATGATACTCTTATGCACTGGCTAACATCTGAATTAAAGTATGGCGCCATTCGTTTAGAAGCAGCAGTAATAGTACGAGTATATCAAGCATTGCAAAATCAGGACTTTGAAGCATTGACACGCTGGAATATGTGGCTAACAGCAGTGCGAGAAACTGAAGAGTTACGCAATAGTAGTTTGCAGATGGGACGGTCCTTAATTCAATTACTCGAAAAGCTTCAGCCAGATATTAAAATAATTAGTGATAAAGTTGGCGCCAGATGTAATTATGCGGTAGCGTTTGGTATTGCCACAGCATATTGGCACGTGGATATGAAAGCAGCGTTACTTGGATATTTGCATAGCTGGGTGAGTAACTTGGTAACCGCTGGGGTTAAACTAATTCCTTTAGGACAAACTACAGGTCAGCAACTATTATTAAATTTACAACTATTTTTAACGAGTGCGGTTGAGGAAGTATTAAAGTTAGAAGACGATGACTTGAGTTGTTGCAGTTGGGGTGTATCCCTGGCTAGTATGCAGCATGAGACATTATATACAAGATTATTTAGAAGTTAGATTATTATAATTATGACTTTTAGAGTTGGGGTTGCAGGGCCAGTTGGTTCAGGAAAAACCGCGTTAGTCGATGCGTTGTGTAAGGCAATGCGCGACGAGTATAATTTAGCTGTGGTTACAAACGATATATATACTCAGGAAGACGCGCAGTTTTTAGTTCGGTCGCAAGCACTCGCAAAAGATCGTATTTTAGGTGTTGAAACTGGTGGATGTCCTCATACTGCTATTCGCGAAGATGCTTCGATGAATTTAGCTGCTATTGAACAGTTAGAAACACGCTTTGCTAATTTAGATTTAGTCTTTTTAGAAAGCGGTGGAGATAATTTAGCAGCAACTTTTAGTCCGGAATTAGTCGATTTAACTATTTATGTCATTGACGTTGCCGCTGGTGATAAAATTCCCCGCAAAGGTGGCCCAGGTATTACTAAGTCGGATTTACTGGTAATTAATAAAATAGATTTGGCACCTTATGTTGGCGCCGATTTAAGTGTGATGGAACGCGATGCTAAGAAAATGCGTGGTGATAAACCTTTTGTTTTTACAAATTTGAAAATTCAAGATGGGTTGAGTAATGTAATTAAGTTTGTGTCGTTGTATGTTGGGGGGTGAGGGGACGAGCAAGGATGCCCATCCAAGAAGAGTTATCAAAGAATTTAGGTTGGGTGGAGGCTCTGCGGAACCCAACATACGTTTTTATTTTAGCTATTTAAAATTTACTTATATTTTAGCTTGTTTATGACGGCGCCTATTAAAATAGATATAACTACCGACAGACTTGCAGCTAGGGGTATATATTTTCTATACAACGCCTTTGCAAGAAGAAACTCAAGAAATACTCAAATGGTTGAATAATAATCGACGGATGCTACTAGATTTGTACAAAAATCAGTACATAGTCTATAATGCTAACGGTATCATTGCTCAAGCGCGAACATTTGCGAGAAGTTTTAAATATAGTAGAAGCTTCAGGACATAAGTTTGTTATTTATTTTCAAGTCTTGGAAGTAAGGAAGGCCAAGGTGAGCGGGAAAAAACCACCCAGAGGTAATGGAAGACGATTAAGTATGGCAGCTTTTATAGTTATATATCCTCGCCGAAAACAACTTAAGCAACGCGCTTGGTGTAGTTTCTCTGTGGGCTGTGCGAGATGTCGAAACTTCTAAACTGATGAAATATTTCAACCAAACTCTTCAAGACAATCCTGACAAAGCTTCTGCTTTACGTCAAGCAATGCTAATGACAATGAAGGAGAAACCCGAACTATTGTACTGGGCTGCCTTTACTTTAATTGGCGAGTCGTAAAATAGATATAAATATAGCAATAATAGAAGTACACCTGGGATATATCTGTATGAATACAACACATTCGCAAGAAGAAACTCAAGAAATACTCACATGGTTAAATAGGAACCGACGGATGTTACTAGACTTATACAAAAATCAGTACATTGCCTATAACGCTAACGGTATCATTGCCCATAGTAAAAATTTGCGAGAAGCTTTAGATATAGCGGAGGCTTCAGGACAAAAGTTTGTTGTTTATTTTGTTCCTCGTTCTACAGGTTCAGTTAAAATACTACCAATTCGCTTTCGTGCATTAGTGCGTCATGACTGGGAGCCAAATTATGAAGTACGACTCCAACATGGTGATAAAGTAATAAATGCTGTCATGTTAGTAGATAGTGGCGCCGAACTTAGTTTAATCCCGTTTAAAACAGGCGAAGAGTTAGGATATGCTTTGGCTGATTCTGAGTCTAAACTAGTTGCAGAAACTATTGGTGGAAACGTGGAGTATGTTATGCGCGATATTGAAATGACTATCAATGAGAAAAAATTTATTGCACCTGTAGCATGGTTACAAACTGATACAGGTGCTGCTCAACTATTACTCGGTCGTGAGGTTGTATTTGATAAATTCAATATCGAATTTCGCCAATCAGAAGAAAAAATTATATTCCATGCTGTAGAATAGGCGCCTTGAGCGTAAAAATCAATGTGGTTCAAGTTTACCAATCCCTATTTCTCTTAATTTTTTCCGTATATCCTCAAGGTTTTCACCGCAGTAATAATATTTTTTATCCGCGATATCGGCTAAATAGTAACCGGGCTTACCATCGTTGATTTGCAGTAATTTTGCAGCCACGTTCACTAAAGAAGTGCCATACATAGAAAAAGTGTCTTCTGTAGAGAGGTCGGGTAAATTTAGAGGGTTCCAAAAAACCTCACCATGCACAAATTCTCAGTTTTCACGTTTCTTTACCAAGAAGATGTGTGCAGGCGTAATAAAACAACTATCAATATTTGACATATTATACAAAAAAATATTTTTTAATTTTGAGATTTTTGGCTGCGTTCACAATGATACTTGAGATTCTTCGCTTCGCTCAGAATGACATTTAGGCTTGTTGATAACGGCGCCTACGCATGTCAGAATAGACACAGAATTATTTATTATTAAAATGGTTTGTCATATATTAAAGGCTACAAAGGAAACGGTGCATCTAGGTGGTTTCTCGCATTTACTACCACCCGCGCTGACGATTGATTCGGGTGATATTGTGGAAGTTGAGACTTATAGTGGGTTTTATGTGTATGATAAGGCGCCACCAGCGTTTGTGACTCCTGAATTTGTTGATATTTGTCAAAATTTGGCACCTGAACGTAAGGTTGAGAAAGGGCCACATTTGTTGACTGGGCCTATTTATGTTAATGGTGCAGAACCTAGTGATGTGTTAGAAGTGGAGTTGCAATCTATTTCTCCACGTTTACCTGTTGGTTTTAATGCTATTCGCAGTGGTTGGGGTGCCTTGCCACAAAAGTTTACACAACCTGCTCTGCGATTTATTGATTTGGATTTAGATAATAATGTAGCGGAGTTTCCGAAGGGGTCAGGTATTAAAATACCTCTGGCGCCTTTTTTTGGTATTTTGGGTGTGGCAACGGCTGATGAACACCGTTCTTCTATACCACCTGGATATTATGGTGGTAATATCGATAATCGTGAACTTCAAGCTGGCACCCGAATATTTTTACCTGTGTTTGTACCTGGTGCTTTATTCTCGATAGGTGATGGTCATTCTGCACAGGGTGATGGGGAAGTTAATGTCACGGCGATTGAAACTTCGATGAATGGTACTATTAAGCTAAAAGTTCGTAAAGATTTGCATTTATCGGCGCCAATCGCTGATACGCCAACTGATATTATAACGATGGGTTTCGGGAGTACCCTTGATGAAGCTTTGGAAAATGCTGTCTCAAGTATGATTGATTTTCTAGAACGCTTTGTTGGTATATCAGCCGAAGATGCTTATGTACTGTGTAGCTTGGCTGTAAATTTTCGCATTAGTCAAGTGGTAAATAGTCCACAAAAGGGTGTACATGGGATGCTGCCTAAGTCTATTTTGCCGAAGAATGTATTGTAAGCTTGAATCTTGGACTTCCCTACGCTCAATATATGGATACATCAAAATTAATATTACTAGCTGTCGGTGGTTTAGTATCTGGAATCCTTGCTGGATTTTTAGGTATTGGTGGCGGTACTGTTTTGGTGCCGTTACAAGTAGCGTTAGGATATACGCCGCTTCAAGCTGTTGCTACTAGCAGTTTTTCTATAGTTATTACCTCTATTTCTGGAAGCATCCAAAATTGGCGTATGGGCTATTTAAGTTTTAAGCGAGTTATATATTTAGGATTGCCTGCGGTTATTACTGCACAATTAGGAGCAGAACTTGCTACTCGTATCCCTTCATATGTTTTATTAGTAGCGTTTGCATTGCTACTTTTATTAAATATATATTTAGTACAATTACGTAAACGACTTTCTAATAGTGAAGCCGAAAAGGGTAATAACTTCAACCCAGTTCTGGCAAGACTTTTTACAGGTGGTGCCGCTGGAGTACTGGCTGGATTATTTGGTGTTGGTGGTGGTGTAATTATGGTACCACTGCAAATTTTGTTACTAGGTGAAACAATTAAAGTCGCAATTCAAACAAGTTTAGGCGTGATAATGATTACCGCTATTTCTGCCACTATTGGACATGCAGCGAAAGGTAATATTTCGTGGACAGAAGGATTGATATTAGGGATAGGTGGATTGATAGGCGCCCAAATTAGTACTCGTTTTTTACCGAAGTTACCCGACCATATCGTCAGTTTAGCATTTCGGACACTACTAGGTGTTTTATCTATATATATATTCTGGCAAGCTTGGCAAGCATTTTCACGTATGTAAAGGTGATTGCAGACGATAAAAGCTACAATCAAGCAAAAAATATAACGTTTTTTGCTTATTCATATGGAACGTCGAAAGTTTATTCAATATATAACTTTAACGGGTGCTGGAATGACGTTGACTAGTTGTCGAGGTAGAAAGAGTACTCCTGCCATTAAACCGACAGTTCAAGCTTCACCAGTTTCTCTTAATCAACCCTTAAAGGTTGGATTTGTTTATCCTGAACCAGTAGGGGATATGGGGTGGACTTACGCACATGATTTAGGACGTAGAGAAATGGAGGCAAATCTCAAAGAGAAAGTTAAAACGACTTTTATTGAAAACGTTAATGATGGTGCAGATGCTGAAAAGGTGATTCGACAACTAGCGCTTGACGGCCATGAGTTGATTTTTACAACTTCGTCTGATTATATGAACCCCACTATTAAGGTTGCCAGAGATTTTCCTCAAGTTGCTTTTGAACACTGCACTGGGAATCAACGCGCAGCAAATGTTGGTACATATATAGGTCGCTTTGAAGAATCGCGATATTTAACTGGCATGATTGCTGGTAAAATGACCAAATCTAATATTATTGGTTTTATTGGCGCCTCTCCAACACCAGAGGTAATTCGAGGAATTGGTGCATTTACCCTAGGTGCAAGATTAACAAACCCAAAAGCCAAAGTTCGGGTAGCGTGGGTAAATACTTTATACGACCCAACAAAAGAACGTGAAGTTGCTATCTCTTTGGTAAACTCAGGCGCCGATATCTTAGCACAACATACCGACTCAGCGGCAATACTTCAATTTGCTGAAGAAAAAGGAATTTATGCATTTGGCTACAATACCGACATGAGTAAGTTTGCACCAAAAGCGCATTTAGCATCAGCAATTAGTCAATGGGGTAAATTTTACACAGAGAAAGCGCAAGCTGTAATTGATAAAACATGGAAACCAGAGAATATTTGGTACGGTATTGCACAAGAAATGGTTGATATATCACCAATGAACGCAGTAATTTCTCCAGATATACAAAGTTTAGTTAATCAAAAACGCGATGAAATAATTCAAGGAACTGCCCATCCCTTCGAGGGCCCAGTTAAAGACCAAAAGGGAGTCGTGCGAGTTCCAATAGGAAAAATACTTGATGATAAGGCACAATTAGCAATGGACTGGTATGTCGAAGGTGTCGAAGGAACCATACCTAAATAACTTTTGGCTTTTATATTTTCAAACTACTTTTATTTAATATGACTAAATCTATTCCTGTTGCTACACCTCCAATAACTACAAGGCGCCGTAGTCACACAAGTGCTATGAATGATGATATGCTAGGATACCTTGAACATTTAATAGTCAACACAAAGATAATCTTCACAAATTTGCCTATCTTCCTTTTTCCGGAGGACCTCGCATTTGTATAGGTAATGCGTTTGCCACTATGCAAATGCGAATTAATATAGCTATGATTTTACAACGCTTTAAATTAACATTACTTTCTGATTATCAATTGCAACCAATATTTAATTTTAACACCCGCCCTAAAAATGGCTTACCCATGCTCACACATGCACGGTAGGGTATAAATTAGCATTAATCAGCTAAAGAAAGCTTAACAATTCTTAGTTAATGAAAACTTCAGATATACAAAGGGTTGGAGGCAGCAAATAAGCGTAAATACTTATAAAAAATTAGCCGTTTTGTAAAGGTTAATTGCCATCTGTTGTCAAAGTTACTTTTTTAGGTACAAACTAGAACTATATATACAGGCAATTATTCTATGAATGCTATTTCTAACGTTGAATTCAAACGCCCAGTTTGGCACACAATGTTGACTTTAACTCTAGGTTTCTGGTTAAGTGCTAGTTTGCTTATCGACTGGGTAATTATGCCTAGCATGTACTTTTCTGGGATGATGAACCTAGATAGTTTTGCTTCCGCAGGTTATTCAATTTTTTGGAATTTTAACCGCATTGAATTATTATCTGCTGGTGCAGTTCTAACTAGCATTCTCGCTTTATCCAAAACTCAACTACGTTGGCATGGTGGTGTAGCTGCTTTAGCTGTCACACTCTTCAGTATATCCCTAGCATTTACATATTTCTTAACACCACAAATGTGCGCCACAGGGATAGATTTAAACTTATTTGACTCAGTGTCTGAAGTTCCAGCATCAATGAATATGCTACACGGCTTATACTGGAGTTTTGAAGTATTTAAATTGACAGCACTTGGCTTGATATTCGGATGGTGCTGGCGCCAAAAAGGTCTAATCTAAAATTTAAAATCACAACGACATTTATGTAGAGACTGTACATGTACAGTCTCTATTGTTATATTAGCTAGCTAAATTTTAATCAATGCACGTTATCAGCTGTACAAAATTACGAAACTTTTGTAAAAAACACGCAGATAGCTGTGAAGCCCTAGATGACTGCTATAAAATAGCAAGTAAAGCAGATTAGGGAGATTTATTAGAAGTCCAAACTGCTTATAATCAAGCAGAAGCCGTAGGTAACTTTACAGTTTTTAATATAAAAGCCAATAAATATCGATTAATTGTTAGCATTAACTATGAAAACCAGGTTATCTACGTAAAATATGTCTTAACTCACGCTGAATATAACAAGGACAACTGGAAAAATGACCCTTACTATTGACTCAGTAGTTTACAGTCAGTTACTATCCCAGTATGAACCTCGAATAATAAAGAGCGAACAAGAAAATGAAGAGTTTCTGGAGATTGTAGAGGAACTGCTATCACGTAAGCATCTTAGCCCAGAAGAAAAGACCCTGCTAGAGTTACTTGTAAAATTAATTGAAGATTTTGAAGATAAAAATTATCAGTTAAACTGTTCTACACCATGCTCTCGGTTAATTCATTTGATGGAAGCACAAAATGTGACAGAGGTTGCCCTAGTAGATATATTTGGTTCATCTGAAAATGCCAATAAAGTACTTAGTGGTGATTTGCAAATTAATTTACAACAAGCTTTAGCTTTAGGGAAAATGCTCCACGTAGACTATAGCTTGTTTATAGATGAGTAGAGTATTTATTTAAATCGCTGTTTCTTCTTCTGCACCATCAGCTTCTTCGTTATTGAAGAAAAGTAGACGTACTGCGAGAATTGCAAACCCAACTGCTGCAATACCTTTGAGTAATCTTGTTGGTAATAATTCTGCTACTGCACCTCCTGCCAAGGCACCTAGTAAACTAGTTAATAACAATGCAGCAGCGCTACCAAAAAATACGGCACGTGGATATTGGCAACGTCCTGACAGCGCAATTGCTGCTAGCTGACTTTTGTCGCCTAACTCTGATAAAAATACTGTTATAAAGCTTATTCCTAAAAGATGCCAGTTCATAATTTATTAAGTAAGGGGTAAGTTAACCGATGAAAACATCCCAAAATAACATGACGGAAATCAGCATTAACATTACTCCTGCTGATTTTTCCACTGTTTTGGGTGAAAATTTGCTTGCCATCCAACTGCCTAACAGTACCCCTAGTAAGCTTGTAGTGATTAATGCTGCTGCTGAACCTAGAAATACTACTACTGGTGAGTGAGACTCGGCGCTCATTAATAGCGTTGATAACTGGGTCTTATCGCCTATCTCAGCTAAAAATATCGTTACAAATGTTGTTGTAAAAGTTACCCATACCGATTCTTGCTTACAAGGCGCCTTTTCTGAAACCGACTGTATTGTTTCAATGGTGGCAATACTATTAATTGTTGAGTCAGTAACGACTGGGGTGTCGAGGTCGTTCTCTAACTGAGTTATGTAGTTGCTTGGTCTATCGTCAACTTTCACAGGCGCCTTCTGTAATTTACTAGCTATTTTTCATATTCTTCTCATTTTTACAGATAGTGTTGACAAAACGCAACCCCTTGGAGATTTTACGAGTTTCTTTTCTGAGCATTGCCAACAATACCTAGAATATTTATACGCGACAGTTTAAGATTATCCAACGCGCGCTTCAGTAATGATGTATCTGTTTTATCCATCCTAATGGCGAGTAATATCCCATTAGTATAAGGCGCCAACAAGCTTGCGTCTGCTAATTCATCTAAGTGAGGAGTATCATATATTACTAAATCGAACGTGTTTTGAAATTCCGCCATCAGTCGCTTTATCTTTTCGGATGAAAGTAGTTTGATAGGGTCTGGAGGTGTTGGGCCAGAGGTAATAATAGATAATTCTTTAATTTGAGGGTATTGTCGAATCACTTCTTCGATAGGAGAGTTTGTTGAGATTAAATTACTTAATCCCCATAAATTATTAAGGTTGGCAAGGGTGTGAATTGCTGGTTGACGTAAATTTGCATCGACTAACAGTACACGTTGACCCATTACTGCGGCAATTTTAGCAAGATGGAAGGCAATTGTAGATTTACCATCTAAATTCATTGCCGAACTGACTACTATTGAACGAATTGGACGGTCGGAACCGAGGAACTGTATGTTGGTATATAGAACTCGCAGTGCTTCTAAAAATTTCTCTGAGTAATGACCGTAATCTGAAACTCGCGCAATTGAAAGTTCTGGAATACTCGGATGCTGTGAGTTTATGGTTTTTATAGTGGAAATTTGTTTATTTAGACGATTTTGTCCGCTTTGAAGTTGCCTCTCAAATGGAATAGTACCTACTAATGGTAAATTGACTCCTTCTTTTAAAGCTGAAACTGTGTGGTATGTATTGTCTAACTTTTCTTGTAGAACTGCGGCGCCTACTCCTGCTACCATACTACCAAGTAATCCCATGATTAAGAGACGTTTCGTATCTGAATTTACAGGTGATTCTGGTTTACTAGGTGATTGAATCAATTGCCAAGGTAATTCATTTTGTGATATCTGGATTTGTAAAGTTTCACGTGTTGTTAGAAAACGATTTAAACTTTCGGTTGCAACCTGTAATTTTAGCTGTAACTCAGTATATTTTCGTGCTTGTACAGGTAATTGTTTACGCAGTTCTTGAAGTCTTTTTTCTGAAGAAGCTAACTCGTTACTTTGCACTTCCAGCGTTTGCACTTGTGTAGCTGCTTGTGCTGTTTTCACATCCATAAACCGTTGTGCTTCTTGCGTCAATAACGGTAATAAATTATCCCTCTTTTCTCTTAAGGTGCGAATACTAGGACTTTCTTCCTGATAACGTGCTAGCTCAGTAGCGATTAATGCTTCTAACTGGCGTACTTGTACAAGCAACTGCTGGTAAACAGTCGCATCGTTCAACACCGCGAGTTTACCATTTTCTCCGCTTAATTCAGATAAATTCGCGCGTGCTTGTGCTAACTGTTGATTAACTGCGAGTCTCTGTTGCGATAATAAATTAAGCTGATTTGCGATTTGCTGTGCTTGAGTATCTGGGTCTACAAAATTGTTTCGCTGTCTAAAAAACTGTATATCTCTTTGAATTGCGTCAACTCGTTGTTGTGATGCTGGCAGTTCTCTCTCAATAAACTTAATTCCTTGACGCAGTTTAGTTTGCTTCTTTTCTAAGCTGTACTTCAAATAATCTTCAGATATTTTTTCGGCAACATCATGAACTTGCGCTGGGTTTTCTCCTCGATACCGTACCTCAATTATCTTAGTTTCATCCAAACGCACTACAGTTAGAGATTTAATGAGCTTGACATAATCAATTTCTGGATAAGATTTTTGTAATGTCTTAACCACATCACGCAGTAAATCAGGACTTTTGAGAACCTGAATTTGGCTTTCGTAATCTAAACTTGTTTTCGTTGCGTTAGGTTCTTTAGTAATATCCAGTGCTTTGCTGTCATCATTTACTGGTTCCACCAATAATCTAAAACTACTTTCATACTCTTTTTTCTGGTTTACTATCGAGTTAGCGTTTATCCCCATCACAATGGTTGCCACCCCAACCACAACTAACATACGGCGCCGTATAATACCCAGAAAGTCCCGAAAACTCCAATCATCACCAGTCCCTTCAGACCAAGGTAAAGGCACTGGTTCACTATATTTTTCAGAGTTCTGACTGCGGTCACGGTCTGAAGAAGAAAACTTAGAGTGATTCCCCATTTTTTTAAATACTTAGTTATAATTTAAACTTTACTCTTATGCTTTTAGCAGTATCAAATTTTACTTAAAATTACTG
>NZ_MRCD01000031.1 GCF_001904745.1 Calothrix sp. HK-06
ATAAGTTTGTACCAACAATTTTTGGATTACTATTTTTGATAAATATTTAATATAAATTATTCTTCAGCTTTGACTATTTTATTTAAATTGCGATATTCAAAATACCAGTATAAATACTAGATTAAAGATTACGATTTTTGAGATATGTAAGATAAATACTATTGACAAGGGAAGTTTTATATAATAAAAAATAGTTATGTTAGTTGGGTTACGCAAAGCCTCCACCCAACCTACAGATATTAATGTTTACTTTATAAATAAACTTTTGTGCGTCTCCTAATTATTTAAGAGGCGCCATAATTATGAACCGATTTCATCAGGGTCTAAACCTAATTCGCGTAATTTTGCGGCTAGCTTGTCCGCGCGTTGGCGTTCTTGCTCCGCGCGTTGGCGTTCTTGGACAGCTTGCTCGCTACTCCATAGCAACATATTGCCATCTACATCCCACCATCGTAGCCAATTCATTGTTTGGCACAGTCGCTCACCTTGCCAAATTCCTAAAAATAGCTCTAATTCAGAAATCCAGTGGCGTCCCTGTTCGGATGGTTCCTGTAGTACGTACTGTTTATTTTGCAGGCGCCGTACTTCTAACATTAGTTCGTAAGGGTCATAAGTTACATATGTGGGAACAGCGAGAACTTGTTCGTAAAAGTAAAGTTTTCCATATGGTGGAGTCGCACGTACAGAAAGTTCTCCATAATCCTCATTCCAGAGAAATTCCATTACAACTGCAATGGGGTCGCCCTCTAAGTTCTGAGTGTAGCTACGACGAATTACATCGGATGCCACAGGTTGCACATTTGGCACATAAAACCAATCTGGTGCTTTTACAACTGTTTTTTTGTTAACGTTTGCAACCAG
The DNA here is from genome assembly GCF_001904745.1 of Calothrix sp. HK-06. Classification (GTDB taxonomy): domain Bacteria; phylum Cyanobacteriota; class Cyanobacteriia; order Cyanobacteriales; family Nostocaceae; genus Dulcicalothrix. The sequence goes on from NZ_MRCD01000031.1 coordinate 862, forward strand.
CCCAAAATTGGAGCCAATTAGCATCTGCGGTTGAATACGTCCCGCTGCACCTAACGCATCAGTAAGTCCAGCAGCGAGAGGGGGTTGTTGAATGTTTTCCACAGGGTCATCTGGTAGAGCAAAGCCGGCAGGAAGTGCTTTCCAAGCGATGCTTGGCTGTTTCTTCTGAGGTGGAGCTTGTAGAACCATAAGTTACACGCTGGTACACACACTCTATATAATAGCTCTAACTTGTTGCGAAAAGCTCAAATAATTTTTTATTCGTAGAGACGTGATTAATCACGTCTCTACAATATGGATTTTTACAAATGGTTTAATATTGCTATATTATCCTGCTTGTTTATTAACGAAATCAGGAAGTTGTTGTTTACCATCTAAAATCAAGCTTTTATCTTGTGTTAATGCCCAGCGGTGAAGCCAGAAAATTCCATCTCCTATATAATTGTCTTTTGATTTATTTTTAATCTCTCAAATTCTACGCTTGACCCTTAACATGGTAATTAGTCTCGCTATTATGTTTTGAGTGTTATGGGTAATCTCCAAGACTACAACCCTAGTGGAGTAGGTCAAGCGAATGGGAATCTTTTTGGTTTACCGTTTGATTATGAGTCGGCGAGTTTGATTGTTTTTGGGGTGCCGTGGGAAGTCACTGTATCTTATGGCGCCGGCACAGCTTCAGGACCACAAAGAGTTTTAGAAGCATCACCGCAGTTAGATTTGTTTGATTTTGATAATCCTGATGGGTGGAAGCAGGGAATTTTTATGCAAAAGATTCCCCAAGATATATTACAAAAAAATGAATATTATCGCACGCGCGCTGCATCCATTATTGAACGCTTAGAACAAGGTAAGTCACTCACAGAAACACCAGATTTAACACCTGTAATTACAGAAATTAACCAGGCTGGCGCCAATGTAAATCAATGGTTATTCCAGAACTGTCAAGAAGCACTCAATAAAGGTAAGCGAGTTGGTGTTATCGGTGGAGACCACAGTGTTCCATTAGGTTATTTCCAAGCGTTAGCAGCAAAATATCCTAATTTTGGAATTTTACATATCGATGCACATGCTGACTTGCGTGATGCATATGAGGGATTTGAGTATTCTCATGCGTCAATTATGTTTAACGCTATGAAAATACCGCAAATTTCTAAGTTAGTTCAAGTCGGTTTACGCGATATTTGTCATGAAGAAGTTGATTTTATTAACAACTCAAACAATCGTATAGTCGCCTATTACGACTCACTAATCAAACAAAAACAATATTCTGGCGCCACTTGGATAGATTTATGTCGAGAAATCATTAATAATCTACCTGAATACGTTCATATTAGCTTTGATGTTGACGGTTTAGATCCTAAACTTTGTTCAAAAACAGGAACACCAGTACCAGGTGGGTTAGAGTTAGAACAAGCTTATTGTTTATTTAGAGAACTAGTAAACAGTGGTAGAAAAATTATTGGCTTTGACTTGTGCGAAGTTGGTGATGCTGAGTGGGATGGAAATGTTGGCGCCAGAATAGTTCTAAAGCTAGCAAACTTTCTAGACTTATCTTGGCAAAAATAGTATCTCTTGTGGAACGGGCATCCTGCCCGTTTATCATGTTTAATATTGTAGGGACGGGCAAGGATGCCATTGTTGTCAACTTAAGGTTTAAAACCATTTGTCAACGAGAGGTTTTGTTATTAATGAAGTATAAATAAGAACTTACTTCTTGCTCTTATACGGGATTTCCGAGTGATGCTGATAAACCAAGTATTTAAGGCACCATTCAAAGTTCGTTTTTTGTTCGTTTAAAACCTTATTGTTAAGCATAAATACTTATTGACGTAGTAAGTTTTAGCTTAACTTGATGCTAGTGGCAAGGATGCCCATCCCACAAGATGCCCATTCCACTCTTACACTAATAATCAATCAATGCGACAGCGCTCTGTACACTCTGCCCGCTCTTGACGCTCTCGCACAACTGTCGCCAAATTTGGTCTTCCTGTTAAAGCAAGGCGCCAGTCAGCCCAAATACCATATATAAAATCAGCTATGGCGCCGATAACGGGCAACTTCGTCACAGCATAAACCCATCCCATCCCCAAAATTTCGTAAATGCGACGAAACACTTCAACATTTTTAACTAGTGTTCCATCAGGTAATACTGCGTGAATGCGACCCATCGCAGTTTCAAAGTCAATCCCACCGTTTGCATCAGGGTTATAGTTTTTATCCGCGATATCTACAAAAGCAACCAACCCTCTACCTGCATCGCGCTTCTTTAAAAAGTTGACTTCACGTACACACAAAGGGCACTCACCGTCATATAACAGCTTAATTTTCCAGTCAGATGTTTTTGTACTTAGTGATGACATAAGTGACTATTTATATCAGTATAGTTAAATCAGGCATTATTATCCACATACAATATTTTACAATTATTCACAAAAATAAATAAACTGTTTGTTTGAGTAATTTTAATTCACTAGTACTATAAAAAATTTTTAACATATCACAGATGACATTTGCACTTTTTGAAGGTTACAACGTATATGTTGCTAGGCGCCAGTCAGGTGTGAGAAACAATACCTGTTTGTCAAAAACACGGCAAAGTAAAACCTGAACGAAATATTACATTTTCGCTCGCTGCCTTGTATAAACTGTGTTTTGAGTGCGCGCAAAAAAAGCGCTTGGATTTTGACGACTCCTAGCGCTTCCCCGTATAACTTAATACCAATTCACTAGTTTGCTGCAACATTTGAGGTTTCGCCCTACCCCAGAGTGTAAGGGGTCGAAGCGAAAATAACCTGTGGCAAACATATGGTGAAGTGGTATCACTCCTTGCACTAACTTAGAATATCTCCTGTGTAATTAGTTGCGGAGTGAGGTGAGTGACACTTTTTCATCTGGCACTAGTCAAAAACTCACAGTTCATATTAAACAGTTACGTGTATAGCTTTGTAAGACAAAGCACAAATCCTATGTAGTAGCAGAAAATATAAGGGTATTGTATCTATCTTGCGGTTAATATCTAGCTAAATGCTGAACGTAGTATCATAATTTTTCCGCATCCGGAAGTAAATATACCTAAAATGTCAATAAATTTTCACTCTGGCAGAACTTGGGCGTGGCTATAGGGCAAAAGTAAGTTTTTAAGATTTGAATTGGAAATTCTAAAACTAAATAATCTTTCAACTTAATTTAAAGTTCAAATGCATTATATAATAAATTTGAATTAGACTACCTAACAACGTGCGGAGCGTGGAATCATGAATTTTTGGGATTCAGGGGAAAATGTGCCACGAACCATTAAGTGTGAATCTCCGTCTAACATTTCTGGTGATGCTTGGGCTTCTGTGTTAAGGCTATCTGGGCTAAAGTAAATAGAGCAAGATTGAATTGGTTGAGGTATTCTTTGTACAAGTTCTTGTAGAGGAAAGATTTTCGGCGCCACTAAGTCATATAATTTAAGTTCGTTGTTTTGAATCGACATGCAGGCAATTGTGTCTATGTCTGGAAAATAATATATAGGTCTTGTCGCTTCGTTGACCAGAAATAAAGGCTTTTCGTTAGCTATACCTACAATGTTGGATACAGGCACCCGCGTTTCTAATAGTCGGTGTAGTAGTCTCACGTCATCAATGTCATTAGTATCAAGCAAGCGTGTTGCATTTACACCACCTTCTGAGTTGACGTTGGTTGTAAAACTGTGTTCTTGGACAAAACGAAATCCAAATGGTTGGTAATATTCTGGGTTGGAAGTTGTCAGTACTAAGGTTTTGTAGTGTTTGTCGCAATAATCTAATACTTCATTCATAATTTCACGATAGTAACCACGTCTACGAAAATTTGGATGTGTACATACTGCGTGAATTCCTCCAACTATTATATTTTCTCCCATTAGTCGCATTGGAATTTCTAATACTCCAACGTGGGCTATTAGGCTACCGTCATTATCAAAGCGTGCGAATGGTGTTGATGCATTTTCCCATGCGGCGCCTAGTTTTCTTGCTTGTTCTGCTAGTGTAGTAAGTTCGGCGCCTGGAAATACTATTTCTAGTAGGTTGAATAGTTTGGAAATTAGGGTAATGTCTTGTGCGAATGAGTTTTGATAACGAGGGAGCATATGTTTGAATGATTGTATGGGATAAGTTTTACATACTACTTATACTACATGGATGTAATAGTGCGGTTTATATTTATCTAAATTTGTCTATATGAAGTTGTTTGTACCTGGGCGCCTATGTTTGTTTGGTGAGCATAGTGATTGGGCAGGGGGTTATCGGCGCCATAATCCTGAGTTGGGAGTGGGTTATACATTGTTAGTTGGGACTAATCAAGGGTTGTATGCAGAAGCTAAAGCGCATCCGAATGAGTTAATTGTGCGTTCTTCTGCTGAAGGTAGGGAAATGTTAGCTTTACCGATGGAAAAAGAAGTTTTGTTACAAGAGGCGCAAAAAGGAGGGTTTTTTAGCTACGCGGCAGGAGTCGCTTATCAATTTTTGTCGTACTTTCAGGTGGGTGGTTTGGAAATTGACAATTATCTAACAGATTTACCTGTTCAGAAGGGTTTATCGTCAAGTGCGGCGATTTGCGTTTTAGTGGCGAGAGCGTTTAATCAGGTGTATAACTTAAAGTTGACGTTGCGCGGTGAAATGGAGTTTGCTTATTTAGGGGAAATTACTACGCCTTCGCAATGTGGACGTATGGACCAAGGGTGTGCATATGGAAATCGTCCTATCGCGATGGTATTCGATAACGAGCGCGCGGAGATAATTGAGTTAAAGGCGCCGAAAAATCTGTATCTTGTGCTTGTTGATTTGAATGCAGGCAAAAATACTCAAGAAATTTTGGCTAAACTCAATGAGTGTTATCCTTTTGCTAAAAATTCGGTTCAAAGCAATGTTCAAAAATACCTTAGTACGGTTAGCTATAAAATTACCCAAGCGGCAATTGAGGCTCTACAAGCAGGTAATGCAAAACAACTTGGTGATTTGATGCGAACTGCCCAAGCTGAATTTGATGCCCATCTAATCCCCGCTTGTCCAGAACAGCTAACGGCACCTGTGTTACATAACTTACTAGATTATCCGCCAATTCAAGGTTATATATTGGGTGGTAAAGGAGTTGGTTCGCAGGGAGACGGAACAGCGCAATTTATTGTTGAAAACGAGGAGAGTCAGCAGCAGGTTATCGACATCATCGAACATGACTTTCCTCAAATGCAGTGTTTGAAACTAACGATTTATGCCAGCAAATAAAATCACAAAAGCAGTTATTCCCGCAGCCGGTTTTGGAACTAGGTTATTTCCAACCACTAAAGTAGTTAAGAAAGAACTGTTTCCAGTCATAGATAAAGATGGTAGCGCTAAACCTGTAATTTTCTTAATTATCGAAGAAGCGCTTAGTGCCGGAATTGAGGAAATTGCTATTATAGTTCAGCCTGATGATAAGCAGATTTTTAAGAAGTTATTTAAAAGACCACCAAGCGCTGCGTTATTTGAAAAGTTAACGCCAGAAAATCAAAAGCTTAGTAAACGTTTAGTTGATATTGGCGACCGAATTAAGGTTATTACCCAAGATAAGCAAGAAGGTTACGGTCATGCTGTATATTGCGCTAAAGAATGGGTAGACAATGAACCATTTTTATTGATGCTTGGCGACCATATATATTCATCAAAAGAGAAAAAATCTTGTGCAAAACAAGTTTTAGATATGTACGAAAAGGTCAACCACAGCGTTATTGGTTTAACTACCGTTAATTCAGACCTTTTACATAAAGTTGGATGTGTAACAGGTACTTGGAAGGAGCAAAACTCTATTTTATCTATATCACAAGTTTCTGAAAAACCAACAATTGAATACGCGCGTGAAAACTTGCGTGTAGATGATTTGGGAGAAGATGAGTTTTTAAGTATATTCGGATTATATGCTTTAACGCCGAGTATTTTTGATTGTTTAGAAGACGACATTAATAACAATGTCCGAATGAAAGGTGAATTTCAGCTTACTACTTGTTTAGATACATTAAGACAGCGTGCGGGTATGACGGGTTACTTAGTCCAAGGTAAGTTCTATGATGTTGGAATGCCTGATGCTTATTTACAATCTTTGATTGATTTTAGGAATAGATAGTTAGCAACGGATTATAAACGGATGGTTTATCCGTTACATCCGTTCCATCCGTTGCCATTATTCTACTGCTGGTTCTAACATTTTAATTACTCCCAAACTGGCATCTATTTCTACTTCGGCGGCAAGAGGCAGGGTAAATTTATCTTTAATATGACCAATCATTGAACCGTACCAAGCTGGAATGCCCAAAGGTTGAATATGGTCTTTTAGTACTTCTATTAAAGCAAATGTCGGTGCCTCTCCTGATTTACAATTGGTGCATTGTCCAAAAATTAACCCAGATATTTGATTGAGAATTCCTGCGTTCTTTAATTGTGTTAGCATTCGGTCAACACGGTAAACATCTTCACCGATGTCTTCTAAAAATAAAATGCGGTGGTTCCATGAGGAAAGATATATAGAACCGACCATTGCACACAGTACTGATAAGTTTCCACCGACCAGTTTACCTTTTGCTTTACCTGGTGTGATAACTTGAATATTGCCTGAAGGGGTTGTTGGGTTTTGCATTGTCACTGTCGCACCATCAAATAAAACAGGTTTGAGGTAAGAAAGTGTAAAGTCATTCCAAGTTGATGTCGCAACTGGGCCGTGAAAAGTAATAATGCGACTACGGGCGCCAATCGCTAATAATAATGATGTAATATCGCTGTAGCCAAGAATAATTTTGGGATTGTTGCGAATACGAGTATAGTCGAGTAGCGATAATATCCGATTACAACCCCAACCTCCACGCATCCCAATTATTGCCTGAACTGATTTATCTGCAAACATTGCGTTGATATCGAACGCTCGTTCGCTATCTTCACCTGCTAAGTACCCGTACTGTTTTAATACATACTTTCCAAGTTTAACTTTTAGCCCCAATTTCATCAAAGTCTGTTGTGCGGTATCAATATCACTTTGTTCAAGAATACTTGCTGGCGCCACTAACCCAACAGTATCACCAATTCGTAAGCGCGGTGGTTTAATTATGGTTTGTGGTGGTATTCCTCTGACTTTTGGCGCCAATAAAATCGTGGATAAAGCTGTAATTCCAGAGGTAGTTAAAAACTGACGACGGTTTATATTCATGCATTTACAATTTTAACATATCGTAACATATGTCTTTCGGAAAATCTGCATTTATTGAGTAAGCTAGGAGCGCTCTCCAAGCATCCTTTTCAATGAATAATTAAATATGAAAGTTTTATAGCAAATGTATTCTGATTATTTGACTTTAAATTTCCTAAAATATATATTCAGCAAGATATATATTAACGATTTATTTTATGGTCATTAGCCTCGGTAATAGCGATACTGTATCTATTGAATTAGTTCAAGATGCTGAACTTTTAAATTTGGTGACTTCCGGCGCCGAGTTGGAGTTTTTACCGTTAACAGACTTCCCTATGTACCGTTTGGCACCAGAGGTTATTAACAAGTTAAAGCCAATTTATGATTTGAGTAAGATAAATGGCGCCATCATTACACGTCAGCCACATTTTAATAGATTAATTCAAATGTTAGTGACGGTTGGATTAATTAATTATTATGGAAGTATTGAATATCCTGGAAACCCAAAATATCAGGCAAAGCTAAATCGTGTTGATTTTGAAAAGCACAAGCAAGCAATGCTTAAAACTGCATACAAGCATGATAAACTTAATAATAATTTGCAGTATTATAATCAGCAATTGAAATTATGTAACTTTTTTCAAAATATTAAAAGCACTTGGGATTATATCAAGTTAAAACAAAAGAAAAATCAAGTTTTACAAGTATATGACACAAGTAAAGATTATAACTACAATCAAATTGAGCAAACTGTTTTGGCTATTTTTAATGGTCTCGAAGCTTTGAATTTAGTAGAGGCGTGCTATTACAAAGCTTATTACAGATTATCAAACTCATCAAGATTATATACATTTTCATTTTTCTGATAGTAGAATTGCAAAGATGGAAAATACTTTAAGTAATTGGTTAAGTTTTACTAAGTGTAATGAATTATTTACTCAAAGTGATTATAACAAGCTTAAAGACGAAGCTTATTGGAAATACTATGATGTCAAAAATCAAAAGTATATAAATCCAGAAGATAATCAAAATTGGGTAACAGGTCAATTTTATCAGGCACCGAACACAGATATTGATGTATCACAAGATTTAGCAATACTAAGGTTCTTAAATTATGCGCTGGATATTTAACGTTTTAAGTTCTCAACTTCTTTGAGAAGTGAGGAATCTTGTATTTGTTGCACCCCTTGTCCATAGGTTCGTAGAGGTAATTTAACGGTAAACGTTGCCCCTAGGTTTGCACCAAGACTCGCAGCACTAACACTACCACCGTGCATTTCTACCAAATGTCGTACTATTGCTAATCCTAAACCCAGCCCATTATGGCTTCGAGTTGTACTACCATCAGCTTGACGAAACCTATCAAAAACGTGCGGAAGGAAATCAGGGGCTATACCAATACCTGTATCACGAACTTCGATTAAAGCGGTAGGCACCGAAGCTATAGAATCATTCTCGTTATCGAGGCATAGCTTGACTTGAATATTGCCATTGGGTGGTGTAAACTTCAGGGCGTTACTAAGCAAATTACCCACTACTTGCTGTAACCGATTAATATCACCTGTAACTATATAAGATGCTCCCTGAATATCAGTGTGTGATTGTGTTGCTACTGCTACTGGAAAAGGTTCAATTATACAGTCGAGGTGCAACTTTTTAGCTTCAGTTTCGACACGTGCAGCATTTACTGTTTGCAACACCAAAGACTCTAAATTGACGGGAGTTAAATTGAGCTTTAGCTTACCCCGCATAATTCGCGATACATCTAAAATATCGTTAATTAGCTGGGTTTGTAAAAGAGCATTACGCTCAACAATCTCTAAACCCCGTGCAATATTTTTCTCGTCAAATTTTTGACGCTGAAGCAGTTTTGCCCATCCGAGTATCGAGTTCAAGGGTGTACGAAGTTCATGCGATAATACAGCCAGAAACTCGTCTTTCAAACGATTTGCATTTTCTGCTTCAATACGTGCTGCTTGTGCGCGAATCAATTCGATATGTTCAGCTTCAGCTTGTTTACGTGCGGTAATATCTTCAACGGTGCCAACATGACCCGTAAGATTTCCCTTATCTAAGCGCATTGGCGAACTATGAACATAAATCCAACGCTCAATTCCACTACTGGTAATAATTCTAAACTCGTCGTGATATTCTTCGCCTGCACGTGATGCTTTGTACCAATGATTAACTACTCGTTCGCGGTCATCTGGGTGAATGGCTTGTACCCACCCCTCACCAATCATACGACTTTCTTCCGCAAATCCGTATATTTTTTGACAAGATGGATTTGTGTAAGTATAAAAACCGTTTATATCAGTAAGAAAAATACCTACGGGGGAACAAGCGCTTAAACCACGAAATTTTTCTTCACTTTTTTTGAGTTCAGCATTTATTGCCACTAGTTCTGCCGCTTGCCGCTCGATTTCAGCAGTTTTTTGATACAAATCAATAAACGCTATCACTTTCGATTTTAATATTTCTGGTTGAAGAGGCTTGAATAAATAATCTACTGCGCCTAATAAGTAACCCCGCTCGACCATATTATCGCTCGTGCTAAATGCCGTTAAAAAAATGATTGGTGTATGGAGCGAACGTTTACGTTGACGTATCAAAGCAGCAGTTTCAAAACCGTCCATATCAGGCATTTGCACATCTAGCAAAATCACGGCAAAATCCTGATTTAGTAAGCACTTCAACGCTTGGGCGCCTGAAGTTGCTCGCACTAAATTTTGACCTAGACCTCCTAGTATGCCCTCAAGCGCCAGTAAATTTTCTGTGTGGTCATCCACTAGTAGGACGTTAACTTGGGATTTTGACGACATTTTAAACTTATGGATATACGCCAATATGATAGGTTATTTTCTACGAATATGGCACTTTTGGCATAAGTCGAACACTATCTTTAGACGCAGATTACTCGCAATGTTCTACACGGCTGCACTTTGTCTCTATACTGAGTTATTATTTATACTAAAATTTTAGAGTCGCAAATTAACAATATTATACTTTGGATTGGACAAAATCACCCTTTGGTATATATAGACTTTAAGCCTAGCGGTAGGTTGTTTCAATTTAGTAGGAAAGTACTTTAGTAGAACGATAAAAAATAATACTAACTTATTTATACATTTTATTTATTTTATAGTTCCTGAATTTGATTTTGTAACTTTGTTAACAAAATTAGGTGCCGCTAGCTCAGTAAGAAATTAGCTTTGTATTTAAGGTGTATCACCATGCTTGCCAACATATATCAGAAGCAACCCCAGCCAAAATACCGTAAAGACCAAAAAGTTTCTTTTATCGGTGGTATGGGTAAAGTTTTAAATTACCATCAAAACTGCGGTAATTGGACTTATTTTGTAGAAATGGAAATGGGACCGTTACCAGAGATGGGTAGAGTTGGACCAGAGACGACTATTCTGCTTTATGAAACCGAAATCGAGGATATGTAATTTACAAAAATTTACAATCAGAAAGTAATAATATCGATTGAAAGTCAATCTTTGTGGTAAGCAGAAAAAGTATTTGTATTTGGCTGTTTTCTCTTCTCTGCTTATACTTTTGTTAGCCTAGAATGGTAAGCTAAATGATGAAATAAAAAAGCGATATAGGATGAAGTGTTAATGGGTATTTCCGCAAATACGCCTCATTTGTTAAGGGCTGCTCGTGGTGAAGTTGTAGATCGTCCTCCTGTTTGGATGATGCGACAAGCTGGACGATATATGAAAGCTTATCGCGATTTGAGAGAGAAGTATCCCTCGTTCCGCGAACGGTCGGAAATTCCCGAAGTTGCTATCGAAGTTTCTTTGCAACCCTGGAAAGCATTTCAACCCGATGGTGTAATTCTATTTTCTGATATTGTTACCCCACTTCCTGGTTTGGGTATCGATATGGATATTGCCGAGGGAAAGGGACCAATTATTCATGCACCAATTCGTTCACAGGAACAAGTAGATAATTTACACGCTTTAAACCCTGAAGAATCGTTACCTTTCATCAAAACGATTTTACAGGCTTTACGCTCTGAAGTTGGTGACAAGTCTACTGTACTTGGATTCGTTGGCGCCCCGTGGACTTTGGCGGCTTATGCTGTAGAAGGTAAAGGTTCCAAAACCTACTCGGTCATCAAACACATGGCGTTTTCTGACCCCACGATTTTACATCAACTGTTGGAAAAACTTGCCGATTCTATCGCTACTTATGTTCGCTATCAAATTGACTGCGGCGCCCAAGTAGTGCAAATGTTTGATTCATGGGCAGGACAACTTAGTCCTCAGGACTACGAAGTGTTTGCACAACCCTATCAAAAAATGGTTTTCGAGCGCGTTAAACAAACACATCCCGACACACCATTAATTCTTTTGGTAACAGGTAGTGCTGGTGTATTGGAACGCATGACAACATCAGGCGCCGATATAATATCAGTAGACTGGACAGTTGACATGGCAGATGCACGTCAACGTCTTGGTAAAACCATGAAAGTACAGGGTAATTTAGACCCAGGTGTTTTATTTGGTTCCAAAGAATTTATTCGTGAACGTATTTACGATACAGTTCGTAAAGCAGGTAACTGGGGTCATATCCTCAACCTCGGTCACGGTGTTTTACCTGAAACACCCGAAGACAATGTAAGATTCTTCTTTGAAACCGCAAAGCAGTTAAGTTTAACAGCAGTGTAAATTGCTATATATATGTCATGCTGAACGTAGTGAAGCATCTCTATAACTTGTTGAGATTTTAAAGATTCTTCGCTACGCTCAGAATGACAACTTTGATTAAAATATTTCGCTACGCTACTAATGACAACTTTATTAAGATTTTAATTCGTCTAAGTATCACTTTGTAGTTGTGGTATTGTTTGTGGTTTCGCTTCTGGTGTTGACTCTTGTTTTCCCTTCATTATTGCCAATAGCGCAAAAATACCTACCACTGTTATAAAACCGTATTTATTCCAAAAGTTGCGCTATGCTTTATCAAAAGGATACTCTTGTTCTAATTTAGGTATTAACTCTTTGTGGAATATCAGCTATAGTATTTGTGCTTATATTTCCTGCTGTTAATTTACAGTCCTAAGTACATCCATTTGCCCAAAATAAGCCAAATCGTTGGCACGCATATGAAAGTTTGTAAGCTTTTAGACCAGGAGATTGAGCAACCATCTCTTGTGGAAAATCAGCTACCTCGAAAAGTTCCTCATCAGTATTGTAAATAATTAAGCCTCTTGCTTATGCAGGTGCTGGCGCCAGTGTTGAAAGTGTTGTAAAGGTTATTGCCATTACACCTAAATAACGTTTGCAGAAAACATTAAGTGACATAATTTTTAATCCATAGATAGTGTTTTGTGAACCATTGGTTCACATTAAATGCCCTTGCTTGGAGGCGCCTCTTAATCATCACTAAATCGAGTTAGACTTAACTTACGCAGAGTTTGGGGAACTTATAGGTAGGTTTTAAATCTATAATGTCATGTCGTATGTGGTGAAACACTTGCAGTGGCTTATTCTCTACGATATTATTTTTAACTAAATTTAATCCCGATTTTGATCAAAATCTTATGTCTAAACGTATTTTAGTTACAGGCGCCAGTGGATGTGTGGGTCATTATATTAGTGACCAGTTAATTCAAGAGACTGAACACGAATTATTTTTACTCGTAAGAAATCCAGATAAATTAAAAGTTGATACTAATGTTCGTAGTAATATCACTGTGCTGCAAGGTGATATGCAGGAGATAGAAAAGTTTGCTGATTTATTGAAAACTATTGATGTGGCTGTTTTGACGGCAACAGCTTGGGGTGGTGATATTACGTTTGATGTGAATGTCACGAAAACGTTGCAGCTAATGAATATGTTAGACCCTGAACGATGCGAACAGGTAATATACTTCTCGACGGCAAGTGTTTTAGGTAATAATGGCGAACCACTTAAAGAAGCAGGTGAGATAGGAACTGACTATGTTCGTTCCAAGTACGACTGTTTAATGAAAAAATCGCAGTTGAAGATTGCACCGAAAGTTACAACTGTTTTTCCCACGTTTGTTTTTGGTGGAGATGCTAACAAACCTTACTCGCACATTACAACAGGTCTTCCTGAAGTAGCTAAATATATAGATATCATCCGATTTTTAAAAGCAGATGGTAGCTTTCACTTCATTCATGGTCAGGATATTGCTACTGTTGTTAAACATCTTGTCAATAATCCTCCTAGTGCAGGGCAAGAGCGGTCGTTAGTTTTGGGACAAACTAGAATTACCGCAAACCAAGTTATAGAACAAGTTTGTGCTTACCTTGGTAAAAAAATCTTGTTCCGTATCCCGCTGTCATTCGGTTTAGCGAATGTAATTATTGTGCTGTTCCGTATTCAGATGGCAGCGTGGGACAGATTTTGTATGGAATATCGTCATTTTACGTACAAAAATGCTGTGAGTCCGAAAAGCTTTGGTTTAAGCAACTACTGTGAAACGATGAATGATGTTTTAAGACTTAGCGGTGTCAAAAGGTAGAGTTTGTACGTAAGGTATAACAGAGTAGCAAAAAAAAATAAGTAATAATGCTAAGGTACAGAGAAACCGGGTTTCTTGGTTTCTGAAACATATTCACATAAAACTCATCTATATATTAAGTGAGTTTAGATTGATTTATAAAAATGATGCGGTAGGAGTAGAAATTTATGCGTGTATTGCTTGTCTATCCGGTGTTTCCTAAAACATTTTGGTCATACGAAAAAATTTTAGATCTAGTTAACCGCAAAGTTCTACTGCCTCCGTTGGGTTTAGTAACTGTCGCTGCAATATTACCCCAGGAATGGGAGTTTAAATTAGTTGACCGTAATATTCGTGCTGTTACTGAGGCAGAGTGGGAGTGGGCGGATATGGTTATTCTGTCTGCGATGATTGTTCAGAAGCAAGATTTACTTGACCAAATTAAAGAAGCAAAGCAACGTGGTAAGTTAGTTGCTGTTGGTGGTCCTTATCCTACCTCAGTTCCCCACGAAGTCCAAAATGTCGGAACCGATTTTCTGATTTTAGACGAAGGCGAGATTACTTTACCGATGTTCGTCGAAGCTGTAAATAAGGGTGAAAAGTCAGGAATTTTTAGAGCAACCGAAAAACCTGATGTTACAAGTACACCTATACCGCGCTTTGACTTGTTGGAGTTTGATGCTTACGATTCAATGTCAGTACAGTTTTCGCGTGGTTGTCCGTTTCAGTGCGAGTTTTGCGACATTATTGTTCTCTACGGTCGTAAACCCCGGACTAAAACTCCAGAACAGTTACTTGCAGAGCTTGACCGTCTTTATGAGTTGGGTTGGCGCCGTAGCGTTTTCATGGTAGATGATAACTTTATTGGCAATAAGCGGAATGTAAAGTTGTTGCTCAAAGAGTTAAAAACCTGGATGGCTGAACATCAATATCCTTTCAGTTTTGATACAGAAGCTTCTATTGACCTTGCTCAAGACGAAGAGTTAATGGAATTGATGGTTGAGTCTGGATTCAAAGCTGTATTTTTGGGTATTGAAACACCCGACGAAGACAGTTTGCAGATGACTAAGAAGTTTCAAAATACCCGTAGTTCTTTAACAGATGCAGTTGAAACCATTATCAGAACTGGTTTGCGTCCAATGGCTGGGTTTATTATTGGGTTCGATGGTGAAAAAAGTGGCGCCGGTTCACGTATTGTTAGGTTTGCTGAACAAGCCGCCATTCCTTCAACAACTTTCGCGATGTTACAAGCGTTACCTAATACTGCTTTATGGCATCGTTTAAGTAGAGAAGGGCGGCTGCGGGAAAATGCAGACGGAAACATTAATCAAACTACATTAATGAACTTTATTGCCACCCGTCCATTAGAAGAAATAGCCCGGGAATATGTTGAAGCGTTTTGTGCTTTATATGACCCAGTAGCATATTTAGACAGAACTTATCGCTGTTTTATGATGATGGGTGGACCAAGTTGGACGGCGCCTGCGAAAATGCCAGAATTGATTGTAGTCAAAGCTTTCTTAACTATAATTTGGCGCCAGGGAATTAAGCGGGAAACTCGCTGGAAATTCTGGCATCACTTATTCAGCATTTTGAAGCATAACCCAAAAGTGTTCGACCACTATTTGGCCACTTGCGCGCACAACGAGCATTTCTTAGAATACCGTCAAATTGTTCGCGACCAAATTGAGGCACAACTGGCTGAGTACTTAGCACAAGGCGCCGAAAAGCCTTATGTACCAGTTGTGAAAGCTGAAAAAGTAGAAAAAGCTGAAGCTGTTGCTTAATTATTACTCTTAACTTTTATATGGTTGCCAAGAGCGTCACGTGTTAGCGTTAGGGCCATACTGCGCTACTTGGCTACCCTATATGAAAAGAAGAGAACTTATCAAAGCAAGTTTGTTTGCTGGTTCCGCGTTAGCTGGTGCTGGAATAGTTCCTGTTATTGCGTCAAAAGTTAGCACATCACAATTAAAAGTATTTACACACGGTCAATATACTGTGTTGAAGCTCGCAAATAAACCCGGATTTTTTTTCAAAGCTGGGATGGCTATTGATGCAGATGGGGCGCCGAGTGCGTATCATCCAAAAAATAAAGGTATAGATGGAATAGAACATGCTGGAGAGCCGGGTAACTGGTTGGCACTTGTCACAGATAATGGTAAACCTGATGGGAAACCTGTTGTGCAGTCAAAGTCCGACCCATATCCAGGTTATTACATTTCAGCTACAGCACTTTACGATGAAACCAAAAAGCGAACCGACCCAAAGCGTTACGTCGATTCGAGTAAAATTCCTTATGTAGTACTTCCTCAGAATAATAATGAGGAATTTTTGAAGCTTACGAATATTAAACTTGGAGATTTTGCGGTTGCTTACAATACAACTAACCGTAAGCTGGTTTATGCAATATTCGCTGACACTAGTTTATTTTTTGCTGGTGGAATTGAAGAATATCGTTTTGGTGAAGGTTCTATAGCACTCGCTAATGCTTTAAGTGTTCCCTCAAACCCTAGACATGGAGGAGTTCAAAAGGGATTATTTTATGTATTTTTTCCAGGTTCAGGTAACGGTAAACCTAGAACTATAGCAGAAATTAATCGCGAAGGCGCCAAATTATTTAAACAATGGGGTGGAATACCTCAAATAATCGCTTGTTTAAAATAACACACCATTTATCTATACTCAATAATCTTAACTAAAACTCTTGTGGGGTGGGCATCCTTGCTCGCCCTTTGTTTAAGCTTTAAATATAAGACGGGCAGGATGCCCGTTCCACAAGAAGAAATAATAATATTATTTATTTACATTTACATTTTTTAATATTTAGTAATATATAGCATTAAACTTTTAATTATATTAAGCAAATTAAGTAAATTTACTCTGTAATAAGTCGCCTTTCTTAATAAAAAATTTGTCATAGCATTGCCACCCTCATGCCATTTTTGTGTCATATCTCCTAATTAAGATTCATAAGTAATCAGCACTCCAGGTTTTAAAAGCTTTAATAGAATAAAAAGTTAAATCTGGATTAATAATTGGCTAATATTTATTTTACTGAGGAGCTTTGATTTTGCCTAAACAAATAAAAAATCCTGTCTTCTACGACCCAAAAAGTGTTCGTTGGAGATGGTTTAAGCGTGTCGCTAAAGTTAGTCTTATTACTTTTTTTGGAATTTTTATTAGTTGGTTTATTACCGTAGCAATGCAACCAGACCTACCAGCGTTAAGTTTGTTACCTACACACAAAATTTTGAAAGTACATAAATTCTTTCAAAATCAGCTAAATACACACAAGAGTCACAATATTGCTAACCACGTAGAAAAGCAAAATATAGTTAAAATTATCTCTCCAAAAGCCGCAAATATTCCATCAAGCACCCCTGCTAAGTCAGAAATTATTGGTTTTTATGTTAATTGGGACGATAACAGCTTCACATCGCTCAAGCAGAATATAAATAAGCTTGATAAGCTAATGCCTGAATGGTTGCATCTTGAAGAGGGTGGTAAAATCTCGCTTGATGATGAAGTAAAGCAGCAGCGAACTTTAGATTATATTCATAAAAATCGTTCTGACTTGAGAATAATGCCACTCATTAATAACTTTGATAATAGTAATCAAAGTTGGAATGGAGATAAATTAGCTCAGGTATTAAGTCAGTCAGAAACACGACAAAACTTAGTTGAAGAATTATTCACAGTTGTTAGTAAAAATAATTTTGCGGGGGTAAATATTGACTTTGAAAATATTCCTGATTCTAGTCAGCGAAATTTAATGGCATTTATGGGTGAATTGTATACTAAGTTTCACCCTTTAGGTTTAGAGGTTTCGCAGTCTGTACCATTAGATAATCCTTCGTTTAAATATAAAGAACTGGCACAGGTTAATGATTATTTAATTTTAATGGCGTATGACGAACATGAATCTACGAGCGAAGCAGGCGCCGTTACATCACAAAACTGGTATGTAGAACATTTACAACGTCGCTTCAAAGAATTACCTGCTGATAAATATATTGTGGCAATTGGTAATTACGGTTATGACTGGAAGGCAAATGCAAGTGGTGAGGAAATTTCATTCCAAGATGCGCTTAAAACTGCACAAGAATCTCAAGGAAAAATTACATTTGACTCTAACACGTTAAATTCAACGTTTGATTATTACGACGATAAAGAAGTCTTACACCATGTTTGGTACCTTGATGGTGTGACTGCTTTTAATGAAATTGTCGAAGGTCAAAACCTTGGCGCCCGTGGTTTTGCATTATGGCGTATGGGTTCAGAAGACCCTTCAATATGGTCTGTGTTCCAAGCCAGCGCACGTCTCGACCAAGAAAAAGCGCTCATGTTGGAAGCTTTGCACTACGGTTTCGATATTGATTATGAAGGGCAAGGCGAAGTACTGAAAGTAACTGCTACACCTAAAGATGGCAAACGCCAAATTACTTATGACCAAAAAAGTGGGCTGATATTGAACGAGCAATTAAATTCTTATCCGTCTTCGTATGTAATTACACGTTGGGGTGGCGGTAGTAAAAATAAAATTGCCCTCACATTCGATGATGGCCCTGACCCACGGTTTACTCCTGGTATTTTAGATGTACTCAAGCGTTACAAAGCTAAAGCTACTTTTTTTGTAATTGGTCTTAATGCCAACAATAATTCTGATTTACTCCATCGTCTTGTTAATGAAGGTCACGAAATTGGTAATCACACGTTTACACATCCAAATATTGCTATAACTCCACACAAGCAATTAAAACTAGAGCTTAACGCAACCGAACGTTTGTTAGAAGGGCAACTTGGCATTAAAACTTTACTTTTTAGACCTCCATATGCAGAAGATGTAGAACCAGAAACACCTGACCAAGTAGCGCCGTTAAGATATACTGGTCGTCTAGGATACTACACAATTGGAATGCAAATTGACCCGAATGACTGGCGGGCGCCTGGAGTTGATAAAATAGTCAATTCAATTATTGAGCAAGCTTCGAGCGGTGTTGGGAATGTAGTGTTATTACATGATAGTGGTGGCGATCGCTCACAAACAGTTCAAGCATTGCCAAAAATTATCGAAGAATTACGTAAGCGAAATTATGAATTAGTTACAATTTCTGATTTAATAGGGCTAAAACGCGACGAAGTAATGCCAAAAATACCAGCATCCGAGCAAATGATGGCAAGGTTAGATGGCACTGCATTCTCGTTGATGAATGAATTTAACCAAGGTATCTATTATCTATTTATCATTGGTATTGGTCTTTCAATGATGCGGTTGTTGTTTGTAGCAGCGTTGGCATTATATGAATGGAAAAGTCGAGGCAACTCTAAAAACAAGTTAACTTATACGCCTAGTGTCAGCGTAATAGTGCCCGCGTACAACGAAGAAAAGGTTATTTGCCGAACGATTAACTCCATACTACATTCGCGCTACACAAACTTCGATGTTATTGTCGTCGATGATGGTTCAAGCGATAATACTTACCAAGACGTAGTTGAAACTTTTGCCCACGAGCATCGAGTTCATGTTTTTACAAAAGCAAATGGTGGTAAAGCGCAATCAGTAAATTATGGCATTCGTCACAGTAATGCAGAAATTATTGTTTCGCTAGACGCTGACACAATACTCCGTCCCAACGCTATCGCCAAACTTGTTCGTCACTTTGCTGACCCGAATATCGGCGCCGTTGCGGGTAATGCTAAAGTTGGTAACCGCATCAATATATTAACTTTCTGGCAAGCACTCGAATATATTACAAGTCAAAACTTAGAGCGGCGAGCGTTTGGACTACTCAACTGTATCAGCGTTGTTCCAGGTGCCATTGGTGCATGGCGCCGAGAATTAGTATTACAAGCAGGGGGTTACGCTACCGACACCCTAGCGGAAGATGCCGACCTGACGCTAGCTGTGTTGCGGATGGGATATAAAATTGATTACGAAGAAAACGCAATAGCACTTACCGAGGCGCCGGATACAGTTAATGCTTTCCTCAAACAAAGATTTCGTTGGATGTATGGCACACTGCAAGCAGCATGGAAACACCGCGACACCTTATTTAGAACAAAGTATGGTGCCTTGGGAATGTTCGCAATACCCAACGTGTTTGTTTTCCAAATATTCTTTCCTCTCATCTCACCCTTAATGGATGTAATGATGGTCGGTTCAATAGCTTGGGCAATGTGGCAAAAACATCAACAGCCTGTTGAGTATTCTTCTAATAACTTACAGCAGGTTATTTTGTACTATTGTTTATTTCTATCAGTAGATTTGCTAGCAGCACTAGTTGCCTTCTGCCTTGAGCGAAAAGAAGACTGGAAGTTACTAATTTGGCTACTACCCCAGCGCTTCTTTTATAGACAACTAATGTACTATGTAGCGATAAAGTCAACAATCACTGCTATTAAGGGTTCAATGGTTGGTTGGGGTAAACTGGAACGTAAGGCAACCGTTTCGTAACAGTTCATTGCGAAGCTGATGTTGAAATGAAACAATATGATAAGTTTGGCAAATGTTAATCAATATTCGGCACGATTAATTAATCAAGGAGAACACAGTGGCAACGGAATCAAATTTTAAAAGGGGCAAAGACGCGGTAAATGAGGAGTTCAGCGAATATGTTGCTCATTTACAGTTTCATATGACACTACAAGCTCGTAATCTGGTTCCTACTCTCAAGCAAAGCTTAGATGACAGTCGAGAGCTTTTGCTGCATCAAACACAAGCTAATTTTGAGAAGCAAATTTCTCGTCAAGCGTAGCAAGGCTTATACAATTTTTAACAAAACTTAAAATATATTTAAAGCAGACCTAGTTTCTTTAGGGTAAATTTATTCTAGCTAGGTTTGCTTTTTGGCGTTTAGCTTTAAATAAATACCTCTTATGATTTGGCGCCAAAACGTCAAAAGCCGTTAAAATTAATGCAATAGATATAGATTCTCAACACCATTACCTATGGCTGTGTAGCGGCTCGAATGAAAATGACTTCTTTATTACCCCAAAATCTAAGTGTTGTTATCCGACCAGTACAGTATCGTGACTTGGACGGTATTGAACGCTTGACTCACGAGTCATTCTCTGCCCTAACACCACAGGGAGAAAATGACGGTGCCAAGCAAGTACAATGGTTACGTCGTTGGTATGGGTTGCTGAAATGTTTAAGTTGGTTTCCCAACCCTTTAAGATATCGTCTGTGTGCTTATGTTGTAGAGCAAGGACGAACATTATTAGGAATGGTGCAAGTATCACCATTTAACCGGACACGAAGTACTTGGCGCGTAGACCGTGTACTGCTAGAACGGGGTAACGATAGATTAAGCATTGGCTCACAGCTTTTACGTCATTGCTTTGAGTCAATATTGGAAGCGCGTACTTGGATACTGGAAGTTAATGTAAACGACGCAGACGCATTAGCACTTTACCGTCGCAATGGATTCCAGCGTCTTGCGGAAATTACGTATTGGGAATTAAAACCAGAATTATTATCAAGCTTGGCTTTGGCAGAACCGGATCTGCCAAATTTACTTCCTGTCAGTAATGCTGATGCCCAATTGTTGTATCAATTAGATACAGCATCAATGCCACCTTTGGTGCGACAAGTATTTGACCGTCAAACTTGTGACTTTAAAACAGGTTTATTTGAAGGGTTGACGGATGCTTTGAAACAGTGGCTCAATAAAAGCGAAGTTGTTAGTGGGTATGTTTTTGAACCTTCTCGCAAAGCAGCGATAGGTTACTTTCAAATAACTGTAGATAGAAAAGGAAATTCACCACACGTTGCAACACTAACGGTACATCCTGCTTACACTTGGCTATATCCAGAGCTACTTTCTCAGTTAGCACGTATAGCCCAAGATTTTCCTAAGCAAGCTTTACGTATAGCTTCAGCCGATTATTTACCAGAAGGAGAGGAATATCTAGAACGAATTGGAGCAAGCCGAACTGAGCATACATTAATTATGTCCCGGTCAGTGTGGCATAAAGTGCGCGAATCAAAGTTTGTTTCACTCGAAGGTATTCAACTGCCTGAAGTATTACAAGGTTTACAACCTGCACGTAAACCAATACCTGGTGGAATGTCTTGGACTCAACAAGGTAAAGCGTCAGTTCCGGACAGGATTGTCAAAAATAATACTGTTAAAGATTCGGTTGCATTTTCCTATAATCACGGTAGCGTAGAAGCATCGAATGATTTTGAAGGCGATGCCGACCAGGAGCAGTTGCGTGGTTAATCAGCAGTTAAAGGAAGACAATGAAGTTTGTTTGGTGTCTTCCTCATCTCAATCTAAATACGTTCTTGCTTTAGCATTAGATGTAGGAAGCAAGCGAATTGGTGTTGCTGGTTGCGACAAAACAGGACTTATCGCAACTGGCATTACTACTATTGAGCGCACTGCTTTCTCGAAGGATATTGAGCAATTACGCCAATTAGTTATTGAGCGCGAAATAAATGTATTAGTTGTGGGTTTACCATATAACATGGATGGAACTTTAGGGTTTCAAGCAAAACACGTTCAGAAATTTGCCAAGCGTGTTAGCAAAATATTAAACCTGCCAGTGGAATATGTTGATGAGCGTTTAACGTCGTTTCAAGCTGAACAAATGATTTTAGCTGAAAATCGTTCTCCATCTCGTAATAAAGGTTTAATCGACCGAAAAGCGGCAGCATTGATTTTGCAGCAATGGCTTGATGCAAGAAGGAATTTTGAAACACGACCAATTCCAAATGCATGATATCCTGAAGTTTGGTAGCCAGTTCGACTCAATTTAATTTACATTACCTGTTTAAGAAACAATTAAGCAGTTTTTGCAGTTGCTGGTAGTTAATATATTTGCATATATCGGCTATGTATTCCTCACAATTTCCTGAAGACAATGATAAAGCTCAAGCTGGTTCCATCACCTTGACGGATGAGCAAGGACGCACGCTTGAATGTTATGTCGAGCATTCACTTTCGGTGGAAGAGCAAGAATATGTTTTACTTCTTCCTGTAGATGCCCCCGTAGAAATCTTTGCTTGGCAAGGTGACGATGAGGAAGAAGAAGCAATTCTAGTAGAAGACGATGCCGCAATTGATGAGTTATTTGCCAACGCTCAAGCTGTGTTGTCAGAACACAATTTAGCGCTCAAAAATACAGCTTATGCCCTAACTGTAGCAGGTGAATTACCGCCTGTTGAAGATTCCGAACTTTTTACTCTCGAAATTGAAGACGAAGACGCGGATTTAGAACCTGAGCAATTACAATTGCTTGCGACCTTTTACCAAGATGAGCAAGAATACGCCATATACACTCCCCTTGACCCGCTTTTGTTTTTCGCACGATTAACAAAATCTGGTAAACCTGAGCTTTTATCTCCTGAAGAATTTCGTAAAGTTCAACCGCTTTTGGAAGAACAGTTGTTTAACGAAGTTGAGTAAAGAATTTTTTCGTAAAAATCAGTACTTAATGATGAGTTATCAAAAAATAGGTTGGCAGCGGTTATTTATATTTAGCCTGCTGCCTTTACTGTTGGCTATTGTTGGTAGCACCAGTTGGCTTTGGTGGAGTTGGGCTATTTCACCTGTATCTAGTACCGCAAAACCTCAACGGTTTCAAATTGCTTCTGGTACAGCAACTCAACAAATTGGCGCCAAGTTAGAACAAGCAGGTTTAATTCGGTCAAAATATGCCTGGAGTTTATTGGCAAGATATAAAAATTGGCAAGACCCAAAAGGTGATTTTCAGGCTGGTACTTATGAATTATCTGGAAATCAGCCAATGAATGTAATTGCTGAAACAATTCGAGATGGTAAGGTTGTGCAAACTAGTTTTACTATCCCAGAAGGTTGGTCTTTGAGACAAATGGCGAGGTACTTTCAAGAAAAGGGTTGGTTTTCTGCTGAAGATTTTATAAAGACCGCTAGTATTGTTGATAGGAAAAAATTTTCTTGGCTTCCTGCTGATATTCCGATTCTGGAAGGTTTTCTTTTTCCGGATACTTACCAAGTTCCAGCGGAAAAAATTACACCTCAAGATGTTGTCGAGCAAATGCTTAAACGTTTTGAGCAAACTGTTTTACCTGTATACCGAAAAGAGAAAGGTAAAACAAAGTTTACACTTAAAGAATGGGTGACGCTCGCTAGTATTGTAGAAAAAGAGGCTGTTGTGGCACAAGAAAGGCGCCGGATTGCGGGTGTATTTGTATCTCGCTTGCAAAAAGGGATAAAACTAGAAAGTGATCCCACTGTTGAATATGCTTTTGGAATTACTCAAACTCCTGATAAACCTTTAACGTTTGCACAAGTTAGACAACCATCACCGTATAATACTTATGCAACGCCTGGTTTACCTCCTACTCCCATAGCGGCGCCTGGTTTGCCTGCACTACAAGCTGTGTTAAACCCCGAAAATACTGATTATTTATTTTTTGTTGCTCGCTATGATGGTACGCATGTTTTTAGCCGTACCATACAGGAACACGAAGCCGCTGTTGCTAAAATTCGTAGAGAAAGACAGAAAAAATAATTTTCAATTTTTAAAAGACAAAGACGTGACATGTCACGTCTCTACATTACTAAATTTGAACTAATGACCTGGAACGAATTACTACAACCTGATTTAATTCTCTCTTCTTCAATATTGAGCCTTACGCCTGACATCATTCAACGATATAACCTTAAAGGGCTGGTGCTTGATGTTGATGAAACACTAGTACCATTTAAAGCTGCTGTTGCTTCGCCTGAACTCCAAGAGTGGGTAGTACAAGTGCGTCAAGTTGCATCGCTTTGGCTTGTCAGTAATAATATCAGCGAAAATCGAATTAGCAATATTGCCCGTGCGCTAAATTTACCTTATTATCATGGCGCTGCGAAACCGTCACGTCGTAAAGTCCGTGCAGCACTCGCTGAAATGAATTTGCCTGTAAACCAAGTTGGTATGGTTGGGGATAGGTTGTTTACTGATGTCTTGGTGGGTAATCGTTTGGGAATGTTTACAATTCTCGTTGAACCAATGATGCATCCAGGTACAGCGTTGCGCTCCCACCCGGTTCGTAATTTTGAAGTGTGGGCATCTGAAATTTTAGGGGCTACAATTAGTCCAAAGGAAAAAAGATTTACAAAGCGTAATAAATATTAAAGAAAGTAAATCTAAAGAAATAATTAAAAAAGGTTCGTTACAGACAAATATAAGGGATTATGAAAATTAATAAGATGGGGTAGAAGAAATATATACCCTAGTCATAGTAAATAACTTTAAAACCTTTAAAGCGCTAGTCCTAACTATAGGGAAACTGGCGCTTTAGTGTTTAGGTTGGGGGGCGGGTTTACGAGGTGTTGCGTGCTGTTTTAGGATATTGGTTAACCCGCCCTTACGAGGTGTTGCGTGCTGTTTTAGGATATTGGTTAAACCGCCTCTACGATATATAAGATGCCTCAGACTCTGGTTATTAAAATTGGAACTTCTAGTCTTACTCAGCCTGAAACTGGATTATTGGCGCTATCTACTATTGCTACATTAGCTGAAGTGCTTTCACAACTGCGCTCGAAAGGACATAGAGTTATTCTTGTATCGAGTGGCGCCGTAGGAGTGGGAAGTGCGCGTTTAGGTTTAACCGAACGTCCAAAAAGCATTGCCTTGAAACAAGCTGTGGCTGCTGTTGGACAAGGGCGCCTGATGCGGGTTTATGATGATTTATTTACGACGCTACAACAACCGATAGCTCAAGTTTTATTAACTCGTAGCGATTTGGTGCAGCGTAGTAGATATTTAAATGTTTACAATACTTTTCGGGAGTTACTCGAACTCGGTGTTATTCCTATTGTGAATGAGAATGATACTGTTGCTGTTGAAGAATTAAAGTTTGGGGACAATGATACTCTTTCTGCACTTGTTGCCAGTTTAGTAGAAGCTGATTGGTTATTTTTACTTACAGATGTAGATAAATTATATTCGGCAGACCCTCGCTCTGTACCTGATGCGAAACCAATTAGTTTGGTAAACAGTATAAAAGAACTGACGGTTATGCAGGTTCAAACAGGTGGTCAAGGTTCGCAGTGGGGAACGGGGGGAATGGTAACAAAAATATCTGCGGCTCGCATTGCTACAGCAGCAGGAGTACGGACAGTTATAACACGAGGACAATACCCTCATAATATAAGCAAAATTATTAATGGAGAGTCTATTGGTACGCAGTTTCAACCACAACCAGAACCAACAGGAGCGCGCAAACGTTGGATAGCTTATGGTTTAGTTCCATTGGGTAAGCTGTATTTAGATAACGGCGCCGCAACAGCAATTTCTGATGGAGGAAAATCTCTACTTGCTGCGGGAATTACTGAAGTAAAAGGTGAATTTGATACACAAGAATCTGTAGGAATATTTGATGGCGAAGGTAATGAAATCGCGCGGGGATTAGTTAATTATAGTAGCAATGAGTTGCAGAAGATTCGCGGGCGCCATTCTAGAGAAATTAGAGAAATTTTAGGGTATGAAGGCGCCGAAACTGTTGTACATCGTGATAACTTAGTGTTGATTTAATTTAAACACACGCCACAAAATACTGAAAATTTCAAATAAGCTAATTTTATGACTACCAGAAAATTAATGACTAGTTTAAAGCAAAAAACACGGAAAGATTTAGAAAAAAAGGTAAAATTGACCTATGAACAAAAAACTAGATTCTTCAGCGTTAGAAAATCTAAAACTAGTTTTTGGAACTTCTAGCACGCAACGTGTAATAGAAAATGCATTTAACATTTTAGCTTTATAAGAATTAACGAAACAAGAATCTATATATAATTTTACTGCATATGATTATATGCAAAAACTAATCGCTTTAAGAGAGAATTCGGAGGAATTAAATTCAATCTACATTCCTAGATGTGTTATTGCGGCAACCTCAAGCTTTGTAAAAAGTAAATATAATAAACTTGAATTTAAATCTGTCAACAAATTGTTAATTTAGTAATTAATTTCGTGACAGATAAAACAAAAAGTCTTTGGAATTTGAAGCATGAGTAAATTAGTTCACTCCCTTATGGAAAAATTAATTTCTCTAAATCCAAATGACAAGGAGCTTATAGGGACTACTATCAATACTGCTCGGTTAAGAAAATTTGTAGGTTGGGTGGAGCGTAAGCTTAACCCAACAAAACCTTGCTAATGTTGGGTTTCGTTCCTCAACCCAACCTACAAGTTTTCGTATTTTTGCCTTAACTGAGTAGTATTGGGACTACTATAGTTGACGTGTAGGGAGAAGTGTTTAGAATTGCTTGTGTTTCATGACTAACTTATACTCTTGAAGAAGCATTTCTGTGCGACTTTCTATTAAATCTTTGAAAGAGAAGCCTTTTGCGGTATTTCTTATTAAATTAAAAACTTCT
Source organism: Calothrix sp. HK-06 (assembly GCF_001904745.1). GTDB lineage: Bacteria > Cyanobacteriota > Cyanobacteriia > Cyanobacteriales > Nostocaceae > Dulcicalothrix. Next base: position 27,880 of record NZ_MRCD01000031.1, read on the forward strand.
GACTGCGTGTTTTTATCTCCACCAACAAAAGTCCAAAATTCCTTTCTTACAAGAATATATTCTTCTTTACTTGTTAATTTAGTAGGATAATAAATACATAAGCGAAATTCTTTACCCTGTTTAGCAGCATTATCTTTAGAAGTTGTTATGCTTTTTTTGTTACTGTTATTTTGTTCTAGTATTGATTTTATTTCTAGCCAGTATTCTTTACCGTCTTTTAAACGAAACTTTAAATCATAAGGTTTCCAATCTTTTTTTGTACCTACGATTTCTCCATCTTGACTTTTGACTAAAATTTCAACAATGTTTTCGATAACGTTACCCATACTAGTAACAAATGAACGTTCAACTCTTTCCATGACGAAAAACGATATAAATTCTTGTGGATTATCATAGAACATTTCTCTTATTAAAGGATTTTTATGATGGAGAATATCATTTAATGTTAGCTTATTTAGAGAAGCTTTAACACTGGGTATTAGGCTTTTTAGATATTCGCTTATTTCTCCTTTTGTTATGCTAGATAAAGCCAAATTTACTCTCCTGTTAAGTTTTATTCAAAGTAGTCGCATGACAAATTCAGCTAGAAAGGAATATAACTAGCTAAAGTTTGAGTATGTTGTGTGTCAGTTATAACTTATGAAATTATAAATGTACATAAGTCAGTGCGAAGAGATACATTGACTAATACTTGTAAGGTTTGTTGGGTTTCACGACGTAGTGATGCTAACCTGGAAATTTTTTGTGTTTGTGTAGTCAGGAGAATTATGTGACTGCACAGGCGCCTTTGGCCTGTGCTACAAGAGGGGTTATAGTGGGCGGTAGGTGCGGTAGTTGATGTTGGGGAAGATGTTGTCCATTAGTTCAACTTTTTCTAGCCAACCGCTGTCTATTTTGCCAATTTTGATGTCTTCATATAGTTTGTTGAAGCGCATAACATGAGAACGTGTTCTTCTTACTGCGTAGGGTACCATTGTTCCGGTTCGCATGATAAATGCCCAGTCGGATGATTGTGCTAAGAGTAATTCTCGTGCAGCTTGGTTGAGTGCGCGCCATTGAAGTTCGTCTTCTGGTTCTATTGTTGATATTTCTATCATGCGTTCGGCTGTTTTATGGAGATGGGGGTAAATCCACGCATTGGTTTCGTTTAACCAATATTCGTGAAAGCCTTTGTAACCCCAGCTTGATTGTGAGGGACGACAAACTTGTTGTGACGGTTCTGCACGTAAGTAGTCGGCGAGGTGTGTCATTTTATAGGTTTGTTGGTCGTACCATGATTTACGGAAAAGGTAATCTATAAACCAGGGGCCTTCGTACCACCAGTGACCAAATAGTTCGGCATCATAGGGTGAAACTATTATTGGCGGGCGCCCCATTATTCCGTGCAAATGCTCTGTTTGCCGCTCGCGGTTATACATGAAGTTTGCGGCGTGTTCTGCGGCTTTTTCTCTTGCCCAGTAAGGGTCATATAAAGCTTTATCCGATAGCCCTAGTCCACGTCCTGTGATTTTATGATATTTAATTCCAGTATTTTTACGCTGACCGTTGGGCATTATATACGGCTTGATGTACTCATATTCTGCTTCCCATCCTAGGTCTTTATAAAATTCGCGGTATTCTGCGGCGCCGGGATAACCTACTTCAGAAGACCAAACTTGTTGCGATGATTCGTGGTCACGACCGAATGCTGCTACACCTGTTTCGGTAAATATGGGTGCATATGTACCATATCTAGGACGTGGACGTGCGTATAAAATACCGTGTCCGTCGATTAGGAAGTAACGCAAACCAACGTCGGCAAGCATTCGCTCTAAACCTTCATAGTACGCACATTCTGGCAACCAAATTCCTCTTGGTGGTTGTCCAAATGTTTCTTCGTAGTGTTCACATGCGACTTGAAGTTGTGCCCACACTGCTTGGGGGTACATTTTCATTAATGGTAAATATCCGTGAGTAGCGCCGCAAGTAATAATTTCGAGGTTGCCTGAGTCTTGGAATTCTTTGAACGCGGTTACTAAGTCTCCTTGATGACGCTCCCAAATAAGACGTGTTTCACTAAATTCTTTGGCGTAATGTTCTCCGAGATATTTTATATGACCGTTGTGGGCGTTATGCTCGATTTCTAACTCGATAAGCTCTTCTAGCTGCGCTAAATGGGCATCGTAACGTTCTTGTAATAAAGGGTCACGTAACATTGACACTAAGGGTGGTGTCATGCTCATCGTAATTTTAAAGTCAATCCCGTCCCGCTTTAACCCTTCAAATACTTTTAATAAAGGTACGTATGTTTCTGTAATTGCTTCATACAGCCATTCCTCTTCTAGCACGTAATCACTTTCTGGGTGACGAACGAAGGGCAGGTGTGCGTGGAGAACGAGCGCAACATAGCCGATTGACATAGATTATTCCGGAGATAGTATGTGTTTTTGACGGTTGGGGTGTGCCAACGGATGTCGAGTGATGAATCTCAAAGTAGAGCATCTCCTCCCTGATCGCTCACAAGCACCGTGGCATAAGTTAACAATATTTTAAGACTTTATTTTCACAAAATTAGAATAAATCCGAGAAAGGATAATTTCAGTAGTTTCACAATGTACGTGGCGTAGATAGGTTTATAGAATGGTCGAATATCAAGCATTTACACCAAAAAGCGGTTCGATGCGGTCGCATGACATGTTCATTAAACCAAATTTTTGTTCCTAGTTCCTTGAAGCCAGGGGAAAATGAAAACGCGCTTAACAACTGATACTCCGATAGGAAGCTACGCACCAGATTTTGAACTGCCAGGTATTGACGGGCAGGTTCATCATCTCAGTCGTTATCTCGAAAAGTTCTACGCAGTTGGCGTCGTTTTGATGTGCAACTACTGCCCTTATGTTGGACATTACCTGGAACGGTTGAAACAAATTCAACAAGAGTTTTCAAGCTTTGGGTTTACGCTAATTGGCGTAAATGGCAGCGCTGCTAACCAAGACTTAGTGGAAAGTTTTGACCGGATGAAAGGTTTTGCCCAGAAGCATGAACTTAACTTTCCCTACCTATGGGACTCAACGCAAGATGTAACCCGCAGTTTTGGCGCCATGACTACGCCAATGTGTTTTTTAATAGATTCTGAAGGAAGAGTACGATATCGCGGGCAAATAGACGACAACCCGGAACACCCGGAAGCAGTGCAGGTACGATATCTTAGAAGTGCGATAGCGTCACTGTTTGGTAACAATAATATAGATATTACAGAAACTGAGCCAATCGGCACAAAAATTATTTGGCGTGACTAAAATTTGTCACAAGTAGAGACATATTGTCGTCATACTGCTATCTTAAATTGGAGGAAATTACAACTTTTTTTCTTTGAAATAAAACGAAACTTCATGGGTACACATTACCGACGGGTTTTACTTAAACTGAGCGGTGAAGCCCTAATGGGCAACATGGGTTATGGAATTGACCCCGAAGTGGTCAAGAACATAGGACAAGAAGTAGCAGAGGTAGTAGCCACAGGTGTTCAACTCGCTATTGTCGTAGGGGGGGGCAATATATTTAGAGGTGTCAAAGCCGCGTCGGCAGGAATGGACAGAGCAACCGCTGACTACATTGGCATGATTGCCACGGTAATGAACGCCATGACACTCCAAGACTCCCTTGAACGTATAGGAGTACAAACACGAGTTTTAACGGCTATTGCTATGCAAGAACTCGCAGAACCTTATATTCGTCGTCGCGCCATCCGTCATCTTGAAAAAGGACGGGTGGTTATTTTTGGCGCCGGTTCTGGAAACCCATTTTTTACCACCGACACTGCTGCGGCACTACGCGCGGCTGAAATTGAGGCAGAAGTCATTTTCAAAGCTACAAAAGTAGATGGTATTTATGATGCTGACCCGATGAAAGTACCTGACGCCAAACGCTATAAGACTTTGACTTATTCTCACGTTTTGGCAAAAGATTTGCGAGTAATGGACAGTACCGCGATAGCCTTATGTAAGGAGAATAATATTCCAATTCTCGTCTTTGATCTAACCACTAGTGGTAATATTTACCGCGCAGTTGTGGGAGAATCGATTGGAACGCTTGTGGGAGGTTCTTGTGAAGTTAGCTGACGCTGAGAGTACCATGCAAAAGACCGTTGAATCAACGCTACGGTCTTTCAATACTATTCGCACTGGGCGCGCGAATTCGAGTTTACTCGACAGAATTTCTGTAGAGTATTACGGTACGCCTACATCTTTGAAATCGCTTGCGAACATTAGTACTCCAGATGCGACAACTATTTTAATTCAGCCTTACGATAGAAACACACTAAATCTCATCGAAAAGGCAATTTCACTGTCGGATGTGGGTTTAACGCCCAGTAACGATGGTTCTGTGATTCGCCTGAATATTCCGCAATTAACGACCGAACGGCGGAAAGAATTTGTCAAAATTGCAGCTAAATATGCCGAAGAAGGGCGCGTTGCAATTCGTAACATTCGTCGTGATGGCGTTGAGTCGATTCGCAAGCAGGAAAAGGCATCAGAAATATCTGAGGATGAAGCTCGCGACTTACAAGACAAACTACAAAAACTAACAGACAAATATACTGCTAAAATTAACGATTTACTAGCGGAGAAAGAAAAAGACATTACTACTGTCTAGATCTAACTCGGTTAGTCGTTAATACTTTGGGCTGTTGGACGGGGTAAAAGGAGAAGGGTGAAGGGTGTTTGTTCCTTTGCTTTTTCCTCTTACCCCTTTTTAAGCTTTACTGTCTTTTTAATAAGACTTTATTCAGGTAGGTATAAAATCTTATGTATGACTGTATAATTATTGGCACCGGACCTGCGGGTGGAACTGCTGCCTATCATTTGAGCAAGCGGGGACGTTCAGTATTAGTTATAGAAAAAGAATCTTTACCACGATATAAACCTTGTGGTGGTGGAGTATCTCCTCAGATCGCTGAATGGTTTGACTTTGATTTTAGTCCAGCAATTTCGGTTAAAGCTGATACTATTCGCTTCACTTGGAAAATGGAGGATGTTGTTGAGGTTGAGTTACAAACACCAGAGCCAGTATGGTTAGTTCGCCGTGATGTATTCGACCATTTTATTATTCAGCAGGCTCAAAAGCAAGGTGCCGAACTACGCGATAACACCGAAGTAACAGGTATTGAATTTAGAAGTGATTACTGGGAAGTTAATACTAAAAATGGATGTTTCCAGGGTCGCTATATTATCGCTGCTGATGGAGCCTCTGGGCCAATGGCAAAATGGCTTGGTTTTAAAGATAGGTTACGTCGTCTGGCTGGGGCTTTAGAAGCTGAGGTGCCTGCTATTGTTGAAAGAAAAAATGTCATAGACCTGGAATTTGGCATTGTTAAAAACGGGTATGCGTGGAATTTTCCGAAAGCTGATGGTTATTCGATTGGTGTCGGCACTTTTATTGGTGGGCAAGCACAGAACTTTAAAAAAATCGTTGACGAATACGGCAAGAGCTTTAATTTGAATGTTAGTACGTGTAAACAGTATGGTCATGCTCTGTGTTTATGGAACGGTGAACAAACTCTTCACACTACTAATGCTGTTTTAGCTGGTGAAGCTGCTTGTGTTGTTGACCCAATGACTGCTGAAGGTATTCGTCCGTCCATTTTTAGCGGACTAAAAGCTAGTGATGCTATCGATGACGCTCTTAGTGGTGATATCAACGCACTGGAAAATTACTCTAACATTATGAATTCTGAATGGGGCGCCGATATGGCGTGGGCTTCAAAAATAGCAAGTCTTTTTTACCGTCTGCCTCACGTTGGCTATAACCTAGGTGTTAAACGTCCAAGTGGTCCACAATTGATGGGCAAAATTCTTTGCGGACAATTACGTTATAGAGATGTTGCTGGTCGTGCGATTAAACGTTTAACTCCTTTTAGCGGTAGTTAAAAAATTTGTAGTTTTTAGGGTTGGGTTGCACCCAACCTACATCTATTAACTTGATATTAGAGTGTTAACAAGAAGCTAGATGCAATGTGATTATTTATAATTAATTTTACTTATTTTTATTTTTAGAAAGAATATTTGGGATTAAGTAAGAGCAAAAATCAAAGCAGCCAGATATGACTCTAGCTGCTAAAAGTAACATCGAATTTTTTGCACTCATTCCCAACGTGCGTAGTAATCTGTCGGGAATGTATCAATCGGCTAAATTTAAGATAGCGAAAATTTCGGTAATAGAGTGCCGTTTATAACACGATACAGTTTGTAAGCCTGTGGTTAAAACTAGTTGATTAACTCTATTGCTGAAAATTTACTCTTCGTCATCTTCATCTTCATCTTCATCTTCGTCATCGATATCTGAGTCCTCTAACTGGGAACTCTTTTTATCGCCGTCAACTTGAATCAGATGAATATGTTTGTATCCAAGCTTAATTTCAAACTCATCACCAGGCTCTAAACCCATTGCTTTGGTATATGTTGCACCAATAACAATTTGACCGTTTTGATGGACACTAACACGGTACGTAGGTTCACGACCACGACCATCTTTGGGAGATTCTGGACTTAAAGGAATTCCTCGAGCCGATAGCAAAGCGTCGTAAAAATCAGTCAAGTTTACTCGTACTTGACCACCTTTAGTAGTGGTGTAATAACCACATTGTTTAGCTCTTTCTCGTCTTGGTAAAGTTGAAAGCTCTTTGACTTTAGCAAGCAGGGCTTTTCCGGTTAATGGTGCGGTAGCTGTTTCACTCATTCGATTCAAATTATCCTATAAAGGTCTCCAAACGTTTTAACTGGGTAATGAAATACCACATAATGAGCCAATTTCAATTTGCACGGCGGCTCATATCCAGGGGTTACGGCAGATTCCTGCTTATGAAGAACTTTGAAACTTTCTGCTATGAAGGTTTCCCTTACACAAAAAGAGTTCAAATATATTAGCAGGTTTGAAACGCGGTAATATTACGGCATTTGTAACCATCATTCGCCATCGGTCAGAGAATTCTTTTCTACGACTGGCATTGATGTGGCAATTTGACTTCAAGCCAACAAAGGTAAAATCGGTGGCTGAAAGATTGTGAGGAGGGGAGCGCGCTCGTTCCAGAATTACATTCAGGAAAATTTGGCTCATCAAGATTCGATACCTGCTCATGTTCTATAACAGCTATGTTATAGACTTGCACATGGAACAGGCTTTTAACGACTGCACTTACCCAAATCGAGAAACAAGTCTTAGAATGCGCGCATTCATTAACTCACTTCAAGAGCGAACAGTGCATAGTATATATCGAGGGTATTGAGGTTATACACCTTTTTCTCGTACATGTAAAGACGATATTTTCACGTCTTTACAATTACGAATAAACAAAGCGGTAATATTCGCACAGTCAGGGCGATTTACACTCGATTTGTCACTCCGTTATTTTATATTAAATACTAGCATGGACTAATAATAGCAAAATATTTATTTAATTTAGAATTAAATTTACGATACACTTTATATATAAATTTCTACCTTTAGGGTGAGTATTGGCTACTCAAGAAATCAAAATTCACCATCCGATGCCTTACATATTTCAGCAACATGAGAATCAGCGAAGGCTAAATTCTTGGGTATTGGATGAGATGTTGATGTCTCGGCAAGACAATTTAACAATTCTATATATCCAACAACTACAACCTTACGGGTCAGTGTTGATGTTCGTGTCAAATACGTGTTTGAACATATTTACATATTGGAGGGTTACGTGAGCCACGGGTATGGAGAGGTTGCTTTGCTTGTTATAGCTGCTTAATATTGCCTGTGTAAGCCCAACCAACTCTTATAAGCTTGTAGTGTCTTGGATATTACGCTTATGTAATTGAATCAGATTCTGAGCATATGGATTTAGATTTAATGGTTATACTTGGAAGATGTTAAAACCAATTGGAGGCGTAGAAGTGAACTTTTATGACCAGCAGAGTGTTGTAGTCCGCTGTAAGTTGGGCAAGACTATAAGGCGCCGCGCGTTTCATCTTAAGTGTGCTGTAATCAAGACATTTGCGGTTCTTGAGTACTAAAGAGCAGGGATTGATGATATTGAGTGAGAATAATAGCCACTGCGGTGTGTAATAGATATTGACCGAGTTAAATACGATATATAGGATTTGTGTATATGGAAGTTATCTTTAAAATTATTCGACAAAAACCGAACTCCGAGCCTTCCGTGCAGGATTATTTGGTGGAAACCGAGCCTGGAAATACAATCCTCGACTGCCTTAATAAAATTAAGTGGGAGCAAGATGGAACTCTAGCATTCCGTAAGAATTGCCGTAACACTATTTGCGGTAGTTGTGCAATGCGAATCAACGGACGTTCGGCTTTGGCTTGTAAAGAAAATGTTGGCAGCGAGATTGAGTTCTTAAAATCATCATATGAAAATACAGCTATAACAAATACTTACGAGGGTAAACCAGTTTTAACAGTGGCGCCTCTGGGTAATATGCCTGTTATTAAAGATTTAATAGTTGATATGAACGCTTTTTGGGACAATCTTGAAGCTGTGGCACCATACGTTAGTACTGCTGGACGACAAGTACCAGAACGTGAATTCTTACAAACACCATCGGAACGCGCACTTCTTGACCAAACTGGTAATTGTATTATGTGTGGCGCCTGTTACTCGGAATGTAATGCGCGCGAGGTGAATCAAAATTTTGTAGGGCCTCATGCACTAGCAAAAGCATATCGAATGGTAGCAGACTCACGCGATAACAACACAGAAAATCGATTAGAAAATTATAACGAAGATAGTAAAGGTGTTTGGGGGTGTACTCGTTGTTATAATTGCAACTCCGTTTGTCCAATGGATGTTGCTCCCTTAGATCAAATCACTAAAATTAAACAAGAAATTCTAGAGCGGAAACAAAAAAGCGATGGTCGCTCAATTCGTCACCGTAAAGTTTTAATTGATTTAGTAAAAAATGGTGGTTGGATCGATGAGCGTAAATTTGGGTTACAAGTAGTTGGAAATCAATTTCAAGACCTCAATGGTTTATTAAGTATTGCTCCTTTAGGATTACGAATGCTCAAGCGTGGCAAATTTCCTCTCAAATTTGAGCCATCTGAAGGAACACAACAAGTTCGTTCTTTAATTGAGGCGGTGAAGAAAGAAGAAAGTTAGAGTTGGGGAGGGGCGGGTTTACGAAATTTTTTATTATAAGTAGGTTATGGGTTAACCCGCCCGTACAGAATTTAGTTTTTTAATTTATTATCTTGGGTCTTGGGGGATATTTAGGGGTTGTCCTGATGCTCGGTCGTACACTAGTATGTCCCACTGACCGTTTACTGTTGTCTCGAAAGCAATTCTACTACCATCTGCGCTAATAGTAGGATTGCGAACTTCTGACTGCAAATTTGTCGTTAAATTGCGTGATTGTCGTGTTTCTCTATCGTAAATAAATATACCTGACCTTCCTTGACGACTTGCGGCAAATACGATGTAGCGACCGCTTTCTGTAACGCTAGGATGTGAGGTAATTGTGTCAAATGAATTTAAGCCAGGTAAATCTATTAAGAAGCTTGTAGCTGTATCAAACATGTATACATCTTGACTGCCTCTACGGTCGCTAGTGAAAACGATATATCTACTTGATATTTGAGGGTTTAATTCTGAAGCAAAACTATTTAGACCTCTGCCACCTGGGTCGAAAGGATAGCTTAATATACGTGGATATCCACCACATCCACCTAAAAAGCCTAAGCTTAACAATAAGGGTATAAAAATAGATTTATTTGTCATGCTTTTATGTAGCCGTATTAGCCATACTCAATATTAAGGTGATATTAGGGTGGATTGATTGGTGCCCCATTTGGAATATCTAGCTCAATATTTGGACCTCGGTCGAGTACTTCAATATCCCATTGACCGCGTGCGCTAGTTTCAAATACTACATATCGCCCATCTGGACTAATGTTAGGATTACGCAACCAGCCGCGATAAACAGGGGTGAGAATCTGCGATTGTTGGGCAGCACGGTCATACAGTCCAACAACGGGTCTACCTTGGTCGCTTGTAATATAAGCAACATAACGTCCTGTGTAGCTTAAACTTGGACTCTCAATAATTGTATCGGGTCGCGTTAAACGTGGGATACGGAAGAATTCCTGCTGTTGCAAATCGTATATTAGTAGTTGATGGGCGCCGTTACGATTTGAAATAAACGCTAAGAAACGTCCGTTACCGCTCAACGCTGGTTGTTCTTCGGTAAAACGACTGTTGAGCGATGTCGGACCTATAGGAATATTGTCAGAACTGCAAGAAGTAACGACTAAACTAAAAAGTAGACTCCAATGGATTTTATTTTGGAGCCATTTAGGTGTAAGTTTTTTCACCTTAACTATTTTCCATCGGGTTCACGCTCACCTATTTAAATTAAAACAGGTCAGTGTAATATTACTAGCTCATTGGCAAATCGTCATCATCAAACTTATTTGGTCGCTCTGGCCTTTCTTTTGGTTGCTCAAGCGGTGTATAATCAGCGGTTGGTATTGATTCATCTATATCGAAATTATCTGAACGCGCTCCTTCTGAGGAAGGTCTTCTGCGTCTAGATCTCGTTGGTGCGACATCATCATTAGGACGAATGTCTGGACGTTCGGAACTGCTGCCACGACGTGAAGTTCTACGTTCTTCGCTAGCTGGGCTATCCCAATCTTCGTTATTGCCCCTTAAGGAGCTTGAAGAATTCCAATCGTCGTCATCAAATTTTTGGGAAGTACGACCCTCTGTACGAGATGTACGGCGCCGAGCGGGTTTATCGGTGGTTAAATCATTTCTATCGCTATTAGTGCGACGCGATGAACGACGTGAAGAATCTACGTCCGAATCTTGATAATCATCGTAACCGCTTCTAGGGCGCCGTTCGGGATTACTACCACGAATTCGAGGACGTTCTTGATATTCATCGTCCTCATAATAAGGAAGTGGCTCTAAGTCCATGTCTACCCGTTCAGCTTTAGAAGTTCTACGATAACTTCCGTAGTTTTTACTAACAGGACGGTCTTCGTCAACAATTGGTGTATTGCGCTTTGCTTGTTCGGTTGCAATACTTCGCAAACGAATACTCTCATAAGCAAAAAACACTGTTGACCCTACAAGCATTAATTGACCAAATTGCAAAATCGGGTCAAGGCGCCAACCTTGAAATATTAATATAAATCCGCAAAGCAAACCAACTGCCGCGAAAAATATATCATGGTCGCGCGCTAATTCTGGTTTAACGTTACGAATGAAATAGAGAGCTGCCCCAGCCACAGCCAGGAAAATCCCTAAAAAAGTAGCTGGGGTGGCGCCTACATTTACTTGAGCCAGAACACTGGCGCTTGTCAGCCCAAAAATTAGCATTATCTTTTACCTAATCTCAAAATCTATGTTAGCGGCTTAATATTAAAAACTCTACTCTAACAAATCACAATAACAATATATGTACAAGAGGCATCATGATTAGATACAGGACTTTCCCCTAATTTTAGAAGATTTTTTCCAAAATTAGGGGAAAGTAGAATCTGTCAAGACTTCAGACAATTTTAAGAGTCACGCTGACTCTCAAAATTCTAGCCGCGCTGGATTTTATCTTTTTGGCTGACAAATATCAATCCCACGGTTGCGGGAACGACGACAATCAATGTACCCGCAAGTAAACTCCAAAGAAAATTTGCTAAAGAAGGTGTCATAACTTTAAACCAACCTTTTATTACATACTTACTAATAATTCTAATAGTGTATAGCGTACTTGAAAAGGAGTAAAAGAAATTAACTGTACGAGTTCTGCCCATTTCACCTTCGCGCTAAGATAAAAGAAGTCTTAACAAAGCTTAAAGTTATTCAGTATACAAGCTATGACACCTGTAGATATTACAACTTTGATACTTGGTCCGTTGTTAGGACTAATGATTTTTCTGTTTATTTTCCGTATAGTCCTGACGTGGTACCCACAAGTAGATTTAAAACGCTTTCCATTTAATCTAGTAGCCCTGCCAACTGAAATTTTCTTGATTCCAACGCGCAAAATCGTCCCACCTATTGGTGGGGTAGATATTACCCCCATTATTTGGGTGGGTATCGTTAGCTTAATACGTGAGATTTTACTTGGGCAGCAAGGGTTATTGACAATGATGAGTTGAAAAGAGTTATGAGTTATGAGTTAAACTTCTAACTCCTAACTCTTAACTTATAACTAATTTAAGGTTTTGCTTCGTTCATTTCTTGAACAAAGTTGGTGTAGACTTCGCCTTTGAGGAATTGTGGTGTTTCCATAATTTTTTGATGGAATCCTATTGTTGTGGGCAGTCCAGTGATAGCGCATTCACGCAGCGCGCGCTTCATTCGGGTTATGGCTGTTGGACGGTCGGGACCCCATACGATTAATTTACCTATTAGCGAATCATAATAAGGTGGTATTTGGTAGTCGGTATAAACGTGAGAGTCGATTCTTACACCTGGGCCGCCTGGTGGAAGGTAGCCACTGATACGACCTGGCGCTGGACGAAAATCGTGGTCTGGGTCTTCAGCGTTTATACGGCATTCTATTGAGTGACCTCGAAGTAGTATTTGGTCTTGTGTAAATTTTAATCTTTCTCCTTGAGCTATACGTATTTGTTCTACAACTAAATCAACACCAGTAATCATTTCTGTTACAGGGTGTTCGACTTGAATACGGGTGTTCATTTCCATGAAGTAAAATTGTCCCGAACGGTCAAGCAAAAATTCAATGGTTCCGGCGCCGCTGTAATTAATAAATTGAGCAGCTTTGATAGCAGCTTGTCCCATTTTTTCGCGTAGTTCGGGGTCTAAAGCAGGACTGGGAGCTTCTTCTAATAGCTTTTGATTACGACGTTGAATCGAACAGTCACGCTCAAATAAATGTACTACATTACCGTAATTATCTGCTAAGATTTGAAACTCAATGTGGCGGGGACGTTCGACGAATTTTTCTATATAAACACCAGAGTTACCAAATGCGGCACCTGCTTCTCCTTGTGCTGCTAAATATAGTTTGACAAATTCGCTTTCTGAATGTACCAATCGCATACCACGTCCACCACCTCCAGCGGTAGCTTTAATCATGACAGGGTAGCCAATTTTTCGTGCAATTGCTAACCCCTCACTTTCTGATTCGACTAACCCATCACTTCCTGGAACTGTTGGTACAGAAGCACGCTGCATCGTTTCTTTCGCTGTTGACTTATCCCCCATCAATCGAATTGATTCTGGTGATGGACCAATAAATGCAATTTTATGGTCAGCACAAATTTCAGCAAAGCGTGCATTTTCTGAAAGAAAACCATAACCAGGATGAATAGCAGTGGCTCCCCTAGTCAAAGCTGCCGCAATAATATTAGGTATATTCAAATAACTTTTAGCACTAGCAGGTTCCCCGATACAAACCGCTTCATCTGCAAGTTGAACATGCAGCGCATTGCGGTCAACCGTAGAATGAACAGCAATCGTCGCAATCCCCATCTCCTCACAAGCCCGGAGAACGCGCAATGCTATTTCTCCTCGATTAGCAATTAATATTTTGTCAAACTTCATCTTTATGCTTCAACAAGATTGAATAAATAGACCTACACGCTTTTTCATACCAGCGACTCAAGGGTTAATTCTAGATTATGACAGCATTTAAGCTTTATGCTGTCCACAATAAAAAATTAAGTATCACGAACTGCTTCACTACGTTAGCAGCATTTTAAAACCTTGCTGTAGCGCAAGTTAGTTTCACTCATGTTAAATTTTTTTTTCACTCCCCTATCGCCATAACCAGATTTATGTGTTATATTCTCTATTTAGTTGAATAATTTGAGCGGATGTGGCGGAATTGGTATACGCGCACGTTTGAGGGGCGTGTGCCTTTGGCTTGCGAGTTCGAGTCTCGCCATCCGCATTAGAATATATTTCAATAATTTTCACATTGTAGAGACGTGATTAATCCCTACGGGAAAGCCTCCGGATTACACGTCTCTACATTTTTTGGGTTTTTGTGCTTTTATATATATAGATAAAGTTTTGTAAAGAATGACTGCTATATTTACACCAGCGAATAATTTAATAGTGCCCAATGCTTGGCATAGGTTATCTCCTAGTTGGGCAGGTACTGACGAAGCAATTCAAAAGGGTTTGCCTCATAATCAGTTGGCGCCGACTTGGCAGCTGTTACTTTTGGGTGATGGTTCTCCGACAAGGCATTTACAGTTGTTGACTGGCGAACCTACAGAGGTTGATGTCATTGACATGTCGTTAATTGGCATGGATATGGATGGGGCGCCTGATTTAATTCAAGCTGTACCGGGACCACGACTACGGCGCCAAGTTTGGTTACGCACAGCTTCAGGGCAACGTTTGGCATATGCAACTTCATGGTGGGAAGCTTCGCATGTAGATGAGTATTTACAAAATCGTTCGTTACCAATTTGGGCAAGTCTCGCACGCTTGCGTACAGAACTTTATCGCGATGTTCAAGGAATTTACCTTGGTCACTCTCAAGCATTAGAGTCAGGTTTTGATATGCCTGGACCTTTTTGGGGGCGCCATTACTTATTTTGGCATCATGGGCAACCTCTTACTTTAATTTACGAAGTTTTCTCACCTTATTTAGCAAAATATCTCGGCTCTCCAAAGCTTTGATTTCACATCATATTTTTTATACCTGTTCATCTAGAGACGTTACATGTAACGTCTCTACGACGTTATGGTTTTTAATAGGTAGTAAATAATACATCAATATAGATAATGAAAGTGTTATAAGTTAAGCAGTATTACTGTGTAGACGAGTAGGTGCTTTAATGTTCACATGATTAAAATTCACGGTTTTAAGCATAATTTTGATATTAAAGGCTTCTAATGGCTTGAATTCTGAGTTTTACACGTTATTTTAAAATCTAAGAAACCGGGTTTCTTGTTGATATATTGTAATAAAAATGACAATTTGTCTGCGACAATGAATGCGTAGAAACTCGGTTTCTGATTAATTTAAGCAATATTGATGAGGTGTAAGTCCCAATGGCACGGGTAAGTGTGTCTGTCTCGATGAAAAAAAAGAAACCGTCTCTGATACTGACGTTATCTTCTGCCGGATTACTGATTAGTGGTGGTATTGCTGGATACTGGCTATTAACACAAGGAAAGCCATTATCTAGGGATTTACCACCAGGAGCAACTATTATTCCTACTGATGCATTGTTCGCTGTTTCGTTAACGACTGATGTTAGACAGTGGGAGCAGTTACGTCAGTTTGGAACTAGCGAGGTACAAGCAGAAATCGATAAAAATATAGTTCATTTACGCGACCGTTTTCTTAGTAATAATGGTTACAATTTTCACAAAGATATCCAACCTTGGGTAGGAGAAGAAGTAACTTTAGCAGTCCTTGCCAATGTTGATACCTCTAAACCACCTGCTAAACCTGTGGCTGAAAATGTTAGAACTGCTAGTAGTCAACAGTTAATTTTGGTATTACCAATTAAAAATGCTCAAAATGCTAAAACTGCTCTAACTCAACTTCAAGCTAGGAAAGGCACCAGTTTAAAAGAACGTCCGTATAAAGGTATACCAATAAAAGAAATTGAGATTAATTCCAATAGCACAACTGAGGATTTTGCTGTCTCGGTTATTGAAAATAAATATGTAGTCATTACTGATGATTCAAAGGCAATGGAGAAAGCAATTGATGCTTACCAAGCAAAAACATCGCTCTCTACAGTTCCTGGGTATGCAAATAATATTTCTAAAATTTCTAGCTACCAGCCTTTTGGTCAGTTTTATATAAATGTACCAACGAGTGCGAAAATTGCGAGTGCAGCTCCAAATCGTCAGTTTCCAGCTCAAGTGTTATCGCAATTGCAAAATAATCAAGGTCTTGCAGGAACAATTACTTTAGAAAGTGAGGGAGTTCGGCTTAAAGGTGTTTCTTGGTTAAATCCTAATAGTTCACGAGTGCTAACAGTGGATAACAGTGCGGGGGAAATGCAAAATCGTGTTCCTGCTGAAACGCTGATGATGTTGTCAGGTGGAAATTTAGCGCGTGCTTGGGCAGATTATAGTTCAACCTCGCAAAATAATCCTTTATCACCAATGCCGCCCGAACAACTACGTAATGGCTTTAAATCTTGGGTTAATATGGATTTAGAGCGCGATTTTTTGAGTTGGATGAATGGCGAGTTTTCGTTATCGGTGATTCCTACTTCTAAGGATGGTTCAGAGGAAGCTTTCCGCGCAGCGTTAGTATTTATGGTAAAGACTAACAATCGTCAACGCGCTGATGCTGCTCTCAAACAGCTTGATGAAACTATGCGTAGTCAGTATCAGTTTAGAATAGAAGAGAAGCGAGAATTAGGTAAGCCGATTATTAATTGGATTGGACCATTTGGTACTTTGACTGCCAGTCATGGATGGATGGATGATAATGTTGCTTTTATAGCATTAGGGGCGCCAATTACTGAGAAAATTTTGAATACGAATCAATCGAATAACTCGCTCGCACGCACGAAAGCTTTTCAAAAAGCAGTTCCATCAGAACTGAATCCAATTAACGGTCAATTTTTCTTAGATGTGGAACGTACCTCTAAAAACTTTCCATTGCCTCGTTTGTTTCCTAACCAGCAAATATTTTTAAACGCTACACGTTCGATAGGAGTAACGAGTGCAGTCAGTGATAACCGCAGCAATCGCTACGATATATTTATCTCGCTTAAGAAAGGTACAAAGTCGGCGCCGTTGCCTAGTCCGACTGTAACACCCTAGAGCGAAGACCCAATACATTTAACAAATTGTCAGAAAAAGTTAGGATTTAAATAATAGAATAAACTGTTCAGGAATTGACTGGAGAACACGTTTTATGAATTTTGTCAATCTGGTTGTCCTCCAGAACTGGCTGGACAATGCTTCTTTTGCAGTTTTGTTTATTACCATGCTGGTATATTGGAGCGGCGCCGCGTTTCCGAACGTACCCTTTTTACCTGCACTGGGGACTGCGGGAATGGCGATAGCGAATTTATGCATGGCAACATTGTTAGGAGCGCGATGGATTGAAGCGGGTTATTTCCCTCTTAGTAATTTATACGAGTCGCTGTTTTTTTTGGCCTGGGGTATTACTACGGTACATCTTATAGCTGAAAATACTAGCCGTAGTCGTTTGGTTGGAGTGGCAACGGCGCCTGTCGCTATGGGTATTACAGCTTTTGCAACATTAACTTTACCGTCTGAGATGCAGAAAGCTGAACCTTTGGTACCTGCACTCAAATCTAACTGGTTAATGATGCATGTTAGTGTAATGATGCTAAGTT
Organism: Calothrix sp. HK-06; assembly: GCF_001904745.1. Lineage (GTDB taxonomy): Bacteria > Cyanobacteriota > Cyanobacteriia > Cyanobacteriales > Nostocaceae > Dulcicalothrix. Next base: position 45,166 of record NZ_MRCD01000031.1, read on the forward strand.
ATTCAGCGCTAATGGTTGGTTCGCTGTTAGCGATTGCATTTCTTGTTGTTACAAAAGGGCAAGATATTCAACTTCAAGGTAGTTCGTTTGGTGCTGGCGGATATCGTAGTAATGGTTATCGTTTGCATAAAGCTGGTGAGCTTGTAACGGAACCAGATGTAAATAGTATTGCTGATAACAACGGCTATGCACGTTACAAAGGCAGTAATAATAATGGAAATGGTTCTTCAGCAGTTTTAAATATTGTTGCGGCTGATACTCAAGCAGTAACAGCATCAACTTTATCACCACAGCGTTTAAGTCTTGCAGAAACATTAGATAATATTAGCTACCGTGTCATTGGTTTAGGTTTTCCTTTACTGACAATTGGTATTATCGCAGGCGCCGTTTGGGCAAACGAAGCTTGGGGTTCTTACTGGAGTTGGGACCCTAAAGAAACTTGGGCTTTAATTACTTGGTTGGTATTTACTGCTTACCTGCATTCGAGAATTACACGCGGTTGGCAAGGTCGTCGGCCCGCAATTCTAGCAGCTAGTGGCTTTGTGGTTGTGTGGATTTGTTATTTAGGTGTCAATTTGCTGGGTAAAGGTTTACATTCTTACGGATGGTTCTTTTAATTTGATGTAGGGTGGGCTTCGGCCCACCTTACTATTTGAAGTTTTGATTTAATTTATGTTAACTTGTGATTTTTATATAAACAATAGATATATTTAAAGTAAAAGTTATAGATGTCTATGGATAATGAATTTCATCGATTACATCACTATGAAGTTGTATCTATAAATACAGAAAATTTAGATAGCTTAGATGTATCAGATACCTTCAAAGTGATTCAACTGTTAGAAGCAATCAAAGAGCTAGTTGGATTAGAAACAGCAGAGTCTTCATTATTTGATAAAGGTATTGAGTGTGAAGTACTACGCTTTCGTGCTAACAGTTGGAGACGCGGAAAAGTCAGACTATCGTTGGAATTTAAACCTGATGAAAATGAATCACCGTTAGAAGATTTTGCTAAAGAGTTACAAGATGCAGAAGTTCATAAATGATAACTAATAAACCTCTCTTCATCCTCTCCTCCCCTGCGTACTCTGCGTGTCTGTGGTAAAAAAATAAAATTCCTGACCTTAAAAAAGTCAGGAATTTAGAATAAAGTAAATAAATACACAGCAATTCAAAATAACTAATGGTGTGGACTCCTCTCCATGCAGCAATACATCGAACTATCCGTGCGCGTAATTTACTTCAACCTCGACAAGGTTTACTTATAGCAGTATCTGGCGGGCAAGATTCGTTATGTTTATTAAAGCTATTATTAGATTTACAATCAAAATGGGAATGGCACCTAGGTGTTGCTCATTGTAACCATTGCTGGCGCCAAGATTCAACGGCAAACGCGCAGCATGTGGAAGAGTTAGTAAACAGTTACTCAGTACCTTTTTACCTCGAAACTACTGATAAACCTGTAAATACAGAAGCAGCAGCGCGGGACTGGCGTTATCACGTTTTAACTCAAGTCGCACTTCAACATAACTACACTTGTGTTATTACAGGACACACAGCTAGCGACAGAGCCGAAACTCTACTTTATAATTTGATGCGCGGTACAGGTGCCGATGGTTTACAAGCTTTAACATGGCGGCGTCAATTAGCTGATAATGTACAATTAGTGCGCCCATTGCTTGAAGTTACTCGTAAAGAGACGGGTCAATTTTGTAAAGATTTTGATTTGAAGATTTGGAAAGATTCTACTAATGATGATTTAAAATACGCTCGTAACCGTATTCGTAAAGAGCTATTACCGTATTTACATCAAAATTTTAATCCTCAAGTCACGTCAAATCTTGCCCAAACTGCTGAATTATTACAAGCTGATGTTGAGTACTTGGAACAAGCAGCACGGGAGTTACGAGAGCAAGCAATGGAAAGCCAATACCCGATTAAATTAAATCGTCGTATTTTACAGAAGGCGCCACTTGCTTTACAACGAAGGGTAATGCGTCAAATATTACTCGAAATTCTTCCTCAGTCTCCAAATTTTGAACATATTGAAAAATTAATTGGCTTAATAACGGCGCCAAGACGTTCTCAGACTGACCCCTTCCCAGGTGGTATTATTGCCTTTGTGGAAAATGATTGGATTTGTTTAAAATGACAATAAATAATATATTACCCAATTACATTAATGGGGAATGGGTGGCATCTAAAGCTACTAACTACTTAGAAGTTTTTAACCCAGCAACAAGTGAAGTTATAGCGAAAGTACCTTTATCTACTGCATCTGAAGTTAATGAGGCAGTTCAGGCAGCATCAGAATCATTTAAAACATGGCGCCGGATACCACCTACTGAGAGGGTACAGTATTTATTTAAATTAAGAAGTTTATTATTAGAAAATTTTGATGATTTGGCTTCTACTATAACAACCGAGTGTGGTAAAACGCTGGCAGAAGCAAAAGGAGAAATGCAGCGTGCGGTTGAGAATGTGGAAGTTGCTTGCGGTATTCCAATAATGATGCAGGGTGTTAATAGCGAAGATATTGCACGCGGTATTGATGAAATGATGATACGGCAACCGTTAGGAGTGTGCGCGGTTATTTGCCCGTTTAATTTTCCAGGAATGATTCCGTTTTGGTTTTTACCTTATGCTATCGCTTGCGGTAATACCTACATCGTCAAACCTTCGGAAAAAGTACCGTTGACAATGCAAAAAATATTTCAGTTACTTGAAAAAACAGGTTTACCCAAAGGGGTGATTAATTTAGTTAACGGCGCCAAAGATGCTGTAGATGCTATTCTTGACCACAAGAGCATTCGGGCAATTAGTTTTGTTGGTTCTACACCTGTGGCGAAATATATATATAGTCGTGGCGCCGCAAATGGAAAACGGGTACAGTGTCAGGGTGGGGCAAAAAACCCAATTATTATTTTGCCTGATGCTGATATGACCATGACTACTCGCATTGCTGCTGATAGTGCTTTTGGTTGTGCAGGACAAAGATGTTTAGCTGCTTCTTTAGCTGTGACTGTGGGTTCGGCAAAGCAAACATTTACCGAAGCTATTACAGAAACAGCGATGAAGCGAGTTGTTGGTAATGGTTTGGAAAAGGGTGTGGAAATGGGGCCTGTTATTTCTGTTGAAAGTCAACAGCGTATTGAAGCTTTAATTCAAAAAGGCGCCTCTGAGGGTGCAAAATTACTAGTAGATGGGCGCCAACCACAAGTTAGCGGTTATGAAAACGGCTATTTTGTGCGTCCGACGATTTTACAAGACGTTGACCCAAATTCGCAGATTGCGAAGACTGAAATCTTTGGCCCAGTATTGAGCTTAATTCATCTTAATACAATCGATGAGGCGATATCGCTCGTGAATAGTGGTCAATACGGAAATATGGCTTGTTTATTTACTACTAGTGGAGGTGCCGCACGGAAATTTCGCTATGAAGCAGAGGCTGGTAATATTGGTATCAATATTGGTGTTGCGGCACCGATGGCTTTCTTCCCATTTAGCGGCTGGAAAGAAAGTTTTTTTGGTGATTTACACGGACAAGGTAATCACGCAGTTGAATTTTTTACACAAACAAAAGTTGTTGTAGAACGTTGGCGTGAAGATTGGGGGCGCCAGTTTTGATACAATGTTTCTGAATTTATTTTGTAAATCAATTACAGATTTATTTAATATAAAACCTAGCTATTTGTTATGGTTTAACAATTTAGTGATTCGTGATGTGCTAATTGGTGTTATGCTGTTAGTAGGATGGAGATTTGACTCATCAGGGTGCAAAAAAAACACAAAGCTGTTTGCTTTGTGAATCAAATGCCCAATCTTCAGTTTTACTAGGGCTTTTTCCAGGGTACATTCACTATTAACTTTTGTTAGAAAAGGAAAATTATAGGTTTAATTGTGTAGGTTTGGGACAGGCAGGGATGCCTGTTCCACAATACAATTCTTACAAGATAGATAGTTTTACTTTGGGAATTCCTAAACGTATTTTTGTGTAAATTCACACATTAAATCTACGCGACCTTTACGCAACATAGCAGGGTCTAGACGCTCTGTTGTATTACACGTCAATAAAATGACTAATTTTTGTTGAATTTGAATACCACCTTCATCGATGACACTTTGATAGAGTGTTCCGTCGAGTAAGCTAAGAATATGTTCGGTTTTGTTATTATACTGAGCAACTTCGGATGCACGATTTTGCGCTAAGTTATCGGCTTCGTTAATAATTATACAAATGCGTTCTAAGTACGTAGGTGGAACGAAGTTTGTAATGGCATCGTGGTCTAAAATAAATATTACATACCCAAGTGGTACTAATATTTCTTTGGCAACAGCTTGTGTCCATGCTGTTTTTCCTGTTCCTGGTTCTCCATGCACTAAAACCGCTAACTGATTTTGGTTTAAAACAGTTTGTTGTACGGTATCAGTGAAATTTTGAATACCTAAAGGAAAGGTACGAATTGGATATTGACTTTGGACTTTGCCTACGCGACTTTGGTATCCACTCAGCATTACCGCTAAATCATACGTCGCTTTGTTGATTAAAGGTGCCAAGTTTCTGGCCATCAAAGAATAATGGCGCCGTCCACGGTCGTATGGGTCAATTTGTAACCAAACGTCATACTGTGACCAGTAAGCGTAAACGGTGTTGAGAACATCAAGACGTTCCCAGCTAATAAATTTCTCTGGTGGAAAATAAAAATCGCGCTCTGAGTAGTACTGTGTGATAATATCGGGACGACCAAGAATTTCTAAACTTCGCAAAACTGTTATTTCTTGCAAACGGTTCAAAACGTAATCGATAGGGATACTATTGCGACTAACAAACTGGATTATGGGAGTTTCGGTACTTAAAACATCTTTGTAACGATGGTCGGGTGTTAATGGTTGGGGGGTAATAAAATTCCAATACTTCTCAAACTCAGCACGGGTATAGTCGGAAGCTACGTTTAAGATGTTTGCCCACCAACTGTAATCTCGTCGTCCTAAAGCATCAGCGTAAAAGCTTGCTAAATTAACGCTTCTTTGAGTTAACTCCTGTGTATCGTTCCAAAGTACTTCCCAAAAATACTTAACGTTAAAATCACGGTTAAACGGTCTCCAACCGCTAGCTAGCAGGTTGTGACGATTTCTATTTTCGGCAGAGCCGTCATTGCCTCTAAAATAATCAAAATCCATACTTCAGTTTTATAACACTGATGGAGCTAAATTGGGGGATAAAACTTTACATAACTATTTAGCGATTAAACCTTATAGCTAAAAGTAGACCAGATTTTATACAAATCTTTTCAAGGATAGCTTTTTTTAGGAGGGTGTTTACAGGATATTGGCTTGTCTTAGAGTTGAAACAAACATTGTATGCTACGAATCTTCATGTATTACATGATAATACATGAATTGTGAAATGAGCAGGTGGTATGATAACTTTTAAGAAGCAACTTGTATTTCTTTTGCTTCGATTGTTAGTTGCCCTACTGCTTTAATTAAATCATTTGGTTCTACTGGTTTAGAAATATGCATTTGAAAGCCTTGTGTGAGCGCTTGGATTTGGTCTTCATGTTTTGCACAAGCTGTTAAAGCAATGGCTGGTATGTTTTTTACTTCAGATTGTAGTTCGCGTATATACTTAATCAATTCGTAGCCGTTTATTTCAGACATTGCAATATCGCTTACCAACACATCAAAATTTGAGTCTTGTAAATATTTTTGTGCCAAAGAAGCTGATGCGACAGCTGTAACAGAGGCACCATGTGCAGCTAGTACGACCTCAATCATATCGCGGTTATCGTCGTTATCTTCTACAATCAAAACTTCTACACCATCAAGGTTTTGGGGCGCCTCTTTAGGATAGGGGGTAGGGGTGGTTTCTATTTCCTTCACTAAATTTTTAATAAGTAAGGTGGGCATTGCTACAAAGATTGAGTAAAAAAGAAGCAATTTCTGTTAAAGGTAAAATTTTTGCTTTTGGGACTGCGGTGATTGCTGATGTAGGCATAGTTGGACTTATTGCAGTATTTGGTTCTTGTATTATTGTAAAACCGCCATAAGCTTCAATTTTAGCTAGTCCTCTGGCGCCATCATGATTTGCACCAGTTAAAATTACACCAATGACTCGTTCGAGGTAAGCATCGGCTGCTGTTTCAAATAGTACATCAATTGAAGGTCTAGCATAACAAACAGGTGCCTCGGTTGACAAGGTAAAATAACCAAATTCGACAAGTAAATGATAATTAGCAGGAGCAAGATAAACATTTCCAGCAACAATTGCTAGTTTATCTTCTGCCTCTATAACTGGCAACAAACTATATTCTTGTAAAGCACGAACTAATTCACCGTCTGAAGATATGTGACGGTGTTGAACAATCGCTATAGCTATAGGCAAACTTTTCGGTAAACCTGATAAAATCATTGAGAGTGCTTGCAACCCTCCAAGCGATGTGCCAATGACTGCTAGTTCAAATTTCATAACGTCACCCTCCGAAAAAGCCTTTCCTGAGCATCTAATGCTTCATAATCTGATTGATGAATTGTGCCCAGCAATGATTCATGCCTTCCTAATCCCAAAATACCAAATCTTCTTAAGCTGTTATATAATAGTTCGTGAACCTGGTCTTGTAGCTTTTTGTTGAAGTAAATTAAAACATTGCGGCACAAAATTACATTAAATTCATTGAAAGACGAATCTGTGACTAAGTTATGTGCGGAAAATACAATATTTTCTTTCAAGGAAGGCGAGAACATAGCACCATCATAAGCTGCGGTGTAATATTGGGAGAAAGCTTGTTGACCTCCTGCTTGTTGATAAAGTTGGGTATACTCTTGCATTAAGCGCAAGGGATAAATACCGACTTTTGCCTTGTGTACAACAACCTCGTTCATATCAGTAGCGTAGATGCGGCAGCGGTGATATAGTCCTTCTTCGAGTAGCATTATTGCCATTGAATATACTTCTTCTCCAGTAGAACAACCAGCGTGCCAAATGCGAATAAATGGATAGGTACGTAATAGGGGAATAGCTTTTTTTCTAAATGCGATATAAAAGCTAGGGTCGCGGAACATAGTAGTGACGTTTACCGTCAAATTAAATAAGAAACGCTCCAAACAAATTTTATCGTGTAAGATTCTATCTTGAAGACTAGAAATAGTAGTCAAATTCTCTGCTCGAATAACATTCCAAATACGACGCTTTAGAGAAGCCATTGCATAATTGCGAAAGTCAAAACCGTAATAACGATATACACCCTCTAGTAGTAGCTGAATTTCAATATCTTCTAGCTCGTTTGGACTTACTGGAAACATAAAAAAGTGATGAGTGCTGACCGTTGAGGAGCGGAGTTAGGAGGTAGTGTGGCACTATTAAAAATTTTAAACGAAGCTTGTGATCTAGTGGCATCACACACCTCACGAGTTAGGAGTAATAACTACTGAGTGAGAAAATTAGTAATAACTCAATTTTTCCTCAGCACTCAGCACTCAGCACTACTTATATAGCCAAACTCTTAATAGTGACAGCAATTGCTGGGTGTCAACGGGTTTGGTAATGTAGTCGGAAGCACCAGCATTGATACATTTTTCTCGGTCGCCTTTCATTGCTTTTGCTGTTAAAGCAATTATTGGTAAACTTTTTAATTTGTCCATAGTGCGTATGCATTGCATTGTTTCATAGCCGTCCATCCCTGGCATCATAATATCTATAAGAATAAGATTAATATCATGGGTTGTTTCGAGGATAGAAATACCGTCTCTGCCGCTTTCTGCATAAAGAATTTGCATTTTGTAACGCTCTAACAAGCTGGTGAGAGCAAATATATTTCGCACATCGTCGTCTATTATTAAGACTTTTTTCCCGATCAGAACTTGATCTTTTTGGTGTATCTTTTCAAGCATTTGGCGTTGAGGCGCCGATAAATTCTCCTGAACTCGATGTAAAAATAAAGCCGTTTCATCTAACAAACGTTCGGGTGAACGCACGTCTTTAATGATAATAGAGTCGCTGATACGACGTAGTTCGCTTTCTTCCTGGGAAGTTAATTCTTTCCCAGTATAAATAATAACAGGCAAATAGCTTAAGTTAGCTTGCTGTTTGATCTGCTCAATTAGCTCAAAGCCAGTCATATCGGGTAGCCCTAGGTCTAAGACTAAACAGTCAAAGTGGCTGTTTTGCAAAGCTTCCAATGCTGCTCTACCTGTACCAACGGCTGTAGTCCCTACATCACTATTGCTAATAAGTTCTAGAAGACTTTCGCGCTGGGTAGCATCGTCCTCCACAATCAACAAATTCTTAACTTGACGTTCAACAAACTCTCGAATTCGACTCAAAGCATTTAATAGAGAATCACTATCAATAGGTTTTTGTAGGTAAGCGATTGCTCCTTGTTGTAAACCTCGCTGGCGCCCTTCGTCTATACTCATTATATGGACAGGAATGTGGCGGGTGTCAGGGTCATGTTTAAGATGCTCAAGAACTGTCCAACCATCCATAACAGGTAAGCGAAGATCAAGCATAATTGCTGTAGGTTTGTACGAACGCGCCATTGCTAAACCAACATCGCCACGAGTTGCAACTATAACTTTAAAACCTTGCTGTTGTGATATATCCAGCAAAATGCGGGCAAAGTTAACGTCATCTTCGATTATTAAGAGCAAATGTTCTCCAGGTTGAATATTTTCTCGATCATCGTTAATTGCTTGCTCACTTAACAATTGTGCTTCATCAATTACTGTCGGCTCGATTACTTGCGTAGCCGCAACTGTTATCGTATTTGTAACATTAGTCCTTTCATTGCCGTTGTTACCTGAAATAAAAGATTGATTGGAATAAGACTGGGGTAAATAAAGAGTAAAAGTACTACCCTTACCTAACTCACTAACTAAGCGGATTTCACCTCCTAGCAAATTAGCAATTTCCCGACTAATCGATAATCCTAAACCTGTACCATCGTATTTACGGCTAGTGGTACCATCTACCTGTTGAAATGCTTCAAAGATTATCTGCTGTTTATCACGGGCAATTCCAATACCAGTGTCGGTGACAGCAAATGCAATCACACGCTGACTACGGTTCAAAATTTCTTTATCTGGATTCCAGCCAGAAGTAGCTAATGAAACATTTAAACTGACACAACCTTGCTCAGTAAATTTAAAAGCGTTTGATAAGAGATTTTTTAGTATCTGCTGTAACCGTTTCGCATCAGTAAAAATCGCACGAGGCAAATGCGAGTCAAAATGGATACGGAAGTCTAGTTTGCGGTCGGCTGCTACTTGACGGAAATTGATTTCAATATGCTGTTGTAAATCACGAAAGAATGTTTCATGAATCTCTACTGACATTGTGCCCGATTCAATCTTGGCTAAGTCAAGAATGTCGTTTATCAATGCTAGTAAATCATTTCCCGCTGAGTATATAGTACGACTGTATTCAACTTGTTTGTCTGTTAAATTTGCTTCGCTGTTCTCAGATAATAGCCCTGCCAAAATTAGTAAACTATTTAGTGGAGTTCTTAGTTCGTGGGACATGTTGGCGAGGAATTGCGACTTATATTTAGAAGTCATTGCCAACTGTTCGGCTTTTTCTTCTATAGCTTGACGAGCTTGCTCTATTTCGTTATTTTTGCGTTCCACCTCTCGGTTCTGTACTGCTAGCAATTCGGCTTTTTCTTCTAATTCTTCGTTTGTTTGCTGCAATTGCTCTTGCTGCCGTTTAAGTAATTCTTCTGATGCTTTGAGTGATTGCGCTTGTTGTTCAAGACGTTTATTAGTTTCAGTAAGTTCTTTTTGCTGAGTTTGCAATTCTTCTGCTAGAGATTGAGACTGTTTGAGTAATTCCTCTGTTCGCATACTCGCAGAAATAGTGTTTAGTACGATAGCGATACTTTCGGTAAGTTGGTCTAAGAAAGTGAGATGGATTTCGCTAAAGCGGTGGAAAGATGCTAGCTCAATAACGGCTGTAACTTGTCCTTCAAATAATACTGGTAAAACAACGACATTTAAAGGTGTAGCTTCGCCCAAGCCTGAACTAATTTTTATATAGCTGTCAGGTACCTGAGTTAATAAAATTCTCTCTTTTTCTAAAGCACATTGACCTACTAAACCTTCACCTAAAGAGAAACGATTAGACAGATTTTTGCGTTCACGGTAAGCATAGCTGCTGATTAACTTTAAAAACTGCGGGTGATTTTCCGCTGCTTCCATTAAATAAAATAATCCTTGTTGTGCGGTAACAAGCGGCGCCAGTTCAGATAATATCAACTTAGAAACAGTTTCTAAATCCCGCTGTCCCTGCAACATGCGGGTAAATTTAGCCAAGTTAGTTTTGAGCCAGTCTTGCTCAGTATTTTTACGAGTTGTACCTCGTAAGTTAGCAATCATCTGGTTGATATTATCTTTGAGTGCGGCAACTTCTCCTTGGGCTTCAACAGAAATCGACCGAGTTAAATCACCTTTAGTAACAGCTGTTGCAACTTCTGCAATTGCACGGACTTGATTTGTTAAATTTGCGGCTAATTCATTCACGTTGTCTGTTAAGTCGCGCCAAATACCTGATGCACCTGGAACTTTCGCTTGTCCACCCAGTTTTCCTTCTATTCCTACTTCACGAGCAACAGTTGTAACTTGGTCGGCAAATGTAGCTAACGTATCAATCATTTCATTAATTGTTTCCGCTAAAGTTTCGATTTCTCCTTGAGCGTCTAATATCAGTTTACGTTTTAAGTTCCCGTTAGCTACCGCCGTTACAATTTTGGCAATACCTCGCACTTGTGCCGTCAAGTTACCTGCCATCGAGTTAACGTTATCCGTCAAATCTTTCCAAATTCCAGCTACACCAATTACTTGAGCTTGACCACCCAATTTACCCTCAGTTCCCACTTCACGTGCAACACGAGTTACTTCTGATGCAAAGGAATTAAGCTGGTCAACCATCGTGTTAATGGTATTTTTCAAGTGAAGCATCTCACCTTTGACATCGACGGTAATTTTCCTTGACAAATCACCACCAGCAATCGCTGTTGCTACCTCAGCAATATTACGTACTTGCCCTGTCAAATTACCTGCCATCAAATTAACGTTATCCGTTAAATCTTTCCAAGTACCTCCGACTCCACGCACGTAAGCCTGTACTCCAAGTTTACCTTCAGTTCCTACTTCACGTGCGACACGAGTTACTTCCGAAGCAAACGAGTTAAGTTGATCAACCATTGTATTGATGGTATTTTTCAACTCCAAAATTTCACCTTTGACATCAACAGTAATTTTTTTTGATAAGTCACCAGTTGCGACTGCTGTTGTCACATCGGCAATGTTTCGCACTTGGTCAGTTAAACTTCCTGCCATGAAGTTTACGCTGTCCGTCAAATCTTTCCAAGTACCAGCTACACCTTTTACTTCTGCTTGTACTCCCAACTTACCTTCGCTACCCACCTCACGCGCAACACGAGTTACCTCACTAGCAAACGAGTTAAGTTGGTCAACCATCGTATTGATGGTATTTTTTAACTCTAAAATTTCACCTTTGACATCAACAGTGATTTTCTTTGATAAATCACCAGTTGCGACCGCTGTTGTCACCTCAGCAATATTTCTTACTTGCGCCGTTAAACTACCTGCCATGAAGTTTACACTGTCAGTCAAGTCTTTCCACGTACCGGCAACACCGCGAACCTGTGCCTGACCGCCAAGTTTTCCTTCGGCGCCGACTTCACGTGCAACTCTTGTTACCTCACTAGCAAACGAGTTCAACTGGTCAACCATGATATTAATGGTATTTTTCAGTTGTAAAATTTCACCTTTTACATCTACGGTAATTTTTTTAGAAAGGTCACCTTTCGCAATGGCTGTTGTGACTTCAGCGATGTTGCGTACCTGGGCCGTTAAACTACCCGCCATGAAGTTTACACTGTCGGTAAGGTCTTTCCATGTACCCGCAACGCCTTTAACTTCGGCTTGCACACCTAGCTTACCTTCGGTTCCAACTTCGCGCGCGACGCGGGTTACTTCCGAAACAAAGGAGTTAAGCTGGTCAACCATCGTATTGATGGTGTTTTTTAACTCTAAAATTTCACCTTTGACATCTACAGTAATTTTCTTCGATAAGTCGCCATTTGCAACTGCAGTTGTCACCTCAGCAATGTTTCGCACCTGCGCGGTTAAACTGCCAGCCATGAAATTAACTGACTCAGTTAAATCTTTCCAAGTACCTGCTACACCCCGAACTTCTGCCTGTACCCCTAATTTACCTTCGCTGCCCACCTCGCGCGCAACGCGAGTTACCTCACTAGCAAACGAATTAAGCTGGTCAACCATCGTATTAATGGTGTTTTTTAACTCTAAAATTTCACCTTTGACATCTACAGTAATTTTCTTCGATAAGTCGCCATTCGCTACGGCAGTTGTTACCTCAGCTATATTTCGTACTTGAGAAGTCAAGCTACCTGCCATCGAATTGACACTATCTGTTAAGTCTTTCCACGTACCTGCAACACCTTTAACATCTGCTTGTACACCTAACTTACCTTCGGTTCCAACATCACGGGCAACGCGAGTTACCTCACTAGCAAACGAATTAAGCTGGTCAACCATCGTATTGATGGTATTTTTTAACTCTAAAATTTCACCTTTGACATCTACAGTAATTTTCTTCGATAAATCACCATTCGCTACGGCAGTTGTCACCTCAGCAATGTTGCGTAGCTGTGCGGTGAGATTACCTCCCATTAAATTTACGCTATCAGTTAAATTTTTCCACGTCCCTGCTACACCAGGAACATCAGCTTGTACACCTAATTTACCTTCAGTTCCGACTTCGCGCGCAACCCGTGTTACTTCTGAAGAAAAAGAATTAAGTTGTGTTACCATCGTATTCACAATGGTAGCTGTTTGTAAAAATTCTCCTTGTAACGGTTTATCATCAATTTCTGTAGGCACGGTTTGTGATAAATCACCGTTTGCAACTGCTCTAATTACGCGAGTCGTTTCTGCTGTTGGTTGTACTAAGTCTGTAATTAGAGCATTAACAGAATCAATCGAACTTTTCCAGGCGCCTCTGGCATTACCAATAGACGCGCGCTCAGAAATTTTACCTTCTTTACCAACAACAGTACTGACACGCTCTAACTCCATTGCCATGCGTTCGTTCATCTCAATAATGTCATTAAGAGTGTCAGCAATTTTTCCGGCAACTCCGGTGTGGTCAAGAGGCATTCGTGAACTAAAGTTACCTTTCTTAACTTCTGCAAGAGTTCTTAATAGCTGTTTAAGGTCGAGACTATCTGTGTCGCTAGCGCTTTGTAAGGTCGTCATTGTTAGTCAATAAACTAAATATATTTCTAATGGTCGAGTTTCAGAGTAGGAGATTCGATTTAAATGAAGTATCTAGATACGGCAACGTGGAAAAACACGCTTAAGCTGCAACCCAAAACATTCTTTATATTATCTACTTAAAATGGCTATTGTCACCTCTACCTATAGATTATGTAAATTCAACTAATATCTATCCATAGGTAGAGGTTATTTTAATATTTAATAATATTTTTTGTAAAAATAAATAAAGATTTAATACGAAAAAGACTGGCAAAGAATATAACAGATAATTTACTCGTTGTAAACAATGGTTTTTTACAGTAGATTAATTGCCTTTATAAAGCTGCATTTGTTTGCTTCATCGATAAAAGAATAGTAAATGTGGCGCCTTTTCCAATGCCTGCGCTATATGCTTGTATTGTTTCGCCATGCATCTTGACAATGTTGTATACTATTGCTAATCCTAATCCCAATCCACCAAATTTACGAGTTTTACTACTGTCAGCTTGGCAGAAAACGTCAAATACACAAGGCAAAAAGTCGGGGTTTATACCAACTCCATTATCTGTAATTTTAATTTGAGCATAAGGTGCAGGTAAAGCAGATTCATTTGTAGAAAGTTGTATTGATACTTGCCCACCTTCAGTTACAGATAATAGAGCAACTATATAACGCCTTGTATTTGAACTAGTAAGGTACATGACGCTATTTCGAGCAAAGATACATAAATTTATAAATCCTATGTATTTTGTATAATGAATCGCGCTCGAAGTATATTAACCCTAGGGAACGAATTATATCTTCCTACTGGCGTAGTATTATTTAATGGAAGTCCGGATGCAAAACATTAGCCTTGTGATTTTTGCTCTAATTTATTAATCAAATCAATAACTTTAGCTTCTATTTGCCCCAAAGCTTCATCTACACTAGTTTTGTCAATATCGTGGACTAACCAATACTCTATATTATCAACCCACTGTGGAAAGCGTTCGGTCATGAGTGGACGGTGTTCGTCTTCATCGATAGCGATGACTTTGGTAAATGAATGGAAATCTTCTAGCAGGGCACTTTGGGGAAAGCGTTCTTCATTAAGTAGTATAATTCCTTTTTGTGCTAATGCTGTTTTGGCATAATGAGAAATGGCACCAACGTTATTAACACCACGTTCCAGCGCCAAACCGCGTGAGTCAGCTTGCCAGTTAAGTTCATGTTTACGTGCGAGGTAGTTGAACAAGTGTTCTGCAAAGCGACTACGGTAATAATTACCCGTGCAGAGAAAAAGAATAGTTTGCATTGTTAAAAATCTTGCGACTTTATTAATGTAACTCAGTACCATCTTTACGGAGCAGATATCTATCACTAATTAGTTTGATTACTACTCGCCCAATTTCTGGATGTATTCTTTCTTGTACTGGTTGAATTATTACTCCTTCCATCATACAACTTGGACAAAGAACGCTGTCTTTATTGTTGAATTGTGATGCTGTTTCCCAACTGTAGGCGCCTTGGTAAAGTAAAGGTACTGTAGGAAGGGAGCGTGAGTTACAAAATTCGACAAATTCATCGTAGTTCAGGAATTCACTACCACGACGTACTGCAAATAAGACAATCGCAATTTTACCGTTGCTTAAACCATATTTAATGTCTTGTACACCATATATTTCTCCAAAGACTTGAATATTTACTGGTAATTGTTGCAAAGCTCGGTTTTCATGGTATGCACGTATATAAACTAGATTTTTATTGGCTTCGCTATTTTTCCAGAAATAGTTGTGACTGCCAATTTTAACCACTCCCTCATCATCAACTAAAACAGTGAAGTTCGTGCCGTGTACTTTTTCGGTAACTACGACTTCTTCTGCGTCAACGAATACATCTTTATAACGTTTGATGTTTTCGGGACTTGGAAATTTATATTGTCCAATATGATTTTCCATTTCTCCACTCATTCCACGTGGAATAGGATATTCATATTTAGTTACACCAAAATGCTCGGTGTAGTCGTCACCAAGTTGACCTGTAAAATTGGCGTCAACAGGTATCAATAAACCTTCAGAAAAAATTCCTCGTAGTTTTGCTGCACGTAGTTTTTTTGAGTAATAGCTGCGAATTCCAAATTCATCCAAATACTTATCTGGAATAACGCTATCGATAGGAAAGTAATATGCTAAATCACCGACTTTAAAGTTACCTTTAGCTGTAATAACTTGATATGCCATTCCTTCAAAGAGAGCAATATCTAATCTATCAGCATTGGGATGATGCTTAATTTCACTAATTTTTACAACTTCAACTTTTAAAACACTCATATTATCTTGTACAACCACCCGCACTTTATAAATTTCATTCTGTATTATTATTGTAGTATACAGATAAAATCTGTCAAGTGAGTAGAATTCAGCCTGAAGATAAGCTTTTAGAGTCAATTCTCATCCTTGCTAGGTATGTGTCACAGGTGGAAAGATTATATATTGGTTAATCTATGGTTAAGATAGAGTAATGGGTGCGATGTTTGTTAGTTCTGATGACTGGGTGGAAATAGGAACAAGACTAGTATTAGCGCTAGGAGTTGGATGCATTATTGGTTTGAATCGTCAAAAAGGTGGTAGAGCAGCAGGAATGCGGACTTTTATGTTGGTGAGCATGGGGTCTGCACTTTTTGTAATGATTCCTTTACAAGCTAGTAGTGATATTGAGAATGCAGCAAATGCGCTGAGTAGAACAATTCAAGGTGTATCAACTGGTGTAGGATTTATAGGCGCCGGATTAATACTACATGAATCACCCAGAGAATCAAAATCGCTAAGAGTGCGGGGACTAACGACAGCAGCATCGATATGGCTTTCGGCAGGTTTAGGAGCTGCGATAGGTTGCGGTTTATGGCAAATGGCTTTGCTCGCAGCGTTTTTAACTTTGGTAACGCTGAGTGGAGTTAAGCGTTTGACGGAGTTTTGTAAGTTTTGGACAGATAGGAAGAAATTGGCAACGGATAGAACGGATGTAACGGATATTTAGTTTAGAAACCGGGTTTCTCGCGGAAACCTCGTGTGTTATGGCTGGCTGATGTTACGCCTGGTTTTTTACAAGCTCAACTTATACATAATATATTTAGCTAAAGTTCTTGGGTTTGCTCATTAAAAAATTCAAATAATCGTCACAGGTAGTTCATGCCGAGTTGTTAGGCTGGATTAAGCAAATCTTAAATTTATTCTTATGTACGATTGTTTACGCTTTGGTGTTGTTTAAATGGCAATAGGGGCGGGTTTACAAAACTTTTCATTTTTATGCAGGATATGGGTTAACCCCCCCGTACAGTAGTAAAAATTTTGATGTTTAGGTCATAAATTTAGTTTGTATGCGTTTATTCCTCAAGTTTCGACGGTCTATATTAATAGGTCTTTTTATTAGTTTTCTTTTGAGTGGTGTATTGTTGCCATCAAATTTTGCTTCTGCGGTTCCTGCGGATTCTCTGACTCAGGGGGTACGGAAAACGATACTGGCGAATGGTTTAACGGTACTTACTAAGGAAGTTCATACGGCGCCTGTGGTTAGCGCACAGGTGTGGTACAAGGTTGGTTCTCGGAATGAGAAAGCGGGTGAAAATGGGATTTCCCACCAGCTTGAACATTTGATGTTTAAGGGAACTACAGCACGTCCGGTACAATTTGGGCGCCTGTTTAGCGCTTTGGGTAGTCAGTTCAATGCGTTTACGAGTTATGACGAAACGGCTTATTTTGGTACGGTGCAGCGAGATAAGTTGCAGGCACTGTTGACTTTGGAAGCTGACCGGATGGAAGGTTCGGTTATTAATGCTGACCATTTGACAAGTGAAAAGCGAGTTGTAATTTCTGAGTTACAAGGGTATGAAAACTCACCGGGATATAGACTTAGCCGAGCAGTAATGCGTGCGGCTTTTCCGTCGAGGCAGTATGGTTTACCTGTAGGTGGTACTAAATCTGATGTTCAGCAATTTACGGTTGAGCAGGTTAAGAATTATTATCAAACTTACTATAGTCCTGATAATGCTACTTTGATTGTTACTGGGGATTTTGCGACGGAGCCAACTTTAAAGGCAATTCAAGAGACTTTTGGAAAGATTCCTAAACGTGCGGCAACTAAAGCCGATTATGGTAAGGAACAAAGTAATGTAATTCCTGCTTCGCAAAGTGTATCGGTTACTGCTTCGGCTAAGGCGCCTATTATATTGAAGGAACCTGGCAGTGCATCATTACTACAAGTAGTCTATCCATTGCCAAATTTAACGCATCCTGATGTACCAGCTATTGATGTAATGGATGCCGTGTTGACGGGAGGAAGAAGTTCGCGGTTATACCAAGCTTTGGTAGAGACTGGGTTAGCTAGTTCGGTTAGTGCTAGTCCAGCAGAACTGATAGAACCTGGTTGGTATGAAATTAACGTAACGGCGGCGCCGGGACAAGAGTTAAGTAATATTAGGACTGCGTTGCAAAAATCGCTGGATGAAATACAGCAAAAGCCTGTTAGTACCCAAGAGTTAAGTCGAGCTAAGACTCTATTACAAGCTTCGTTTATTTTGGGAAACCAAGATATTACAAGTCAAGCTACACAACTTGGTTATAACCAAATTGTGGGTGGAGATTATAAGTTTGCTGAAAAGTATTTATCGGGAGTCGCGAAGGTTACTGCTGCGGATATTCAACGTGCGGCAAAAACTTACTTAAATCCTGGCAAACAAACGGTTGGGTTATTTGAACCAACACAACCAGATGGTAAACCCGGAGCTAGCGGTGGTGGTTCTGGAAAAACTGCCGAAAACTTTAGCCCTGGTAAACCTGTAGACCCAGCAGAACTTGCTAAATATTTACCACCTGTAACGAGTGCAACTGCTTCGACCAAACAGGTGCTACCCGAACAATTCACTTTAAAAAACGGAATGCGGGTGTTATTACTACCTGACCGTAGTGTACCAACGATTAATATCAGTGGGCAAATCAACGCAGGAACAATATTTGATAGTAGTGCGAAGGCAGGTGTTGCGAACTTGGTTGCTAGTAATTTAATGAACGGTACCAAAACACAAAATGCGTTAACTTTGGCACAAACGCTCGAAGATAAAGGCGCCAGTTTAGGCTTTAGTGCTAGCCGTGAAGGCGTTTCAATTGGTGGGCAAGGATTATCTACAAATATTCCTGTGTTAGTAAAAACACTCGCTGATGTAGTGCAAAATGCAACATTTCCAACCGAACAGTTGGAATTAAGTCGTAAACGCGCTTTACTAAGTTTGAAAGCACAATTAGATGACCCCCGCTCTTTGGGTAGAAGGGTATTTCAACAAGCAGTATATCCAGAAAATCACCCGTTCCATATTTTCCCAACAGAAACTAGTTTGAAGGGAATTACACGCGATGATTTAGTTGGCTTCTACAAACAATACTACCGACCAGATACTACAACAATTGCGATGGTAGGTGATTTTGAGCCAAATCAAGTAAAAACCTTGTTAAATCAAGCTTTTGGAACATGGCAAGGTCAAGGTAAGGCACCAACAGCAAATATTACATCCGTATCTTTACCGCAAAGTACAACACGTTTAAACTCTGTAATTCCTGGTAAAGCAGAAGCTGTAACTTATATTGGTTACAACGGTATTTCGCGCAAAGACCCACGTTTCTATGCAGCTACAGTACTCAACCAAGTATTAGGTGGTGATACTTTATCAAGTCGTTTGGGTACAGAAGTACGTGACCGTCAAGGTTTAACGTATGGTATTTACAGCGCATTTGCAACAGGTATTAATCCGGGACCATTTTTAATTCAAATGCAAACGGCGCCAGGTGATGCTCAAAAAGCGATAACAAGTGCAGTAGCATTACTAAAACAGCTACGCGAACAGGGTATTACTGAAGCAGAACTGAATAATGCGAAACGGTCACTTGCTAGTAGCTATCCTGTAGATTTAGCAAGTCCAAGCGAAGTATCAAGTATTATATTGAGCAACGCAGTTTATGGACTATCACCTGCTGAATTAAGGGAGTTTCCAAAACGCATCGAAGCTGTAACAATGCCACAAGTGCAACAAGTCATTCAAGAGCTAATTCAACCGGATAAATTGGTAATTGTTACCGCAGGTCCTGGGGAAACAGCACAGAAAAATTAATCGGTAAACTGTAGGTTGGGCATCTCGCCTGACCTAAACGAATTGCCATGCTGAGGAACGTTAACGCAGTTTTCCCGTAGGGTAGCATCCTCCAAAGCTAGCATCAGAATAATTCCTTTCAGTAGCATCATTGTCAGCTTGTGTGTACAGGTTTACGTTTAATTCTTTTTACAGCAATACCTATTCCTATTGTTAAAATACCCCAAGTTGTAGAAGATTCAGGTATATTGACTCGTCGGTACTCTATTGGTGTGGCAACCAGTAAATTACCTTGTGCGTTGAAAATTTGGTCTAGAGAATCAATACCATTATCAAATATAGTTACTTTAGAAACTACTTTGCCTCCTGTACTTGTAGGACAACCATTAGGTGCATTGTTACCAACGTAGCGTTGTGGTTCCCATAAAAGTAAAAGATTACAAGCAGCAGTTGATATGTTATTGCTAGTTACTACTCTTTCTAATTCGGGTTTATCACATAACCCACTAACAATACTTGGGTTAATAAAGGGACGAACGTCAAGATTAACTGCGGAGGTTCCTTTGCTAAATGAGTAAAAGCTTGTACGTTGGAAAGCTGAACTTTTTTGTTCTAGAAAAATTGTTTCTATATCGTTATTAGGAAGCGCATCTTCTAACCTCACTTTACAATTTGACATAGTAATAAGTGGAATCCTAGGATTGCTTGTTACTTGTGGTGAGTTATTGAATAAGCCTGTAAACCATCCTGATACCTCTTTTACTTGCGTTTCTAGAGATGGTGGTGTAAGTACGGAAGCTTTACTAGGTTGAGGAAAGATTAATGTTGATAGTAATATGGTGAAGCTATACGCTTTGAACTTATTCATTATTATTTAAGTATTTTTATTTAAATTAATGTGATTGTAGCAGTTTGCATTTGCGGCAGTGAACAAATTATATACCTTGATATACGTGTAGAGACGCAATTTAATCGCGTCTCTAGGAAAATGTTTATATGTTGGGTTGCGCTGCGCTCCACCCAACCTACGTTTAGACTTTTTTGAGGCGTTTTGCTTTTGTTAGGGCGTTTTTGGTTTCGATTTGTTGGATGGCTGCTTGCCAGACTTCGTAACCGTTGAGACTGAGGTGTAAACCATCGGTTGTTAGTTCTTGACGGAGGTTGCCTTGAAAGTCGGTGAACCAGTGGTGAATGTTTAGGTAGTTGGCGCCTTCTTCTTTGGCGATAGTTGAGAGTTTTTGGTTGATATTACGGATGCGGGTATTGGGTATTGTTGGTAAGCGTGTTGGTAAGATTGATTGAACGATGATTTGTGTCATCGGGTGTTCTTCGCGTAGACGGCGAATGATGCGGCGATGATTTTTTAATATTGTTTCGTCTGTGGCGCCTCGACGCAGGTCGTTTATTCCTGCCATTACGTAAATTACGTCGGGTCTTGTTTTAGAGAAGGCTGATATTCTTTTTAATACGCCTGCTGAGGTGTCTCCAGAAATTCCTTGATTTAACCATAGTTTCCCTGAAGGTAGTTTGTCCTTAGGGAACCACATGCTTAAGGAATCTCCTACTAATACGCTAAGACGGTTGTCTCCTTGACCGTCTGACATTGCTCGCGCTTCTAAAGCTAGTAGTCCTTTCCAGTCTTCGTAAGATAGCTGACTTTTTCTACCGTCTGGTTCTTGGGCTGATCTTACTGATGCTAATCGGGTATAAATTCTGCCGAGTCTTAATGCTGCTAACCGTTGGTAATATAGTTGACTTCCAGATAGTGGTCTGTTGCCGCTTGGCTGCGTAATTCTAACAGGCGCCACCGGGTTACTAACTGGGTTACTAAATTCAGGTGCGGAATTTTCGGGAGTTGCAAGTGGTGGTAATTGGTTTTGGGTGGCATGGGACTGCTGCGACTGCGAACCAACATTGATGTCTAGAGGTAATGGTGCATCTTGTTGGGCAATCGACAACTGAGGTAAAGCTGATGTGGGCACTGCCAGTCCTGTCAGCACTCCCGCTGCTAACAGATATACATCCTTCAACGCTTTATCTCCCCTCTTAAATAATGAATATATTCCCTAATCTCGGTCAGTCGCGACCGATTTCAGGAAATTTCTTTGAATACTAATTTATTATTTTTATTTACACCGCCTCCAAATGTAAAGCCAGCTGCATGTGATACTTTTCACAAACTCTTTAAAAAAGCCTTGTTAGCTTGAATTGTTTGTGTGATTTTTAGCCAAGCTTCAGCGGATAATGCGGACTTTATCAAGAGTAACATTTTCCACCACTCAAGCAAATACTCGGAGCTATTACTTTGCTGTATTTGGTCTATGTAATAATTTTGCCACCAATCTGGGGCATATTTACTGTTCCAACGCTTTTTCCAACGACGGCGCCAACGCCAAAAAACCTGAGAAAAGTTTGCTCCGACAACAGGTGGGGGTGGAAAATCGGCGTAACTGATAAATCTACTGATATTAGCACCATGAACGTAAGCTACGTAGCAATAACAGTCAATCCGCTTTATTTCCTCAATTTGAATGTTGAACATCATCGCGATAGCTTCCTCTGTCACAAATCGTGCTAACGGATGTATAAAAGGAGACTTGTATGCAATTTTGGATACACGAATTGAGGGTGCTGCGACCCTGATTGTTGTTACCATAGGTATATGAGTCCCTTTGACAAGGGATGTGCTTGAATATTTGTAGCTACAAGTGAGATTACCGACGCATATAAATGTTGTCGGCAATCTGACTAGCTTGGAAAAAAGGCTATTTATCTATAAATCGATAGTACATCTATCTTATCTTATAAATTGCGAAAAAATCATAAAAATTAGTATAAATATTCTATTAAAATTTTAAATTAATCATAGAAACGATACTGGCTACCTATTACATAGCCTTCATTCAGTTCAAAACTAAGCCATTGGCGCCGTAGTGTTTCGGCGACAAAGCCTGTAGTGTTGGAGCCTGCAAAGGGATCTAGCACGATGTCGCCTTCCGAGGTCAGGAATTTGATAAAAAATTCTGCGAATCCTGACGGGTAGCGTGCAGGGTGTGGTTTGATGTCGGCTTGTTTGCAGCGTTTTAAATATGGCGTGTTCGATTCGGTGTTGGCAAATTCGAGTAAATTCGGTGGAATGGCGCCTTCGTTATCTTTTTGAAATTTGGTTGAAATATCATGACCACTGGGTCGTAGTTTCGCTTTGTACCCATTTTTGAGTAAGTTTTTCATACTCTCGCTGTATGGTTTGAGAACTTTACGGTTATCTGCTCGTGGGTTGGGGGTTTTTGAGAGCCACCAGACGACGTTTACCGAGTCTTTGACGCGAATGCGTCGAATATTGACCCACTCGGCTGGTGTTGGCAAGCGTGCGGGGTTGTAATGAAAGAATTCTTGCGCTAAATAAAACCCGACTTCTTTACACAGTCTTACTAGAAGTTCGTATTGATAAATACTGCGTATTGGGTTTCCTGGAAGATAGGCGCCGCCTAAATCTAATACAAAAGAGCCGTTTTCAGCTAAAACGCGCTTAAATTCGTGGGCAAAGGGTAAAAACCATTCTATGTATTTTTCTGCACTTTCGTTTCCATATTCTTTCTTACGTGTTAATGGAAAAGGGGGTGAGGTTAAGATTAAATTTATACTATCATCTTGTATTGATTGAATTAAATTCAAACTGTCACCCAGGTACATGGCGCCGTATGTTCGGGTGTAATATGAATTTAGTTGAAGCGCGAGATGCGATGTTGTAGAGTACGTGTCCAATCTGATTTTACTTATTGCGTCTCCAAATCGGAATATAACGCATAAGTCAATCAAAATACAATATGTTTGTGCTATTTGTAATATTAGTTAAGCCTCTTGTCATGTTGAACGCAGTGAAACATCTTATGACCTTGGAGATGAATAAGATTCATCCCTACCCTTCGGGAAAACTACGTTTACGGATAACAGGAAAACGACCCTGCGGGAAAACTTCGTATACGTTTACACTACGCTCAGAATGACAATTTGGGTTTTGGCATTTTTTAATAATAACTATATACCTGTTAGAACTTGGGATAGCTCTTTTGAGAGGTCTACGTTTGATTCTTCTTGTTTGGTAAATAAGACTCCAGCTAGGAAGTAGTAGTCACCTGAATAAAATGCCATTTTATTGCTACGCATTTCTTCAATGTGATTTCTGACTTTTGGTTCTGAACTGTAGTAGCCAAATTCGATAGGTAATACAGTAAATTTGTTAACTGAGTAACCGTTGGCTTTTGCTTGTTCTATGGTACTTATGGGATTAGAATAGCTAGATACTAGTACTAAAACATTTTCGTATCCCAATGTTAACAGCTTGTTTGTAATGGCGGCGCCGTCGGTTCCACCAAAAAGTAATGGCATATAAATGTCTTCGTCTGGTGCAGGTAAATAAGGAGGGTTAGAGACGAGACATTCAGATTGACTTTGATTTGATTCAAATAGGCTAGAGTTATCTATTATATATTTGTCAGTTAGACTATATTCGTCAATTGTTAAATTCGCAGCTTTCCATGCGTCGGTATTTAACTCAAATCCATGTATTAAACCTGCAAATTTATTTCTTAGTAAAGAGCAAATTACAGGGCTGCCATCACCTGAACCAAATTCAACGATATATTTAAAGTTCTGACGATTTCTTAAAACGAAGTTCTCTAAACAGTTAGAGTAGAAGTTAGATTCTTCTGGGCAGTAAAAAATGTCTTTCATGATGTTAGATGTTGGGAGTTATGAGTTAGGATTAGGGTGGGCAATGCCCACCTTACAAAGAGGTTTCAGCTTGGCGGATTGATTTGACGACTGCTTCGGCGGCGCGGTCTCCCATTAATTTTTCTTGGTCGTATCCAAGTAGGAGTTCCCATGCGTTGTTAGGATAAAGTTCTGCTAGGGGTAATGCCACATCGTCAAGCATCCATTGACCGTGACGTTCGTCTTCACGAATGTGGAGTTCCCAGTAACCCATTGCTGCATCTGACAAATTCAGTCTTTGTGCTGCGGTTAAATAATTACGATATGCACTTGGGCCTGCTACCTCGAAGTACGTTAAAGCGCCTGAATAACGAAGGTAATAACGTTTGCGTTCTGTAGTTAAAAAATTATGATTTGCACATGCTAAAACTTCCCAAGGAACTAAGTCAAAGTAACCTTCTGGCTCGGTATTCATATCAAATTCACTAAGCATAGCTGCGAAATATGTTGAATGCTTACGGTTGAAGCGACCATTACCGTATTCTTCAAGCAATACTTTCACTAATGTACACTGAATTGGATTTGCAGTACCGCCGAGAATGCGTGATAAACGACTACCTTCGACTAATCCATCAAATGAGCCTATAGCAAGCAAATGTTTATATCCTTCAACGCTCATTTCCTCACGAATGTAACGACTACCTTCGGAAATTTCTGGATTTAAATCATAAGCTACACGGTCTCTTAATGCTTGCTTGACATCAAGTTTTTGTAATGACTCAACATCGATTTGTGCTAACTCCCATTTTTGCCAAGCTGTCTCTATGCTATTGCGAACTCGCTGCAAGTACAAAGAGCGTTCGTTTTCATAATTTTGTAAATCATCGTACCAAAAAAGATACAAACGATTTATTCTGTAAAGAATTCGCTGAAGGAAACGATGTGCTTGATAGTCTTCGGCGCCATCATATGCGGCAGTTAATGCTGTAGCTAAAGCGAACTCAAATTCTTTCGCAATGTCAGGGTTTATATTTAACTGCTTGTCTAAATTATCAACAGCCAGTAACTGCACAAACTGCTTTTCGGCAATGTCGTAGTTGTCACTGGGCGCGATATTCTGTTGTAAATATTGGTTTTTTTCCTCGGAGTCAATGCGAGGTAGCTCAATTGAAATACTTTGCATGAAATTAGTGGTGCTTTATAGAAGCCGTAAAATTTATTCCCTTAACACTAATTACATTTTCATTTTGTAGTGCTAATTACCTCTCACCTTCGCCATAAATACCACTAAGACTAAAGTATGATTAGAAACAAACTAACTGTAATCATTGTAACAGTTTCTCTTTCTACTCTTACTCTGCGCTCTCTGTGTCTCTGTGATAATTTTTACATAAGTTTATTTTCTAAATATCTATAATTAATACAAATTTATCGTTTACTGAAGATAAAAAATAATATTTTATACTTCGTTAATTATGGTCACGCTAAAGTAATAGAGCAATTGTTTTACTACTTTAGCTTTACTGAGGTTTTTTATTGTATGTTGGGTTCCGTTCCTGCACCCAACCTACAACTGGGATGGGCCGACGGCTTCGATGGCTGCTTCTAGGGCGATAGAGATGTGTGTCCAGTGTGTGCCGCCTTGGCAATATACTACGTAGGGTTCGCGAAGTGGACCGTCGGCGGAGAATTCTAGGGTGCTACCTTCAATGAATGTTCCTCCTGCCATGACTACTTGACTCTCGTAACCGGGCATTTGGTCGGGGATGGGGTCGAGGTAGGAACCGATGGGTGAGTTTTGTTGGATAGCTTTACAAAAGGCGATTAGTTTTTTGGCTGAACCTAGTTTAATTGCTTGAATTACGTCGCGACGCGGTGCCATTGGGGCTGGGTTTACGGGATAGCCTAGTTTGTCAAATACGTAACCAGTGAGGTGAGTGCCTTTCATTGCTTCTCCCACCATTTGCGGTGCCAAGAATAATCCTTGAAATAGTAATCTTAACTGGTCAAAGGTGGCGCCTCCTTCGCTGCCAATACCTGGTGCTGTAAGACGACATGCTGCCATTTCTACTAAGTCAGCACGCCCTGCTACGTAACCGCCAGCGGTGACGATGGTACCACCTGGGTTTTTAATTAAAGAGCCTGCGATTAAGTCAGCGCCTACGTGCGTTGGTTCTTGTGTTTCGATAAATTCGCCATAGCAGTTGTCAACAAAACAAACTGTGTTGGGGTTTTGTTGTTTGACGATAGTAACTATTTTCCCGATTTCTTCAACTGATAAACTTGAGCGCCAAGAATAACCACAGGAACGTTGAATAAGAACAAGACGAGTGTTTTGTTTTATACCTTGGCTCAAAGCAGACCAATCAATCGTCCCTTTATATGTTAGATCCAATTGACGGTAAGTTATGCCAAACTCTATAAGGGAGCCTTGAGAGCTACCCCGCAAACCTATGACTTCTTCTAAAGTGTCATAGGGGGCGCCAGCTACGGCTAGCATTTCATCACCAGGACGAAGCACACCAAATAAAGCGCAAGCAATGGCATGGGTTCCCGAAACAAACTGCACTCGTACAGCAGCTTTTTCAGCACCCATGACTGTAGCAAAGACTTTATCTAAAGTTTCACGCCCGATATCATCGTGCCCGTATCCTGTGACACCTGCGAAATGGTGCGCTCCAACACTATGATGGCGAAAAGAATTTAGCACTTTAGTCAGATTTTGCTTGACTGTTGCGTCAATTCCAGAAAAAATCTGTAACAGTGCCTGTTCTGCGTCCCGCAGCTGCTCCAAGCTGTTCATTAGTCCCTCATTCACAATAAATTTACTACTTTGTGGATTTCTAGCGCATGGCAGATAAAAGCTATGCTCAATATAGGTACGCTGAACCTGAACAACAAATTACTTTGTTTTCGCGCTTTTAAATCCCACTTAGGATACTGCATGACAATTGCTACATCAACCAAATCCGGACTTAATTGGGTCCACATTTTATTTTTCTCTAGCTTGCACGTTGGCGCCTTGTTCGCTCTACTTCCAAGTAACTTTAGCTGGCAAGCGGTTGGCGTATGTGTGTTCCTTTATTGGCTAACGGGTTGCCTTGGCATTACCCTTGGATTTCACCGTTTAATCACCCACCGCAGTTTTCAAACGCCGAAGTGGCTTGAATATTTTCTCGCTTTTTGTGGCACCCTTTCATGTCAAGGTGGGCCCATTGATTGGGCTGGTTTACACCGCATCCACCATTTACACTCTGACCAAGAACAAGACCCGCATGACTCTAACAAAGGTTTTTGGTGGAGTCATATCGGCTGGATGTTTTATAGGTCTCCTGCCTTTGCTGATGTACCTCGCTTCACAAAAGATATAGGCGAAGACCCAGTTTACCAGTTTTTGCAAAAAAATATGATTTTGCTTCAGGTAGCTCTGGGCGTAACGTTACTAGCTATCGGTGGGTGGTCATTTGTTGTATGGGGTATTTTTGTTCGCCTTGTACTTGTATGGCACTTTACTTGGTTTGTTAATAGCGCTACTCATAAGTTTGGCTACAAAACATATGATTCTGGCGACCATTCCACCAACTGTTGGTGGGTTGCTTTACTAACTTATGGTGAGGGTTGGCATAATAACCATCATGCATACCAATACTCTGCCCGTCACGGTTTAGAATGGTGGGAAATTGATTTTACTTGGATAATAATTCAAGTTTTACAAATGCTTGGTTTAGCAACAAACATTAAACTGGCGCCTAAAAAGCAGTCAGGTTCCGCAGCATAAAATAATCTGCTTGCAATCTGTTATCCCCCGCTACTCAGATAATCTTTGTAGGACGGGGGTTTAAAATGTCGCGAAAATTGCGATTTTATTGATATAATCCAAATCGCGACCTTAACAAAACTTTACTCAAGATGTTAAAAGTTAGGAGTTAGGAGTATAACTCATCACTCATAACTCATCACTCATAACTCTTGTTGGTGAGGAGTTTTTCATAATTTAGTATTCATGACAGTATCAATAGTTAAGAGCGAAGAGTCTCGCAAAAGCACTCAGACTATCGTCGCTGATAGTTTCGGTCAAGATAGCTTAAAGCTAAAGCATATTATCAAATCCATCCCGCGCGAGTGTTTCCAAAAGGATAGTCGCAAAGCATGGACGGGGGTAATTATAAATGTGCTAATGGTGGCTTTGGGGTATGCAAGTTTGGTAGTTTCTCCTTGGTATCTTTTACCATTTGCATGGATTTTCACAGGTACTGCACTTACTGGCTTTTTTGTAATTGGGCATGATTGTGGACACCGCTCATTTTCAAACCGTCGTTGGGTTAATGATTTAGTAGGGCACATAGCCTTTTTACCGTTAATTTACCCATTTCATGCTTGGCGTGTTGGTCATAATTATCACCACAAACATACTAATAAGCTGGATTTTGATAATGCTTGGCATCCAATTAGACCGGAGATGTATGAAAGCAGTAGTCCAACATGGCGCCTAATTCTCAAAACGTTTTTAACAAATAAATTGTGGTGGGTCGGTTCTATAGGACATTGGGCGTTGATACATTTTAACGCCGAGAATTTTCTAGAGAAAGACCGTCCTAAGGTTAAGTTTTCAATTGCAGTTGTAACAATATTTGCAGCAATAGCTTTTCCAGCGTTGATTTTTACAACTGGAATTTGGGGATTTGTTAAATTTTGGCTAGTCCCTTGGTTAATTTATCATTTTTGGATGAGTACTTTTACTTACGTTCACCATACGGCGCCGGATGTACCGTTTGAAAATCGCTGGAAGTGGAACGAAGCGATTGCTCAGTTAGCAGGTACTATTCATTGTGATTATCCACGTTGGGTAGAGTTTTTGTGTCACGACATTAACGTTCACGTACCACACCATATTTCAACAGCGATTCCTTCGTATAATTTGCGGAAGGCTTACCGCAGCATTAAAGAAAATTGGAATACGTATCTCCACGATGAATATCGTTTCTCATGGTCTTTAATGAAGCGGTTAACTAATGAGTGTCAGCTATACAAAGAAGATAATGGTTATCTAACTTTTAAGCAGTACGAAGCTGGTAAATAGACAATATCTTCTGAGCAAAATACGCTTGTTCGCGCGCACAATACTCTTGTCTTGAGCAAAAATACTTTTGTCATTCTGAGCGCAGCGAAGAATCTTAATAATTTCGATAATTATTAGATGCTTCACTACGTTCAGCATGACAATATAAACTAACAAAAAAATATATGACACAAACACAAATGCAAGCGCAACCACAAACACGAGTAACTTATACTAAGAATATAGGTTTTAGAAAAAGACTCAATCAGCGAGTTGATGAGTATTTTGAATCGAATAATATTTCAAAGCGCGATAATGCTGCTATGTATTTTAAGACAGCAGTGATTTTGGGATGGGTAATTGGTGCTTGGACTTTTACGTTGTTTAGTCCAGAAGTAATTTGGGCGAAAATAATTGGATGTATTGTATTAGGAGCAGGAATTGCTGGTATAGGTTTTAGTGTTGGACATGATGCTAACCACGGTGGTTACTCAAGTAAAAAATCTGTTAATCGCTTTATTGGTTTGATTTATGATGTAATTGGTCTTTCTAGCTATTTATGGAGATGTCGCCATAATTATCTTCATCATACTTTTACTAATATTTTAGGTCACGACGTAGAAATACATGGAGACGGATTGGTACGAATGACTCCTTTTATGGAGCATAAATCTTATCATAAGTTTCAGCATATATTCATTTCATTTATTTACGCTATCATTCCTTTCTACTGGTCTTTAGCTGACATACACATCATTTTGTTTAAGCGTAAGTATCATGACCATGTAGTACCTGTAAATTTTAAAGAAATATTTACTTTACTCGTAGGTAAAGTTGTTTGGTTAGGACTTTTCTT
Organism: Calothrix sp. HK-06; assembly: GCF_001904745.1. Classification (GTDB taxonomy): domain Bacteria; phylum Cyanobacteriota; class Cyanobacteriia; order Cyanobacteriales; family Nostocaceae; genus Dulcicalothrix. Next base: position 75,208 of record NZ_MRCD01000031.1, read on the forward strand.
TATAATTCCAATGGCTGTAGGATATACTCCAATTCAAGCATTCATTGGATTTAGCATTACTTACATGACTTATGGTTTGTTGATATGCAATGTATTCATGCTTGCTCACGTGTTGGAACCAGCAGAGTTTGTTGAACCTGACCCACAGTCTAATTCTGTTGATGATGAATGGGCTATTTCACAAGTTAAGACAACTGTTGATTTTGCACCAAACAATGCTTTCTTAAATTGGTATTTAGGTGGTTTGAATTACCAGGTTGTTCATCATTTATTCCCTCAAGTTTGTCACATACATTATCCTAAAATCGCTCCGATTTTAGCAGAGGTTTGCGCTGAGTTTGATGTGCAATATTATGTGTACCCAACTTTTACCGAAGCATTAGCAGCAAATTACGGTTTATTGAAAGCTTTGGGTTCCGGCGCCGATATTAATGTTGACTTGGTTGCTTCGTAGGTTGGGTGTAGTGGTAGCGTAACCCAACGTATATGATGTTGGGTTCTCGCTTCGCTTACACCCAACCTACTCGTTAACTATATGTACAAAAAGAAATATTTGGATGGCTGAGTTATTATAGTTTATTCGGTGCTTAAGAAGTGTGTGATACGACTATGTTTATATACAGCTTCATCATAAATTTATATAAGCATATTTTGATGTAAATGATTCGCATAACTTATAAAAAATGGATATTTGTCATTTGACCAATATAATGCTAATAATACTAAAGGCTAATTATATTTATCAAAAGTGTGAACGATTGCAATTTGCAAATTTTTCACATTTGAATTTTACGAACAGCAAAATCAAGTGACAGATACAATAATTTCTTCCAGCATTCAACAAGGCTTAAAGTCGCCAGTAGAAACAACTCTCCCTTTCACTCTTGGAGATTTGAAAGCAGCAATTCCAGCAGAATGCTTTCAACCTAGTGTTGTGAAATCGATGTATTATTTCTTTCGTGACATTGCAATTATAGGACTACTTTATGCAGTCGCTTACCATTTTGACTCTTGGTTATTTTTCCCAATCTTTTGGATAATGCAAGGGACAATGTTCTGGGCACTATTTGTTGTGGGACATGACTGCGGACACCAATCTTTTTCTAAGTATAAATGGCTGAATGATTTAATGGGCCATATTTGTCACACGCCAATTTTGGTACCGTATCACGGTTGGCGAATTAGCCATCGCACTCACCACAAAAATACGGGTAGTCTTGAAAATGATGAAAGCTGGTATCCTTCGAGTGAGTCAGAGTATAACAAGTCTGACTTAATTACTAAACTCGGACGACACTATATATTTTTGCTAGCGTACCCAATTTATTTGTTTATGCGCTCTCCTGGTAAAACAGGTTCGCATTTCCTTCCTAGCAGTTCGTTATTTAAGCCTTCTGAAAAGTGGGATGTTATTACTAGCACTGTTTGTTGGAGTGCTATGGTAGGTTTACTAGGATTCTTAACTTACCAATTTGGCTTTATCTGGTTTGTTAAGTATTATCTAGGACCATATTTAGTATTTATAATTTGGCTTGATTTGGTCACATTTTTACACCACACCGAACCAACTATTCCTTGGTATCGCGGTGATGAATGGACTTTTTTGAAAGGCGCCATTTCTTCAATTGATCGTGATTATGGTTTTATCAACAACATTCATCACGATATTGGGACTCACGTTGCACACCATATCTTCTTAAATATGCCGCATTACAATTTGAAGAAGGCTACTGCGGCTATTAAACCAATAATGGGTGATTACTTCTTCGAGTCAAACGAACCAATTTGGAAGTCACTTTGGCGTTCTGCCGTTGAGTGTCATTTTGTACCGGATGAAGGTAGCAAGGTTTATTATACTTCGCACAAACGGCAAGCTGGCAACGGATGATGAGCGGATGTAACGGATGGGTTACTTGTTACAAACAAAGCCTAGTTAATTAAAATCACTTATCCGTTACATCCGTTGTATCCGTTGCCACTGTTTCCATTCTCCATAGGCGCCGATAATAAAAGCTGTTCCAATTAAACTAATAATTGTAGATTTAAACCATAATGCACCTGGAGCATTAGTACTAGCGTTATAAGGGTTTTCAGGGTCGTATAGAACTTTGACTTTGTGCCCAACTTTGTAACTAACTGCGCTGTTTTGGTGGTATTCAATAATGTTTCCGTCTGCGGTAGTAAAGCGCACTTTCACGTGGGCGCCTGTGTTGTTGCGATGTATAATTTCACCATCTGCGGTTAAGGCAGTGTCAACAAATTTTAATACAAATAAACTAACAATAATAGCTGTCATCCATGATAAGCAACCGAGGCTAGTGAAAATGAGAAACATAGCTTTACGGTCTTCAGGATTTGGCTGGCTGTACATTTGTAGCATATCTAACGTTTTAGGTATACTACTTACTACTATTTGGTTGTGGAAAATTACGCTGAAAATACAACATAGATATAAATCTTAACTAAAATCTTCCGTTACCTTGAACGATGTGTTTAACTGTTGTTAGACTTTCGAGGTTAATTATTCCGCGTCGGTGTCCTTTTTGGTTTGACATTCCTAAGAATACTGCGTCACTACGGGATGTGTTGCGCGAAAAACGTGGGGATGCGTTGACGTATGTGGAAGCGCTATTAACACCAAGTGCAAATTGCCGACTTTCTTGATAAGATTCTGTCACAATGCAGTCGGCATGTCCGCTGCTGTATTGATTTATCCAGTTGATGGCTATTTCTAAGCTATCAACAAGTTTAAATGCAACAGTTTTGTTTAAATATGGATTACCCCATTCGTTGTCACTAGCAAGTTGTAGTTGTCCAAAAGCTGCCGTTAGTTCTTCATCACCTTTAATATCAAAACCTTTTTCTTTCAAGCTGTTGAATAAAGTTGTTAGTGATGATGGTAAAGTTTGACGGTGTACTAGTACTTTTTCTATGGCGTTAACTGGGTCTGGTTCGCTAGAGTGACTATCTACAATTATTCCCCTCAGCATTTCTAAGCTACTGTTGAGTGACCAGTATGCATAGCAGTTACCCATTGCTGATTTTAGTACAGGCGCCGTTGAAGTACGCACAACTTGCTGCACAAAACTTGGACGTCCGTAAGGTATTACCAAATTTAAATATTTGTCTTGGGTTATTAAATCACGTAACGAGGCACCGTGTTCACTGGTTATTAGCTCAATACTACCAACTGGTAAACCTTTATCTAAGATGGCATTTTGCAGGACATCGACTATTGCAGCATTGGAATGACTCGATTCAGTGCTGCCTTTAAGAATAATACTATTACCTGTTTTAACGCACATCGCAGCCGCAATGGCGCCTAATTCTGGAAATGCCTCATAAATAAAAGCGATTACACCTAATGGCATTAAATGCGAATAAGTCTGAGAATCATCAAGCTGATAGTCAGCGGTTCTAACACGTCGCAAAGGGTCGGGTAACTCACCTAAACGTTGCAAAATATCAACTGCTGCTTCCAAACGTTCTGGAGTTAATTTTAGCCAATCCAAAATTAACTCAGGTACCGCCATTTCTCGACTGGCCTCTAAGTCAAGGGTGTTAGCCTCCAAAATATCATCAAACGCATTATTCAGCGCCCGTGCCATTGCCAGCACAGCGCGACTGCGGTCTATTCCCTTTGTAATACCTAAACGTAAAGAAGCACTATAAGCGCGCATTGCAATACGCATTACTTCAGGTACGTCATCAAAAGCATCAACACTCATCTGGGTTTACGGTCTATGGGTCAACCACAACATTAGTGCAGGTAAAAGCGCTAATAGTACCGCTAGCATTGCCCAGGCAACCCAACTCGAAGTGTTTGCCAAGCGTAATGCTAATGGTAGCCATATAACGACTAGCACAAAAATAATGCCTAGCGCTACAGGCAAGTAACTTTCTCCCATCTTAGGATGAACAACGCTCCAAGCGTTACCCGACCAACGCCAAGCCTTTTTATAAGGATACGTGGTTGAAAGTTCTTCTAAAACATAACCGCTATCTTCGACGACGAAAATCCGCTGACAACGGTTGCAGCCAAAAGCTTCTGTCAGCGTAATCGCAGTTAACTGTCCCCGACGACGACAAGGACAGGGGTACTCGTTATTAAAATCTATTTTTTCTGGTTTTTTGGATTGCACAAGCGAATTTGATAACTTGAGCGTGTTTATATATATACTTACCACAGTAAAATATTTCAGTTAGCCTAAAATATCACACTGCGAAACTTTTTCTTATGATATTAGCCCTTATTAAGTGTAATGCATCTTACTGAGATTAACTAATTCATTAAAAAAGAAACCCAGAAACCAGGTTTCTCAAGATTTTAACCTGTAGGTGATTGCTTGTCCGAGTTTAACCCTCTCAAAATCGTTGTCTAGGTTCAAAGTGGTTTCACCTCCACCAAGAAACAAATATCCTTCTGGATGAAGTACTTGTTTTATTTTATACAGCATATCTTTTTTGGTATTGATGTCGAAATAAATTAAAACGTTACGAATGAATAAAATATCCACTGACTGGAAAGGTAACGTAGACCAAGGTTTAATTAAATTTATTTGATGAAAATTAATCATGTTAGAAAGTTCGCGGTCAATCTGCCATTCGTTACCGCAAGAGTGAAAGTACTTTTTTCGTAAGTTAGCAGGTAGTCCTCGTCTAACTTCCAACGGACTGTATATACCATTACGTGCCCGTGTTAGTGCTTTATTAGAAAAATCGCTAGCAACAATTTGTAGGTTTGCCTCATTCAACATGGGGAAATGCTCGCGAATCAGCATTGCAATACTGTAGACCTCTTGCCCCGTCGAACATGCTGCACTCCAAATCTTGATTTTATCTGATTGATATGACTGGCGCCGCTGAATTATTTCCGGCAAAATATAATCTTTGAGAGCTTCAAAGGGATAAATATCTCGAAAAAAAGTTGTTTCGTAATTGACTAGGTGTTCGATTGCTGCTGTATGAAGGTCTCCAAATTTTGAAATCTTAAGATGTTCAATAAAATTCGCTATTGTATCAAAGCCAATCTGCCGAACGTAGTTTGACAAATGTAATTCAACTAAATATTCTTTACCCGCATCAAGAGCAACAGCAGAGTGTTCGCGAACTAAATGACGTAGGTAGTCAAAATCTAGGTTGCTCAAGCTCATTGTCTGATGACCACAGACTTTAAACATATATTCACAATAAATTTAATACAAGTTAACAAAAGTTTATAATAATCTTTTATTAATTATCAGCTACTAACCGTAAAATAGCACCAGCCATTTGGTTGATAGGCAAAATAGATTCTGCCAATCCGGCATTTGCGACAAATCCTGGCATTCCCCAAACGACACTAGAAGCTTGGTCTTGGACGAAAATATGACCACCACAAGCGCGAATATGTTCAGCACCTTGTAATCCGTCCTTTCCCATGCCCGTCAATACAACACCTAAAGATTTGTTTCCGTAAACTTTTGCAACCGAACGAAATAATACGTCAACAGCAGGACGACAAGAATTTTCTAGTGGTGCTTGATTGGTTACAAGTTTTATGGTATCCTCAACGCGCAAAACTTCTAGATGAAAATCACCAGGTGCAATCCAAATATGTCCTGGTTTTACAGTTGTGCCAGAAATAGCTTCAGCTACAGGAATTTGACATTTTGACGCCAAACGTTCTGCCATCAGCTTAGTAAACATTGGTGGCATGTGTTGAACTATCAAAATTGCAGCAGGAAAATCAGCAGGGATTTTGGGTAAAATTTCTGCTAAAGCATTGGGTCCCCCTGTAGAAACACCAATTGCGACGATATTAATAGTAAGTCGTGAGTCGTGAATCGTGAATCGTGAGTCGTGAGTCGTTTTGGGTGTTGGGTGTTGAGTGTTAGGCGCCTTATTATCTAACATTTTATATTCAGCACTTAATACTTTTATTTTGGGTACTAGTTCTGTGAGTATGTGTTGGTTTGCTGCTTCTATGCTTGTGAGGTTACTTGGTTTGGTAGCATAATCGTTGGCGCCTAACATTAAAGCGTCTAATGTGGTTGCGGCACCTAATACAGTTAAGGCACTAAACATGATTATAGGTAGTTTTGGATACTGTCGTCGAATTTCAACGAGTGTCTTTAAACCATCCATTTCGGGCATTTCCACATCCAAGATAATGATATCTGGATGGACTTGAGGAATTTTTAAAAGGGCAATTTTACCACTTGCTGCTACAGAGACAGCTTCGATTTCTGGTACGGTGGATAATATCTTGGAAACCCGATTCCGAACGATGACGGCATCATCTACGACAAGCACATGGAGTTTCATTAGTATTTAAATTTACTAACTATTTTATGCAAATCTACTGCCATGCGCGATAGTTCGTTGGCAGCTTGGGATGTATTCGCGGCGCCTGTAGTGGTGTTTTGAGCATTTATGGCTACGACAGAAATATTTTTGGCAATGCCGGTGGCGCCTCTAGCAGATTCTGTGACGTTACGGGCAATTTCGTTAGTAGTGGCTGTTTGCTCTTCGACAGCACTGGCTATAGTATTTTGAATATCATTAATTTGATTAATAACGGTACTAATTTCAGCAATTGCGTCAACAGCACTTTTTGTATCGCTTTGAATCGTTTCGATACGCTGGCTAATATCGTCAGTAGCTTTGGCGGTTGCGCGCGCTAATTCTTTAACTTCACCCGCAACAACAGCAAACCCTCGACCAGCATCTCCCGCGCGTGCAGCTTCGATGGTCGCATTCAAAGCCAATAAATTTGTTTGCTGGGCTATTGAAGTAATTACTTTAATGACTTTGCCTATTTCTATACTACTATTACCGAGTTTGCTAATTGTGGTATTAGTATCATCAGCAGTTTTTACCGCACTTGTGGCTACTTGGGCGCCTTCAGCAGCATTTTTGGCAATTTCACGAATTGAAGCGTTCATTTCTTCGACTGCGGTAGCTACTATAATTGCATTTTGACTAACTTGGTCGGCAGAAGCTGAAGCACTTGTTGCTTGCTCGGCAGTTTGAGTTGCGTTTTTTGTCATTTCTTGACTGACAACACTAAATTCTTCAGAAGATGAAGCTACAGTAGTGGCAACTTCAGTAATTTCTTGAATTGAAGTACGCAGGTTGGTTATCATCGCATTAACGTTGCTTGTCAGTGCTTGAAATTCACCCACATTTTCAATGTCAATTGTTTGAGATAAATCGCCTTGCGATACTACAAGCATTACTTGAGCAATATTACGAAATTGGGCGGTCAATTTGGAAGACATGTAATTAATACTATCGATTATTTCTTTCCAACATCCAGTGGCATTATTGATGATAATTTGCGAGTCTAAGTTTCCTTCTGTACCGACTTCGTGCGTCATTTTGATGATTTCGGATGCAAAATTTCCGTTAAAAGCGGCTAATTGGTTGAAAGCTTGATGTACTTCGCTTAGTTCGTTTTCTTCAACTGGTAAACGATAAGCAAAATCTCCTTGTTTCAATGCGATTAATGCTGTTAAAATTGGCTGTAGTTGACTCATAATTTTCTCTATTTTCAGATATCTCTGGTTAAAATTTTATCGACATTTAGAATTAATAAAAATTTGTCTTGTAATTTGTAGGCACCTTGCAGTAAAGAGCGAATTTTACCTTTCAAAGTTGCAGGAGGTGGTTCAAATTGATTTTTTGCAACTTCAATTACGTCTCCAATGTCATCTACTATCAAGCTTACGAGTTCTGATTTATTATTCAAAATAATATTGTATTTTTTTTCATAATTTAAATTATCTATGTTTTGATTCATTTGTAATCGAGATTTTATATCGATAATAGTGACTATTTTACCACGTAAGTTGATTAAACCTAAAATATCGGGTGGCGCCAGTGGTACAGGGGTTATTTGTGTAAATCTAATTACTTCTTGCACTTGTAGAACATCGATGCCAAAATAGATTTTATCTAGAAAAAAAGTACAAAATTGTTGATTCATATTATTTGATTAAATAAGGGTTCGCAAGAGCAATAATTTTTTCTATATCGATAATTTCGGTAATTTCATTTTGAATAGTAGCAAGCATTTTCATACCAGCACGAGTAGAGACACCTTGAATTTTTAACGGTTCTTCGACAATATCAATTATAGAATTGACTATTAAACCGTAGTTATGATGATTGAAAGTGAGAACTACAACTTGAATTATAGAGTTTGGTAATATTTTTGAGGCGCCTAAAAAGACTTCGTTTAAATCAATTAAAGGTATAATTTCATTGTTATATTGTATGATCTTTTGGTTGCCCACAATTTTAATGTCTTTACTGTCGAATTCTTCCAGACGGTTGGCATGGGTGAGAAAAATACCCATACGCGCGTTTTCAACCCCTTCAAACAAGAGTACCGAAACGCGCTCTTCATAATCATCTATAAATGTAGTATTGAAACGTTTTTGAGCTTGAGGTGTGACACCCGCTTGTATAGCCAGTGCAATTGTATCTATAATTAAAGCAATTTTACCATCGCCAAGAATTGTGGCGCCTGTAAATATAGAAACATCTTTGAGTTGTTTTCCTAAAGGTTTAACTACAATATCCTCAGTGTCTTCGATTGAGTCTACAATTAAACCAAAGTGATATTCATCAATATTGATAACTACTATATATATAGTTTCTATTTCTATATTTTTTAGTACAGATAATGGTACATTGTCATCAAATGCAAGAACTTTGTTCAGGTAAACTAAAGGTAAGATATTTCCACGCAAACGTAATACAGGAATATTATATAGTGTATCAATACGTTTGCTTATTGCATCACCCTCAAGCCTGACAAGTTCTTGAACATTAGTTTGGGGAATAGTAAAATATTGTTGATTGCCAGTAATTATTAACGCACCAATAATTGCTAGAGTTAAAGGAATCCTGATTTTAAATACTGTACCTTGTCCTGGCTGACTATAGATTTGTATTGAACCGTTTACCCGGTCGATATTTGTTTTGACTACATCCATTCCAACTCCTCTACCAGAAAGGTTGGTAACTTGTAATGATGTAGATAAACCAGGCAAAAAAATTAAATTTAGAATTTCAGCTTCGGTTTTGGTTTGCGCTTGTAAAGAATTAATTAAACCTAGCTCTAATGCTTTTGCTAATACAAGCTCTGTTTCAATACCCTTACCATCATCGCCAATTTCAATATTGACTGTACCACCTTCGTGAAACGCGCGCACGTACAACTTTCCTTCGATTGGTTTGCCAAGTGATGTGCGTACTTCTGGTGTTTCAATTCCGTGGTCAATACAGTTACGAACTATATGCATAATTGGGTCTTTGATGAACTCGATTATACTGCGGTCGAGTTCGGTTTCGGCGCCAATAACATCGAGGTGTACCCTTTTGTGTGAAGCAACTTCGATATCACGGACAGCACGCGGTAGTTTTTGTAATATTATATTTATTGGTTGCAACCGAGTTTTCATAACTACAAATTGCAACTCTGATGAAATAACATTTAAGTTTTGGCTGATTTTGGTAAAAGCAATATCATCTACATGATTTGCGAATTGCAAGACTTGGTTACGTGATAGTATTAACTCACCCACTAAATTCATGATTTTATCGAGTACATCTACATCAACTCGGATAGTTTCTGAGGTGGTGGAAGTGGGAGCAATTTCAGAAGTTGGGTGAGTTTCGGGAAGGGGAGTAGCTTCGATAGAAGTAGTAGACTGTAGTAAATTTATTTTTTGAATCAACTTTGAGTAATCTTCGCTACCTTCGTTGTTATTAGCTTCGATGGAAGTAAGAATTTTACGAATACTGTCAATTGTTTGAAGTAGAGCAGTGGCAATTTCGGTATTAATGGTTAAATTACCTGTACGCAGTTGGTTAAGCAAACTTTCACCAGCATGAGCAAGTGTTTCTAACTTCGGAAATGCCAGAAAACCGCAATTACCTTTCAATGTATGTAAACATCTGTAAATCCGAGACAATGCATCAACTGACACCGATGCTTTTTCTAAATCTACAATATCATTTTCTATTTGATTAATATTTTCATAACTTTCTGCCAAAAAGGCTCTAATGTCATCGCTGTCGATATACTCCATGCAAGTTGATGTCTAGTCTAGGTAATGAAATATTCTACGATGAAAATAGTCAAACTAGTATGCTTTCATTTTCTATTTTCAAGCAGATATAAATTATGTCTTTAGGTAGAAACTTTTTGTGGAAATTATGCATTAGAGGTTTTTATGACAAAAAATGTATCAAAACTACTTGACAATTAACATACTATCTATTGAATCGATTATAAAATATAATTTATTGTTATGCACGTGTAAAATAGTTAATGTATGATTTAAGGGCAAAATTTGAACGATGACATCAATCCTGATTGTTGACGATGCAGCCTTTTCTCGCAGGATGCTTCGTAAAATCCTGCAAGCAGATGGCTATGAAATACTCGAAGCTAGTAACGGTCGGGAAGGTTTAGAGATGGTACGCGCGCACACTCCAGATTGTGTGTTGACTGATATACTGATGCCAGACGTTGATGGATTTGGATTTCTTGAGATGTTGCGGGCAGAAAAGTTTAAGGTTCCGACTATTATTATTTCTGCTGACATACAAGATGCTTCGCGTGACCGTGGTATGGAATTAGGCGCCGCAGCGTTTATTAATAAACCAGTGAAACAAAATGAAGTTCTGATGGCTGTACGTGAAGCTTGTAAGGATCAAGGAGCTTAATTATGGTATATCAGCTAACGGATGCTCACTTGGATGCTTTACAAGAATTAATAAATATTGGTGTCGGTAGAGCTGCTGGTATGCTCAACCAAATGTTAGATTCTCGAATTGTTTTAGAAATTCCAGTTGTTACCATATTAACTTTGAGTCAGATACAAGCAGAACTCGAAAAAAGATTTAATGGAGATTCGTTAGCAGCGGTTAAATTAAATTTTACAGGTTCGTTTTCGGGAAAAGCGAACTTAGTTTTTCCAACAGAGAGTGCAGCAACTTTAGTTAGCTTACTTACAGGAGAAGAAATCGATAGTCCAGATTTAGACTCAGTAAAAATTGGCACACTTAGCGAAATAGGTAATATTGTAATTAATGGAATTATGGGGTCGATTAGTAACGTATTAAATCAACACCTTAACTATGCGATACCCATTTACATGGAAGATTCGATAAAGCATATATTATCTTTGGAATATACAAGCGAAGAAACAATTTTTTTGCTGGCACAAGCGCGCTTTGCAATTAAAACGTTAGAAATTATAGGAGATATCGTTCTA